>NZ_VFTP01000001.1:0-864330 GCF_006439455.1 Mesorhizobium sp. B2-9-1 | reverse complement strand
GATCTCGACGGAACGCTGGTCGACACGGCACCGGACCTGCTCGACAGCCTCAACCACAGCCTGGCGGCAAGCGATCTCGCCGCTGTCGACGAAGCCGGCTTCCGACGCTTCGTCGGCCATGGCGGCCGCGTCATGATCGAACGCGCGCATGCCGCGCAGAACAAGGCGCTGATGGCGGAAGAGCACGACCGGCTGCTGAAGCTGTTCCTCGACCATTACACGCTGAACATTCCCGGCAAGTCCCGCCCCTATCCGGGCGTCATCGCCGCGCTCGACCGTTTCCAGGCAGCCGGCTATTTGATGGCGGTCTGCACCAACAAATATGAAGCGAATTCCGCTACGCTGATCGGCGCGCTTGGCCTGTCAAACTACTTTGCCGCGATCTGCGGCCAGGACACCTTCGCCTTCCGCAAGCCCGACCCGCGCCATCTCACCGAGACGATCAGGCTGGCCGGCGGCGATGCGGAGAACGCCTTGATGATCGGCGATTCGCAGACCGACATCGACACCGCCAAGGCAGCCGGCATTCCTGTGGTCGCGGTCGATTTCGGCTACACCGACCGCCATGTGCGCGAATTCGAGCCAACTCTGGTGATCTCGCATTTCGACACGCTGACGCCGCAACTGGCCGAGCGGTTGATCGCGGCGGCACGCTGAGCGGAACTCGGACCGGGACGGTTGAGAAACCGGAAACCGGTCCGCGCGATAAGCTTGGCACATCGCCTTGACTTCGCGCACCCGCCTCCCTTATATCGCGGCTCGCTTCGGCCTTCGGGCCCAAGGCGGGCGATTAGCTCAGCGGGAGAGCACACCCTTCACACGGGTGGGGTCGCAGGTTCAATCCCTGCATCGCCCACCATCAACTTGCTGAATGAGTTGGATGATCCAGCCCACCAATTCACAGTCATCGCTACGTGCGCAGCTGGCCTGGACGGCGCTGGCGCCTAAATCAGCCCTCTCCTCACATTCATGCGCGTCACGGCGGTCACCAGAATGGCGCCGGTCATGAAGTAAAGCGTGGCGATGATGTGGCCCTGGTGAAAATGCAGCCCGGCAAACAGCAGGGCCGTGACCACGGCAAGGAAGGCGATGACGCGGGAGAATGCATCGGGCATGGGGCGACCTTGTGCAATGTGTTGAGTGGCCGCCCTCACTCAGCCGAGTGTTCCATAAATCGGTTTTCGATTTTTCGCAATCGGCCTTGAGGCCGGACTGATCAGCGCCTGCCGCGGCGGCGCTCCGGTGGTCCTAGACCAGATCCACTTCCACCCACAGTCCGCCCGGTCCCCGCGCGGCATCGCGCGGCGCGCTGCGCACCGCCTGGATCGAACCGGACGGCGCGGCAAAGACCGGCTTTCCATTCTTGTCCGCCAGCCATGGATCATCGGCACGGATGACGCGGCCCTTTGTCTTTGTCTCGAGCGCGGTCAGGATGCCGTTATAGGGCATCTCGCCCCAGTGCACGTTCAGCGCGTCGACCTTGTTGGTCGGGATGAAGGCCGACAGGTCCGAGCTCGTCAGCAGATCGAAGCCCTGTTTCTGCGGCGTGGCGTTCTGGCTGCCGTGATGGGCGACCTTGAGATAGACGGTGCGCGCCAGAAGATCGGCCGATGTGACGGTGCTCTGCCCCACCGGCCATTTCAGGTCCTTCCAGCTTAGCCAGTTGCCGATCTGGGCGTCGCCGGGGAACAGCAACACCCGGCCGCTGTCGATGAACTCGAAGGCCAGCACCAGGCTGGTGTTGTTGACGCCGCGGTCGAGCTGCAAGGCCAGGTCGGCGGCGATCCCCATCCAGTCGGCGTCGATGCGCCGCCAGGACTGGTCGCGGTCTTCCATGGATGCCGCGGCCGAGACTGGTCCGGAGTAATGCTTGCGGACAAAGGCGGCGATGTCGATGGCCGGGTCGCTGCCCTTGTCGCCGGCGAGCGCCGCGGAAAGCGGCGTGCCGACATTGCGCTCGAACGGACTGAGCTCGTCGACGTAACCGGCATCGGCCGCCTCGTTCATCTTGAGACCGCTCGCCAGCGCCCGCGCGTACGGGCCACCGCTGGCCAGCGGGAACATCTCGCTCGCCTTTTCATCCAGGCGAAGCGCCGCCTTGTCGCGCGGCGGGCCGAGCACATAAACGCGCAGGTTGGGCAATGCGTCGATCGTCACCGGCGGTCCGCCGGGCTCGAAATAGGTCGGCGACGGTTTTTGCGACAGCTTTGCCGCTGCGTCGCGGGCCGAGCGCACCCGCTCGCCGGCGGCGCCGAACTGGAAGCCGAGCACGGATTGCAAGCCGTCGCGCACGCCGGCCATGTAAGAACTGAGCCCCTGCATTCCGTCGAGCTTCTGGCCCACGCCTTGCAGGGCCGCCAGCGCCTGGCCCTTGAACTTGTCGAGTTCCGCGGCCTCGCCGTCCGCGGGATTTTCGGTCCAAGCCATCCAGACATCGCCGACGACTAAATCCTTGAAGAGGTCCTTCGCGGTCAGGAAGCCGGAGACATGGTCCCAGTGTTCGTGCGTGACGACGAGGATGTCGATCTTGCCGCCGGTCTCCTTCTTGAGGTCGGCGACGATGTCGGCGACCAGCGCCGGGCCACCCTTGATCGAAACATGAATGCCGCAATCGATGAGAATGCGGAACGGCTTACCGTCAGGCTTCTTGAACGTCAGCAAGTGGCAGTCGCCGATGCCCTGGCAGTAATGCCTGACGGTGATGCCCGATGCCGGCGTCGCCGCGGGAGCCGCTTTTGCCGGCCTAGTTCTTGCCGCCGGCTTTCTAGACATGGTCGTCGTCTCCGTCGCTGGCATGCAGCAAGGCAAAGGGCTCCGACACTTCGCCGCCAAAATAGAGCGCTCGCAGCGGCGACAGATAATTGGCCGCCATCGTCCCGGCCTGACGCTTCTGCCGGTCCGCGCTGCCGGTGTTCTTGATGATCGAGTAGCGGATTTCCTCGAAACCCTCGCGCGGATCGATGATGATCGTGGCGCCGCCGCGGAACCAGAAGAAGCCTTCGCCCTTGGCCATGCCTTGCGGCATCGCCGTGCCGTCCAGCGCAACCGGAATGCGCTGCTGGATGACCGCCACCACCTCGACGCGGAACGAGCCGTCCGGCTCGACGCGGCGCGTCGGGCGCACACTGTAGATGTCGAACGTCGTCTCACCTTTCTTCGGCGGGTGCATGACCGTGCCGTCGTCATTGTAGCGCGGCAGGTCGGGCAGCAGGCCGAACTGCTTGTAGAGGTCCGGATCGGAGGCGAAGGCCTTGTGCATCGCCTTCCACAGCGCATAGCGGTTCTTGTCGTTGAGCGCGAAGATATCGGCCCGCTTCAATTTCTGGTTCCAGCCGAGGTCGATCTTGCCGAGTAGGCCCTTCAGCCAGACCGGCGACGGATCCTCCGGCGCGCTCCAGGCGAGCGTCTCCTCCGAGATGGTGCGAACGTCGCGCGGCAACAGCTTCCACTTGCGGAAGGATTCCAGGAAGGCCAGGCGATAGTGCAGCGGATCGTCAGGGTAGGCGTCGCGGTCGGCGGTGATCAGGGCGCGCAGATATTCGCCGAAGCTGATGTCGACGGAAGGGCAATAGTCGAGCGCGCGGATGCACATGGTCAGCATCTGCGTGGCGGTCTTGGCAACCTCGTCGGTGAGGCGCTCGACCAGGCTCGGATGCAAGGTGCCCGCCGGCAGGATGCCGGACCCGCCGGTGGCAAGCTGGATCAGGTCGTCGGTCCGCCGGTCGGCGATGGCAAGAAAGGCCTGGTAGACAGCGAAAACCAGGATCGAGCCCCGGTCATGCGCCTCGAAAGTCTTGTCGTAGTCGAGGTCGGCCATGCCGGCGCCGCCATATTCGCGCAACGGCCCGGCCCGGCCGCTGCCTTCGCCGAACTGCTTGGCAATACCGGAAAGCAGCGAGGCGGCCGACAATTCGCCCCTCGCCTTGCCGATCTCGAAGCCGACCAGTTCCTTCAGCGTGAAATGCTGGAACAGCGCGACGATATCGGCAAAGGCCTCATGGAAGGCCGGCACGTCCGGGTTGGATGCTTCCTGGAAGCGGCGGTGCAGCCCGTCGAGCAATGCGTGCGACATCTCATGCGCGACGATGTCGCTGGACAGGCACGAGAACACCGTCGTTCCGGGCGTGGTGACGTCGCCCTGATTGCTGGTCGCCGGGAAATAGCCGAACAGCAGCGCCTTCTTTTCCGGGCTGTAATAGGCATTCTCGGCACGCAACGCATGCGGATAGATGCGCAGGCGCGGCACGTAATGCGCCTTCACAGTCATGTCACCGGTGCGGCCGGGAGCCTCGGCGTAGTGCGGCGCCCACAACGCCCGCCGGCCAAGAGCGCGCTCGAAATGCCCGATCGTGGTCATGGCCACCGCATAGACCATCTGCTGGTGGAATTTCGGATTGCCCTCCGAAGGCGGCAGGCCGTCCTGCGCCAGAAGGACCTTGTCGTTGAGGTCGACCGGGTCGTAGACGCGGTCGGACGCGGGGTCGACATCGACCACCTCGAGATATTCGCCGATCGGACCGGGCAGCAGCGGCCTGTCAGTCGCAGGCTCGTCGTCCCACGGCACCGAAAGCGTCGCCTGGTAGACCGAAACCGAATCCAGTCGCTTGGCGACCGACGGGTCGAGCGCGTAGATGCGCAGCCGCCGTTGCGGCGGCGGCAGCGGCCGCGGCTTGCGCCTGATGGCCGGTGCCGGGCCCACGACCGGCGCCGGAGCCGCGACGCTGGCGCTTGGCCGGCCCAGCCATCCTTCCAGAAAGGCCTTCAACGGCTTCGATGGGTTGCCCTGGTCGAGCGCCGCCTCCAGGTAGCGGTTGCGGGCCGCCGCCGAAACCTCGTCCGGATCGCCATCCGGGTCGGCGATCGCCTGGTCGATTGCCGCCGTGGCTTGCGCCATCTGCGTCAGTTCCAGCGCAAACATCCTCCGCTGCCGCAGCGTCGCCGGCGGTTGCGCCGCCAACGAATTCCCTCCGGTCAAAAGGTCCAGCCAGCTCCACGTGTAGGTGGCTCGAGCGAGCTTGGTCAGGCTGTTCGCCGCCGGCGGCGGGAAGCCCAGCGCATCGAAGGCCCGCAAGACGCCCTGCCCGATCTTCTCCTTCGTCTCCGCCGCGTTCATCTTGGCCGTCGATTTCAGGGCTTTCGCGAACAACGCCTTGCGTACGGCTTCGACACGCATCCAGGGCTGAGGATAATTCTTCACCACGTCCCAGTGCTCGGCTAACCAGAGAGCGGCCGCGGCCGCGACCTGCGGGGTGGCGGCGGAGGTGCCGCTGCCATCCATGTCGACCACCTTGCGACAATCGATCTCGGCCCAGGGCACATTCGGCGTGTAGGCGCCGAGCGCCGTATCCATCTTCGACGGCGGCCCGTAATTGCCTTGCATGGTGCCGAACGAGAGCCCGGCATAGGCGCGCCCGTCGCCCATCACGCCGCAGGCCGCAAGCACCCGGTTGTAGCGTGCCGGATAGACGATGCTGCGCGGCGTGATGGTGAAATTGTTGCCGGCCGCCGTGACCATGACCACACCGTGATCGTAGGCAAGATTGACGGCGTCGACCAGCGCCTGCGAGGCGAGGCCGCCCATGCTCATCGACAACACCTGCGCTCCCTGCTTGCGCGCAAAGTCGATGCCTTGCACCATGGTGCCGGTGGTCAGCCGCACCACCCAGTCGGCGATGCGCACCGGCAGGATTTTCGCCAGTGGCGCGCCGCCGATGAAATCGTTGAAGCCTGGCCAGTGCGGCGAGGAGCCGTCGAGCTTGTTGCCGGCAAGCAGGCTGAGCGTGCCGGTTCCATGGCCGCGATTGCTGGTCAGCGTGCCGGCCGGAGCGTGATCGGCCGCGTTGTTCGGACCCGTCCCATCATCGACGAAATTGCGCTGCTGCGCTGCAAGAAGCGCGGCCGGAATGGTCTGATGGCGTGGATCGAAACCGGTATCGAGATGGGCGATGGTGATGTTGGCCTGCTTGGCGCCTACCTTCTCGCGCGCCGCCGCGAACTGGCTGAAGTCCGGCGCGGCATTCCAGGCGACGCGCCCCGCGACCACCGCCTGTCCGCCCTGCGGGTCCTGATCGTCGAATGCACAGACCGGAGCTGCGCTTGCCGCCATGCCGCGATCGCCGCCGCTGTCCTTATAATCCCACTGCTGCACGATATCGGGCTCGATTGCGAGCACCTCGGCGCCCGCGGCCGCCAGCGCCGGGTTCCGGGCGACAAGATCGTGGGCATGATCCCAGGGGTTATGTGTATCGGCGGCGTCCGTGGCCAACCGAAACCAGGTGGCGCCGCGATCCCCGGCCGCGGCCGTGCCGGCGCTCACGTCGGCAGGCAGAGAGAGGATCGGCTCGGCTTCGATGCCGCCAATCCGGGGCGGCCCGCCTTGGACCGAGAGCCCCGCGCCGTCGCCGCGAACCTTTACAAGGAATCCCTTCGCGGCTGTCATGGCCTGCCCCCCAAAGTGAACCATGACGCCGACCGTCACCTGTAGTCAAGACAAGGTTCCAGCCATACTTCGGTTGATCTCTTTGCCGACTAGGCAATCATGCCGATTGCAAAGCAAAGACCATACACTTCTAAAATAACCATCAGTCCGCCCGATGCGTATATCTGTGAGCGCCTTCACATACGCCGAACAGGGCTTGCGCTCAGATGTTGTAACGGCGGCATCGACGGCCCGAGCTGACTACGGCGTCCGAAGCTGCTGCCGGACTGCGATATGGATGCGGTTCTCGAGGAGAAATTTCGATCACCTAGCCATTTTCAGGTTTGCCGTCTGCGCGCATGGGCACCTCCCACCCAAGCGCGCGGATGGCGTTTCCAAGATCGGCCCGCAACCGCCAGTGCGCCCGGTCTCCTTACAGTTTGCCGGCTTATCCAATTTCGGCGTGTGACGCGTGACATGAAACGTCTGTCCGCCACTGCCGATTTCGGTCAGCCACCACAGAAGGAGACGACGCTTTGATCGAGCACGCACTTATCCTACAATTTCCGTCTAACGAGAGGCGGAATCGTATCATGGCTACAAACGGCGCGGACGACAGGAACCTGCCGCGCCTGGCGCGCATCGACCCGCGCCACTTCGACCTGTTGTTCGGCGGCTGCAAGCTTGAGCGCTATGCCGCCGGCCAGCATTTATTCGTCCAGGAGGACGCTTCCGACCGCATCTACGGCGTGATGAGCGGCACCGTCGAGATTTCGCTCTATTCGCCCGGTGGGCAAAAGCTGGTGGCCAATATCGAGCTGTCGCGCAGCCTCGTGGGCGAGATCGGAGCCCTGGATGGGCGCCCGCGCACGGCGACCGCCATCTGCCTTACGGCATGCGAGCTGGTTTCTCTAAGCCGGACACAACTCTTTGACCGCATTGAGAAAAACCCGCCCCTGGCCCGCGCGATGATCGAATTGCTTTGCACGCGGCTGCGCTGGGTCAGCGGCGAGCTGGGCGACCAGGCCTTTTTCGGTATCGAGGCCAGGCTGGCAAAGCGGCTCGTGTTCCTGAGTGGGGTGATGGCAGACGCTGCCGGCTGGATTCCGATTTCGCAGTCGGAGCTCGGCGAATTCCTCGGGGCGACGCGCGAATCCGTCAACAAGACGCTGAACGACTGGCGCAGCCGGCAGATGATCGCCATCAAGCGCGGCGGCCTGCGCATCACCAACGCCGCCGCGCTGAACCAGATCGCCGAATCGCAGGACGACGACTGAGCAGGCTCGGCGACTTCGCCGTCGCCGTAGCGAGCTCAGCGCCTTCGCCATAGTCCGCTCGGCAGCTTCGCCATTGCTCCGAACTGCTTTCAGCGCACCCGGTCAGAGCCGCGAGATCAGATAGCGCAGCGCCGACCGGCTCGGCATGAAGAAATAGCCGCCGCCTTTCGTGGTGACGAACTGCGGCACATCCTTGAGCACCGTGACCTTTTCCCAGGATGGGATCGAGAACCGGCCGCCGCCGCCCCGCGCGCCAATCGTCGGATCCGTCTCGCCGACCAGGCCCTGGAACGAATTGGACGAGACCCAGGTCTGCTGGATGAATTCATATTGGCGTTCGATATCGGCGTTGAGGCACATGAAGAGCAGGCCCTTCTCCGTCTTCCCGCCCCTGTCCTTCTTCTCGTAGGTGCGGCCGACGCGCAGGATGCGATGGCGCTTGCCGATTCTGATCTGCGTCTCGCGGTCCTCGCCGAGCGAATCGCGCGGATTGGAACGGCGTATGTGGGAGCCGAGCGGACAGGCATGCCCCTGCGGATCCTCGGCGCCGAGCGCGAAATCATTGTCGATGCCGCGGCCCGGACGTCCGTTCGGATTGCGCACCAGAGAGCTTCCGTCCTGCCAGCGACCGAGCATCTTTGCCGCCACCCAATGCGGTGTGATGGCGGCGTCGCCAGTCTCATTTGCTGCCTGTGTCGCGGCCTTCCTGCAATAATCGTCGAACAGTTCGACATGCTGCTCGAACTGGCGCAGGACGAGGAAGGTGCCGTTGCGGCCGAAATCGCGCGGCGGAGGCGGCTGCCCCAGTATCTGACGGTTGCGCCGCACCTGCGACAGGATGCCGGTTCGGTCCAGCGCCGCGTCCACCGACGGCGAAGCCGGGTAGAAGCCGTGCTCGTCGCGGTAGCCGAACAGGAACTCGCCCGGTGCCAGCAAATGCATCGGCGCGGCTCCCTTGGCGGCGCGCGACGTGCCCCGAACGATCGGTTGCGAGATGCCGTCGACGAAGCCGAAATGCTCGACGGCCCGTTTGCCGTCGCGCCGCACCATAAGCGGCAGTTCGGCGGCCACGGCCATCCCCGCGCCTGTCGTCTGTCGCTTCATGGCCGCGATCTCCGCCTTCAACGCGGCCGGCGTCCCGGCATAGCAGACGATGACGACGTCGACGGGATTGGCGGGCGACCCCCACTGCCATTTGTCGGGGGCGTCGGGACCCGTGTCGTTGAGGATGCGGCTGCGCTCGGGCGTTCCCATGCCTTGCCGAAAGGCGACAGGAAACGTGTCCAACGGCTCGTCGTCGACGCCGCCCTCGAGCCCCAGCCGGCGCAGTCCGTTGGGGCCGAACGCCACGGTCATGGCGCGGCCGGCAGGTACGCCGTCGCCGAAGCTGGTTTTTTCGGTCACGAAGTCGAGCCACGCCTTGCGCTTCGTTGCCGGCAATCCTTCCGGCACCTGGATCGCAAGCATGTGCGCATGGCCGAGCGCGCCGAACGGTCCGAAGAAGATGGATTGGATTTCACCCGATTCCAGCTCTTCGAGCGGCGCGGACGGCAGTTCAGGCAGGCTGGTCGCGTCCGCCGGCTGTGCTTGCGGGCGCGGCAGCGAACCGAACAAGCTCAGCCAGTCGCGCGCCTCGTTTCCGGTGGCGGATGCGATGCCGCGCCTGATCCTGGAGTTGATGCGGATGCGCGGTGTGTTGAGATGCGGATAGGCGCTGTACCAGAACAGCGTCGGCACCTGCTGGCGCCGCGCCCAGCGCTTGAAACGATCGCCGTCGCGCGCGCCGTCCAGGAACAGCCAGCGCGTGCGCGGATAGCCTTCGGTGTTGCTCCACACGCCGGTCAGGCCGGCCGAGGCCTTGGCGATGAAATCCTCCAGATAACTTTCCCAGCTGCCACCGTAATTGGAGAAGAACACCAGCCTGTCGGTGCCGGGCAGCAGCACCCAGCGGGCGAAATGAATGGTGTTGATGGTGGCGAGGAAGCCCGGCCTGAACACTTTCTGCGCCGATATCGAGATCAGGTAGAAGGCGAGCCTTAGCGCCAGCCGCCGCAAGATCCCCGGCTTCATCGTCGAGATCGCCGTCAGGTTGTTCTGCGCGCAGTGGTCCTCATTGGCGAGGATCCTTTCCAGCGCGCCGATATCGACCGGCGTGTTCGCCGGCCGGTCCTTGTCTTCGAGCCGCCGCAACGCCAGGAAGCAAAGGCCCACGAACAGAGCCAGAATAGCCAGCAGACCGAGTACCGTAAGCAGAAGCGCGGCGCCGGCGATCGCGATGTTGGCAATAGTGACGCCATGCGGGTTCCCGAACACGAGCACATAAGTCATGCGCCAAAAGGCGAGAACGACAATCGCGACCGTGGCGAACATCGCCGGCGTCAGCAGCGTCGTCGTCAGCGCACGCGACCAGTGGCCGGGCGGCCTTTCCAGCAGGCTTTCGGCGGGCTCGAACGCCCAGCCGAATTGCCCGAGGCAACGGACATGCCGGCGCGCTTCGGCCAGCACATCCATCGCGTTGCCGGCGCCCGCGCACGGCTTTTCGGCGATCTCGCGCACGCTGTCGGCGAGCTTGGCCTCGGCCAGGATCCGCCGCACGGAATGTCCCGGCGTGCCGGAAAAAACCAGCCCCGCGGCGCTGCCGAAGGACGGCGAAATTTCTATGTGGTTCTTCTTCAGGAAGTCCTCCAGCGAGCCGCCGTCCGGCAGGCCGCAGACATCCCTGAAGATCGGCCGCAGCCGATGCCCGATCGATTGCGCAATAGCGGCAATGACGTCGTCGGTGCTGCCGTCGCCGGAGATCTCGAACACCAGCGCGCCGGTCTCGGTCCCGTTTTTTTCGTCCCTGCCGGTAGGCGCGACGGCCAGGCTGGTGAAATGTATGGTGGCGACCTTGTCGAGTGCGGCGCTGATCTCGCCGATCGCGGGATTGCCGAGGTCGGCGACCTTGTCGCGCACCGCATCGAGCGGCATGGCGCGGGTGATCGGGCAGACAACCGTCACCATCGACTGGTCGGCGGTGCGGCAAAGCGGCGGGCGCTCGAAATCGACCTTGAGGCTTGCCGGGTAGGCGCCGACATTGACCATCTTGCCGGCCCTGCCCCGCGCGCGGGCGAGCTTCGGTTTGCCGAACAGCGCGCGGATGCATTCGCCGATCTGGATGCGGGCGATCTCGGCGCCGATGCACAGATGGATGCCGTAACCGAAAACCATGTAGTCGCGATGCGGGCGCGACGTGTCGAACTCGTTCGGCCGCTGCACGATCTCCGGATCGAACATCGCTGAAAGCGTCGCCGGCATGACCACCGTTCCGGCCTTGACCAGGCGCTCGCGGCGCGTGCCCTTGCCGATGACCGCGTCACGCCTGGTATAGCGCCAGGGCCCGATCCAGATCGGCTTGAACCGCATGGCTTCCATGATCGCCCGGTCGAGCTTGCCGGTGTCGCCGGCCGCGATGGCCTCATCCACGGCCTGCCGCGCATCGGATCGCGACAGGATCACATCCAGGCAATTGCTGCCGGCAAGCACGTTCGTCGGCACAAAGCCTGCGACCATGCCGAGCATGATGGAATGAATGTCGGGCAACGACAGGCGCCCTTGGTCCATCAGCGCGACGAGGCGGGCAAGCGGCCGGTCGTCTTTGCCCGCTCTCTCCCTGACCGCGGCGATCGATCGGTTTATGACCTTGATCAGCCGATCGCCGCCGACCACGGCAAGCTGGCGCGTGGTGGGACTTGCCGTCGGATCGGAAAAGAACAACGCGCTGAGCGCGATCGACCAGTCGGCGAACTCGGTTTCGTCGTCGATCTCGAGGCCGAAATAATCGCGGCAGATGCGCACCGGCACGATCTTCATCAATCCGGCGATGGCATCGAAGCCGGGGCTGGCGCGGGTCATGATATCGTGCGAATGGCGCTCGGCGATCGGCCTGACGGCGGCTTCGACCTCCGCCGGCGGGAACGCGCTCAGCACCGCCGATTTCATCTGCCGGTACGCGGCGCCGTCCTGCATGCCGAGAATGAAATTCGAACCCCGGGCGAGTTCGGCCATCTCCGGCCCGTAAGGCGTTTCGAACTCGTCGCCCCGCTCCAATATGTCGCGAACATCCGCGCCTTTGGTGACGAGCAGGAAATTGCCGAAGCCGAGATTCGGCCAGAAACGGCGCAGCAGCGCCAGCAGCCAGCGCGGATCGCCCAGAAGAAAGCCGGCGATGCGGGAAGCAAAGCCGCTCTTGGAACGCAGCCGGTTGATGTCGAACGGTGGCATTTCGGCGAGCGGACGCTGGCTCTTCTGAGCGGCGCGGACGGCGGCGAAGTACTTCAAAGTGATCATCGCGTTCAAGCCCCCGGCTATCCACGTCAATGCGATGCCGGCATTGTCTGGCCTAGGTTTGCATCGGTCCGGCGTATGTGAATTCGTTCACAGTCATTTGTTGTCGGCCCCGGCGATCATGCGGCAGACTTGGCCCGATCGAAATTGCCGATCAGGAAATTGTTCTTGGCCGGGTCCACGAACGGTATCCAGCGTATCCTCTGCTCGGAAAAATCGGGGTGCCTGGTCATGAAAATCGCGAGTTCATGCGCCGCCTCGTCGCGCCGACCGCTTCTCATCAGGGCGCCTATCTTCAGGAATCTTGCGTAAAAGTAGCCCGGCGACAGGTTGAGCGAGCGCTCGGCGGTGGCGATCGCGGCCTGCCAGTCCTCGACGAAGCAATAGGCCGCGGCCAGTTCCCCCAGATTGTGGAAGCGATAGAGGTCGAACGGGCTCAACCGCTCGGTGTCGAGGAAGAACGGTATCGCGCCGGTCGCATCGCCAAGCAAAAGATACGCGCTGCCCATGGCCGAGCGGGCGAAGGCGAAGCTCGGATTGATGTGGATCGCTTCGGCAAGATGCTCGGCTGCCAATGCCGGCAAGCCGCGCATGATGTCGGCGGCGCCGAGATAGGCATGCGGACGCGCATCGAGGCTGTCCATCAGCAGCGCCTTGCGCGCAAGCGTCTCGACTTTCTCCAGATCGTCGCTGTCGCCGAAGCGCAGCCAGGCCCGCCAGAAATACCACCATGCGAGCTCGTTGAGCACGGCGCTCGAATTCGGATCTTCCTGGTAGGCCTTGTCGAAGAAGTCGAGCGCGATTTCGGTATCGCGACGTGTCCGCCTGTTCATGTGCCAGCGGCCGCGCCTGACCAGTTGCCAGGTCTCGAGGCTTTCCCACGGCACCTGAAACGTGCGCGCCTGTTCGGCGCGGTCGACCTCCTTGTCGAGGATGGAAACGATCTCGCTGCCGATCTGGTCGCGCAGGCTGAAGATGTCGACGAGGTCGCGGTCGAAGCGTTGCGACCAGACCAGGCGCCCGTTCGAGGTATCGGTGAGCGACGTATTGAGGCGGATCTGCCTGTTGGAGCGCGCCAACGTGCCGCTGACGATGTAACGGGCGCCCAGCGCGTTGCCGATGAGCCTTGTGCCGAGGCTGTCGTCGCGAAACTGGAAGCTCGAGCCCTTGGCGATGACCGAAAGCCAGCGCGTGTTGGAAAGACCGTAGATGATGTCCTCGGCGATACCGTCGGCCATGTAGCCGACATCGGGTTCGCTGCCGTTGCCCTGGAACGGCAGCACGGCGATTGCCGGGGGGCCCTTGGCGATCGGCCTGGAATGACCGGGCGTGGCGGGAATGGAAGCAAAGGAAGCCGTCGCGGCAGGGCCGTTGCCGCCGCGACCGGCGATCAGGACCCGCACCGGCAGGGCGATGTTCTTCAGGCTGAACTCGCCGAGATCGGTGAAGACGGCCGCCGTCTTGTCCCTCACGTGATGCCACGTCGTCGCCGAGATGGCGACGCCGTCATGCGGCGCGAATTCCTGAAGCCTGGCCGCGATATTCACGTCGTCACCATAGAGACGGCCCTCCCGGACGATGACGTCGCCGGTGTTGATCCCGGCGCGAAAAGGCATGCGCATGTCCTCGGCGACGGCGGCATTCAGCGCCACGACCCGGGCCTGGAAATCGAAGGCTGCCCGCAAGGCTTCGATTGGATTGCCGAATTCGGCCATGATGCTGTCGCCGGCATCGCCGAACGTGCGTCCGCCAAATGCGCCGCAACTGTCGGCGATGATGTCGCGCCGTTCCTCGAAGGCGGCAACAGCCAACTCGTCGTCGATGCCCATAAGCCTCGAGAATCCAACGGCGTCGATTGAAATGATTGTCGCAAGCTGACGGGTATAGTTCCGTTCAGCCATGATTGAGCCCCCAGTCCCACTGCAGTCCAGAACAGGCGACCTGCGCTCAAAGAAACGCGTCGCCGGCTGCCGACGGAAATCCTCGGCAGGCCCGGCGCACTGTTGCCACCCTGTTATGACCAGAATTCTATCAGGGTCTTGGCGAAAGCTCTACCACGAACAGCTAATATGGCGAATTCACCCTCCGGCGCATGGTTAGTCGTTCGTTACATCAGGAGGCACATCCGAAGCGCGACTTTACCAGTTGAAATTATTATGTTTTCTCCGCCAGCCAACATTGGCCGGCTCCTGCCGGCAAGAACCGGCTTCATCGAGGCATGCGCTGCAAAAGTCCGTTATTGCAGCGCTGCGGAACCAACCCGCCTGCGTGCGAGTTTCTGACGGCACTGACGCCGACGAGATTTGAGGGCTCTCATGCGCACTGTTGTTTCAGCAACCGGTATCGCTTTCCTGCTTATCAGTGGACAAGCCTTTGCGGCGGACGACCAGCCAGTGCCGCCGCAAAATGCCAAGAAGCTCTCGGAGGTCGTCGCCAAGGTCGAGCACCGCACCGACTTCCGCTATGTGAAGGAGGTCGAATGGGATAGTGACGGCTACACCATCACCTACTACACGACGGACAAAGCCAAGGTCCAAATCACCTACGATCCCGTAACCGGTGAACCCAAATAGGCCTTGTTGCCTGCCTCCGCCATTCCGAAGGACCTGCGTTCGGCATAGACTTGATCATCGAAACAGGCCGGACGGACGACAGACATGCGGCTTCACATCAGCGCAATCGCCTTGCTTGTGGCCGCATCGGCGCTTGGGACATCGATCCCGGCGCGCGCGGACGGCCCGTCCTTCGATTGCCGAAAGGCGCAGTTGCCCGCCGAAAAGGCGATCTGCGCCGACCCGCAAATGTCGGCCATCGATGCTTTGGTTACCAAGGCCTATGCCGGTTTCGAACCCGCCTTCGGCGGCGACAAACGCAGGATCGCCAGGGGATTGGCCGCCGACCGGAATGCCTGCAAGATGGACGCAGCCTGCATCGTCAGCGCCCAGAACAATGCGTTGCAGACTTACGGCAATGCGCCGCAATGGGTGCAGGACTACAATATCGCGCTCATCGGCAAGAAGGCGCTCGACTTTGCGGCAAGGACGCCGAAACCAGTCGATCAGCCCCTGCCCGTGTCGATCGGAAAATGCGGCTTCACCCATATCACGGCGCTGACGACAAGGCTGGGCGACGACCCGCTGGAAACCGCCAGCCCGGAAGCCGGCAGCGCGGCGCGATTTACCAACGGCGGCACGGCGGTCTCCTATGGCCGCGAACCGGGGCTGGCGAGTTCCAAGGTCGGCGATCCGATCGTCATGTGCCTGATCGCGATCCCGCGCGACTGTCCGAAAGACGATCTGCGCGGCATGGTCTACTACGCCGTCGACCTCGCGGCTAAAGGCACATGGGCCCTGCCCGACTCCCAGCATCTATGTGGTGGCGCCTGAAGACCTTGGCGCCGCGCGGAGCCAGCGCGACGGACCATCCTTGCATCGTCACAACTTTGGTGGCTGACTGCCCGCCATGATTGCGGGCACGGGGGTGCATGGCAATGATCGGCTACGTCCTGAAGCGCATCCTGATGGTGCTTGTCGGCTATCTGGTCGCGGTGCTGGTCGGGTTGATCGCCGTGGTGGTGATCTACGCGATATTGAGTTCGCTGCCCAATGCTCCGGGGTACTTCGAGCTTATGGCGTTCACGCCGGTCGCCGCGCTGGTGGTGCCGCCGCTCGGCATGTTCATCTACTTTCTGACGATCGTCCTGACGGCGATGCAGACGCTGGTCTTTGCAATGGTCGCCGAGTTCTTTTCGCTGCGAAGCTTCTGGCTGCATATGCTGTTCGGCGCCGCAGCTGCGGCAGCCGGTTTCATGCTGATCTGGCCGGGCGCCGCCGATGATCCGGAACGCTGGGCCGACATGGGCATCATCGCCGGCGGCGGCCTCGTGGCCGGCCTGATCTATTGGCTGATCGCCGGGCGCGACGCCGGATTGCGCCGGCCGTTGATCAAAGCAATTCCAGGAAAAGTGTGAAGCGGTCAGGCTGGGCGGCTTCGCCGTAGCCTTCCGTCCGAAATTGCTTGAGAGTAAGAGCGCTCAGCTTGACGGCGTGCGCACCGCTTCGGTCGCGTCGAGCGCCTGCATCAGCTTGGAATCGCGGCCATAGACGTCGTCGAAATACTCGACCTTGCCGGACATGTCCGGCCATGCGGTGAAATAGGCGACATAGACCGGAATGACGCGCGTGACATTCTCGGTCGAATGGCCGTGCTTCAGCTTTTCGGCGATATCGTCGACCGTGGTGCCCAGCACGGCGGCGGCCATGCCGCGCGGATCCTGCAGCCGCACGCAGCCATGGCTGAGCGCGCGCATGTCGCGCTCGAAGAACGACTTCTGCGGCGTGTCGTGCATGTAGATGGCATGCTTGTTGGGGAAGAGGATCTTCAACTCGCCCAGCGCATTGGCCTCGCTCGGCTGCTGCCGCACATTGAACGGAATGTTGGCGCCATAAGCACCCCAATCGACCGCCGCCGATGGGATGCGCTTGCCGCGCGAATCCGTCACCTCATAGCCGGCGCGGTCGAGATAGCCCGGATCGCCGCGCAGTCTTGGCAGCATCTCGTTGACGATGATCGACTGCGGCACGCCCCAATAAGGATGGAAGTCGACCTGCTTGATCTGGTTGTAGAAGAAGGCGGTCTGGTTGGTGACCCGACCGATGACCGCGCGGGTCTTCAGCTTCTCCTCGCCATTGTCGATATAGCTGGCGGTGAAGGCGGGCTGGTTGATGAAGACGCGCGGACTGCCGAGATCAGACGGCATCCAGCGCAGTTCCTCGAGCGCGACCTTGACCTTCTCGACCTTGTCGGCCTTTGAGGCGCCGGCCAATGAAGCCACCGTGCGCGGGCCGATGACGCCGTCGCCCTTCATGCCGGCGCGCTGCTGCACCGCCTTGATCACCGGCACCAGCTCTGGATCGTAGAGCTCGCTCTTGCCGAGCCTCGCGAGCACTTCGCCATAGCTGCCACCCATCTCGTCATCGAGATTACGGGAAATAAGCGTCAGCAATTTCGGCAGTTCCGGGCTGCTCTCGCCGGGCTTGAGCAGGAGCTTGGGATCGACGACGATCTCGTTTTCCTCGCTCGCCTCGAGCGCTTCCAGTTCGACGCGCAGCGCCTGGTATTCGGCATTCTGCGGATGCCGCGATTCGAGATAGGTGCGGACCTCCTGGGTATGCGCCAGCGTCTTCAGCACGCCTTCGAGATCGAGCGGCTTGGCCGGGAAATCGTAATAGCCGGTCATCCGGTTGGGATCGACGCGGCCGCTCTGGGCATCATGGGCATAGCGCAGCACGCGCGCCGACAGCGCCATCTCGAAACGGACCAGTTCCTTGGTCTGCTCTTCCGGTGTGGCGGCGGAATGAGCGGCTGCCGGGACATCGACGGAGTAGTCGGCCGGCGTCAGGCCATAGCTCGCCGCCTCCCCCAGGACGCGCACTGCATCCTGCGCCCGGCTGTTGGGGATATTGTCGCTCACCCAGATGAAATCCGGATTGGCCGAATAATAGGCGATCAGCGCCTTGGCGATATCCGGCTCGGCAAACAGCTCGTAGTCGCTCAAGCCAGCGACGGCATCGCGGAAGCTGTTGCTCGTCACAGACGGCACAAACGCGGCGTCCTGAGCGGCCGTGGCCTGCGGTGCCGGCAGCAGCGATTTGAAATCGACCCGCACAAGCTTGTCGGCCCTGTAGGTGTTGTAGGTCGGACCGCTGATCCTGACGCTGCCACCATCCTCTCCGGCCGGCCGCATCTTGCGCGGTTTCGGCGGCGGCGGGAACTCGCCTTGCGGGTTATGCCGGATGCCGCCGCCGAACAGCATGTCGAACAGCCCTTGCGCGCTTGCCGGCTGCTGCCCGAAGGCCAGTGTCGCGACGATGGCGACCGGCAGGACGGTTCTTTTGTTCCCGAGGATTTTCATGCTTCACCCGCACCGGTTGTGGCCGGTTCCCGTTCCGCGCCGCTGGACGGTCCCGCCCTCCGCATGGCGGATGTATGACGTGACTATACCGATTCATACCGATTTCGTTAAGCTTCCATAAATTTTCGCGGCCGTGTTGCAGAACAGTTTCACATCCTTGTGAGGCCCGAGGCAGTGGCTGTCCTCGGGCCTCACACGCATGTGGCGGTGTCGAAAAAAACAATCAGGCGTTGGCGCCGCCATCTATGGTCAACGAGGCTCCCGTGACGAAGCGGCCCTCAGGACTTGCCAGCCAGGCCACCATTCCCGCGATCTCCTCGGCCTCACCGAAGCGCGGCGTTGCCATCTTGCGGCGCTGGTGCTCCGCATGTGGCCCGCTGGCGGGATTCATGTCGGTGTCTGTGGAGCCCGGATGAACAATGTTGGCGGTGATGCCGCGTGGGCCCAGGTCGCGCGCCAGGGCCTTTGTCAAGCCGATCAGCGCCGCCTTGCTGGTCGAATAGGCGCTGAGCCCAGGATCGGTCACCCGCTCGGCCAGATTGCTGCCGATCGAGATGATCCTACCCCCATCCGCCATGTGTCGGGCTGCGGCCTTGGAAGCGACGAAAGGCGCTCGGAGATTGACCTCCATGCTCTCGTCGAAATCGGCGAGCGAGAGGGAATCGATCGGCGCGGCGCGCCATATGCCGGCACTGTTGACCAGTATGTCGAGCCGCCCGAACGTGTCCATCGCCTGATCGACGGCATGCTCGATCGCTTCGGCATCGCGACCATCAGCCCTAATGGCGACGGCACGCCCGCCCGCCGCCTCGATCTCGTCAACGACAGCCTGCGCCTGCGCTTCCCCATTCACATAGGTCAGCGCGACGCTGGCACCCTCACGCGCCAGTCTTTTTGCGATTGCCGCGCCGATGCCGCGGCTGCCGCCGGTCACAAAAGCGGCCCTGCCGCGCAGCTGATTGGAAGTCATTGATCTCTCCTTTGTGTAACGATCGATACATAAATACCTGTCAGCCTTGCCCGTAATCGTCAAGTGAATTATGTAACGATCAACACAGAAAAGAGCGCCATGTCGGAAAGAGGCCGTCCCCGAAGTTTCGATCGAACCGCCGCGTTGCGGCGCGCGATGGAGCTGTTCTGGGCCAAAGGCTATGAGGGTACCTCGATCGCAGACCTGACCGCGGCAATGAGGATCGGGTCTCCCAGCCTCTATGCCGCATTCGGCAGCAAGGAGGCGCTCTTCCTTGAAGCGACCGAATATTACACGCACGCCGAAGGTACCGAGATCTGGGCGGCGCTCGACAAGGCGCCGACGGCATGCCAGGCGGTGGAGAACTTCCTGCGACAGACAGCCAAGGCCTACTCGCAGGGCGATCGCCCGCAGGGCTGCCTTATCGCGCTCGGCGCGCTGCATCAGGACTCAAGCAGTGGCGCGATCTGCGATGATCTGCGCCGCCGCCGGGCGGAAAACCGGACCGCCTTGCTGCGACGGCTCGAGCGCGCCGTGGCGGAGGGCGAATTGCCGGCAAGCTTCGACAGCGGCACCGCGGCGACCTTCTATGCTACGGTTCAGCACGGCATGTCGATCCAGGCGCGCGACGGCGCAACCCATGCCGCTCTTATGGCGACCGTTGCCGGCGCCATGGCGGCGTGGACGACGATGGCCGGCACTAGAGCATGATCCCGAAAAGTGGGAACTGGGTTTTTGGAGAAGATCATGCTCCAACAAACAGTTAGATCGTGACGGCGATTCAACGAAACGCCATCCCGATCTAACGCCTGACCTCGTGACAAACGTCAGTCTTTGTGATCGAAATTTCGGCGGCCGCAGCAAGCGTGGCCGGGAGGATTTGCCGTGAAGAAAGGTTATCGCCAGCTTCTCGACGAGGCGAATGCCGAGATCGAGGTCGTGTCGCCTGAGGAGGCAGCGGGGCTGCTGGAGGATGAGGACACAATCTTCGTCGATCTGCGCGACCCGCGCGAGGTCGAACGTGACGGCAAGATCCCCGGCGCCAAGCATGTGACGCGCGGCATGCTGGAATTCTGGATCGATCCCGAAAGCCCGTACCACAAGCCGTTCTTCGCCAGCGGCAAGACCTTCGTCTTCTTCTGCGCCGGAGGCTGGCGCTCGGCTTTAGCCACCAAGACGGCGCAGGACATGGGCCTGACGCCGGTCAAGCATATCCTCGGCGGCTATACCGCCTGGAAAGCAGCGGGCCTGCCCGTAGAGCCGGGGCAGAAAAAGAAGGCGGACTGATAGGTCGATTAGTGCAGCGCCGCTTCGCGCTGGCCAGTCACAAAGCCGACCGCGCGCGCGACGACGTCCCTGTCGGCGAGGATACGCCGGTGGCCAAGCCCCTCGGCCCAATGCAGGTGGACATGCTCGCCGGCGCCCGCATAACGCTTCGCGTGGTCGGCATGGACCTCGCGATCGTCCGGCGCGTGGATGACCAGTGTCGGCACCGACGCTGCGGCCAGTTGGCGGTCGCCGGTGAATTCGCTGAGCGGACGCCCCGAAAGGTATCTCACCCTGTCCGCCATGGCGACGCGCGAGCGCGGCCCGACATTCATCATATCGCTGAAGTCGTCGAAGATTGCAGGCAGCGAGCTCGGCGCCGCAATCAGCACCAGCTTTTGCGCCGCAAGCGGCGGCATGCCCTTGACCGATGCGGCGACGGCATTGGCGGCAATCGCGCCGCCGAAGGAATGGCCGACGGCGGCGGCAAAGGGGCCGAACCATTCGCCGGCGACCCGCGCCGCGTCCACGGCAGTCACCATGTTGAGATGGCGGCCGAACGAATGGCCATGTCCGGGCAGGTCGAGCGAAACAACCTTGTAGCCGGCGCCGCGAAACCCTTCGATCAAAGCGCGCATATATTCGGTACGCGAGCGCCAGCCATGAATGACGAGCACCGTGCCGCGCGACTCCCTGTCTGGCTCCGGCCGGAATTCATGCACCGCGACGCAATCGGTCTTGGTTTTCAGCCTGTGATGGCGCGCCTCGGCCATGAAGGCAGAGGCACGCTCCACAGCGCGCCGTTCGCCCTCGCTCAGGGATTTGACGTTGGGTGTGCGGCAAAACAATTCGAAGGCGGCACGGCCGCTAAGACGCGGCGCAACATGCTCGGCCGCGCCGAAAACGCCCCGGATGACCTTCATTCCAAATGATGCCATATTGGCAGTCCATCCATTCGTTCAAGCATGAACATAATAGTTCAAACATGAACATTAAGCAAGAGCTACCCTGGGACAACCCTCGCTTTCGCAACTGGGTTGCGGTGGCGCGCGCCTGCCATGTGCTGGAGCGCACGCTGGCGGTTAAGCTCGGCCCGCTCGACCTCAAGCCGGCGCAGCTCGACGTGCTGATGAACCTCTACCGCCACCCCGGCATGTCGCAGCACGACCTTGCCCGCAAGCTGCTCGTCGGCCGCTCCAACATCACCATGCTGCTGCCGCAGCTCGAGGCCCGCGGGTTGCTGCGTCGCGAAGCCGACGAGAAGGACAAGCGGGTGCTGCGGCTGAACCTCACCGAGGCGGGCGAGGCCCTGCTGATGAAGGCCCTGAAGGTGCACATGGCGCTGATCGAGAAGGCGATGAGCCAGTCGACGCCGGAACAATGCGACATGATCGGCGAGCAGATGCGCAAGATCGCCGACGTGCTGAAGGAAGCCTGAGCGCGGGTTTGATGCGACTACCTCAGGTGTGCTGAGAGTTCGGTCAGGCCGAGTCGAAAATGGCGGGATTCCGAGAACCGGCCTACGCCGGCCGTAGCCTTCATAGAGCGAAGACACTTATGAGGGCTTCGGCCGGCGAAGGCCGGAGCGGAGCGTACCTAAAGTACGTGAGCACCGGAAGCGCAGGAACTCGCCATTTGCAGGCCGGCCTCACCGAAATATCGGCGCACCTGTTACCACATCGTCTTCTTCGCTCTTTCCGGCCATTCCTCGTCGTACTTCTGGCCGTCGATGTTCTTGCGGCTGGTGATCTCGAGAATCCGGCCGGGTGTCGGCAGCGACTTCGGGTCGACATGCATGGCCGGGTTCCAGAGCTCGGAGCGCACGATGGCGCGGGCGCATTGGAAATAGACCGTGTCGACATCGATGACGGTGACCGAGCGGGCCGGCTTGCCGTCGACCGTGAAAGACGCGCAAAGCTCGGCATCGGTCGTGATGTGAGCGCGGCCGTTGATCCGCAGCGTGGTGCCCGAGCCCGGCACCAGAAAGAGCAGCCCGACGCGCGGATCGCGAATGATGTTCTTCAGCGAATCGGCGCGGTTGTTGCCGCGCCTGTCGGGCATCATCAGCGTCTTGTCATCGACAATGCGCACGAAGCCGGCGAGATCGCCGCGCGGCGAGCAGTCGAGGCCCTCGGGCCCGCTCGTCGCCAGCGCCACGAAGGGCGAGGCCGCGATGAAGGCGGCATATTCGGGAATCACATGGTCGAGTTCCTTAACGACCGAAGCTTCGCCCGGCAGGCCATAGAGCGCTTCGAGCTGTTCGACCGTGGTAATCTCAGACATTTTTCCGCCTCCGAACCTTTGCCGGCGTTACCCCAACTCTATGACGTCCTCGCGACGTGCCAAAGCTGACAATCAGGAAACGGGTGTCGACACAATGATTTCCGGCGCAAACCGTGTTCACCGTACAAAACGGACACGGAGATCGACATGGACAAAGCAGTTGAGCGGCAAAGCACCGCCATGGAACTTCTCGAAAACATGTTCGACGTTGAAATGCGATTCCTGCAATCAGGGTCGGGCAACATCGAGATGCTGACCAGCGCCTTCCACAGGGATGTCGTCGTGCATGAACCGCACTCACTGCCCTATGCCGGCGACTGGAACGGCCTTGAAGGCATCGCCTCTCTTTTCCAGACGATGCACGAAAGCTGGAGCGGTGTTGCGGTGGAGAACCTTCAGGCGGCGCAAAAAGATGACGTCGTCTTTATGAGCTGCACGCTTTCGCTGACGGCGCGAGCCAACGGCGTGACGATCAGGCAGCCGTTTGCCGAAGTCCTGCGCTTCAGGGATGGTCGGCTGATTGAAGGCACACCCTTCTACTACGACACCAGCGAGATCCTGGCGGCTCTGGCCAAGCCGAAAGACGCGGACAGGATGGCCTAGCGGTCGCGGCTCAGCCCCTTCTCCTGGAGTTCGGCGAGATAGGCATTCCAGCGCTCGTCCTTTTCGTGGCCGAGGGTGTGCAGATAGTTCCAGGTGAAGATGCCGGTGTCGTGAAAATCGTCGAAGGTGATGCGCACGGCATAATTGCCGACCGGCTCGATCTTCAGGATGGTGACATTGCGCTTGCCGGGCACCGTCACCCGTTGCTCCGGCGAATGGCCCTGCACCTCGGCCGAGGGCGAAGCAACGCGCAAAAGTTCGGCCGGCAGTTCGAATGGGTGATGACCGGGAAAGGTGACGGACAGCAGTTTTCTGTCCTTCGAGACTCTGAGTTCCTTCGGCGCCGTCATTGTCGTCCATCCTGCATCAATCCGCCCTTCCCTACGCTGCTTCGCTCAGCTGGAAAAGGTCATTTGGACCTTGCCGACATCGGATGTCGGCCGGGGAATGTTACCAAAGATCAAGACCGTCTATCTTGAATGCGGCATTGGATCGTATCACATAGCTGTATATAACGGTGCCGCTCAGGCCATGGGAAACGTTTGCAAATGGACATGATCGACCCCTTCGGTCGCACCATCAGCTATCTGCGCGTGTCGGTCACCGACCGCTGCGATTTTCGCTGTACCTATTGCATGGCCGAGGACATGACTTTCTTGCCGAAGAAGGATCTGTTGTCGCTCGAGGAGCTCGACCGGCTCTGCACCGTTTTCATCGAGAAAGGCGTGAAGAAGCTCAGGCTGACGGGCGGCGAGCCGCTGGTTCGCAAGAACATCATGCATCTGGTGCGCCAGCTGTCGCGGCATCTGGAGAGCGGCGCCCTGGAAGAGCTGACGCTGACCACCAACGGCTCGCAGCTGTCGCGCTTCGCGGCCGAGCTCGCCGATTGCGGCGTCAAGCGCATCAACGTCTCGCTCGACACACTCGATGCCGAGAAATTCCACCAGATCACGCGCTGGGGCAATCTCGGCAAGGTCGTGGAAGGCATCGATGCCGCGCAGAAGGCCGGGCTGAAGATCAAGCTCAACGCGGTTGCGCTGCGCGACTTCAACGATGCCGAAATCCCCGAGCTGATGCGCTGGGCGCATGGCCGCGGCATGGACCTCACCCTCATCGAGACGATGCCGATGGGCGAGATCGAGACCGACCGCACCGACCAGTATCTGCCGCTGTCGCTGCTGCGCGCCTCGCTGGAGCGCCAGTTCACGCTCTCCGATATTCCTTACAAGACCGGCGGCCCAGCCCGCTATGTTCATGTCACGGAGACCGGCGGCCGGCTCGGCTTCATCACGCCGATGACGCATAATTTCTGCGAAAGCTGCAACCGCGTACGGCTGACCTGCACCGGCACGCTCTATATGTGCCTTGGCCAGGAGGACGCCGCCGACCTCAGGGCGCCGTTGCGCGCCACCGAAGGCAACGAGCTGCTCGGCGAGGCGATCGACGAGGCCATCGGCCGCAAGCCCAAGGGCCATGATTTCGTCATCGACCGCCGCACCAGCCGTCCTTCGGTATCTCGGCATATGAGCGTCACCGGCGGCTGATTTTTTCTACGATTTGGTGCAGGATCACCTTCGGTCATCGACCAAAGGGGGGATCATGAAACGTCCGCAGCGCATCGGTTGGTCGTCGGTAGCGGCCATCTTGTCCCTGTCGACAATCATGGCGGCGGCCGCGATGGCCAAGCCCTTCACCTACGTGAATGCGCGGTTCGGCCAGTCCTGCACTTTTCCCGACGACATCTTCAACAAGCCGATGCCCGAGCCGGAAAATGGCGACGGACAGCAATGGCTTAGCGCCGACGGCGCCAGCCTGGCCTGTTCCGGCATCTACAACGTTGACAACGACACGCCGCAAGGTTTCGTCGTCCAGGAGAAAGCCAGCACCGAACCGGGTTACAAGGTCACCTACAGCAAGACCGGCAAGAATTGGGCGGTGCTCTCCGGCACCAAGGACGGCAACATTTTTTACGAACGGCGCCTGTTCGGAAAGGACGACGTCATTCGCACCGTCTGGATCGAATACCCTGCCGCGCTCAAGGCAAAATACGACCCTTTGGCCGGCTCCATCGCCAAGACCCTGCGCGGCCCTTGAGGTCAGCCTGGCCGCACTGAAAATAAAGCGTTGGCGTCGCCTTCCGGCCGATTTACCGCCGGCCTTTTACAGCCTAGCCTTCGCGCGCAATTTTCGCTCTAGGGGGAGTGCACATGCGCACATTCATGCTTTCACTCGCAATGCTTGGGGTTGCTTCCGTATCGGCCGCGGCTCAATCGATCGGCGGCACCTACACCGTCGCCGGCACCAATTTCGACGGCTCGAAATATGACGGCGAGGCAACCATCACGCTGACCAGCGACACGACCTGCACCATCCACTGGGAAACCGGCGGCTCGACCTCGGACGGCATCTGCATGCGTAACGACAATGCATTTTCCGCCGGCTACGCGATGGGCAAGGAGATAGGTCTCGTCGTCTACAAGATCGAGAAGGACGGCTCCCTGCACGGGCTGTGGACCATCGCCGGCCAGAACGGCAACGGCACCGAGGTGCTGACGCCGAAGTAAGCCTTCCAAAGCTCGGCAAATCGATCTCATGGGCCACGCAGAAATTCGTGGCCCATTTCTTTGCCGTTGCTGTTTTCCGGCTGCCTGCTAGACGGCTGAATTAAAATTGAATCCGGAAAACCCCTTTGCCTCTCTCGCCAAATCTGCGCGGCGCGCTGTTCATGATCGTGGCCATGGTCGGCTTCACCTTGAACGACGCGATCACCAAATTCTCGTCGGAATCGATGAACATGGCGCAGGTCATGCTTGTGCGCGGCGCCTTCGCGTCCCTGTTCGTCGGCCTGCTCGCCTGGCGGCGCGGCGCGCTTGCCAATCCGGCGGCCGTGCTGCAGCCGATGGTGGCGACGCGCGTTGCCGGCGAAGCCGGCGCCACGGTATCGTTTCTGATCGCGCTTGCGCATTTGCCGATCGCCAACGTCTCGGCCGTGCTGCAGGCACTGCCGCTAGCGGTGACCATGGGCGCGGCGCTGTTCTTCGGCGAAGGCGTCGGCTGGCGGCGCTGGCTTGCCATCGCCGTCGGCTTCGCCGGCGTGATGATCATCGTGCGGCCGGGCTTCGAGGGCTTCAGCGTCTATTCGCTGCTGGCATTGACCAGCGTCGCCTGCTGCGCGGTGCGAGACCTCGCCACCAAGCGCATCCCGCAGGCCATCCCGACCATACTGGTGTCGACGGCGACCGCGCTTGCCATGACGGTGCTGGGCGCGCTGCTTTTGTCGCCGATGGGCGGCTGGATGCCGATGAGCGGCCGGGCGACCACGCTTCTGGCGCTGGCAGCGGTGCTGGTGCTCATCGGCTATCAGTTCATCATCATGGCAATGCGCTCGGGCGACATCTCCTTCATCGCCCCATTCCGCTACACCGCGTTATTGTGGTCGATCCTGCTCGGCCTCGTCGTTTTCGGCGATATCCCCGATACGCCGATGACCGTCGGCGCCGCCATCATCATCGGCTCGGGCCTCTATGCGCTCTACCGCGAGCGCGTCGTCGGACGGCAGCAACCTGCCGCCGAAAGCGCTGGACCCGACATGGCACCGGACGGCATATAGGCGCGATGGACCGAACTGTTGCGGGGATCATTCTGGCCGGCGGCCAGTCGCGCCGGATGGGCGGCGGCGACAAGCCGCTCCTTTCATTGGGCAAAGCCAGGCTGATCGACCATGTCGCCACGCGACTGAGGCCGCAGGTCGCCACACTGGGGCTCAACGCGAACGGCGATCCGGCGCGATTTGCCGGCATGGACCTGCCGGTGATCCAAGATACGATGCCGGGCCATGCCGGCCCGCTCGCAGGCATTCTCACCGGCCTCGACTGGGCGGCAACGCAAACAAGCTGCCGATGGCTGGTGAGCGCCGCCGGTGACACGCCGTTCTTTCCCGACAATCTCGTCGAGCGCCTGGTGGCGGCAGCGCTCGATCGGCCCGGCACGATCGCCGTCGCCAGCTCGGACGGCAGATGGCACCCGACCTTCGCGCTCTGGCCGCTCGGCCTGCGCGACGCCTTGCGCCGTTTCCTGGTCGACGAGGACGACCGACGGGTTTCCGCCTTCATGGAGCGGCACGGCCATGTCGAGGTCGAGTTCGCCATGATCGAGGCTCGCGGCCAAAAGATCGATCCTTTCTTCAACATCAACACACCGGACGACCTTGCGGCGGCGGAGCGTCTGTTGCAAAGCCTCGGGCCATGAGACGCATATTCGGCATCACCGGCTGGAAGAACTCCGGCAAGACGACCCTGACGGAAAAGCTGGTCGCCGAACTGGTGGCGCGCGGCTGGACGGTTTCGACGGTGAAGCACGCCCATCATGATTTCGACATCGACAAGCCGGGCGCCGACTCCTTCCGCCACCGCCAGGCGGGCGCGACGGAGGTCGCCATCGTCTCCGGCCGGCGCTGGGCCCTGATGCACGAGTTGCGCGACGAGAACGAGCCGGCGCTGGACGACATTCTGGCGCGGCTGTCGCCCTCGGACATCGTGCTGGTCGAAGGCTACAAGCGCGAACCACATAAGAAGATCGAGGCAAGGCGGCTCGATGCCAAGGATCGGACGCCGCTTTCGGCCAACGATCCCAACATTGTCGCGGTTGCCGCCGACTTCATGGTCGAAGGCGAAAAGCTGCCGGTTTTCCACCTCGACGACACGAAATCGATAGCCGACTTTGTGGAGCGCAGCACAGGTCTCGTGGCTCAAACCAAGTAACGCAGCGGCACATCCCGATTGTCGTTTGCCGTTGAATTGCAGTTGCTTTTTTCTCGCAAAGAGTGGGAGTATCCGCCTCAGCGGGTGGTCAAGAAACGGCCGCCCACAAGAGCCGCACGGGACAGCGGCCATGACATATGAGAGGATTATCATGCGTATTGCACTGCGTATCGCGCTTGCCGCTTCGGCCGCGCTGCTGACACTCGGCGTCGCCCAGGCTCAGGAAAAGACCCTGAGGATCGGCACCGAAGGCGCGTACCCGCCCTTCAACAACCTGACCTCGGACGGCCAGCTGGTCGGCTTCGACATCGATATCGCCAAGGCTCTCTGTGACGAGATGAAGGTGAAATGCACCTTCGTCGCGCAGGATTGGGACGGCATCATCCCGGCGCTCCAGGCCGGCAAGTTCGACGCCATCGTCGCCTCGATGTCGATCACGCCCGAGCGCCAGGAAAAGGTCGACTTCACCCACAAATACTACAACACCCCGTCGGCCATTGCGGTGCCGAAGGATTCGCCGCTCAAGGGCGTGACCAAGGAAGATCTCGCCGGCAAGAACATCGGCGTCGCCACCACGACCACGCACTACAACTACGCGTCGAAGACCTTCACGGACAGCACCATCAAGGGCTATCCGAGCAGCCCCGAGGAACAGGCAGACCTCGCCAATGGCCGTCTCGATGCGATCGAGGACGACATCGTCGTGCTGCAGCAGTGGCTGGATTCGCCGGACGGCGCCTGCTGCAAGATCCTCGGCCAGCCGTCGCCGCAGCCGGTGGAAATCTTCGGACCGGGCGCCGGCATCGCCGTGCGCAAGGGCGAGACCGATCTGGTCAACAAGCTGAACAACGCGATCGACGCCATCCGCAAGAACGGAAAGTACAAGGAAATCAACGACAAGTACTTCAAGTTCGACGTCTACGGCGCCGAATCCTGATCGATACGCCAAGGGCGGTGAGGCATCCCTCACCGCCCTTAAATCCTTCCGGGATCGCCACGGAGACACGACCCGTCAATGCCGGCCCAAAGCATTTGGACACTTCTCAGCTGGGGACCGGAGGGCTGGAGTGACGATATTGCGTCTGGCGTTCTGGTCACCATCGCGCTGGCGCTCGCTACACTGCCGATTGGCCTGGTGACCGGCTTTTTCGTCGCCTTCGCCAAGCAGCATGAAGAATCCTCGCTGCGCCTGGCCGGCAACATCTACACCACGGTCTTTCGCGGTCTGCCCGAACTGGTGACGCTGTTCCTGTTCTTCTTCGGCATGCCGCTTCTCCTGCAATATGTCGTGCGGCTGTTCAATCCCGACGCGACGATCAACGTCAACAGCTTCATCGCCGGCATGATCGTGCTGTCGCTGATCTTTTCCTCTTATGCCAGCGAGGTCTTCCTCTCCGCGTTCCGCGCCATTCCGAAAGGCCAGTATGAGGGCGGTTACGCCATTGGCCTGTCAAAATGGCAAACGATGCGGCTCATCGTCCTGCCGCAGCTGATACGCATCGCTTTTCCGGGCCTCGAAAATTGCTGGCTAAGCCTGCTCAAGGACACATCCCTGGTGTCGGTGGTCAATCTCGCCGAGACCCTGCGCCAATCCGGTGTCGCCGCGCGCGTCACCAGGCATGCCTTCCTGTTCTACAGCGTTGCGGCGCTGATCTTTCTGGCGCTGGCCGTCCTGTCGTCGATCGCCACGAGCTACATCCTGCGCTACCTCGGACGGAGGGAGGCGCGGTGAGCGTCAGCCAGGCCATCGCCATCGACAAGCCGCCTCCGCAAGCGCGCGGGTGGTCGCGAGCCCGTATCCTCGGCTACGCGCTGGTCGGCATCTGGGTGCTGTTCGGCGCCGGCATCATCGCCTATCTGGTCTATGCCTGGAACGCCGAATTCTTCGCCAGATATGCTCCCGCCTATCTGCAAGGCCTGGGGACCACCCTATCGCTGGTGAGCATTTCGATGGTCGTTGGCGCGCTCCTGTCGCTGCCGGTCGCCTATGGCCGCATGTCGAAGAACCCGATCCTATCTGCGCTTGCCTATTGCTACGTCTATTTCTTCCGCGGCACGCCGCTGCTCGTGCAGACCTACCTGGTCTATTACGGCATCGGCTCGTTCCGGCCTGAGCTTGAGACGGTCGGGCTGTGGTGGTTCTTCCGCGAGGCCTTCTATTGCGGCGTCTTTGCCTTCTCGCTCAACACCGCCGCCTATCAGGCCGAAATCCTGCGCGGCGCCATCGAAAGCGTGACGCGCGGCCAATGGGAAGGTGCGGCCTCGCTCGGATTGCACAGGTTGCAGACGCTGCGCAAGGTGATCATGCCCCAGGCGATCATCGTCGCGCTGAGACCCTACGGCAACGAGCTCATCCTGATGATCAAGGCTTCCGCGATCGTCGCCATCATCACCGTCTACGACTTGATGGGCAACGCCAAGCTCGCCTACGCGAAATCCTTCGACATCCAGGCCTATATCTGGGTGGCGATCGTCTATCTGGTGATGGTCGAGATCCTGCGCCATGGCGTCGAGTGGATCGAGCGCCGCATCACCGTCCATCTGCATCGCTAATACATGTCGCCTAAAAGTGCGCAGCGGTTTTAGGGGAAACGACATGCATAAAACAAAGACTTAGATCGCCACCCCGGCCGCCTGCACCAGCCGAAGCGGCTCTGCGTGCCTTGACGAATTTTTCGCTTGGCCTAGACCTTCCGCCACTGGAAACTGTGTTTTGTTGGAAGGCAGGCTTATGGCATCGGTTGCATTTCTCGGTCTTGGCGTCATGGGCTATCCGATGGCCGGGCACCTCAGGAACAAGGGCGGCCATGACGTCACCGTCTACAACCGCACCAAGGCAAGGGCCGAGCAGTGGGTGGCCCAGCATGGCGGCAAACTGGCGCTGACGCCGGCCGAAGCAGCCGAGGGCAAGGACTTCGTCTTCTCCTGCGTCGGCAATGACGATGATCTGCGCTCGGTCACCACAGGTGCGAGCGGCGCCTTCACCGCGATGAAGAAGGGTGCCGTCTTCATCGACAACACCACAGCGTCGGCCGAGGTCGCGCGCGAGCTTGACGACGCCGCGCGCAAGGCGGGCTTCTCCTTCCTCGACGCGCCGGTGTCAGGCGGACAGGCCGGGGCCGAGAACGGCGTGCTGACCGTTATGGTCGGCGGCGATGAGGCCGCCTTCGACAAGGCCAGGCCCGTCATCGACGCCTACGCTCGCATGGTCGGCCTGATGGGATCGGCTGGCGCAGGCCAGTTGACCAAGATGATCAACCAGATCGCCATCGCCGGCCTCGTCCAGGGCCTGGCCGAGGGCATCCATTTCGGCAAGAAGGCTGGCCTCGACATCGAGAAGGTCATCGAGGTGATCTCCAAGGGCGCGGCCGGTTCCTGGCAGATGGAGAACCGCCACAAGACGATGAACGCCGGCAAATACGATTTCGGCTTCGCCGTCGATTGGATGCGCAAGGATCTCGGCATCTGCCTGGCGGAGGCCAATCGCAACGGCGCCAAGTTGCCGGTGACGGCATTGGTCGACCAGTTCTACAAGGATGTGCAGGACATGGGCGGCAAGCGCTGGGACACGTCCTCGCTGCTGGCGCGCCTGGAAAGATAGGTGACGATGCCACTGCCCGATCCGAGCTGGAGCGCCGACGACATCGTCGCTCATTTGCGTTCGGTCGGCACCGAGGACAACCGGGCGGGCATGGCGCGCTTCGGCATCAACACCGCCAGCGCGCTCGGCGTCGGCAATTCACAATTGCGGCCGCTGGCGCGCAAGCTGAAGAAGAACCACGAGCGGTCGCTGCAGCTCTGGAACAGCGGCATCCGCGAAGCGCGGCTGATGGCCGCCTTCACCGGCGAGCCGAAGAAGGTCGATATCGATCAATGCCGGCGCTGGGCCGCGGATTTCGACAGCTGGGAGATCGTCGACACCGTTGCCGACCTGTTCGCCGAAACACCATTCTGGCGTGAATTGATCGACGAGTTTGCCGAAGACGAACGCGAATTCGTTCGCCGCACCGCCTTTGCCATGCTGGCCTGGAGCGCGGTGCATCTCAAGAAGGAGCCGGACGCGACCTTCCTGGCCTATCTGCCGCTGATCGAGAAACATGCCGGCGATCCGCGCAATTTCGTCCGCAAGGCGGTCAATTGGGCGCTGCGGCAAATCGGCAAGCGGTCGATGAGCCTGCACGCCCCTGCCCTTGCGCTGGCGGAAAGATTGGCGGCATCGTCCGACAAGACGGCGCGCTGGATCGGCAAGGATGCAGTGAAGGAATTGACGGATGCCAGACAGCTCGAAAGGCTCGCAGTCGCAAAAGCCTGACCTTGCCGGGATTCGGTTCGTCGGGGTGACGCCAGAGACACGCGCCGACTTCGAAAACCTGTTCGAGCAACCCGGCGCACCGAAATATTGCTGGTGCATGGCCTGGCGCCATTCCACCCGCGAACACATTCAGAACGACGAGAAGAAGCGCATGATGATGGCGCTCATCGACAAAGGCACCCCGGTCGGCATCATCGCCGAGATGGACGGCAGGCCGGTCGGCTGGTGCTCGGTCGCGCCGCGCGAGACCTACCGGAAACTTTCAAAGCAGCAGGACGACAGCGAGACCGGCATCTGGTCGATCGTCTGCTTCTATGTGCCGAGGGCATTGCGCGGCGGCGGACTGGCCTCCGCCTTGCTCGATGCGGCAATCGACCATGCGTTCAGCAAAGGCGCACATATAATCGAGGCCTATCCCGTCGACGGGGCAGCACCCAGCTACCGCTTCATGGGATTTCGCGACATGTTTGCCGCGCGTGGCTTCCATGAGACCGGAGCCGCCGGCGCGCGCCGGCATGTGATGCGGCTGAACCGTTGAGCATGGAGCCGGTCACGACGCTTTTACTCGATTCAGCACATGGACTGGCGGAGGATGGAGCGATCATGAGCAAGCGTTTCAAGTCATGCGCGGCGCTGGCGGCTGCGCTCCTCCTCGCAGCCACGGGAGCCGATGCCGCGGCCGATGTCGCGCATATCTTCTGGAAGGATCTGCGCCCCGCGACGCAAGCGATAGCCGCAGACGCGAACCTGCCGATGATCGCGGCAAAACTGCCCGACCATGGCGAGACCTTGTCGCTCAATCTGCAGGATAAGACGATACAATTAGCCGGCTATGCATTGCCGGTCGATCGTGACGGCGATCTTATCTACCAGTTCCTGCTGGTGCCGTGGACGGGCGCCTGCAGCCACATGCCGACGCCGCCACCGAACCAGATCGTGCTGGTGAGCCCGGCGCATCCCTACAGGATGAAAGAGGCTTACGAACCGGTCGCCGTCACCGGCGTGCTGAAGCCCGGCATGGAGAAAAGCCAGCTTTTCATCCTCGACGGCGTCTCGATCGTCCAGTCTGGCTACACGGTGCGCAAGGCCGAGGTGACGAGCGTCGACAGCGTTCCGGACACTGTCACGCTGCCGGTCAACTCGCCGTGGAATTTTCTCAACAAGAAGAAGAACTAAGGCCCGCGATTTGGCATGGGCTCACGCCGCGTTCGCGCCCGATTCCTTGTCCAGCACCATGTAATCGAGCGGAATTTCCGTCGTGTACTTGATCTGCTCCATGGCGAAGGACGACGAGACGTCGCGGATCTCGATCTTGGCGATCAGCCGCTTGTAGAAGGCATCGTAGGCGGCGATGTCGGGCACCACCACGCGCAGCAAGTAATCGACGTCGCCGCTCATGCGGTAGAACTCGACCACTTCCGGGAATTCCTGGATGACCTCGGAGAAGCGCCGCAGCCATTCATGGCTGTGCGAATTGGTGCGGATCGACACGAAGACGGTGACGCGCACATTTACCTTCTCATGATCGAGGATGGCGACGCGACGCTTGATGACGCCTTCTTCCTCAAGTTTCTGGATGCGCCGCCAGCATGGCGTCGTCGACAAGCCGACTTTCTTGGCGACATCGGCGACCGCGAGCGTCGCGTCCTCCTGCAAAAGGCGGAGAATTTTTCTATCGAGGCGATCCATGGGAGGCTCCAGGGGAATAGTTTGGCTATAATCCCTTTTATCAGAGCCTTTCACAAGAAAGAAATTCTGCCGATGGCGGTAAATGCGAGTGATTTCTTGCAGAATGCCTAATCGATGCGATAGCGGATTTCCGCCCTCAGGAAGGGCAGCAAATCCATTTCAAACCAGGGATTCTTCTTCAGCCAGCCGGTGTTCCGCCACGATGGATGCGGCAGCGGCAGCACTTTCGGCAGGGACGGTCGATTCCATATGGCGCGCCAGTTCCTGACCGTCTCGGTCAGTGACGGCAGCCGTGTCGTGCCCATATGCCATGCCTGCGCATAACCGCCGATGGTCAGCACCAGGTCGATCTGCGGCATCAGCTCCATCAGGTCCGGGCGCCAGGCCGGCGCGCATTCGCGACGCGGCGGCAGGTCGCCGCCCTTGGCATCCTGTCCGGGAAAGCAAAAGCCCATCGGCACGATGGCGAATTTTTCGGAGTCGTAGAACTCCTTGCTGCTGACGCCGAGCCAATCTCTCAGCCGGTCTCCCGAAGCGTCGGTGAACGGCATGCCCGACACATGCACCTTGGTGCCCGGCGCCTGGCCGGCAAGCAGAATGCGCGCGGTGGAAGACGGCTGCAGCACCGGCCGCGGCTCATGCGGCAGGGGTCGGCCGTGTGGCTCCTCGACGCAGATGCGGCAGGCCCGCACCCTTTCGGCGAGGCGCTGCAGCGCTTGTCTCGTATCGGGCAGATTATCCAATTTCTGTCGCTCAGGCTGCCGCGCTTGGCCGGCTTGCAAGTGCCGCATACCAGCGCAGCACGTTCGTGCATTCGTCCGGCACCTTGATACGGGCTGGTTTCATGAAGTCGATGGCGACCATGCCGGTGATGTCGGCGACCGAATAGGCATCGCCGGCGGCGAATTCGCGCTCCGCCAGTTCATGGTCGAGCAGGTGCAGGAATTCGATCGCCTTCGGCTTGTTGGCCTCGCCCCATTCCGGAATTTGCGGCACTTCCCATTCCTTCATCGCCGGATGGATGTGCCGGAAAGCGGCGGCGACGCTGCTCATCAGGTTCAATTCCAAGCGTCGTTGCCACATCTCGACTTTTGCCTTGCCGAGCGCGCCCGTGCCGAACAGCGCGGGCTCGGGATGCAATTCCTCGAAATAGCGGCAGATGGCGATCGATTCGGTGATGATGGTGCCGTCGTCGAGCTCGAGCACCGGCAGGCGCCGCAGCGGATTGCGCTTAGCAACCTGCTCGCCGCGATGCTCCAGCGCGCCCATGTCGACAGGCACCAGCGGCACCGTCAGCCCCTTCTCGGCAAGGAAGACGCGCACGCGCCGGGGATTGGGCGCGCGGCCGCCATCGAACAGCTTCATTTCATCCTCCAGCTTCTCCACCGGATCATAGGGCGCGGGTCAGCCCATCACCAGAAGCGAACAAATTCGCGCAACGCATCGCCGAACGAGGCCAGCACGCCGTGCTTTCTCTCGACCGGCGCGCCGTGATGGCTGTCGCGCCAGTCCTGCGGCTCCGCGAAAGTGCCTGCCCAGATGCCGGCCTTGGCCGCTCTCGCCGCTGCTTCCTCGGTCTCAAAACCGCCGAAGGCAACCGCCCATCCGGCCTGCACCTGGGCCTGGTTTAGGTCGGTGTCGCCTGCCTTGCAATCGCCGAGCAGGCGGCCGTAGCGGTCGCGCTGCCAGCCGCTGCAGACAACAGGCCTGCCGGCGATCAGGCGTACCAGCGACTGCCGCGCCAGCTTGCCGCAGGGATAGTCGGCGCCGGCCTTTTGGCAGGTCTGCTGATACTCCGGAGCATCGATGCCGCGCATGCGGATGCGCTCGGCCCCGAGCGTGATCGAATCGCCGTCATTGACGATCGCCGTGCCTTGCTCCTGGCGCCTCTCGAAGCGGTCGAGGCGTGCCGCCACCAGGATGAGCAACCCAAGCAGAAGGATGGCAAGTCCGTAGTCCAGCAGCTTGCGCCAGAGGCTTTGCGGCGAACTCGCCGCGTAGCGGCGGCGCGGTCCTCGCGGCCCGAAACGGCTCATATGGCAAACAGTCTCTTAATCATTCGAACGTAGCTTAACGAACTGACAGTCGCTGCGCGCAGAAATTGAAGTCTGTATGCCTTTGCAACGCTCGAACACAGCGGATAAATTTATTGTGGACCGCCGTAAACCGCACCGCAACAGCGATGTGGCGCGCGCGGTGCGCAAGACGCGCGACCGCCTCTCGCAGCAGGCGGGCAGCCTCGATTTCGACCGTGAACTGCTGAAGCTGCATGCGCGCGCCATGTCGGTCAGCGCGCTTGCGATCCCCTTGCTCGTGCTCGCCGTGGCGGCCATCGGCCGGCTGGCGGGTCTGGACAGCCAGATCACCATCTGGGCCCTGTCGACGCTGCTTTGCTACACGATCGTCGCGTTCATGGCGCGTCGCGTGGAGCGGACCGAGGCGGCCGAACTCGACCCGGCGCAGACGCGTCGCGACTTCCTGATCGGCCATTTCCTCTGCGGCCTCGGCTGGGCGTGGTTCGCCTGGGTCGGCTGCGCCACATGCCAGATCGACCAGTTCCATGTTGCCAAGGCCATGGTGCTGCTGATCGCCATGGCGACGACGGCCGTGATGGCCTCCTCGCTTGGCGGCGCGCTGTTCGCGACCTTTGCCATTCCCGTTGCCGTCTATGTCTACACCGTCATGCGCCTGTGGACGCCGATCGAAGCCACGATGGCGGCCTTGCTCATCGCGGCGCTTCCCTTCTTCGGTTACGTCGCGCGCCATCTCAATCAGGCTTCGCTGATGCTGCTCTCCTTCCGCTCGGAGAAGGACGCGCTGATCGCCGAGCTGGAGACCGCGAAATCGATGTCGGATGAAGCAAGGCGGCGCGCCGAGGACGCCAATCTGGCGAAATCGCGTTTTCTCGCCTCGATGAGCCACGAGCTCCGGACGCCGCTCAACGCCATCCTTGGCTTCTCCGAAGTGATGGCCAATGAAGTGCTGGGGCCGATGAGCAATCCGACCTACCGCGACTATGCCCATGACGTGCATGAGTCCGGACAGCACCTGCTCGACCTGATCAACGAGATCCTTGACCTGTCGCGCATCGAGGCCGGCCGCTACCAGCTCAACGAGGAGCCGGTCGTGCTGGTGACCATCGTCGAGGACTGCTGCCATATGATGGAGCTGCGCGCCCGCAACAAGGACATCCGTATCATCCAGGAGTTCGAGGAGACCCTGCCGCGCCTCTTCGCCGACGAGCGTGCCGTCAGGCAGATCACGCTCAACCTCCTGTCCAATTCGATCAAGTTCACCCCGTCCGGCGGCGAGGTGCGCGTGCGTGTCGGCTGGACCGCCGGCGGCGGCCAGTACATCTCGGTCAAGGACAACGGCCCGGGCATACCGGAAGAGGAAATCCCGGTGGTGCTTTCCGCCTTCGGCCAGGGCTCGATCGCCATCAAGAGCGCCGAGCAGGGAACCGGCCTCGGTCTGCCGATCGTGCAGGGCTTGCTCGCCATGCATGGCGGCGAGTTCGAGCTTCATTCCAAGCTGCGCGAAGGCACCGAGGCGATCGCCATCTTCCCGTTGAGCCGGGTTATGGAGGAATTGCCGGCCTTGCCGACCAAGACGGTCGCCGCGCGCGGACGCCGCTGACTCGCCGGGCGCTAAAGCCGCACAGCCAGCGCCATGCCCGAGCTGGTCAGTGCCGCGGCCTTGACGATACCGGCGGCGAGAGCAGCCCCTACCCCTTCGCCATGGCTGATCCCGAAATCAAGCAGCGGCCGCAATCCGAGCCTTTCGGCCGCCTTGGCGTGGCCGGGTTCCGGCGACAGGCCGGCAAGCAGGCAGTGATCTAGCGCGCCGGGATTAGCCGCATATAGGACGGCGGCCGCCGCTGTCGCCGCGAACCCGTCGAGGAGGACGGGAATCTTCTCCATGCGCGCCGCGAGAATGGCGCCGCAGATGGCCGCGAATTCGCGCCCGCCGACCCTGCGCAAAACCTCGAGCGGGTCTCCCAGACCCGGGCCATGGAATGCCAGAGCCCGATCCACGACCTCGGCTTTGTGTGCCATCATCGCCGCATCGGCGCCCGAACCCGACCCGACCCAGTCGGCTCCCTCGCCGCCGAACAGGGCGGCGCAAAGGGCGGCAGCGATCGTCGAATTGCCGACCCCGAGATCGCCCAGGCACAGGAGATCGGCGCCACCGGCGACCGCTTCCATGCCGAAGGCCATGGTCGCGGCGCAGCCGCGTTCATCGAGCGCGGCCTCCTCGGTGATGTCGCCCGTGGGGATATCCAAGGCGAGATCGAAGACTTTCAGGCCGAGATCGTTGGCGATGCAGACCTGGTTGATCGCGGCCCCGCCGGCGGCGCAGAGCTCGACTTCATTTGCGGTCGCCGCCACCGGCCGCGGCGAGATGCCGTGCCTGACGGCGCCGTGATTGCCGGCGAAGATCGCCACCAGAGGCCGATTGATCGCGGGCGGCGCGCGCCCGCTCCAGGCAGCAATCCAGGCCGCGACGTCCTCAACGCGGCCGAGCGATTCCTTCGGCTTTTCCGCTTTGGCGAAAAGCGCCCGGACACGGGCGCTCGCCGCATCGTCGGCTGGCGGTAATGCCGCCAGAAGGTTTCGGAAATCGTCGAAAGGCTTAGCAGGCATTATGTCGGTCACGGTTCGTTGCGGAAGTCGCAAGCGGCATAGCCGCCTTCTCCACCCGGCACAACCGCCTGGACGATGCCGCGAACGCGTTGCCTTGCGGCGCAATGCGGAGGGCTTGCATTGCTCCGGCGGTTGCACCATGTGGAATAAAGGCAAGAGAACAGCATGACCGCCATCGAATCTCCCTGCATCCTGGTCTGTTCGATCGATATGAAAACCGGCTTCTGCTTTGGTTGCGGCCGCACGCGCGACGAGATTTCCGCCTGGCTCGCCATGACCCCTGAAACGCGACGATCAGTGATGGCCGAACTGCCGGCGCGGCTCGAAACGGTCGAGCGGCGGCCGCGCCGCGAAACCCGGCGTACCCGCATGGCGCGCGAGCGCGGCGGCGTTTTGTGAGAAGAAACCGATGAACCGGCTGTTCTGGATCGTCATGGCGGTGATCGGCGTCGGGGTCGTGCTGCTGATGCTCAACAATTCAGCCGGCCACACTTTCGGCATGAACAACAATGATTTCGGCCGGCTGATCTGGGTTGGCGTGCTGGTGATGGTGATCGGTGCGAGCCTGCTCCGCTCCGGCAGGCCGCTGGGCGACATGGCGCGCAATCTCGGCGTCTGGGCGGCATTCGTGCTCGTGCTGATCGCTGGCTATCAGTATCGCTACGAGTTGCAGGATGTGGCGAGCCGCGTCACCGCCGGCTTTGTCCCAGGCAGCCCGCTGGCGCTCGGCGTGGAGAATGGCCGCCCGACCGTCACGCTCGACAAAGCCGACAACGGCCATTTCGAAGCCCGGATCCTGATCAACGGCACGCCGGTGCGGGCGGTGGTGGACACCGGCGCTACCAGCACGGTGCTGACATCCGAAGATGCTCAAGCCGCGGGTTTCAACCCGGCGGCGCTCAGCTACAGCGTAGACGTCGCCACGGCCAACGGCATGGCGCGCGCTGCGACGGTCAGGACCGACGAGGTGGCGATCGGCGGAATCGTGCGCAAGGACATGTCGGTGATGGTCGCCGCGCCCGGCATGCTGGACCAAAGCCTGCTCGGCATGAACTTCATCGGCTCATTGTCGGGCTTCGACGTGCGCGGCGACCGTATGATCCTGCGGGACTGATGCGTGTCGCGCAGCAGTATGCGGCGCGACACGCATTAACCGACAGTCAGGCCGCCTCGGCTTCCGCCGCCGCGAAATCGATTGCCAAAAACGCGGTCTTCAGCACCTCCGGCCCGGCGCCGGGTTTGTTCGCGTCGGTGGAGAGGATCTGCCGGAAGCGGCGCGCGCCGGGCAAGCCGTGGAACAGTCCGACCATATGGCGGGTAATGTGGCCGAGCCGCCCGCCCCGCTCGATGTGGCGCTCGGCATAGCCGGCCATAGCGTCGACCAGGGCCGAATAATCGAAAGCGGCAGGCGCCTCGCCATAGAAGACGGCATCCACGCCGGTCAGGATCCCCGGCGTATGATAGGCCGCGCGGCCGAGCATCACGCCGTCGACATGGGAAAGATGCGCCGACGCCTCGGCGAGCGACTGGATGCCGCCGTTGATGCCGATGAATTCGTCCGGCTTTCTGGCCTTCAGCCGGTAGACGCGCGAATAGTCGAGCGGCGGGATCTCGCGGTTTTCCTTGGGGCTCAGCCCTTCCAGCCAAGCCTTGCGGGCGTGCACCCAGAGCGCGTCGGCGCCGGCGGCGAGCACGCCGTCAGCGAGCGTGTCGAGCGCGGGCCCCGGGTCTTGATCGTCGACGCCGATACGGCATTTGACCGTGACGGGGATTTTCACCGCGGCCTTCATCGCCGCGACGCACTCGGCGACCAGAACCGGCGTCTTCATCAGGCAGGCGCCGAACGTCCCCGACTGGACGCGGTCGGATGGGCAGCCGACATTGAGATTGATCTCATCATAGCCGAAGGCTTCGCCGATCCGCGCTGCCTCGGCGAGCTTTGCGGTATCCGATCCGCCAAGTTGCAGCGCAACCGGGTGCTCGACAGCGTCGAAGCCGAGCAGTCGCTCGCGTGCGCCATGGATGACCGCATCCGCCACCACCATCTCGGTGTAAAGCAGCGCGCGGCGCGTCAGCTGACGATGGAAGAACCGGCAATGCCGATCCGTCCAATCCATCATCGGCGCGATAGCAAATCGCCTGTCTAAGTCATTCATTTCATTATACTTTTTAGATCCAAATCGGTCCAATGCCCCGCAGGACCGACTGGTAAAGTAGTCCCATATCATATCCGAAGGTGCGCTGCACGCCGACAGATGTGCCTCGGACGGTAGTGATCAGGCCCGATTGGCTACTTGAGCGTGCACACGGCACACTACAGAAAGTCCCTACTTCGCGGGATCCAGGTGGTTTCCGTGGATACAAGCAGCGTAACCATGCCCGCTATCAGGCTTCGCCATGTGCCGCGGGGATCGGGATCCGCTGCAGGTCGCGATCACCGATACATGACCTTCGGAACGAGCCAATGCCGGTCATTCCGCACAGCAGTCGGCAACAGCCGAAATGGGGCCGTAAGTGGAACGACGGCTAATAGCTCAGAAGCATGGACAGCGGACTCTAACTCCGGCGTTCTTGGTTCTTATCCAGATTCCCCCTAACCAACAGCTTTTCTCACATCTTAAGTGGCTTAGCGGCCGCTTCGGCGCCTTCTGCCGAGTGCGACCTGTTGCATTCGTTTTGCGCAGGAGTTCCATGCGCTCTCGGGGTTTAAGCATCAAGGGCGGACGCGCTCAGCAGGTCCCCAGCCTCTGTCGTCAAAGCCAACGGTCGATCATGCTGTATCTGGAGAGTTCCATCCTGACCGCTGCCCTACCGCCCGAGAATCAAAGTGGGTGGGAGTTCCGCAGCGGCTTCGTTCACCAGCAGCTTCCGTGCCGTTCGAGCTTTTCTGCTTGGTTCTTACCATAAAGCAATACCTGTCGCCATCACACCCGAACTTGAGCGATCTTCTATGCTCGCGTGGTGATGCGGATGTCGGTTCGTGAACGCATCGGCTGTAGTCGCGCTTGGTGAGCAGTAACCACCCTGTCATAAAGGTCTACGGCTGAGTTCCGAAGTGTGAGGATAAGGGCAAACTTCATCTGAGCACGCCCTCCCCCTGAATGGCCGTGAGCTCTTGAGATGTGGCTCACGTCAAACGCAGGCGCATTTAGGGAACTGGCGCGCTTTCGCTTTGATCTCGTTATAGTCGTTTCCCACTTTTGAGCATCGTCACGCCGCATGTATTCGGGAGCGTAAAAGTCATCTGCGCCGAAAAACGTGTCAGATGCTGGCCATTTGGGGGTGATAAGCTTGCCTTCCTTGTTGTGGTACGGGGGAGGCAGAGTGATCGAATCCGGCCTAAATTGTACCTCAAGACCGCCTCGGGTGTAGTTGATCGAATCCTCAGGATCTACGTCGCAAAACAAGCAGAAAGTAGCCTTGATCTCGACGTTGCCGGTCAGCCCGGGCGGGACTGGCAAATACAATCGCACTGCTCCGGTGATAGGCATTTGGCGCTGGTAGACAATGTGAGCCTCTCCGTCACCGCAGGTGATTAAGTCATTCAGCTCATGAGAGACCCTGCCCCAGCCGACTTCGCCCCTTAGGTGGTCTCCGGAATTTGCCTGATGTACTAAAAGCGCCTTCATTGTTGGTGCCCACAATGGATCGCTGAATTGTGCTCGAACACCGACGCCACTCCGCATCGCCAGCGGCGCTGCAAAGCTAGTTCCTTGCGTGCCGCTGCCCATATGAGGCGCGACACTGTCGAGTGTCAGGAATGGTGCTGAGTACGACCCGCCAAAGGTTATGAAGTCAGGCTTCACATATCCTGGGCTGCGGCCTGGACCAATCGCGCTGTAAGTAGCTCTCCGCCAGCTGGCATCCATTTTATCTGCAGCGCCAACCGCAATCATGTTCACGCCATCAGAGGGCGGCTGCACCCTGTTCAGCTTGGTAGCGTGATCTCGTTCGCCGTTGTTCCCACAAGCGACGGTGGCAACGGTCTCCCCCTCAGCCAGGAGCATGTCCAGTGTTGAGGTCCACGAGTTAACGTCGTCGTCCTCCATGGCGCTGTCGGGACCAAGGCTCAAGTTCACGAAGTCGTAGCGCCGGCTGCTGAGTACGTCCTCTATCCGATCAAGAATTGAGTACAACTCGAAGTCGTCGGCAGCTGTGTCTGTTCCAAGAACACGCCAATGATCGACATTGGCCCTGGGCTGAGCCGGTGGCACTCCCGGTTCGAGTGGACCAAAGAGAAAAGCTGATGTTACCGCAAGCCCATGATTTTGAGCGGCTGGCAAGGGTGCTCCTACACCAGGTGCGTCTTGAAGATTCACCCAGCGGTCCAAGCCGTGATTATTTGGCAGCCCACCATCGAAGATCGCAACTGCTAAGTCGGGCGCAATGGCATCCTCATCCGGCAAGCTCACGGAAAAACCAGGGACCATGCCTCGGATCATTGGGTCCATCGCAACGATCCGTGGCATGCTCCTGACCGCTCTCAAGAAAGAAAATTTCAGCAGCTCGGGCACGGCTTCAGCCGGAGCGTACATTGGGATGAAGCAGAGACCGCCGTTCTGCCGGCGTCTTTCTGCCCAAACATCAAGCCCCAGTGATCGCGAGTATTCCTCGAAGCCCTCGATGACATAGTCACCATACTCAGGATCGGCGTGGAGAACGACCTCAAGTGGCTGTTCCCCTTTTTTATCCGGCAAAGCTTTGGCACGATCATCGCCGGGAAGCTCGACCCTTTCTAGTTGCCGGAATTCACTGCGAAGACTGGCTTCGGCTGGCCGCCATTGTTCAGCAATTTGAGCAAAGCGTCGAAGGCGATCTCTGCGGCCGGACAGGTAGAGCAAAGGCGCGGGTTGAGGGCGAGGATCTTCAGTTGCGCGACCGTTTGCCGCTTTATCCGGAACTATGTGAACAGCACGGCTACCAAGGTGGGAGAGCTTGAGTTCTTGAATCAAACTGGCTGGATAGTAGCTTTTGGCCAAATAGGTGGGATGAAGTGTAAGAGCGACAACAGTGTCACCGCCTGGGCAAGCTAGCGCCGGTAGACTTTCCAGCTCTGTTGTAACTCTGTTCAGTTGCGGAGCCAATCGCTGGAAGGCTTCGCTGAACGTATATGGATGTGACTTCTCACCCCCACCACGAGAGGGCCTGCCCACCTCTTCGCTGAGCTTCTCACCACCGCCGATCAGATAGCGTAACTCAGGCATCAGTCATCCTCCTGACCCAAGATGGGTTCGTCTGCTTGGTCTGTGGCGCGGTGCTTGCGTAACGTGTCGCGCGATATTCCGGTAAGGGCGCTGATCTTGCGCTGAGGGATATTCAACTGGGCAAGCAGCGCAATCATACGCTTTCTGTCGCTTGCCGGCGCCGCATGCACCTCTCGCCCGATCAGCTCAAGCAAGGCTTCATCCAATGTAGCTCCCGTGACAGTGGACCGCCTGCGAAGCCACTTCACGGCCCTCGCTATGTCACTGTTGGAACGGCCTTCCCATAGCTGCTCTAGTGAGGGGATGAGACTGGCGAAGTCGCCGTCGACCTCACCGAAATTCTTTCTAATGACCATCCCGCGCTGCTCCCGAGTAGGCAGATCGAACTGCACAACTTCGTCAAACCGCCTCCAGATGGCTGGGTCTAGCAATTCAGCGTGATTGGTGGCTGCAATGAGAAGGCTTGTGGCAGGCCAGGTATCGATTTCCTGCAAGAGAACAGTGACAAGTCGCTTGAGTTCTCCGACATCGCCTTCATCGTCTCGACGCTTTGCGATCGCATCAAACTCATCAAGCAGGAGCACGCACTCCATGCTCTTCGCAAAATCCAGTACTGAACGTATGTTCGACCCAGTTTTACCGAGAAAACTGCTCATAACGGTAGCAAGGTCAAGGGTGACCAACGGCATGTCTAATGAAGCTGCGATCCATCTCGCTGACAGGGTTTTTCCAACACCAGGCGGGCCGGAAAAAAGCAACGTTCTTGAGGGCAAAAGATCCTGGCTGGCAAGCTCATCCAAGTGCCTTCGCTCCGCCAAGACTTGCATGAGCCTAAGCGCCACGTCTCCGGCGTGAACTGGATTAGTCTCCAACACAACCGGATGCTCAAACCGGACCAATGACAAGCGAGAGTCGGCGTCCACCGGCATTCGGACAGGGCTCGCTTCTCGGAGTGCGGCGGGCGAGGTTGAGTTGCTCGACAGCAGGTCCTTTATCTGACCAGCAAGCTCAGGGTCGCTCTTTTCGACTTTCTTAGTCGTCCTTCGCAGCCATGCATGAACATCCTGAACTCGACCGGAAAGGCCGAGACGCGCAAGCTGGACGATAATTTCTCTATTTTCCAACACCTAGTCCACCAAACTACGAAAATGCCGGCAATGTCGGCAAATCGATACGTCCTAAGATGGACTACATTTTTCGGATTTACAATCCCCCTAGTCCATTCACCGATCCTCAGCGCTGGCTTTTTGGCTCTGGATGGTGAGGCTGAGATCGGCTTGCTGGGCTGAAAAGAAGGGCTATTGAACAATGAGCACGATCTTGGTCGCACAACCCCGGCTAGTGACGGGCTTGGTCAGATGGTGTCAGCAATGTTTACGGCTGTGTGTGCGACCCTTTTCAGAGCCTAAATCTGAGCCCTTATCTGCTCGGCTCTGCATCACGTGGTGCAGGATCTGCTTGGGTCGTATCAGGCGCTGCTTGCGGAGCCTTTTTCTTGGTCGCCTTGGGACCAAGAGGCTTACGAGGTGGAACCTTCAGCTTACCCACCTTTTCATCCAACTGCTTGCGTCGATGGGGCTCAATAAACGCCTGCTGGATGAAGTGTTCGAGCAGATCCATCATCGTGCTCAATTCGGCCCTTGTGGGCTTCCAGCCTCGATGTGCAGAGGCACTTCCCGCATCAACAAGCTTGGCTAAGCGCTCGCGGTCAACAGCGCCGATGTGACCCTGAGCGACCAACCCGTCCAGCTTCTGATTGAACCGTAACTCAGTGTCGATTTCCAGCAGTTCTGACGCAACGTCAAAACTGGTCCGAATACCAATACCTGCGAGGATGTTCAGATCGTTCTCCAAGGCAGTGTAAAGTTCCAGCAATGCATCATCCAACCGCTCAACATCTGGAGCTTCAATGCCGCCTCGGTGCAGCCAACTGGGACGTTCGCGTTTTGCAAGTGCTGGCCAATAGTTCACTGTTTCAGTGTGCTCGTAGTCTTCCTCACCTATCTCATTGGTGAAGTAGCTGACATCTTCCGAGTTTGTGCTGACCGTTTGCACAAACACATGTTCGCACCCTCGACACTCAAGAATGTACCACTCTGTGCACCATTGAACATCTTGATCGCCGCCGTTCTGGGACCAGTGACCCCGAACATCACAGTTGCGCTGACCGCCACAGTTGCTGCAGTGGGCCTTTCGAGTTTTTGGGGCCTCATCGCTCATCGGATCAGGATTCCGCTTTCTTCATCGCTAGGTATGACTTCAAGCTGCGACATGAAGCATAGACCAGGAAATATGAAGGGTCATCAATTCGCATCCGCCAATTTAACGGCAGCCGCCGAATGGATTAAGCCCTCAAGGGACTCTCTGCAGCGGCTATCGGCGGCTTTTAGGGAATAGCTGCTCGCTTCTGAACGGCCGGAATGGGGCGCATACCGTCCGGCAGCACACGGTCCGACACCGTCAGCTTTTGGCGTGCGAAAGGAGGTAGCCGGCATCCAACATTTGTGCGGAAGGCTGATGCGTCGTATGGAATGCTCTGGCGGCAAGCTATACCGCCAGGGCATATCGGTACGTCAGATGACGCTCAGCCTGTTATCGACAAATGGACTTCATTTGACCCATGGGCCGGGCCGGAAAAACGCGATCCGCACCGGGATCGGACGTTGATGACTTCAAGCCCCTGTCTGCCCATTCCTGCAGATCTGCAACGGCATAGACCACGCGACCACCCAATTTTCGGTAGACCGGGCCGGTGCCATAAGTGCGATGTTTTTCAAGCGTTCTGCGGGAAAGACCGACAAAATCGGCGGTCTCCTCCGTCTTGAGCAGGCGGAGGGGGAAGGTGTCGGATGGTAGCATGTTTTTCTCCTCACTGTTCGCGCCCTAGACCTTGGGGGGCGGTGAGGAAAGGCATACAATTCTCGGGATGCGCGCCAAGCGCCTACATCCTGTCCGTCGGCGCATTCCCCATTTTTCGATGGCAGAGCAGACGGTCTCACTAGATCACCCCGCCAATCCCAACCTTGATAGAGACCATTGTGCTGCGTTGGGAGCCTTCGGATACCCCTACGAAGGATCGTGCCCTGCCTAAAGCAGCCACAAACATGCCTGCCATCCATCATCGCAGCGTGACGTAGTGCCGCGAGCCACATCGGCCATGCGCGAGTTCCCGGGCACCATGGCATCAATCATCGAGAAACCACACGCTATAGCGCGATATTTCGGGCGAATAGCAATAAAATAAAAGGTAAGTATCTCTGTGCACGTCGTGTGCACGGATCCTCACAACTACTTGTTTCCTATAATCTATCTGCACAGTCCATCATTGGTGCTATGGCAACTCTATGCTCTTGATTTTTCAGCATTTTTTTCTTTAACACATCAAATTCTTAGCTCGTAGCGGACCCACCCGAATTTACGCCAGGATACGACCCTTTTCGCCACGTTTCGATCTCTCAGTGCACACGGAGCGCACACGAAAAAATGGCCACCTACACCAAGCTCTCGTCCGGTTCCTGGCGCGTGCAGGTCCGCCGCAGCTATGTCAGCGAGACCTTCCTGCGCCGTGACGACGCATGCCGCTGGGCGACCGAAACCGAACGCCAAATAGATCGCGGAGAGACGCCGACCAAGTCCCGCATTGCGCGGCTTAAGACCTTCGGCGAGCTCATTGACGACCTCCATATCGACCACATGTGCGATGTAGGCAAGTCTCCTCGCCGCTCTAAGGCCGCGGCCCTTGCTATGCTCCAACGACACCTGGGGAAGTGCAACATCGCGGCTCTCGATCGCGAACGACTCATTCGTCTTGGGCGTGACCGGATCGGCGGCTTCCAGACAAATCTTTCGAAGCCGCCTTTCAGTTGCCGTCTTCATCCACGTTGCAGCGGCCCCTCTTGGGCTATCTTCCCGCCTGTTTGTCCAATCGCAGGCGGTTGCCGGCCTCGGGACACCGACGCGCGGAACCGGCTGCCCAACGTCTTTCGAATTCGATCAAAGGAGAGATTGACGAATGACGTTCATTCATCGCGATGCGCCGCTCCTGCCGACCGAACTTGCGCCGCGGTGCTATGTTCCTGGCGACTGAGTTGCGAATCCTGCCGATCGTCAGAGTGCGGTAACCGATACGCCAACCGGCGAAGGCGAGACATAGCCCTATCCTTTTCGAGGGCAATTGAAATCTGATCGGGGTCGGTGACGCCCCGATCGAAAAGGCTCATCACTCTACCCGCCACTTGTTCGCGATGATCGATGCGAACGATCTCATGCTTCGCGCAGAAATCGATCACAACATTTGTCAAAAAGGTGACATGAGTGCAGTCCGCCGCCCCTTTTTTTATCATCCCGGCTGCCCTGTTCAACTTGCGCTCCGACTATCGAGCGGCCAAACCTTCCCTGCAAAACCGGTGCCGGCACTGCTGATCCGAAACGAGACATGCAAGACGGGCCAACGGTGCTCAGTTCATCCCAGCGTACCTTTTTGGGTGTACTGATACACGCATGATATGTCCGGCATACCTCCTTCTGCGGGCGCATTGGATTTCGGACGGGCGTATGATGCCCGTAGCCGGCGTCTTTTATGCCACCCACGCCTCCGCCGGTTAGGCCCGGCCTGGGTGTACCCCCCGCCGGCCGGGCCGCCGCCGCTGCCGTCGTATCCTTACGTTCGGCCGATGGGACGTCTAAAAAAGGAATCGAAGCCGAATGCACTTCTCGAGATTCGTTCCGGTTGTCGCCTTATCGGCAGTCATTGTCTTCCAAGCTGGCGTCGCTTCGCATTGGAGAGGAACGGGGATCGTATCGGCGCGGACCCTTCTCCCCGTGTCAGACGGGAATGATTGGCCCGACGCCACAAACACGGGTATGCCCGCAGGAACTGTCCCGACTATCTACACAGGACCGAACGTCATTACCGTCGCCGGGACAGTGATCGAGAACAAGATCATCAATACCTACATTGAGGTGAGGGCCAAGAGCGTCACGATCCGTAACAGCCGAATAGATTTCGACGGGTGGCATCCGATCTATGCCTACGAGGGTGCCGATGGCCTAACGGTCGAACGCTGCACGATTACAGGTCAGGGTAAGACCGGCGGCTCCTACGGCATCGACACCAGTGACATATCTGGCTCGACGCTGATCGGGAACAACATCGCTGGCTACGAGAACGGTATCACGCCGGGATCAAATGCGGTCATAAAGGGTAATTATATCCATGACCTGCAAGCAGGCGGCGCTGACCCGCACTATGACGGCATCCAACTGGGCGGGCATCCAAAGGTGCAAGCCAATGTTCTGATTGAGAACAACACGATCATCGGACGTGACAATGCCGACGTGTGGATCACCAACGACTTCGGCTCGATAAATGGAATCAAGGTCAACCACAATCAACTATTAGGCAAAGCGTCGGGAACTGGCCCCAACGTCTCGCTGCCCGTGTTCACGGTTTATGTCGACGGGGCGAAGCCAAACGGCACAATATCTGGGATAACAATCACAAACAACGTTATCCAGCGCGGCGTTTATGGCTTTATTGACATTGACAGCGCCAGCAATGTCACAGGATCCGGTAACGTAGACCCGTTTGACAGCCCTATCTGATTGCATCTGACTGCGCGACCACAATCTTCTTGACGGTGTTTCGCCGATTGTTTCGGTTGCGAAACCCCGCACCTCGCCGGCCGACGGTTTCGGTGAGCGTTCCACCCAGCGCCGCAAATAATCGTGAGGCCGATTTGCGACATCCAGCACAAGGATCGCGGGGGGCCAGGAAATCTCTTGCCCAATCCCAATGATCGTCCAGGGCGCCTAGTGACATGACAGTGGCTGGCTTTGGTGCGCAAGGCTTGCAAGCTCTGAGGGGTCGTCGCCGTTCGGCCAATGGCCAAGCCCATTTGCTCCTGAGTTAAGGTCGACGAATGGGAGGGTATGACAGCCTAGGCTGAAGGCTAACACATCCTTTTGGCTGTCTTATCCGGTGATCGCCTCTGAAGCAGGCAACACAATTATCCGAATTCACTAAGGGCTCGGTGCCGACAGGCTACTAGAATACGCGTCATGCGGGCCGGCGAGACATCTTTGCCGCGGGCATCCATTATTTTCGAGATCAGTGCCCACCGTGGAGCTTGCGACCGAATTATGGAGAGGGCTGCGTCATGCCGGACCGGATCGTAAGTTTCGTCATGAGCGGAGGCGTGGGTTCCAGGCTGTGGCCTCTTTCGCGGGAGGATAACCCCAAGCAATTTCATGATCTTTCCGGCGACGGGTCGATGCTTGTGAAAACTGTGCGACGCCTGAAGGCGCGACCGAGTGGCGATACTCCGATCCATCTGATCGCATCGGAGAGACACGCCGATCGAATTCTTTCCGACATTGTTCCACTGGGTTTGAATGGCGGCAGACCGGTTTTCGAGCCCGTCGGCCGCAACACCGCTGCGGCGGTTGCCCTGGCCACGCTGATAACTATTTTCGACTACGACCACGACACGCTTCTGCTTGTGGTCCCCTCGGATCACGAGATATCGACCGAACTCAAATTCTGGGAAACTGTCGAGTCAGGCAGATTCGCTGCCGAGCGCGGCGACATCGTCGTATTCGGGATCAAGCCGACACACCCCGAAACCGGATACGGGTACATCGAGGTGGCGGCAGAAGGTGGCGTAGTGGCTGCGGCGTCGCGTTTCGTGGAAAAGCCTGACGCCGAAACGGCTCAACATTACCTGTCGTCGGGGCGATTTTATTGGAATGCCGGTATTTTCCTTTTTCGTGCCGAAACCATGCGGCGGGCGCTCCTCGAATTTCGGCCGGATATCTGGGAGACGGCCGAGAGAGCTTTTCGAGGCGCGCGGACCGATGTGTCGGGAACCTATATGCCCCGGAGCTTGTATGAAGCCATTCCTTCTGTCTCGATCGACTACGCAGTGGTGGAGAAGACGCGCGAGATCACCATGGTCGCGGCTACTTTCGGCTGGAGCGATCTTGGGTCATGGCAATCACTGCTCGATGCGAGCCCAACCGACCGCGATGGCAATGTCATGGTGGGCGATGTCGTCGCGATGGATTGCGACAGTTGTTATCTGAGAAGCCAAGGCAGGCTGCTGACTGTCATCGGGATGAAAGATGCGGCGGTGGTGGCAACTGCCGACGCAGTGTTTGTTGCCCCCGTCAGTCATAGCCAGAACGTCAGGAAGGTTGTCGAGCAGTTGGAGAAGAGCGGACGCCTCGAGACGAAGCTCACACCCTCGGAAGATCGCGTCATCATCAGCGGATCATGGCGCAAGCGCGTCAAGCACTGGCTATTTGATGAAACCCTCCCGCTGTGGTCCACGACGGGGGTCGACTATGTGCACGGCGGCTTCCATGAGGCACTGAGTTTCGATGGCAGGCCGCTTGGTAAGCCTAAGCGAATGCGGACCATGGCGCGCCAAATCTACGCTTTCGCAGTGGCCAAGGAACGCGGTTGGATGGGACCTGCCGACAAACTTATTGATCACGGCATCAACTTCATAGCCAGACACGGTCGCACCAACCGCGGTGGATGGGTTCGCGCCCTTCAGCCCGACGGAAGTGTGAGCGACCCGGAAGAGGACACCTACGACCATTCGTGCGTGTTGCTAGCGCTTGCCCACGCGCATCGATGCAGCCACCCGGAGGCCTTGCGGCTCGCCGAAGAGACACTTCATTTCGTTGACACTCACCTGGAAGACGCCAGCTTAAACGGCTTCCTCGAGACCCCGGGCTCGAAAACTGTGCGGTACTCGAATCCTCATATGCACATGCTGGAAGCTTTTCTCGCTTGGTACAACGTCACGGGAGAGCGGTCGCATTTGCGCAGAGCCGCACGCATCATCGATCTCTGCCGCTGTCATTTCTTCGACGCGGAGAGTTGGACTCTCGGGGAGCGTTTCGACCTCGACTGGCAACCTTTACCGGGCAACGACGGCCAGTGGACGGAGCCCGGACATCATTTCGAATGGGCATCCCTGCTGGTGGAGTTTTCGCTGTTAAGCGGTCAGAAAGACTTAGTGCCGCTCGCGAGAAAACTCTACTCCTCGGCAATATCAAGTGGATTGAACCGGGCTACTGGTCTGGCTTATGCGGCTGTGTCGCGAAATGGAAATCCTCTTGATCGCATTTCGCGCAGTTGGCCACAATGCGAGGCGGTGAAAGCGGCCTGCGCGCTCGACGGCGTCGGCGGACCAGACTTAAAGCCTGAGATAGAAGCCCGCGTTGCCCGCCTGTTCAGGTGGCATATCGATCCCGCGCCAGTAGGCCTGTGGATCGACAGGATTGATGAAAGGGGGCGAGCGGCTGCGACCGAGGTCCCGGCAAGTATCTTCTACCACCTGGTAACTGCGTTGATCCAGTATCTCGACAAGACGGAGGGGCTAGTCGAGGCATTCGCGAAGCCGGAAACCGACAACACCGGTCTCGCACGGGTTTACGCCTGACCTTACGTGATCGTCATAGCGATGCGCCGGTCGACGCTGCGCAAATTCGGATGCCGTCCGTCAGAAGCGGCATCGTTGGTGTGATAAGTTGGCACTGAGGGATGTGAGATGAGCGCGGGTGCCTGGACATCGAACGGTCGGCGGCGCGCTAATGGGCGTGTTATCGTCTGCGGGAATGAAAAGGGCGGCTCCGGCAAGACCACGACCGCGATGCACATTGCAATCGCCTTGATCGATTCAGGTCACAGCGTTGCGACGGTTGATCTTGACGAACGCCAGCTTTCGCTAACACGCTACGTCGACAACCGTCGTCGCTGGGCCCGGTTTAAGGGAATCACCCTGCCTGTGCCACATCATTTTCATGTGTCGCCTGCCGCACGGGCAGCAGCCGCAGATGTCAACAGCGTTCTGGTGAGAGAGCTCAAGGAAGGTATCGCCTCAATTGCGGCCAGCCACGATTTCGTTGTCATCGACACGCCCGGCGCGAACACGTTCCTCAGTCGACTGGCCCACCGTATGGCAGACACGCTGATTTCACCGATGAACGATTCGTTCGTCGATTTCGACGTGCTCGCCAGGGTTGACCCGCTCTCCCATGAGATCCTGGGATACTCGCAGTACGCCTTGGTGGTGCTAGATGCCCGGAGGAGCCGCCTGCATTCAGAGGACGCAAGCCTTGATTGGGTCGTGGTCCGCAACCGTATGTCCATGCTTGCGTCTCGCAACGAGCGCAAAATTGACAGTTCCCTGCGCCAACTTGCAGTAGATCTAGGCTTTCGGGTCACTGCCGGCATTTCCGAGCGCGTCGCCTTTCGCGAGTTCTTTACCATCGGGGTTACCGCGCTGGACGATTTCGAGAACCAGGTGCTTCGAACCGAGCCGACGATGTCGCACCTGATGGCACGGCAGGAAATCCGGGGACTCCTCAAGGCCCTCCACTTCCCACTGGACGAGTCGAATCGGATGAAGGCAGATGCTCGGCGCAGGCAAGCCGCGAGCGTGAGCCGCCCGATCGCACTGCCCGATGTCTTTGCCAAGTGTTAGGCTGCGCGATCCAGCCATGATAACGTCGCTTTGCCCATTTATGCCGGTCAGATCACTCCAGCAGGTCGCGCCAGCCCTGCGCTAGGCGAGCAAGCTCCCGCCATCCTACGAGCGCCGCTTGCCTTGCGCCACCCGGCACAAACGTCCCTTGCCCGCTCCGGCTGATCGTCGCGTCGGCTATCACCTTCGAAAGCAGACCTTCAACAAAGGGTCAGCCTTGAAACCGATTTGCTGACCAAAGGAATCTTCAGTCATTATCGCTACGGGTCTGCAATGTTGTGAGCAAATACAGTGGAATGAAATTTCGCGCCCCGAGCGCCTGTTCTACGGAGGCACGTCGCGGCGGAGACGGACCGCCCTGCATCGGTCGCATCGACCAATTGCAACCGCCGGGCTTCCGGTCCAATTGACCAAGCGGTCGGCTTTCCGGCACGCCGACACGAGTTAAGCATCGGTGCCGCCATTCATGAAGTCATTGAATTATCGGCGCGCTAAAGCCAGAGGCGGGGCAATTTGGTAGCCCCGGGGTCGGCTAACTCTACCGCTTTTTAACTAACTCTAATGGTGCAGATTCTTAATGCGGAGTTATCCACAACTTCGTAAGATACAGCTGCAGGTTGGGGTTTGTGGACGGAAGCCGTGGTGGGGATCATCCTGCGGGATGATATGGATTAAAGATCTGTCTTCCTGGCACTTCTAGCCGAGCAGTTGGTGCGGTGGGTCGTAGGGCCCGGATAACGTATGGAGACAACAACAGCCGAACAAGTAAAATGGAGTAGGTACGATGAATCGACCTCTACCTGGCGGGCATTGGGGTAAGTCTATAGAGGTGGACCAGAACGATCCCGCGCTGTGTCTTGGCGGGACTAGTCGGGCAGAAACTGAAGAAGATCATCGCGGCGACAGCCTGGTCGTCATCGTTGATCAGCGAATCCTCGAACGGGAGTGTCTGGCCAGTAGCCTTCTCTCTCTTGATCCGGTCGTACAGGTGAGAGCGGTTGGGTCTTTCTTGGAATTGCAGGACTTGCAGGTCGAGGCCTCGGCGATCCTAGCCATCCTTAACGGTAAAAAAATAACCGACCCGATCGTGCGATCCGAACTGCAAGAGTTCATAGCATTGGTCGGCGGCGTCCCAGTCATTATCGTGGCGGATTCAGAGGCTCCGGCCGACATTTTGACGGCGCTGGAAAGCGGCGCCCGCGGTTACATTCCGACTAACGTTTCGGTGAAGGTGGCGGCAGAGGCGATCAGCCTCGCTCGGGCGGGCGGTATCTTCGTGCCGGCCAACGCCGTACTTGCTCTTCGAGAAACAATCCGTGCAACAGAGAGTTCGCCTAAACCACTAACTGGCGTGTTTACGAGCAAAGAAGCTGCGGTCGTCGAAGCTTTGCGCAAAGGCAAGGCGAACAAGATCATCGCGTACGAGCTCAATCTCTGCGAGAGCACCGTCAAGGTTCATATCCGTAATATCATGAAGAAACTCAAGGCGACGAACCGAACCGAGGTCGCTTACAAACTCAGAGATCTGATGTAGCAGTTTTCCGCAAATCTGCGTCAAGTGCCTGAACGCTGACCCAGCCGAGCAATATCGGCTGGTCAGCTCAGCGCTCAAAGATACCGCCAGATCACGTGCCCCGATGCGGACCCCGCGCAATACGCGATCGGCCGAAATTCATCTGACGTTTCGGAAATCGCTATCGTGCCTAAAGCTGCGTTTGCCCTGTTATCGCCGGGCGGACGGTTTGCGGCAAGGCGCTAACTGGAAGCTGGCGGTGCTGCGTATCGGCGATCTGCATCGCGAGTGGCAATTCAGACCGCCGAAAGACGATGGATGTTCCAAGCAGGGTCAATCCCGCTAACGCTCCAAGTCCGAACCATACAGCCAAGATATACAACATGACCTGCATTGCATCTGTCCTGAGCCATGAGCCATGAAGCTGAGACGAATGTCATTCTCGCAATTTGGTTCGCAGTTAGGAACCTGTCCATTGTATGGGATTGGGAACTGTCTTACCTCAAAAGTTGGTTGGATGGGTCAAACTCAGCCCGAGACTGACTTTGGCCGATCTATGAAAGCCGCTCGAGATCAGCTATGGCGATTGGTGGGAGTGAACATCGGGGGCCGATGATAATAGCCCTTGCCACCACTGGGCGTGTTTTAATGCCAGCATACCGTAGGGCTCTCCCGATGTAGTGATGAACCATCGGCATCAGAATCGGCTGATGCTCGTAGAGTTTCCCTTCGACTGAATAAAGCAGCACTCGATTCTTCGCCTGCCGATCCAGCATCGATCGGTGCCAACCCTGAAGTGAGACGTCGGCGATCTTCAGCTGACATGTCTCCTTAGTCGCGTAGAACCATTGAGGGTCGGTGTTCGGCTCCGATAAAGTGAAGGCAAATCCGTTGGCGCGGAGCAGCGCAGCGATGTCTTCGTTCGCCGGATGGTCCGCTGTGACGCTTTGACCAATACCACCGCCAAGCACCTTGAGGCTGACGCTCAGGGCCAGCAAAAGGCCGAAGGCAAAGCTAAGCGTGAATCTGTTCATCGGGCCGCAAAGCTCCGGCATAGATCGCCATCACCGCGAGGTTCGTCGTCCATTCCGCCAGCAAGATGCCTACCCTTCCGTGGATGATGTCATAGTAAGCCGGCATAAGACCTATGAGGCTAATCCGGGCCAGGTTGATAGCCACTGTCGTAAGACACGCGGCGACTACGGCGCGAACGACCGGCCTCGACCAATTCAGACCATAAAACTTCACAATCATCACGCCGCAAAGAAGAGCCAGCGAGAGGTTCGTGAGCGACGAGCAGGCCGGCAGGAGGAAAACTACGCCGGAACCGTCCGCGAACGGCACTGTATTGCCCGCTGCGCCCGTGCCAACGATCCAGCCCACCATTCTTGCATCGATTGCAAGGATGGGGCCTCCGAATACCGCAAAGGCCATCCGGGCCCAAAACATCGGAACCGTTATGGCTCCCAACACGACCGCGGCCCTGCGCATCGGCCCCTCGCGCGACGTCAGCGCCAGATAGGCGGCCACGCCAGCCAGTGCCAACCAGCTCAGTTGAGGCAAGGGAACCAGGAATGCAAAGCCCGCCAAGCCGGCGATGTAGAAATCCGATCGGTGAGCACGCTCAGGCTCGGAATCCAAAAATAGCCAGAAGGTTACGACCAGCGCCAGCCAAACCACGAGGCTGACGCCGAACATTTCCAGCAGCGCCGAAATCGGACCGTCACGGGCAAGCGCCTCCGCGACGCGATCGCTTGCTCCGTTTGCAAATCCCGTGGCAACCACCCCGCAGTAGATTTGCCTGCGTAAGACATTCATGTGGGCTGTGGCTCAGCGGCCATCAGTCGGGGCCGTGCCGATCATTTGCCACGCTGCCAACGGCGATACCACACATAGCCGCCAAAGGCAGCCAGCGCCGGAAAGCCAATGCCGATCACAGGACCGGGAGCGGATCGGCTCGTATCTCCACCCCGATCGCCTGACGGGTACCATGATGCCAGCGCATGACCTGGAAGCGTGTCCCAGAACGTAAAAAATAATGCTATTGCGGCAGGTGCGATAAACCTTGTCATTGCTTTCCCCCATTCCCGTAATCGCAAGCATATTTTAACAAGGATCATTGTCATCCGAGAAAACTCGTAGGCTCCCGAACGAAAGAGGTAGAGCGACGTAATAAATTTGATTTCGCACGCTCATCGCGTCAGCGACCGCGAGAGGGCGCAAAATGGCCCTGCCGTGAACGTGCTCGAGAAATACGAACCCGCCAATCGCTCAGTAATAGCCGCCATCGTGTCCATATCGGCATTTGTTCAGGACAATCCCCAGGAGGTTTGTCTCGCCTACCAGTTCCTGTTCACAACAGCGGATCTTTGCCATAGTGGTCGTTCCGGCGCCTACTACAAGCAACGTACAGTCAATGTTGGGCAGGAACGCCAGAACGTCGTCGCTGCCAAGAACTGCAGGCAGGTCGACGATAACCACCGCGGGGCAAAGCTTGTCATGGAGTTGTATCATTGCCGTGCGAGCGGATTGGCTTTGAAGTAGCTCGGCCGAACGGGTCACCCCGTGCGAACTGGCGCTCACGGCAAGATTTTCACCATAGCGCACGAAGGTGCTTTTGATCGAAGATCGCCCTTGCAAAAAACTCTCAGTAGCTCGGGCCATGCCGAGACCCAATATCGAACTGATCTGAGGCTGCCGAAGATTCAGATCTAGAAGAACGACCCTGCAACTCTGCAGATTCGCGAGGCTGAACGCCAAGTTGGCGGCCACGATTGACTTTCCGGTTTCGGGCTCCGGTGAGGTTATCGCTACAGTGGTCCAGTTGTTGACATTGAGACACCTGAGGACCTTGGTACGCAATACATCAAAGCTGGCTTGAGCAGGTTCCCCGGGCGCGAATGTGACGAGCCGGGCCTCGCGGGCCCTATCGCCATCGAGTTCCACACGTTCCAGTCCCGCCCAATGCTCGTCAACCGATACCATGGATTGCCGTGCGACGACTTCCAAGGCCGCATGCGCCGCGGGCTGGAGTTTCACCTTTGCCGGCATGTTCTGGTCTCCTGCGGCACGTATCCGTTCCTTGATGTGGGGCCGTTGGCTACTTCGAGGTCGCACTGTTTGCCCCGAAACTTGCGGGCGGGTGAAAATCTACAAGCAGGAAGATCGGACTACTGCCCACAAGCAGTATAAGGGCGGCTACGCCCAGACGCATCCTACGCGCAGGTTTCAGGCTATCGGCCGCAATATAGGGGATGGTGACAAAAGGCTGCCCCCGGAACACGGCTGCAAGATCGGCAGGACGGCGAATGGTTGGGAAGAAGATTTCCGTGAGCGCGAAGATGCCGAAGCTCAATCCGATGCCTGCCCCGAAACTTCCAAGGACGATCGCCTGCCGTTTGGGCCAGACACGTTTGTCCGGTGGGGTCGCCGGCTCGATAAGCGACAGCTTTTGGCCAACTGCTTCCTTTTCGATACGCTGTCCGGTCGATGCGTCCGCCAACCTGGCGACTGCCTCGTTGTAGTGCGTCTGCACGGCCTCGTAATTCTGCTCGAGCGCGCGCAGTTTGGTAGTGTTCATTTCTGTGTCAGCGATCGATCGCGTCAGGTCGTCAAGCAGCGGTCCAATGGATTCCTTCTCCTGCGCAATCAAGGAGAGCTGACCCTCAGTGTCGGCCAACTGCAGGCGAAGCTCGGGGGACATCCCGGCGGCGCGTGGGGCATCCATTGCGGTCTTGCCCTTTTCGGAGATGCGTTTCTCGAGATCGGCGACCCGTGTCCGCAACGCCACAAGGTTCGCACTGCCATCCTTGAAGATCGTCTCCTGCTCCGCAAGCGAACGCCGCAACTCGGTCAGTTGCTGATCGTCAGCCGCTGCTCCCTGCCCCCCCGAAGCCGATATCTGTTGAATCATCGAACGCTTTTGCTGAAGGGATATGATCTCGCGTTGAATTTGACCCAGCCTCTCTTCGTAGGCTCTCTGCTGCATGCGGCGAAACTCGAGGCTGTCAGGCAGAGCCTCCCTATGCTCCAGTTTGAAGCTCAGGATCGCTTCTTGGGCGTCCTTCAGCGCGGCGTCCAGGCGTTCCACCTCGCGCTTGAAGAATTCGTGCGTGTCGTCGGCCACAGCCTTGCGCTCGCGCCCGTTCGCTTCGAGCATGGCGTTTGCGTAAGCATTGGCGACATCAGCGGCGAGAATGGGGTCGGCTGCGTCGAATGAAATCGTAAAGGCAATAGCCCCGCCGCTGCCGCTACCCAGATTATTCAGGACAACCGGCTCGATCTTGGTTCTTGCAAGCATTTGTGCAACGACATCGTCGTCGGAGACATCAGCCTTGGGAAAGATCGCAAACTTCTCGGCCAGACCGAGCAAACTGGCCCTTGTCGTGAGTTGCTGCTCAAGAACTTGCAGCCGCTGAATGGGATCCGCTGTGACCGATGAACGGGCAAGTTCTGTTGATATACGAGGCGAGTCGACCAGAATTTTGGCCACCGACCGGTATATCGGTTGAAGCAAGAGCGCGGCCGCGAATCCGGCAACCGTCGCCATCACGATCGGGATGATCAGGTAGCGCAGCCGCTGGACATAGAGCGAGGCGTAAAAACGGAAATCTTGGCTGTTCATCAAATCGACTCGCCGTCAAAGATCCTTTGCATATGTCGACGGCGAAACAACAGCGCCGGCACACTCGTTGCGTGCCAGCCAGATTCGCGTAGCGATCCCATCGGTGGAAGCACTTCCTAAGGTCGAGTTAAGCTATGAAGTATCCTTCTTTCGACGATGGACCTTCTCCTTTTGGCCGTCGCCTCGGTCCTATTCTTGCGTTCACTCGGTTTCGCTCGGGACCTATTCTTGGCTGCTAGGAATGCCAGTGCAACGATCCGCTCGAGAGCGCACGCGTCGAGGAGGAAGAGTGTCTTCAAACCCAATTGCCCGCCTTCGCCATGGAAGGTTTGCGGCGGCCCTGCTCGCCGGCGCCGCGCCCATGTTCTTTGCTGCTGGCGCTCAGGCCGACGACTATCGGCTCGCCGCGCAAACGAAGATCCACATCTCGATCATCCAGTGGAACCCCTCGAAGGGTGAGTACCAGCGCTGGGAAGCTCTCAGCGGCGATTTTCTTGTGTCCAGCCAGGGCACGATAGGGGTACCCGTCGTCGGTTCGCTCGATGTGAGCGGCAAAACGAGCGCCGAGGTTGCCGCCCAGATATCGGCGGCGCTCCACGACAAGATGGGCCTGATCTCCCCCCCAGATGTATCGATCGAAATAGCCCAGTATCCATCGATCTACGTCGTCGGAGCGGTCACCACGCCTGGCGCGTATCAATTCAGGCCGGATTTGACCGTATTGCAGGCAGTGGCCTTGGCCGGCGGGCGCTATCGACCTCCGCCGGAAAAGGCAGGACAGAGCGATATCAGCCTGCTTGGCGAACTGACCACGATCCACACCAAACAGTTGCGGCTGCTCGGCCGTATCGCCAGGCTGCAAGCCGAACTGGGCGGAGACGCCGAAATCCACTTTCCGGCCGAATTGACGGGCGCCGGTGCTCGCGACCTTGTCGACCAGATAATGGCACTGGAAGGTACCCTCTTCACGGCACGTGCCAATGAGAAGACGCGGCAGGTGGACAAACTCTCCGACCTACGTGACATGTATACGCGCGAACTGGATATGTTGGCGACCAAGAGCAAGGACACCGGTGAGGAAATCACCCAGACCGAGACAGAGGTCGCCAAGATCACCAAGCTTGTCGAGCAGGGCATAGTACTGTCATCTCGATGGTCAGAACTGAGGCGTGTGCTCGGACAGATGCGGGCCGATCATGCACAAGGAGACATCGACGCGATGCGCGCGCGGCAAGGTCTGAGCGAGACGACGCGCCAGGAATTCAGCGTTAGCGACCAACGCCAGACGGAGGTTGCGACACAATTGCGAGACGCGCTGAGCGAGCTCGCGGAAGTGAGATCGCGGGAATATACGATTCGCCAACTCCTGTTGGCAGCCAGCACCGTCGTACCGGGGGCCACGTCCGAGGGCAGTTCCGACCTGAAACTGGTCATCATCCGGCAAGATCGGCAGGGGCCAAAAGAGATGAACGCGTCAGAAACCACGTCGCTTGTGCCCGGCGACGTGGTCAAGGTGTATGTGGCCACCTCGATGCAGGACATCGTCGACCCGGCTACGTCCCAGCAGAGAACCACCACGCGGCCTGGCGGAGAAACACAATAGCAGTATGAATCGGTAGATTGGCTGCGAGACTACTGGGCGGTTAGCGCCGCCCAAAGAGCTGCCCGATGTGTCGGCCCCGTGCCCACGCGGACTCCCTCCCCCAAAACCACAGCCGTTTGGAACATCGCTGACAAGAGAAAGCCGTGATGGCGCCGGTAGTACTGGACTCGGTTGCGCGTCAACAGCGCAGACAGGGATGGGTTGGTTCCAGATTCTCCACCGATGTGGATCACTTCTGCTCCCGAGACATATGCGATTGACAACCCAACGGCGCGGACTCTTCGCATATAGTCGACTTCCTCGCTGTAAAGAAAGAATGACTCGTCCCAGTCTCCCACGAGCTTGCGCACGCGCGCCGAGATTGCCATTGCCGAGCCTTCAGCCCAATCAGCGAATCCATCGGCCGTGTATCGCGTTGGATCGCTGATCTTCTCGCCTGTTCCGATCCAAGTCCCAAGTTTCCCTCCCACAACCGCATCCGTCCATGCCGTCTTCAGTGACGGCTCGCGTCGAAGAGAAAGCGTGAGCCTGCCGTCCTCATCAAGGATCTTTGGCACGGCCACGCCTACGGTGGGATCCAGCAGCCGATTCATAAGCAATCGGGCCGCACCGGGCAGCAGCCGCACATCAGGGTTCAACACGAGCAGGGTTGAGTCTTTTCCAACCGTCGCGACAGCCGCGTTGATGCCGCCGGCGTAACCCGAATTCCACCCAACGTTTATAACTCTCGGTCGGACGGGATGAGAGAGTGCTATGGCAACGCTATCGTCGCTGGACGCATTGTCCGCAATGACGACTTCAAAATCCTGGATTCCGTCGAGTCCTGTCTGAAGCGAATCGAGGAATGCTTTCAGATGCCGGCGACTGTTGTACGTCACCGTTACCACGGACACGCGCGCACCTCCTGGCTGCGACATTTCTTCGTCGCGACCGGTTCCCGCCACGGCTTCGTTCCCGATCTCTTTCACGTCTTCGATTCCATCAAAAATCGCGTCGCTTGACGCAATGATTGTTCATCCGTCCCGCCCGGTGGAAACGTGGCGAATATGTCACGTCTCCTGGAGCCCATCTCGAGCCACGCCGGGGACGATACCGCGGAATAGGCATCCGTCTCCGCCGACTCGCTTTGGGCGGGTTTCGCATCAAGGATCCAAACGCCACTTCCCAGAAGAAATAGAGCTAGAACATAAGTGCTGTTCCAGAAATGAACCGTCCATCCGATGAGGAACAGGAACCCCAGTGTGATGAGGTAGGCTGTTCGAAAACGATCGAGCCTCTCGTCAATATTTCTTCTGAGAGCCGTGGCGATGGCGGTCGAGAATCCTGCCAGCAGCAAGAAGATCGGGGCAGCGAAGCCAAAACGCATTGCCTCAAGAAGCCAGAAATTGTCTATGGTGCCGTTCGGCATCCATCCTGGGCGATCCCAATCGTTCATTCCGATCCCGAAAATGGGGTGGCTCAGCGCGGTCGCGGACCCATACTCCCAGATCAAACGTCGATACCAATATGTTTGGGAGTCGAGCACAATCATTTGTGTCACGATCGTGATTGCCGATCGATTGGAGACAATCTCAGCCGCGACGATCAGCAAGAGCGCCGCTCCGATAAGCAATTTCCAACGATGTCTATTTCCTCGGAGCAAAGTGTTCCAAAAAATCAGAAAGATTTGCACGGCCATGCCTGCGATTGGCCCGCTCGATAGAGAGGTTGCCGCTGTCACAACGACCAGTGCGACCTTGAAATTCCGGTGAGCTGCAGTTTTCTTGTAGCCAAGAACAAGGTAAGTGAGGGCCACAGCGCTTCCTACGTTCAATCCGAATAGAATTGGATGGTCGAATATTGAAATAACTCTCGTGCGACCTAGTCGTTGAACGACCGGATAATCATTGACAGGCAAGACGACACTGAACACCTTGAGCAGGATGTTGCCACCGCCAAGGCACTCGACTACGGCAAACGGCATCAAAATCACGATGATCCAAAAAAACAGGCGAACGGCGTTGTGAAAGTCGGCCGCGTCACGGATCCAACACCGCGCAAGCATGTATGGCCCTACAGTTTCTATAAAGAGGATCCCAGCAGATTGGGCCCCGGCGACCAACCCGTGATTTGCAATGAGACCGATCAGCGACCAGACGGCAAGCATCAGGATCGAGATATCCGCAAGCCTTATCCGGCCGGCCTTGCCTGAGAATAATCGGACGGCGCAGGGCACTATCAATGCTAAAAGCACAAGGCGATAGATCGAGAGCCGAAGCGGCCCGATGTAGAAAACCCAAGGTATTTCAAGCGAGATAAGAAACACCCATACCGGCCAGGAGGTTCTCTTCCCGGACAGCGCGGCCGGACCGCTTCGCGCGAACTGGTTGGTGGATTGGAAGCGCTCGCCAAAGCCGGCGCGGCGGTCGGGACTTTTAACTTTGGGGCTCCAATACCCCGGTTGGCCAGCAACACTGCTCACGTGCCGATTTCCTACACGCGAACCAGTCGAACCATGGTCGACTGGATTAAGTGAAGCCGGCCGCCAATCCACCCGGCAATGATCTTTTTCCTGGTCAGAGCTGGCTGTTCGACAAGGATGGAAGAGAGATACGACAAGGGCAGCGTCACCATCATCGCCACCAGCGCCACAAATTGCCACGAATGTATCCCAGGATACATGATGCTGAAGCAGCAAAGAACCGGCGCGTGGATGAGATAGACTCCGTAAGACAGATCGCGCCTGACGAACGAGCGCCCTGGCAGGTTCGACAGCCCTGCGAAGACAACGAGATATGGCAGGCAGAGCGGCGCCGCGACGATACCTGCTCCATACGCAAGCGAAACTATCAAGATGAGGAACGCTAGACCCGCCAAAGCAGCCGAGTAGGGTATTGTCCGACGGAAAGTGGATAGAGCGACGCCAAAAGCAAAATAGACGAAGAGGCTGATGAAGGTAACAAAACGACCAGGCAGCCGTTCGGCGACGGCAGGAAAGATTCCGTTCGCTACATAAAGGACATAGGCTACAAACAACACGGCCAATAGAAGCCGTGGTCGACCTAGGATACCGACCATACTCATCACTGCTAGCGCAATATAGGACAAAACTTCGAAATGCAGCGTCCAGAGCGCGCCATTGACAATTGCGGGATGGCCGTCCGGTAACTGCACCCCGGGGAGGAAATCATAAGTGAGCGTGAGAATGTTCTTCGCATAGAGTGGCAAGCCGAAATCGTCAGAGAAATACCGCTGCAGCGGCAGCATTGTCAGGATCGGACCAAGCACGATCATGGATAAGATCACTACGACAATGAGGGCTGGAAAAATCCTGAGCACCCGGCTTGTCGCATAATCGATTACCTTGCCCGACCGGACCAAGCCTGGGGCCACCAGAAAGCCGCTGATTGCAAAGAAAACAAGAACCGCGAGAAGACCGAAATGCAGAAATCCCCCGCTGAACGCGAAGAGGAGATCTGCCTTCGCATCGTGAATCGAACCGTGGGCATGATGCAGAAGGACTGTGATTGCCGCGGCCAATCTCACTTCATCGAAGCTCGGTCCCACCAAGCCCGTTTCGGCCAGGCGACTTTCTAGGGTTCGGCCGCACATGTTCCAATCGACAACATTTGGCATCATTTGGACGGCCCGGTGAGATCGGTCGCAGCAGAAGTTTGGGTGGGACACATGGCGCGCGCAACTACCTAATCGAGCCAACAGAGCGGCCTGTGATGGCAGCCAGAAACGAAAGGAGTACGAACGTAGCGGGAACGGGCGACTGTCGGTGTGACGTCGCAATTCCCCCGCGAGTGGTGAGACATTTTATCCCGGAACTCACCCATATCCCCTCCTCCTTGAAGAGAGGTCCACCAGTGCTTTTTGAGTCTGTTTCGAAAAGACCCCACGCTATTCTAACGGTGGCACGACTGTTCGGTAGGCTGATCGCCGGCGTCGCCGACCCTGGTGAGCCAGGACTCCCGCCAGAACGGATAAATCGCGCGGGGACAAAACCATCGACCGTTGACGCTGAGTTCGCCTGAGCAGGCGACACCGTCCAAGATTATGCAGTCTTTGGGGATCTTCAGCATGCGGCCCGTTTTCTCATCCACGATCCGCCGCACGGCAGTCTTTACACGGAACGTGCCGCCGCAATGGGGAAGCATCTCGCGGTCGAAGGAGAGGCCGCTACTTTCGCCGCGATGGTCGAGCGTGGCTGCGATTTCCTCCGCGGACCGTACCCGGACCAGCTCGCCAGGCTGCAGGCCGAGCATCTCGCGCTTGGAGCCAACCTTACTCGGACCTTGCAGGGGGAGCGTCCTTATCAGCCCGAAATGATGGAGCGCGTCCATTATTATGGCCCGGACCAGAAGGGCTACGAACGGGATCGGCTTGAAGTTGCCGTTCGTCAATTCGCGCCAATATTGCCCAAAATCCCGTCGCCTCACGGGCTCGGATGCCTTGAGAGCGTCAGTCGATTGACATCGCCAGACCTGCGCCCCGCTTTCATCCACCGGGGTGGCCGGGTGCGTAGCGGCGCCGGCAGTCCGCTCGAGCTCTGCGGAAGCTGCCATGCTGGCGACCCCAGAACGCGCGGCGTGGTTGTCACCGACTTTGCTCAGCCATTCCTCTTTCCAGTAAATACGGCAACCTGCCTGACATCCGCCGTGGCTCGACCCGTCGCAGCGCAGATCCTCAAGATAGACCGTCCCGCGCATTCGACGAGAGCCACTTTCGTCAACCATGTTGCAGACTTTGTCGACGCGCCGCGACACCGTAAAGCGTTGGCCGACATATGCTATCATCTCCGGCATGAACACTGTCCCGTGCAGGGCGCTATCCCTGTCGAGTGTCGCGACAATCTCAGCCGCGGAGCGCACCTCGACGACATCGCCAGGGCGTAAGGGACCTCCGTTCGCTGGTTTTTCCATGGTTTTTGCTCCTCAAGTTTAGTGGCGTCGCCATCGATTCGAAGCCGCAGCCGCTTGGAGCCAGTTCCAACTTGCCGGTCCAAAGGCGCCGAGAGAGCATCGTACACAAAGAGACGGTGGGCGATTGCTACCCAAAAGCGAGAGAGCCGGAGCGCCGATAGTGGTAAAGCCATAGCCGCGAGGCGCTCGTCACTGATGAGGAACCTACCCGGTGATGCCGTTGCCAGCCGCCCGTGGGCAGGGACGCGTGGATGCCAGGTCTGGAATCTGGCTCGCTGCGACGAATGCCTGGCAACGGATCAATAGCTTTTGCGGCGTCCGGGTCGCAGCTCGCCAAGGACTGAAATCACCTTCCTTGGCTGATGTGGGGCGCGAAGGGCATCCGGTCGCATTCAGGTGGCCGGAGCGCCGGCTTATTCTTTCGTGGATGGCTAGTTCAGCACAATGAATAATGAGAGCGACTTCCGAAGTTGCTCCACTCATCGCCACGTCAGCTAAGATGGTGTCGATTTCGACCGGGCGCCCTCCCTTCCCGCGGGTGGAAAAGGGGGCGCTATAGAGGGTAGGCAGTCTGATGAGTGAAATGCTGCAGCTGCGCCAATTCATCACCGATCCGCGAGAGCAGCGATCGATAGCGACGACCTTGCGAAGAAGACGGTGGGCGGAATTCCAGCGGCGCTTCCCCGACATCGGACGAATGCGCGTGGTCGATCTCGGCGGAACGGTGGTTCATTGGGAGAGAAGTCCGGTTCGCCCCAAATGGGTGACGGTAGTCAATCTCCTACCCCAGACGAGCAGGGCTGCCTGGATCAGAGTCGTGCAGGGCGACGCCTGCGATCCGCCCGCAGAAATCCGAGCCATGGAATTCGACATTGTGTATTCGAATTCCTTGATTGAACATGTGGGTGGGCACGCGCGCCGTGCCGACCTCGCTTCGATCATCCACGGTTTGGCGCCGCATCATTGGGTGCAAACCCCTTATCGGTATTTCCCGATTGAGCCGCATTACCTCTTCCCGGGCCTGCAATTCCTGCCCCAGGCAGCCCGCGCCAAGTTGATCCGACGCTGGCCGTTGTCACCGTCGCGGCCAGACCAGGGACAGGCCGTCAAGGATGTGCTGGAGATTGAGCTCCTGTCACAGACCGAGATGAGGTATCACTTTCCTCGCTCTGACCTCTTCAAGGAGCGGGTGCTGGGGATGACCAAATCGATTGTCGCCGTCAATTAATGAGGCAGCTGCATTCACGCTGGAATGACAACCATAGCGATTGCGATAGCGCTCGCGGTGGGGTAGTCGCGTTAGTGCTAACAGGCCAAGCTGGCACAAACAGGCGCGCGGCGGCCGTCTGCCTCCAGCACGCCAGCGATCGGATATCATAGTCTAACGACTGGCAGCAAAGCCCCAACAATTGCAGATGGTTCGTCACTGTGCGCAGTCCTTACCTTCTCGGAATTTTGCGCATCCGCCACGCGGTTCGCAGGCCCTTGAGCGAATGCCACACGAGAGTGTCGCGGAGGGACATCTTCAACCTGCGCACCAGCAGATCGGCCTGACCCCGCATCGTTCTCGGGATCTCGATCTGGTGGAGTGGTATCGCAGCGTCGCAATACTCCGTCTTGTAATCCTCGTTGCCAAGACCTTGATCGAACTCCTTCATGCCAGCGTCTATCGCCCACTCAATCAGATGGTTGAGCAAGTGGCGACCGGGCGAGAAACGAACCCATTCGCCCGCTTCGAAACTCGGCATCATGTAGTAAAATCTGCTATCGTCCTTGTATCCCCAGTGCACCGCCAGGACCGTGCCGTCCAAATTTAGCGACGAAATATGGACGTAGCCTCGTGGGGCAAGCTCGAGCGCGGCCTGCCGAAGAAAGGCACGATAGCCGGGTCGCTCCATTCCATCGACCCCAGTCGTTTCGATATAGCGTCGCGACTTCTGTCTCATCATCGCTTCGAGCATCTCGTCGCGTTCGGCGGACGTGCTCGCGATCCTGAAGGCGACTGTGCCGCGCTCACCAAGCTTGCGAAGCTTGCGCCGCGTGTCCTGGGCTCGCGGGAGGCGCTCGGAGACAAACTCGTCCACGCTGCTGGGCAGGCGCATGACATACCCGCTGTGGGGATAACGAGCCGTGATCAAGGGCGTCAGCGGATTGTCGATGTCGAACACGCGCTCGGGCATCTTTTCGACAACTGCGATGTCGAAAGGGGGTGCAATCCTTGCTATTGCATCCCACAACTTGCCTACGAATGAAGGGCGCCAGTCTTTGACGTGCGGAAACAGGACTGGCGCATTGTAGTCGCTGACGCCACCGTCCAAGAACGACAAGACCTTCAAGCCGAATTTGCGCTTCTCGATGCCAAGCGGCAAAAGCGCGTGAGGAGCACCGCGCTCGTCTACCACCGCAATAAACAATGGCCGAGTGCCGCGCGCCGGCCCGATTGTGTCGCACCAAACGTTTAAGAAATCGGCCGTCTGGAAAACGAAGGCGCGAGCCGAGCCCCGATTGGCCATGGTCGGCCACATGGCCGCAAAATCCCGCCATGAATCACTTGCCGAGACAACCAGGGAAGACCCCTCGATCGGGGTGCTGCGGATCATTTGAGGCAATCATTGATCAAGAGATGGACTGCGCCAGCATTGGGCGCGACGAAAATGCCGCTGGTGGAGACGCCAAACCTCCATTCCCATGAAAGATTTTCCGCCCCTGAACAGCTCGCCAACACGTTTTGGACCCCAGTAACCACCCGCAACCCGCTTCGGGCTCCGTCTCACCAATGGGTCATCATCTGTCCAGACCGGTTCGGAGCATATCTGAACAAAAGACGCACATTGCTAACCCGTTGGCCGACTGGATGCATACGTCCCGCGATTTATGATCTTCATGGCTCTTCTGCATCGCGCTGGTCGAGTGTTCACCTCAAGTGCTCGAGGAATGAATTACCGCAGCAGACCTGGGGCAGTCCACGAGGACCGCGAAATGATCACTGTCATCATCCCACATCTCGACCAGCAAGAAATGCTCAGGCGCTGTCTCGCATCCTTGCAGGCGCAGCGGCCGCCGCAGCAAAAAGTCGAGATCATTGTCGTCGACAACGGATCGAGACAGATACCGAGCGACCTTTGCGCCTCCTTTCCCACTGTCACGCTCCTTCTCGAGCGCACACCCGGCCCCGGGCCAGCGCGCAACCGCGGCGCAGCCCACGCGAGCGGCGAAACGCTAGCTTTCATCGACGCCGACTGCATCGCCCATCCCGATTGGCTTTACGAAATAGAAAGCTGCTTTGCAGAAAGAGAAGATATCGGCATCATAGGCGGCGACGTCAGGATTGCGCGTCAGGACGCACACCGACTTACCCTACTTGAAGCTTACGAAAGCGTCTTTGCCTACCGAATGCGCGAATACATCACCAAGCAGGGATATACCGGGACCGGCAATCTGGCGATGCGCAAACAAATTCTGTCTGCGGTTGGACCGTTCGGTGGGATTGAAATTGCGGAAGATAGGGACTGGGGACAGCGGGCGCTCCGCAAGGGCTTCCGCACCCACTACCGCAAGGGGATGATAGTGTTTCATCCCGCCCGCCGGAATCTCACTGAGATCGCTGCAAAATGGGAACGGCATGTTGCTCACGATTTCAATCGGGCACGCTCTGAGCGAGGGTGGCGGCCGCGCTGGATCTTGCGCAGTTTCGCGGTCGCGCTCTCGCCCGCGGCAGAGTTGCTCCGGGTGGGCTTTTCCGATCGCATCGAAGGCCCAAGGGCGCGCATGCTTGCCATGTACGGCGTCGTCCTGGTTCGCCTTTACCGATGCAAGGTGATGCTGGCTCTTGGATTCGGAGCAGACGCCTCGCGCATCCTCGACAAATGGAACCGCGTCTGAGCGCAGGGAAGACCCGGCTCACGGCTTCCTCGGAGCGGTGGCCCTGGCTCGTTGATAGGCGGCGATAAGGTTCGGCACTTGATAGCTCCAGGCAAGTTCCCGCTGCAAACGATCGCGGCCGTAATCACCCATAACCTTGCGCTGTTCGGGGTTGCCAAGCAGCCATTCAACCTTGTCAGCAAAGTCGATCGGATCATCCGGGCGGGCGTAGAGAGAGGCTGTATCCGCCGAGAAACGCCCCTCGGTGACGTCGAATTGCACAATTGGTTTGCCGAAAGCCATGTACTCGAGAATCTTGTTCATGGTGGACTTGTCGTTCATCGGATTGACGCGATCCGGATTGACACACACGTCGGCTGTTGAAAGCACGGTGAAGAGCATTTCGTCGGGAACCCGACCGGTGAACGTGACATAGTCGTTCAGCCCCAAACTTTGGCAGTGTTCCTTGAGATTTCCAACTTGCGGGCCACTGCCGACAAGAACGAACTGAATGTCCTGCCGACCGCGCTCATGAACGAGATGTTTGACGCTACGCAAAAGTAGGTCGATTCCCTCCTGTTCCCCCATCACGCCGACATAGCCCACGAGAAACTTGCGTCCTTTCTTCAGGCCGGGGTCGGGGCAGTCGATCCTCAAGCGTGTCAGGTCCGGACCGGACCGCACCACGAAGACATCGCTCTCGCGCTTCCTGCCACGGGTGAGCGCGATCCTTCGGTAGCTCTCATTGGTCGAAATGACGACGTCGGCGCATTTGAATGTTATCCATTCGAATAGGCACAAAAGCCGCCACAGCCGCCCACGCTTGCCGAACTTCGCCTCGTAAAGCTCGGGATTGATGTCGTGGTGGTCGAAAATGAAACGCTTGCCGAGCAACTTGAACGGCAGAGCGACGAGAAAGATCAGATCCGGCGGGTTGCAAGCATGGATGGTCTCGAACCCATGCCTAAACAGGATTTTCCATGCCAGCCGGGTCTCGTGCCAGAGCGCCGCGCCGTATTCGAGGAGGAACTCCGATGCGCCTTTGGCTTCGACCGGCAAGTCATGCCTGTATACGTGAATGCCCTCCAACGTCTCTTCATGCTCTTCCGCCCCTACTCCGACAGGGCAAATGATGGAAACCTCCGCGCCAGCGTCACGCAATGCACGCGCCTCCTGCCAAACGCGCCGGTCGAACGGCACGGGCAGGTTTTCGACAATCATCAGGACCTTGCGGGCAGAAAGGCTGCCGGATTGAGTTTGTTCGGCCCCAAACATTGAGATGGCGGACATGTCTCTCCCCTAAGCCACAGCGCGCCTGACATCGAACGGCAGGGCGGCATCACCAGGCTGAGCAGACTCTTCCAGGGATGCGGGAGGGGCTGGCAGCCAGTTTGCGCTGTCCGACAGCGCGTTGAGGTCGATCACGCTCTGCGCCCTCGAGAAGGAAAGCATGCCCGCAGTGCGGTTTGCGAATATCACCCGATCATAACGTCGAGCTTCGGCCTGCTTCTTGCTCACCAGCAGGGTGGCAAACTGCGGAAGCCACGACCACGCATAGCCCAGATTGGCGCCGACCAACTTGCCGGCGTCGATGGCCGGATCAAAAATCGAGAGCCTGTAGCGTTCCCTCAGCAGGCTGCGCGCAAGGTCGATATTGGGGCTCTCTCTCAGGTCGTCCGTTCCGGCCTTGAAAGCCAGGCCCGCGAGAAGCACTGATGCTCCCGGCTTCAGACCCTTTGTGGCGAGTTGGAACAGGCAGTATTTATGGGCGTCATTGGAGCGCAGGAGCGAGTCGATCAAAGGCGCATTTATCCCGCAGTCCGCCACGATGTTCTGCAATGCACGGACGTCCTTTGGCAGACACGAGCCACCGAATGCTCCGCCGGGGCGCAGGTAGTATGGAGAAATGTTGAGTTTTGTGTCGGAAACAAAGATCTCGTGCACTTTCGCCGGATCGACACCGAGTTGAAGGCCGATCCGGCCGATTTCGTTGGCGAACGCCACCTTCATCGCATGCCAGCTGTTGTCGACAAATTTTGTCATCTCGGCTTCCGCAAATCGCGTCACGAAGCGCGGCGCTTCGAAGCCGGCAAAAAGCTCGTCTAACGCTGTCTTTGGCTCGCCGTCCTGCGTTCCTATGATCACCTTCGGAGGCAGGAAGTAGTCATTGACGGCCGAAGATTCCCTCAGAAATTCGGGGCAGTAGGCGAGTTCAACGCGGTCCGCCGCGTCTCCCAGCAACCCTGCGAAGATCGGTGCGATCAGACCCTCCATTGTTCCGGGCCTTACGGTCGAGCGGTAGATGACGGTCAACGGCTTCGCGAGGCTGTGCCCCACGTGCAGCGCTATTTCCTTTGAGACTTCAGTCACGAATCTCATGTCGTGGGCGCCGTCCGCTCCGCTTGGCGTGCCGACGCATACTATTGCGGCGTCACAGTCTTCGAGCTTGTCTTCGACTTCCACGAACGCCGAGATGCGATGCTCCGCCAGCCCATGGAGCAGCATTTCGCCAAGTCCCGGCTCGATGATCGGTGCAATTCCGGAGTTGACGCCCGCGACCTTGCGGCCGTTGACGTCAAACCCAACCACTTCATGGCCTTGGTGTGCAAGGCAGCACAGGGTGGTAAATCCGACATAGCCCAGCCCGAATACAGCTATTTTCATGGACGCCCCTAACTCCGCATCATGTTTGAGCCGGGCAGAGATCGCCTCAGACAAACAATGGCATTGTTCCAACTCCGGGCGAATTGAGGAGCTGTCCGTTGAGCGAAGCGACCGCACACTTATGGGTAGAATGCCCCTTAGGCATGGTCAAAAAGGGGGATGTTCTCTGCATTCAGATCGCACCCAACTCTGCGAAGCCCGCCGCGCTGATGAGCTTGGACGGATCATGCGATGCGAGAAAGGCGATAGGCCGGGTTGAAGAATGAACACCACAAGCTCATGGTGGGAGGGTTTTTCGCAGACGTCGATTTGTACTTCCCTTGCGCCGGATATCGGTTCCTGCGCGCAAAGGATCATAAGGAATAAAGCGACCATAGGAAATTAGGTGTGGTTGGATCGAAAGAGCGCTTCATCAACTTCCACGGCATAGGCATAGCCCCACCCGGTATCGACAAAGCCGAACTGGATTTCTGGTGGGATGCGGATCCATTTCTCGCCGCCCTAGACAAAGTATCTGCAGCTGCGAGCAATTACCCCCTCCTCATCACCTTTGACGACGGCAATGAAAGCGATCTCGACATTGCGTTGCCCGCACTTCTGGAAAGAAATCTCAGTGCGTCTTTTTTTGTTTGCGCAGGGAGAGTGGGAAGCCGCGGATATCTGAGTGCATCGGGGATCAGGCAACTTCTTCAGAAGGGTATGCGGATCGGGAGCCACGGCATGCACCACCTTGACTGGAGCAAGCTCGATGATGCCGGTCTGCAGACCGAAACAGTGGATGCCAAGCACAAGCTGGAAGACATCTGCGGTTGCGAGATCGATGAGGCCAGTATTCCTTTCGGCCGTTATGATCGCCGCGTTTTGAGAAAACTGAAAACTGAAGGCTACAGCCGTGTCTACACGTCGGGTCGCGGCATCGCCACCAAGGAAGCATGGTTGAAACCGCGCAACACGCTGGACCGCTCATGGCAATGGAAAGACATCCCAAAGGATCTAGTCCTCCAGGACTCTTATCTCAAGCGGCTGCGCTCCAGTCTCTCGCACGCTCGCAAGTCTGTTTGGTAACTGCTGTGCCCTGCCATCGTCGCGTCTAGTACGCGTTTAGCCCGCGTAAGACGGCAAACGGTGTTTGCAGGATTATGCGGATGTCCAGCCAGATACTCCACCTCTCTATGTAGAGCATGTCCATCTGGATCCGGTTCGTCATCAGGTCGACCCCCGGCGTTGCGCCGCGAAGTCCGCTTACCTGGGCCCAGCCTGTGATGCCCGGCTTCATTTGACGGCGAAAAGCGTAGTTGGCGATCGCTCGACCGAATTCGCTGTCATGCGAAGCGGCATGCGGCCTCGGTCCAACGACCGACATGTCACCCATGAGGACGTTCAGCAATTGCGGCAGTTCGTCTATGCTGGTTCGACGAAGCCAACGGCCAAACGTTGTGGTGCGTTTGTCCTCGGAAGTGGCTTGCTGGATTCCTGGGCCGTCCTCCAGGACGTTCATGGTCCTGAATTTGTATATCTTGAAGGCTTTACCGTTGAAACCTATGCGGGTTTGCCTGAACAGGACCGGTCCGCGCGAGTCGAGCTGGATCATCACGGCAATAAGTGTCATGAACGGCCAAAGCAGCGCCAAAGCGGCCATTGAGATGGCGACGTCCATGAGCCTCTTCGCTGCCCGCTGCATAATAGAGAGCGGCGGATGCTGCAGTTCGACGAGAGCCGACGATCCCACTATCTGAGCCGGCTGCCTTACAAAATCGACCAGCCAGTCGCGGGCAATGAGCGAGACTGGCAACGGAAGTTGGCGCAGAAGCGCTAGATGAGGTTTGAGCCGCTGCCAATCCCGAACATCGGCCGCTATGAGTATCTCATCGACATCTGAGTTCTGCGCGATCGCGACTGCAAGTTCGATCCGCTGCCGTATCAGCACTTCGTTATCCGGCGTCCCAAGGTTCAATCGATACTCGATGTGAATTCCATGCTGCTGCAGCTCAGGGGCTGCGTTGGCATCGAGTGAGGCTCCCTGGTGGATCAAAACCGCTTTGCGTCCTGCCGTGGTTCCTTTTGCTGAATCTCTGCGGACAAACAGCCGCCAGCAAACTCGATGAGCGAAAAGCGAGATCAGTCCATCGAGCGCCAAGGCAACGCCGGTTTCCGGATCAACCTGCTTGCCCAGAGCAAAGGTGCTTACGCCAAGGAGCGCCACCGTGCATAGCCATAGCGACGTAACGACATGGAGGCGCATGTTTTCGGAAAGAATTGTCGAAGGCTGGTAGAGGCCGGCCAGCTTCGCCGAGCACACGAACAGCGCGCAGGCGATGGGTGCAATGGCCAATGTTAGCATCGCCACCCCGCCTCCATCTGCGCCCGATTGCACGCTCCAGATGGCGCACGCCGCGGTAATGGTCAATGTATCCGCCGTGATGGCCAGCGGGGCTACTGACCGGTACGAAACGAGGGAACGTCCGGAAGGACTGGCTGCAAACTCCCTTGCTGTCTCCAAACTGGCGATCGGCGACATATCCATTGCAAATACACCGGACCGTGTTGACGATAGACAGGCAGGCCGTAACGCCCGCTTGCACACATTATTTGGCCGGTCCGACGCCGCGCAAAACGCCTACAAAAGTGCGCTGAGCTCATCCCAGTTATTCAGAAGGAGTAGTTGGTTGAGGGCTTGCGCGATCACGGCCGTTATTGCGCCTTTTGCGGTACCAGCGCACCGTTCGCCGGAGACCCTCGTCGAGGGAGGTTTTCGCTATCCAGCCGAGCCGCGCGCACGCATACCCGGTATCGGCGATCACTTCGTTTTCAGCCGGCCGGTCGGGCACCGCGCCGAAGATGGGAGGGGGTGCGGAGCCGACGATTGCAACAATCCTCTCGACGATTTCGCGAATAGAGACGAGGCGGCCAGATCCGAGATCGATCGTGGCCCCCTCGATCCCCTTTGTCGTCGCCGCCAAAACAAACCCGTCGATCACATCGTTCACATAAATCCAGTCAGCCCGTCGCTTGCCGCTGGTCACTTTGGGTGGGGTCTCGACAAGCAGCGACTCGATTACTGTCGGTATGAGCTTGGCGGGCGCCTGACGCGGTCCGTAGACCATGAATGGCTGCAGAATGACCACCGGCGCCTGGAAGAGAGTGTTAAACATGCGTCCGTAGCCGGACGCCGCCCATTTCGCCGCTGCATACGGCGAATGTGGAGTGGGACGCGCAAGACCCGGCTGGGGCTCGGTAAACGAGCCGCTCAGGATAATGCGGCTGCTGCCGGCCTCCGTTCCGGCCAGCAGAACGTTGAGTGTGCTGGTCAACAGGCTTTGGTAAGTCGGCACCACCAATTCAAGGTCTGGGCTCGCGCCAACCGAGCCGGACAGATGATAGACGATGTCGGGCTTCACCGTGGCGACAACGCTACGAACCGTCGAGAGATCGGCCATGTCGGCTTGCCACCAGATCGGTCCGCGATCGTCTCTCTCTCGTTCGAAACGTGACGTCGCGTGGACCTCGCAGCCAAGTCCGAGCAGCCGTTGGCAAAGATGGGAACCAAGGAAGCCACCCCCGCCCGTGATCAGAACCTTGAGGTCAGTGATCTCGGAATTTTGGTGGACCATCTCGGCCGGCCTCCATGTCCGCGGACTGCACCATCGCCCATTCCTAGTCTTGACTCACAGGTGTCGATGACAGGAAGCGTCCCTGATTTCCACGCAAGCGCCTGAGCAGCAAAAGCCTTGAATCTGAGAATTGCGCCCGTCCGGCCCTGATTGTTTCCTTCGCCCAGAAGCGGCGAAGCGCCATTTCGCATCGACGCAACTGATCCTCGGTAAGCTTTGCTTCCAGAACGATATCGCGGAGGTCGCGATAGGTGCGGGACGGCCAGGTTCTGAGTTCTTCGCTGCTGATGGGATCAAGACGTCGGCGGAATGCAACGCGGTCGAGGCCGCGACGCGGCTTCTGCGTACGGTTGGCGAGCCGATCGGGGATGTGAATGATTGGCCCTGTCAGCGCCAGTTCGGCGCATATGAGCCAGTCCGCCTGCTCGGAGCGGCGAAGCATGCGCGTTTCCAAGAGCCGGGAGCGTCGGTACATGCCGTAGATCGGGTCATACTTGGCGTCGCCGGCATGGTAGAACCACAACATCCTTTCAAACCGCTGGGCTGCGTCGCCGGAGCTTGGAAATTCCCCCCGGTAGTCCTCCCATCTCGCCGCCCCCTCGGGCGAGTAAACGGTGAAGCCGGTGGTCAGGCCAATTGCGTCAGTCCGGTCTTCAAGCATCTTCACGCATTTCGAGAGATAGCCCGGCTCGAGCCAATCATCGGCGCTGATCCAGCGGAAGAATGTGCCACGCGCCAGGCGCAGCACACGGTTCATGTTTTGATGGATCCCAATATTCGAAGGATTGACATTCAATCGGATGCGCCCATCGGCCCGCGCGTAGTTTGCAAGTGTTTCTGTCACTCCGTCGTCAGATGCATTGTCGGAAACAACCAGCTCGAGGCCCTCGAAGTCCTGGCCGAGGATGGAATCTATGCAATTTTCCACCCACCCTTTTCCGTTGCGGACGGCAAGGCCGATACTCAGCCGTGGAACATTTTCGCTCATCTGCTTGCTCCGAGATTGGCGGATGTGTCGGCAATTCGAGCCGGCGAAGCGGGTCTCAACGCCGCCAGGACATCCACATAAAATTTCCTTTGGCCGAGGACGAACAGGAGCAGACAGGCGTAGACCGCGCCCATGACCATCCCGCCCATCAGAAGCCGAAGGAGCGGCGTGGACGACGGCCCCAGGTAGAACGCTGCCTCCAGTCCCGCACCGCTTGCGACGATACTGGCCAGCAATGGCCGCCAGATCGCGGCAAAGAGATCGAAAGGCGACAGAAGCGTGCCCTTCGCGCACCAGACAATATGCGGCACCACCCACACGGTCATGGCCGCAGAAACGCCCAGAGCCACGCCGTTGGCTCCGTAAGGTAGACCTATGATGATGGCCAGGCAGACCAGCACAGCGATGGCGTATGCCATCTTGAGACTGCGTCCCTGGAGACCCGTCGACTGGAGGAACCATCCGGTTGGGTTGATGATCCCGAAAACCAGGATCGTGGGGGCGAGCAAACGGAAGATCGGCGCTACAGCATGCCACTTGTGCCCAAGGACGACGGTGATGATCTCGTCCGCGAAGATTGCACAGAACATTGTCGTTGGGAGTGTAAGACTGTTGACGAGCGTATATCCCTTGAGGAAATACGCTCTGCAGCGAACCGCATCACCCTGCAGCCTGGACAAGCCGGAAAAGGCCACTCCACCGACCGCTGACAGCAAGGTCGTGTTCGGTATATTGATGAGCTGATAGCCTCGCCCATAAATGCCCAGGGCGTCTGCCCCCAGATAGCGCCCGATCATCAGCTTGTCGAAATTATAGGCCAGATGGACGACCAGATTGTTGAACGTGATCGTGGCCCCGAACCTTAGCATGGACCGAACATCGGAGAGCCTACCGGGCTTTCCCGGACGCCAGGAAATCGAAAGCCACATAAGAAGGGTCGTCGTCGCAGGCTGAACGAGTGCAGCGCCAACCAGCGCCCAATAGCCAAAGCTATAGAACGCCATTCCAAGCCCGGTCGCAATGCTGGCCAGTTGGGCAATTGTCTCTATGACAGCCAGGGCCCCATAGCGCAGCGAGCGTTGCAGAAGCGCAAGGTGCTGCACCCCGGCGGCATTGAACAGGAAGCCGGCCGCCAGCGCGGCGGTCACCGGAAGCAGGCGAGGCTCCTGGTAGAAAGCGACGAGGAAAGGCGCGGCGATGAGGCAGAGCACGCCAAGGATGCTGCCGACGGCCACATTGACCCAAAAAAGGGTCGATACATATTGATCGCTGATGTCGGCCTTTTGAACCGTCGCTGCCGAGAGTCCGGCGGTGGAGAACAGGTCGAAGAAGCTGGTAACCACCGTTACCATGGCGACCAGCCCGAAATCCGCCGGTTCCAGGAGGCGTGCGATTGCGGCGACAAAGCCGAGCCGCAGAACAAAGGAAATCCCTTGTCCGCAAAGCTTCGCAAACGCACCCCGCAGCGATTTTCCTTTCAGTTCGTCCAGCTTCGAACTCCCCGCCAGAAAGAAGATGCCGTACGGTCCGAGACTCGTAACGGTGCCATAGCCAAATCACAGGAGGGCGTGAGATAGCCCACCAAGACGACGACGCCAGCTTATGGCTCGCGCTTCGTGCCGGGCACCCCTCCACAGCGCGTGTGCCGATATCAATTGTGATTAGTCGATGCCCGTTTGAATTAGTTCCGAAGAGCCAGCAATGCGGCCCGGGGTGGGCGATGTATCCGGGCGCTTCTCCGGCCCGGTGAAGTGCGGGGCGCGTCCGGCTTCTTTGCCCGTAAAATCCCGCAGCTGGCCAGAACGGCGAGCACAGGACGTAGAGACGCTATCAAGCCCGGAAATTTGCGCGCATGGCCGACAGACCTAAACCCCTCATCCGATTGGGTCAGTAGCCTCGGGACAAAATCGTGCGAAGGTCGAACAGCGCCATGCATTCCGCAGGAGGAACAATGCGAGTTCTGGTCACGGGCCATCAAGGCTATATCGGCTCTGTGATGGTGCCCATGCTGATCGCTGCGGGGCACGACGTCATAGGTTACGATGCCAATCTGTACGAGCGGTGCACCTTTGCCCCCGCAGGCAAGCTCACCAACATTCCAAGCATTTGCAAGGACGTGCGCGATGCGAGCCACGACGACTTCGTCAACGTCGAGGCCGTCATCCACCTTGCAGCGCTTTCCAACGACCCGCTCGGCAACCTGAACCCCGACATCACCTTCGCGATCAATCACCGCGGAAGCGTCCGGATAGCCCAGGTTGCCAAGGAAGCCGGCGTGCGACGTTTCCTGTTCGCCTCCTCCTGCAGCAACTACGGGGTATCCGAGAGCGACCTGATCGATGAGACCGGTGACCTCAATCCCGTCACGGCATATGGAAAATCCAAAGTTCTGGCGGAACGGGACATATCAGCACTGGCAGACGGTGATTTCTGCCCCGTCTATTTCCGGCCGGCGACTGCCTATGGCGTCTCGCCTCGCCTGCGCTTCGACGTCGTGCTCAACAACCTGATGGCATGGGCCGTTTCGGAAAAGCTGCTCTATCTCAAATCGGACGGAACGCCCTGGCGACCGCTCGTGCATGTCGAGGACATATCCCGAGCCTTCGTCGCAGGTCTTGCCGCACCGACCGAAGCGGTCTGGAACCAGGCGTTCAACGTCGGGTCAACGGAGCACAACTACCGGATCCGCGACATCGCGGAGATCGTCACCGAAGTCGTCCCCGGCTGCCAACTCACCTTCGCCAGCGACGCGGGACCGGACAAGCGCTCGTATCGTGTCAATTTCAGCAAGCTTGCCCGCGTCCTGCCTGACGCTTTGCCGCGCCACAACGCTCGAAGCGGGGCTGAGCAACTTCTCAGCGTTCTCAAGTCATCGCGACTGACGCCCGGTGAATTCGAAGGTCCGCGCTATCAGCGGATCGCCCATATCAAGCACCTGATGGCGACTGGCGTGATCGCTCATGATCTTCGTCGCCTGACGCACAGCCAGGCAAAAATTCCGGCAGCGATGCTACAATAACGACGGCGATATGGATGATGGCGCTCAACAACTGGTGAATACTTCTGCCCGACTAGGCGAGAAGATTTACGAACTTGCCAGAGAACTTTTCCCGATCGCCCGCAGCATCACTGGTCCCGGTGTTCGCGAGACGCTGCGCGTTTTGTCACGGCACCTGCCGATCGAGGTGCACGAGGTTGCAACGGGAACGCCCGTCTTCGATTGGGTGATACCAAAAGAATGGATCATCCGTGAGGCCTATATCGACGACGAAAAAGGTAACCGGATAGTCGATTTCCGGCACTCCAATCTCCATGTCCTGAATTACAGCGTTCCGGTCGACAAGGTGGTGAGCCTCGCCGAGCTGAAGGAGCATGTTTTCACGATACCGGAGCAACCCGACCTTATCCCCTACCGTACCTCATACTATGCGGAACGGTGGGGATTCTGCATGTCGCACAATCTCCTGACGTCCCTTCCGGAGGGTCGCTATCGCGTTCATATCGACAGCGAACTCAGGCAAGGCGCGCTGACATATGGTGAATATGTCCATGGCGGAACGAGCGACCGGGAGTTCCTGCTGACCACCCACATCTGCCATCCCTCAATGGCGAACGACAATTGCTCGGGCCTGGCTTTGCTGACGGTATTGGCAGGAAAGCTCCGCGCGCGTCAGACACGCTATAGCTATCGCTTCCTTTTCATTCCCGGAACTATCGGTTCCCTGGCATGGCTCGCGGCCAATGAGGACAGAATCCCCCGGATCGACCACGGCCTTGTGGTCTCGTGCGTCGGCGATGGCCAGGGCCCTACCTACAAACGCAGCCGGCGCGGTGATGCCTTCATCGACCGAGCCATGGAACATGTCCTTTCCCATCTCCCGGGCCAATCCGCAAAGGTGATCGACTTTAGTCCGTACGGCTACGACGAGCGCCAGTTCTGCTCGCCCGGCTTCAACATGCCAGTCGGCCTATTCCAACGCGGTGCCCACGGCACCTTTCCGCAATACCACACCTCCGCCGACGATCTCGATTTCATTCGTCCGGAGCATCTGGCCCATTCATACGACATGCTTGCGGGCGTAATCGACGTCGTCGAGGAAGACTGGGTTCCTCTCAACCTCAGCCCCAAGGGCGAACCTCAGCTTGGCAGGCGCGGCTTATACGCAGCGCTTGGAGGCCTTCACGCTTCCAGCCATGGGGCGATGCCAATCCTATGGGTTCTCAACCTAGCGGACGGCAGCAATTCGTTGCTCGCGATAGCCGAGCGATCCGGACTTCCGTTCGCCGAGATCGCTGCCGCCGCCCGACTTTTACGCGAACATGGGCTGTTGTCAGCTCAGTAGCTCCGTGCGACGCGCTTCGGCCGTGAGCAGCGGCCAATGCCTGTCGCGATCCGACAATATGCTGGGTGGAGCAGGCCAGTCGATCGCCAGGCATGGATCGTCGAATCGTAAGCCGCTCGCCGCCCCCGGCGTATAAAACTCGGAAATCATGTAACTCACCGTCGAGTCGGGCTTGAGTGTCTGGAAGCCATGGGCAAAGCCACTGGGGATGTAGAGCATGCGGCGGTTGCTGGCCGTCAGCTCAAATCCCTCCCATTTCAGGTAGCTTGGCGATTGTGGGCGCAGGTCGACAATGACGTCATAAATAGAGCCCGCAATACAACTTACCAGTTTTACCTCCGCATGAGGCGAATTCTGAAAGTGCATACCGCGCAACGTGTGCGTATGCTGCGAATATGACATGCTGTGCTGGACGAAGCTGGTCGTCAGACCGTGGCCGGCAAACTCGGAAACGCAGAAGGTACGGGTAAAAAACCCGCGTTGATCCCAGATGGGTTCCGGCTCGACCAACATTGGTCCGCTGAGCGAAGACGGATGAAAACGCACTCGAAAGCTCCTTTTGACGAGCCTCAGCCTAAACTGCCGGCGATGCATCGCAGCAAAGCTATCTTGCTGTTGTCATACACAAACTGCTGTCCACTCAAGAATACATGATCAAAAAAAGGGCGTCCGCGTACCTCTTCTGGATCAACCTAGGCTGAGCCTCATTCGATTTGACTAACCTATCTCTCAGAATACCAAGTCAGCGGCTCTCGCCGACTGGTTCAAGGTCACTGCAGATAAATCCGGGGTTGGGTCTGATGAATTTTCATTCAGCCGACGCGCGCGGCCAACAGGTGGACGTCGAACACGAGCGACGTTGCCGGCTCTGTGCAGCGCCTCTTCGTCATACATTTGTCGATCTGGGAATGTCGCCGCCCTGCGAAAGCTTCATATCGCCGGACCGCCTGGGCAACGTCGAGGCCTACTATCCGCTTCACGTGATGGCTTGCGAGGGATGCTTCCTAGTGCAACTGCCGGAGCATATTACTCCGCAAGAGATATTCACCGAGTACGCATATTTTTCATCTTATTCCGCAAGTTGGGTCGCGCATGCGAAACGCTATTGCGATTACGCTGCGGCGCGCTTCGGGCTCCGACAAGACAGCCTGGTAGTCGAACTGGCCAGCAATGACGGTTATCTGCTGCAGCATTTTCAGCCGCTGGGGGTTCCGACACTTGGCATCGAGCCTGCGGCGAACGTCGCGCAAGCTGCAATCGCCAAGGGCGTGCCGACGCGTGTCGCCTTCTTCGGTGTACGCCTGGCGCGCGAACTCATCAACGAAGGCAAGCAGGCCGATCTCATCATCGGCAACAATGTTCTCGCGCAAGTTCCAGACCTCAACGACTTCGTGGCAGGCATCGTGCTACTGCTCAAGCCGCAGGGTGTGGTCACCCTTGAATTCCCGCACATTGAGCGGCTCATCGACGAAAACCAATTCGACACGATCTATCACGAGCATTTCTCCTATTTCTCGCTCACGACGATCGACGTGGTGGCCGCAAGGCACGGCCTCAAGATCTTCGACGTAGAGGAACTGCCCACGCATGGAGGCTCGCTGCGAGTCTATTTGGCGCGGGCAGATAGCGTCTATCGCCCGTCGCCGGCGGTGGCTGGACTGATCGAGCGAGAGGCAACCGCCGGCCTCAGGCAGATGCAGACCTACACGTCATTCGCCGATCGCGCCTATGGCGCCAAGCGCGCCCTACTCAGCTTCCTGATCTCGGCGAAGAACGAAGGCAAGACGATCTGCGGCTATGGAGCGCCCGGCAAGGGCAACACCCTTCTTAACTATTGCGCGATCGGCACCGACTTTTTGGATTTCACGGTCGACCGGAATCCCTACAAGCACGGACGCTTCACGCCCGGCATGCACATTCCGATCAAGCCCGTCGAAGCCATCCAGGAGGCTAAGCCGGACTACATCCTGATCCTGCCATGGAACCTGAAGGACGAGATCGTGAGACAGATGTCGCACGTGGCGGCATGGGGCGCGAAATTCGTCGTGCCAATCCCCTTCGTCAAGGTGATCGATCCCGCGGAGTACCGGCCATGAAAGTAGTTCTTTTCTGCGGCGGGCTTGGTACCCGCATTCGCGATTATTCCGAAGCGGTGCCCAAGCCGATGATCCCGCTCGGCCCGCAGCCAATCATGCGCCATGTGATGCAATACTATAGCGACTACGGGCATGAAGACTTCATCCTTTGCCTTGGCTACAAGGCAAACGTCGTCAAGGATTTCTTTCTCAACAGCCGGCCGCAGATGTTCGCTGATTGCGTGGTAACCGGCGACGGTCGAGATGTCAGGCTCTTGGATGACAGTCACAAGGGTTGGCAAGTCACTCTCATTGACACTGGCATCTGGCGCAACATCGGCGAACGGCTCTGGGCCGCTCGTGATTTGGTTCGGGACGAGGACATGTTCCTTGCCAACTACAGCGACGGGCTCACGGACGTCGACCTCGACGACATGGAGCGCAAGTTCCGCGCGAGCGGAAAGGTCGCCTGCTTCCTCGCGGTGCCCCCGCCGGTCACCTATCATTTTGCGGATATCGCCGAGGACGGCCACGTCCGTGAGTTCCGCAGTTCCACGAGCTCAGATATCTGGATCAATGGCGGGTATTTTATGTTCAGGCCAGAAATCTTCGATTTCATGCGCGAAGGCGAAGAACTCGTGCTTGAGCCTTTCCGGAGGCTGATTGAGGCCAATATGCTGATGGCCTACAAACACAATGGCTTCTGGCGCGCCATGGACACATTGCGCGACTGGCAGGTGCTCGAGGACATGGTCGAAAAAGGCAACATGCCCTGGAACCGGCAGATGCGCGAGCGGTCCGGTCATACTGGACTCGCAGTCGCCAGATCATGAGGGCCCTGTCGCTCGCAGGCATGCAGGAGAGTCTGTGCGTGCTTTGTCTTGGCGCCCATTCCGACGATATCGAGATCGGCGCGGGAGGGACCCTTCTGTCCCTTGTTGCCAGCGGCGCGAAGCTTGACGTGCACTGGATTGTGTTAAGCGGGCGCGGAGCCCGGGGCGAGGAGGCTCGCGCGTCGGCGCATAGCTTCCTCGAAGGGGTCACAGATCCCACCGTGATGATTGCAGACTTCGATGATAGCTACTTTCCGACCCAAGGGCGGGAGATCAAGGAATGGCTTGCGTCCCAGGCCAAAAAAGCCAAGCCTGACCTGATCTTCACCCACCGCCGGGATGATGCGCATCAGGATCATCGCGAGGTCAACAGGATCACCTGGAACCTTTTTCGGGATCACCTTATTCTTGAATATGAGATCCCGAAATGGGACGGCGACCTGGGTCAGCCAAACTTCTACACGCCGCTGACCGAAGCCCAAATGCAGCGCAAAATCGAATTGCTTCTTGCCCACTTCGGCAGTCAGCGGTCCAAAGATTGGTTTGACGCCGAAACGTTTCGTGGTCTGGCACGGCTGCGCGGCATGGAGTGCCGCGCTAAGGACGGATTTGCGGAGGGGTTCGTGGTTCGAAAGGCCGCCTGGTCCCTCGGCTGAAGCGGGACGATCGTATGCGACGGATTGCGATAGGCAGGAGCGCCAGACCCTCTCCAAACGAGGTAGGTCGGTCGAGAATGTGGTGCACGTTTTCGCCAAAATCAGGCGATTTTGCCTACAGCAAACCCGTCGCAACAACTGCTAAGATTACAATAGAACGACGGTTGCGCAAACAATTACAAACAACCCCTAGTCGGCACGTTGCCTCTACATCATCGGTCAAACCGCATGGAGAATGCACGCTGCGAGCGAACCCACCCCCATGACGACACGTGGGGGGACTCTGTGAACAGCACTTCGCAGTCGGAGGGCGAAGATCCTGGTCATGGTACCGAGGTCGCGTCGGTCATCGATGCCATCCGCGAGTGCATTGGAACGTTGCAACTTGATCTCGACGGACAGGTTGTGGTTACTGGAGCTGGGTTTGGCTCGGAGGCGATCACGGCAACCGCGGCAGCGCTCGCCGGCGCCCGACGCGTATTTGCGCTTACAGCCGAGCGAAAAAAGCATGCCAGAAGTCCAGCCACCTCCTGGGACGCCTTGGACCTGGCCACCGATGCCGGACATTCGGCCAGGCTGGAGATATTGCGACGAATGCATCCTCATCACTGGAATGACGTCGACATTCTTGTGAGTTGTCCCCGGACACTGCCGATATCACGGTCGACCGTCGAGTACCTCCGACCAAATTCAGTCGTAGCTCTAATGGCCGAGCCATGGGAACTCTCTCCCGAGATGGTGGACCTAAACGCCTGCAGCGAGATGCAGGTCAAAGTCGCCGCTCCAAATCTAGAGCATCCCAGCATAAACCTGCATCCCGATTTAGCCCGGCTGTGCTGTCGACTGTTGCACGATGCAGGCATAAACGCCCGCGATACGAGAATCGCTCTCCTGTGCGACACCCCCTGCAGGCGCTACATAGAAGATGCCCTGATCGAGCAAGGCGCGAGAGTGACAGTGTTTGCTCACCCGCAGATGCTGCTGCCGGAAATGTGGGACGCTGTCGTGGTGGCATTGCGGCCGGCGGAAAAACCGTCGATGGATATCAATGGCCTTGCCCGGGTATTCGAAGCTGCTCATGGGAGCCTGCTCATTCAATTCAGCGGCGAGATCGACCGCCTGGCTGCTCGGTACTTTGGTCTTCGCGTCTGGCCGCCGCGAAAGCCGGCGCGCGGCCAGCTCGGCGTATCGTCTGAGATTCTCGGTTGGCATCCCACGATTCGCAGGCTAGTCGGCGGTCTCAAGGCAGCCGAGATGGCGCGGCGTGGAGCAGATCTCCGTCGCGACGGCATCGGTTCAATAGTCGGCCCCCCGCCCAACTGACTCGAGGTCAGCAAGCGCCGCGCTTCTCGCGCTCCTGGCCCGCGTTCAGACCAATGCGCTTGAGACACCGACCTTTTTGTTACGGCGCCATCGGCGCCAATGTCGCAGAATGCCCCACTGCAAGGCTATGTGCCACCAACTTGGCCAAGCGAAGTAACAGAGCAGCCCCGTTGTCGCCGCCGCACCAGTGCGACAACGGGTCTAGCTTCAAAAGACGCAAGGCGGCCGGCGTCCTTCTTGGGGTAAGTGGCTTCAGAACGCCGGCCCGGCGGACTCAGTCCACCGTACATTAATGATAGCTAAAATACGCTCACGAGAAATAGCGAAATCCGGGAATCCCGAGCTTTTCGCGGCGAGACCCGTCGCGGGAAGCACTTCTAGGATAGCGGTAGCAAACCGGATGGTGGGCTGAATATTCGGAATATTTAATATTATCAATTTTGCAGTGACGGACCAGCCGGCACGCCACCCCGATCCTTCCGGCTCAAAACCGGCCCCTTACATGTCGAGCCGCCTCGATAGAGAAGGCAAATCGCCTTAACCCGAACGCCGACCTCGCAGTGATTGCGTCCCTCACCGATCGGGTGAAGCGCGCGGCCTCTTTCCGACTCAAACTGCCAATCTGGTCATAGATTCACGCATCAAGCCGGCGGATATCGATGTGGTACATCCTGACATGCCGGCTCGCGTGGTGTTGTCGGCCTATCCGAGCCGGCATCTGCCGCAAATCCATGGCTTGCTCACATCGATGTCGGCCGACCGGCTGACGGACGAAAAGACCGGCGAGCCTTATTTCCTCGCCAAGGTCAAAGTCGACACAGCCGATCTCGCAGAGCTGCATGACGTGCACTTGTCGCCCGGCATGCCGGCGGAGGTCATGATCCTGACGGGAGAGCACACTTTGCTCGACTATATGCTGGCCCCGGTGCAGGCTTCGCTAACACGCTCTTTCAAGGAAAACTGAACCGACGACAGCACACCGCCGCCGGCCATAAGCCGACGCCTCATCGTCGTATCTGTCAGCGCAGCCGCGGGGGCGTGACGGCGCTAGCGCCTCAGGGCGTGGACATTGTCCATCGACGCGCCACCCAGCGGCAGCGCCATGTCGTCGTCGAGCAGCCGGGTGATACGGGCAAAGCCGACAAAGGCTTTGCGCGCTTCCTCGGCCGACATCTTGCCCGACAGTGCCGCCGCGCAGCAATTCAGGGCGCATTGATAAACCGGGCCGCGTCTTCCCGTTGGCCACTTCCGCAGGAACACCATCGCCTCGGAGACGCTATCGACTTCCTCCACAGGGTATCCCTGCCCACGCGCAATTCGCACTGGGGTAAAGAAATGCAAGCGATCCATAATTATCCTCCCGGTCGACCGCAGCGCAGTCGAACCGCACTAAACGCACGTCCCGCGAATTGGTTCCAAACAAATTTGGTTGCCGATGGAAAAAGTTCGAAACCGCGGGCCTGCGCTGACATGCGCGAAAATCACTTGGCGACTCAGCCAATGCAGGCCTGGAGCCGTCGGATAACGGCGATTCTCATTGAATATCTTTAAGGCGAAAGCCGGCAAATGGGTTGCTTGCCGGTTACCCTGCGTCAGGCTTAACCTCCCCGTCAACGCGTGAGGGCGCGTTTTGCAAAAAGGGGAACACTTGCAATGACCATTCAAGGCGCATCGCCTGACCTCTACAATGAGGATCTGGCTCCCGCAACGGTCAGGAACTGGGGACCGTTTTCGATCTTCAATGTCTGGACCTCCGACGTCCACAGCCTCTGGGGCTACTACCTGGCGGCAAGCCTGTTTCTGTTCTGCGGCGGCTTCGTCAACTTCATCATCGCCATCGGCATCGGCTCGCTGATCATCTATGCGCTGATGAATATGGTCGGCTATGCCGGCGTGAAGACCGGCGTGCCCTACCCCGTGCTTGCCCGCGCCTCCTTCGGCATCTGGGGCGCCAACGTCCCGGCGCTGGTGCGGGCGATCGTCGCCTGCTTCTGGTACGGCGCCCAGACGGCCGCGGCTTCGGGCGCGATCGTGGCGCTGCTGACACGCCTGCAATGGTTCGACGAGTTCAACAAGAGCTCGCACCTTCTGGGACACTCGACCCTCGAGGTGATCTGCTTCGTCATCATCTGGGCGCTGCAGTTGCTGATCATCCAGAAGGGTATGGAGACCGTCCGTCGCTTCCAGGATTGGGCCGGCCCGGCCGTGTGGGTCATGATGCTGATCCTGGCGATCTATCTCTGTGTGAAGTCGGACACTTTCGCCTTCACCAGCGACATCCCGATGGATGTGCTGCTGGACAAGACCAAGGACGCAGGCGTTCCGGGCGAGCCTGGATCCTGGACCGCGCTGTTCGCGGTGGCGGCGATCTGGGTGACCTATTTCTCGGCGCTCTACCTCAACTTCTGCGATTTCGCCCGCTATGCGCCGGACAAGGCGGCGCTGCGCAAGGGCAACATCTGGGGCCTGCCGGTCAACCTCATCCTGTTCTCGCTGGTGGCCGGCGTCACGACGATCGCCGCCTATGACGTCTACCATGAGGTGCTGCTGCATCCAGACCAGATCTCGGCCAAGTTCGACAGCTGGTTCCTGGCCGCGCTTGCCGCGCTGACCTTCGCGGTGGCGACGCTGGGCATCAACGTCGTGGCGAATTTCGTCTCGCCGGCTTTCGACTTCTCCAACGTCTTCCCGCGCCAGATCGACTTCAAGAAGGGCGGCTACATCGCGGCGCTGATCGCCCTGGTGCTTTATCCCTTCGCGCCATGGGAAGGCAGTGCGGCTTCCTTCGTCAACATCATCGGCGCTACGATGGGACCGATCTTCGGCGTGATGATGGTCGACTACTACCTGATCCGCAAAAGCGAGGTCGACGTCGAAGCGCTCTATCGCGAAGACGGCGAGTTCCGTTTCCAGAGCGGGTGGCATGTCAATGCCTTCATCGCTGCCGGCATCGGCGCCATCTTCTCCTCGATCCTGCCCAACTTCACCAACTGGCTGCCGTCCTGGTGGGGCGTCTATGGCTGGTTCTTCGGCGTGGCGATCGCCGGCGTCGTCTATTACGTGCTGCGTACCATGGCGCTTGGTGCAGGCGCTAAGGTGGCGAAGGCCTGAAACAAGGCAGTGGGCAGTAGGGATCGGGCAATAGAAGACGCCACCCTACTGTACTGCCTACTGCCTACTGCCTACTGCCTACTGCGCGACGTGCCGATGCCGAGACACTTGTGATTGGCCGCCGCAAGCAGCCGCGAGCTGGCCGCTCACGCGAAAAGACAAGCCAGACATCCTGTCTACCAACTGCACCAACTCGTCGTCGGCCGCATAGGCCTGGAGCGCCGCAACGGCCTCCCGGCACTGGCTCGCGCATCACCCCCGCCGCCACCTCGAACCATCCCACATAACGAGCCCGACTGCGGCACTACACAGATTCGTGAACGGTGATGATCTGAACCGCCGTAACCTCCGCCAGCGCTGCCGCGAACTTTCAGTAGAACCTGCGGCTTCCGGCATCGCCGGGGGAGAAGGGTTCGCGCAACAACACCCATTGGAGGAAAGCATGTCAAACCGCCTCATATCCGCCGCCGTCGCCAGTGCCTTCGCCGCAGCCATTGGCGCCGCCGCCATTGGTTCCGCATCAGCCGCGATGAGCGAGGCGGAAATGATGAAGATGCAGGAGAAGACCAAGAAAGAGGTCGCTTCCGGCAAGATGGAGAAGTGTTTCGGCGTAGCGCTGAAGGGCCACAACGACTGCTACGCGGGTGCTGGAACCACATGTGCGGGCACGGCCACCAAGGACTACCAGGGCAATGCCTTCAAGCTGGTGGCGAAGGGAACCTGTACTGCCATGACCACGCCAAATGGCCACGGCTCGCTAAAGCCGATCGGCTGATTCCGAGCAGACCGCGGCGGGTGGCATCGCCATCCGCCCTTTCCACTGCCTTCCGGGAGATCGACCATGAACATTCCTCCGCGTGCCGGAGTAGGACTTAAGCCGCAGCACTACCGCGAGATCCTGGAAACCGGGCCGGACATCGGCTTTTTCGAGGTCCATGCCGAAAACTACATGGGAGCGGGCGGACCACCGCACCGGTACCTTGCTGCGGTGCGCGAGCAATATCCTCTTTCGTTGCACGGTGTCGGTCTGTCGATCGGCGCGGCAGGGCCCCTCGACCAAGACCATTTGAGGCGCCTGAAAGACCTGATCGCCCGCTATCAGCCGGGCCTTTTCTCCGAGCACCTTGCATGGTCGAGCCACGACGATGCGTTTCTGAACGATCTCCTGCCGATGCCCTACACGATGGAAACGCTCCAGCGCATCGCCTCACACATCGACGAAGTGCAGGAAACACTTGGCCGTCAGATGCTGCTGGAAAATCCTTCCACCTACATCGCCTTTGCAGAAAGCACCTATGCCGAGCCTGATTTCATCGCCGAGGTGCAACGGCGCACCGGCTGCGGACTGCTGCTCGATGTGAGCAACGTCCACGTCGCTTCGACCAATCAGCAGTGGGACTCCTTCGCCTATATCGACGCCTATCCGCTCGGCGCCGTGCAGGAGATACATCTTGCCGGCTTCACGCCGGAAACCGACGAGAAACAGAGGCCGCTGCTCATCGATACCCACAGCCGGCCGGTCGACCCGTCGGTTTGGGAACTCTACGCCTACGCGATCGGCAAGCTTGGTCCCACGCCGACGCTGATCGAATGGGACGCCGATTTACCATCATGGAGTGAGCTGCATGCCGAGGCCATGCGGGCCGAAGCGTCCATGAAGTCTCACGCGCCGGGACAGGAGGTGCGCCTTGCAAGGGCTGGCTGAGCAGCAACGGGACTTCGCGCTGGCCTTGCTTGACGCTGCTCGTGCCACGCCGCAAGGCCTCGTGGGACCCGACGGCTTGCCAAGTCCGCGCCGCTTCGCGGTCTATCGCAACAATGTCGTGGCCGGCCTCATCGAGACACTGAAGGAAAATTACCCGGCCGTTCATCGCATCATCGGGGATGAATTCTTCCGCGCCATGACGGGGCAATTCGCAACCGCCCATCCACCGCAGCGCCCTGTCATGCTGGACTATGGTGCAGGCCTCCCCGAATTCATCGCTGGGTTCGAGCCCGCAGCGACACTTCCCTATCTCGCTGACGTGGCGAGGATCGAGCGCGCCTGGATCGAGGCCTATCACGCGGCCGATGCGGAGCCGCTTTCGGCGAATGATCTCCTCGCCGTCGATCAGGGCCGCCTGGGCGAGATCCGGCTGGCGCTCCACCCTTCGCTCCGGGTGACGCAATCGCAGTTTCCCGCCCTCACCATCTGGCGCATGAACATTGCCGGCGGCGAGCCCGCTGCTGTCGATCTCCAGGCAGGTGGTGAGGATGCTCTCATCATCCGCCCGGGAGCAGAAGTCGTCGTGCGCCAGCTGCCGGTGGGAGCTGCGGCCCTCATCAGGACCTTAGGCGCCGGCAAGCCAGTGGTGGCCGCGACGATAGCCGTGCTCGAAGCCACCCAGCACTTCGATCTCAGGACGATGTTGGCCGGACTGATTGAAGCCGGCGCTTTCATCGGTTGGAGCCTTGAACCGGATACCGGAGACGAGCCGTCATGATGTCAGCTCCGAACCTGATCCGTACGCTGACGGCGTGGCTTTCCTCGGTAGCCATGGCCGTAGCGCCCCTATTTCTGCGAGCAGCACTCGCGGTGCCGTTTTTCCGCTCCGGCCTCACCCGCTGGGACGGCTTCCTGCAGCTCTCGGACAGCACCATTTATCTGTTCGAAGAGGAGTTCAAGTTGCACATCTTCGGCGCCGAGTATGGTTTCCCCGTGCCCGATGCCGTGGCCTATCTGGTCGCGACCGCCGAAATCAGTTTGCCGGTGCTGCTGGTTCTGGGCCTCGCCACCCGCTTTGCCGCGCTGGCGATGCTTGTCATGACCGGTATCATCCAACTTGTCGTGCCCGACGGTTGGGCCAACTTCCATCTGCCCTGGGCCGCTATGGCGATCTCCATCATTGCCCTTGGCGCAGGGCCCATTTCCGTTGACTGGCTGATCGCGCGACGATTTGCTTCGGAGGCGTATCGGCAATGACCACCCCTCCTGCACTGAAACTTGTGCGGGGCGAAGCCGCTCTTCCGCCGCAGGTGCAGGAGCTGGATTGGTCGATCCTCATGGCGAGGGCCCAGGACGGCGATGCCAATGCCTATCGGCGGCTCCTCGAGAGCATTGCGCCATACCTGCGCGCTCACGCGGTGCGCTGTCACCGCAATCCCAGCGATGTCGAGGATGCGGTGCAGGATATACTGCTGACGCTGCACGCTGTGCGTGCGACCTATGATCCGGCGCGACCGTTCGGTCCCTGGCTCACGGCCATTGCCAAACGCAGGCTGATCGACCGTCTGCGCCGCCAGGGTCGCCGCAGGGCGTTGGAAACGGAATCGGACCCCATCCACGAAACCTTTGCCGATCGGTCCGCGAACCTTGAGCACATGACACATATCCATGAGATTGCCGCGGCCCTCGAACGCCTTCCCCCCGGTCAGCGTGAAGCCTTGCGGCTTACCAAGATCGAGGGACTATCGCTGAAGGAGGCCTCGGCGGCGAGCGGTATGAGCGTGGCGGCGCTCAAAGTCGCCACCCACCGCGCCATCCGGCGTCTTCGGAGCTTCTTCTCTGGCGGGAGTGAAACATGATTCCCACGGATGATCTCATCTCCGCGCTTGCCGCCAATCTGAGGCCGGTGAGGCGGCTCCGTCCGCCGCTGTTGCGGGCCACCGGTTTCTTGGTTCTCGCCGCATTGATCCTCACCATGATCGCCACAGCCCACGGCTGGCGGCCAGGCCTGCTCGTTCGTCTGGCCGAGATCCGCTTCGCTTTAAGCCTCACGGGGGCCGTCTTCACCGGCATCCTTGCCGCATTCGCGGCATTCCTCGTCAGCCTTCCTGGGCGTTCACGTCACTGGCTGTGGCTGCCCCTTCCGTCACTTGCCCTGTGGCTTTTCTCGATCGGCTATCAATGTCTGAACTTCTGGACACCGCTGGTTCCCGGCGCACCTCCCGGTGAGATGGCTTCTTGCATTGCGACGTTGGTGCTGACCAGCCTGCCTTTATCGCTCGCCTTGGCGCTCATGCTTCGCCATGCCGCTCTTTTCGACCCGGCGCCAGTGATCTTGGCTGCAAGTCTTTCCGTTGCTGGGATCACCGCGGCTGCGCTGACCCTTTTCCATCCGCTCGACGCCAGCATCGAGATTCTGATGTTCAATCTCGGCACCGGATCGTTGATCGTGTTGTCGGGCGGCGCCATCAGCCTGTTTGTATCGAACGCCTCGGAGAAGCCACAATGAGCGGACCATTGCCCGTCAGCAACCTGGCGAAATCGCGGGCTGCCCTGTCGCTCGCTCTTGGCGGCCTCTCGGCAGGTCTCCTCGCCTCCGCCTGCTGCGTGCTCCCTCTCGCCTTCGCTCTCGTGGGAATCAGTGGCGCCTGGATCGCGCGCCTCACCGCGCTGGCGCCTTACCAGCCATACTTCCTCACCCTCGCGGCCGTCTCGATCGGTGTTGGATTCTGGCGCTATCGCCGCAATGAGGCGGCCTGCCTTGCCGGTTCACTTTGCGCCAGTCCGGTCTATCGCCGTTCCACCCAATTCGTCCTGTTGGCCGCGAGCCTCATTGCAGTGGCGGCGGCGGCAGTCGACGTCTTCGGACGGCTTAATTTGTAGGAGATCCCGCCATGCGCGTCGCCATTGCAATTGTTGTCCCGCTCCTAGCCACGGTGCCCGCCGTCGCAGCACAACACACCGCCACATTCTCGGTGCCCGACATGACCTGTCCGCTCTGCCCGATCACCGTTACGACCGCAATCAGGCACCTCGACGGCATTGTCTCGGTTTCGACCAATGTCGGCGCCAAGACTGCAACTGTCGTCTTCGACGACCGCAAGACGAGCACCGCGTCGATCGCCGATGCTTCCGCCAATGCGGGCTATCCAGCAGCATTGGTGAACGAGCAATGATCGAGGTTACAAGCACCATCACCTGTCCCGGCTGCGGCCACCGTAGAAGCGAGACAATGCCTGCCAATGCCTGCCTGCACTTCTACGAATGCGAAAGCTGCAAGATCATCCTCAAGCCCCTACCGGGCGATTGCTGCGTATTCTGCTCATTCGGCGATCACCCCTGTCCGCCGAAACAGGAAGAGCGACAGTCCGATGCTGCCGGCCACCATCATTGCTGCTGAGGCATCGGCGGTGCCGGGGCAAGGATCGCCAAGGCCTGAAACAGGGCAGTAGGCAGTAGGGATTAGGCAATAGAAGACGCCACCCTACTGCCTACTGCCTACTGCCTACTGCCTACTGCCTACTGCCTACTGCCTACTGCCTACTGCCTACTGCCTACTGCCTACCATCTCCGCCAGACGGCGCACCGTGTTCCAGTTGCGCGACGTGCCGATGCCGAGGCGCTTGTGATTGGCCGCGGCAAGCAGCCGCGAGCTCGGCCGCTCACGCGAGAAGACAAGCCAGATATCGCCGTCCACCAGGAATACTTTCTCATCGGCGGCGGCATAGGCCTGGAGTGCTTCGACGGTGTCCGCGGGCAGCGGCTCGCGCATCACGCGCACCGCAACCTGATCGGCCGTGTCCGCTGATTCGTCCGGAAACGGATTGGCGGCGGCAAGCTTCAGCCAGTCATCGGCACCGCGCACGATGATGTCGACATGCCGGCCGAAGCTTTTCTCGAACGCCTTTTCCAGCCGCCGCTCGAGCTTTGAAAGCTCGCCTGTGCGCGTCTCGAACACCAGATTGCCCGTCGCCACCAGGGTGCGGACGTTTTTCAGCCCGAGATTTTCCGCCATGGCCTTCAGGTCGGACATGACCACCCGCCGCCCCTCGCCCAGGATGATGCTGTAGAGCAGCGCGACATAGGTCCGCACGGCTTGTTCGCTGTCGGTTCAAACCAGCCGCGACTGATCCACCGCAGCCGAGATAAAGCTCGCGAACAGCGGATGCGGGTCGAGCGGCCGGCTCTTCAGTTCGGGGTGATACTGCACGCCGATGAACCATGGATGGTCGGGATATTCGACCGTCTCGGGCAGCACGCCGTCGGGCGACATGCCGGCAAACACCAGGCCGCAATCCTCGAGCCGCTGCTTGTAGTCGATGTTGACTTCGTAGCGATGCCGGTGGCGCTCGGAAATCTGCGTGTCGCCGTAGATATCCGCTATCTTCGAGCCCTTGGCGAGCTCGGCCTGATAGGCGCCAAGCCGCATCGTGCCGCCAAGATCGCCTGCGGCCCTGCGCTTCTCAAGCATATTGCCCTTCAGCCACTCGGTCATAAGGCCGACGACGGGCTCGTCGGTCGGGCCGAACTCGGTCGACGACGCATGGTCGACACCCGCCAGCGAGCGGGCCGCCTCGATGCAGGCCATCTGCATGCCGAAGCAGATGCCGAAGTAAGGCACCTTGCGCTCGCGGGCGAACTTGGCCGCCAGGATCTTGCCTTCCGAGCCACGTTCGCCGAAGCCGCCGGGAACGAGGATGCCGTGCACCTTCTCCAGCCACGGCGCCGGGTCTTCCTTCTCGAAGATCTCGCTTTCGATCCAGTCGAGCTTGACCTTGACACGATTGGCAAGGCCGCCATGCGACAGCGCCTCGATCAGCGATTTATAGGCGTCCTTGAGCCCGGTGTATTTGCCGACGATGGCGATCGTCACCTCGCCTTCCGGATTGTGGATGTGGTTGGAAAGCTTCTGCCACGGCTCCATGCGCGGCTTCGGCGCCGGGTCGATGCCGAAGGCCGCCAGCACTTCCGAATCGAGGCCCTCCTGGTGATAGGCCAGAGGCACGTCATAGATATGCGGCACGTCCAGCGCCTGGATAACGGCGCTTTCGCGCACGTTGCAGAACAGCGAAAGCTTTCGGCGCTCCTCCTTCGGTATCGGCCTGTCGGCGCGCACCAAAAGAATGTCGGGCGCGATGCCGATGCCGCGCAGTTCCTTGACCGAATGCTGCGTCGGCTTGGTCTTAAGTTCGCCGGCCGTCGGGATGTAGGGCATCAGCGTCAGATGCACATAGACGGCGTTGTTGCGCGGCAGGTCGTTGCCGAGCTGTCGGATCGCTTCCAGGAACGGCATCGCCTCGATGTCGCCGACCGTGCCGCCGATTTCGCACAGCACGAAGTCGTAGTCGTCATTGCCGTCCAGCACGAAATGCTTGATCTCGTCGGTGACGTGCGGGATCACCTGCACGGTTGCGCCGAGATAGTCGCCGCGCCGCTCGCGCTCGATGATGTTCTTGTAGATACGGCCGGTGGTGATGTTGTCCTGCTGGTTCGCCGAGCGCCCGGTGAAGCGCTCGTAATGGCCGAGATCGAGGTCGGTCTCGGCGCCGTCATCGGTCACGAACACTTCGCCGTGCTGATACGGCGACATCGTCCCGGGATCGACATTGAGATAAGGATCGAGCTTTTTGATCCGCGCGCGATAGCCCCGCGCTTGCAGAAGAGCCCCAAGAGCTGCTGCGGCGATGCCTTTTCCGAGTGAGGAAACCACGCCGCCTGTGATGAATACATATCGCGCCATGGGAGTCATCGCTTAACGCGGCCTGATTGATTCCGCCAGAGAAAAAACCGCCGCGAAGGCTTTTTCCCAAAATGGCGCCGGGGCCCGCACGGGCTTGGATTCAGTCAAAACAAAAGGGCCGGCGATGCCGGCCCTTTCGGCAGTTTGATGGAAAGCCTTAGATAATAACGACCTTCGTGCCGATCTTGACGCGGCTGTAGAGATCCATGACGTGCTCGTTGATCATGCGGAAGCAGCCATTGGAGGCGCTGGTTCCGATCGACTGCGGCGCGATTGTGCCGTGGATGCGCAGATGCGTGTCCTTCTTGCCGTCATAGAGATAGATGGCGCGCGCGCCGAGCGGGTTCTCGCCGCCGCCGGGCATGCCGTCCTTGTACTGGCCGTAATGCTTCGGCTCGCGCTTCTGCATGTCGAGCGTCGGTATCCAGCGCGGCCATTCCTGCTTGTCGCCGACGGCTACCGTGCCCTTGAACTGCAGGCCTTCGCGGCCGACCGCGATGGCATAGCGGCGTGCCGTGGAAAACGACTCGACGAGATAGAGGCGGCGCGCACTGGTGTCGATGACGATGGTGCCCGGCTCATAACCGGTGAAAGTGACGTCCTGCGGCACGAATTCCGGCTTCACCTTGAACGGCCGCTTGGCGGCCTTCTTGGCCAGCGCCGAATCAAGCGCGCGGGTCTCGGGCAGGTAACTGATCGAGCTCACCGACGAGCCGCCGAAGAGGCCGGCAAATAGCCCGCCGCTGCTCGTCTGCTTCTGGCCGGGCTGCTCACTGCGCAACTCGCCATTGTTGCCGGTAGCGGTGATGTTCATGGCCTCGGCCGGGATAGGCTCCTCGGCCTTGACCGGAATGATCTGCGCGACCGGATCCAGCGGCGCGATGATCTTGGTGGTCTTCTTGGCCGGCTTGGCGTCGGCGACCTCAGCCGGCGCGGCAGTGCCCTTCTTGGCGAACCATTCCTGGCGCGCCGCGTCAGCCTTGGCCTTGGCGGCCTCGCGCATGGCCATCTTGCGAGCCTCGAGCGCCTTATCCTTTGCCGCCTGCTTGTCGGCGTCGATCTTGGCCTCGAGCCTGCCGATCTGCGCGAGATCGTCCGAGGTCGGATTTTTCTTCTTCTTGAGAAGCCTCAGCTGCGATGCGTCGCTCTTGGCGGCGGCAGCGGGAATGGCGTCGGTTTTCTCTACCGACGGGGAGGAGACCATGGTTGCCGGTCCGGCAAGGGCCGCGGAACCCATGCCGAGGACGGCACAGACTCCCAAAATGATGAAGCTGCGAAGCTGCATGGCGAAGATCCGATCGTTCGATGCGTGTTGCCCACGGCGTCGCCCGGCGTCCCCCAAGGACGCCAAAAGTGCCGCGCGCAATCTATAATCGATTAGCCGTCATCGCCTCAAGCTGAGGCAGGCGACACGCCCGGTTGAATCTTCGTGATCGGGGGCGCATTTGCCGCGACTGTGTTCAAAGAACAACAGATCGCGGCGGTGCTTGTCCGGCTACTGGTTCGGAACCTGAGGGGTGACCGGCAAGGTGACGCCGTTGGTCGCCGGCGCGGTGGTCGGATTCGCGGGCGTTGTGGCCGGAGCCGGCGCGGTGGTGCCGTTGGCAAGCGGCGTGGTGGTCGTCGCACCGCCAGCCGGGGCCGCGGGAGCAGAGCCGCCAGCCGGAGCGGCGGGCTTGGAAGTGCCCACCGGCCCATTGGAACCCGGCAGCTGGTTGAGCACGCCGTTGCCCTGGCTGGACGTTGCCGGACGGTCGAGGATGTCGATCGGCTTTTCGCCGTAGCGGGCAAGGATCGACAGCGCCAGCGACGTCACGAAGAAGGCTGCCGCCAGGATCGCGGTGGCGCGGGTCAACGCGTTGGCGGCGCCACGAGCGGTCATGAAACCGGAGCCGCCGCCGATGCCCAAGCCGCCGCCTTCGGAGCGCTGCAGCAGCACCACGCCGACGAGGGCGAGCACGACCATGAGGTGGACGACGATCAGTACGGTTTCCATAATTTATCCTGGCGAGGCCTTGCGCGAGCGCGCATGCGACCGATGATTTGGAGGCGGCTCCTTACAATGCTTTGGCGGCATTTCCAAGCCCGTGGCCGGGAATATGGGAAGCAATGCGGCCTTTACAACGATTTAGCCCGCGCGAGCCTGGGAGACGGGCTGGGGTGTGTTGAGATTCAGGTCAGGCCGAGCCGGAAACGTTGGTTTTCGAGAACCGGCCTACGCCGGCCGTAGCCCTTATAGGGCTGAGACACCTATGAGGGCTTCGGCCGGCGGAGGCCGGAAGCGCAGGAAATCATCGTTCGCAGGCCGGCATCACCTGAATATCAACGCAGGCTAAGCCATGTTCATATAAGCTTCCGCTATGGCCAGGAAATCGGCTGCCTTCAGGCTGGCGCCGCCGACCAGCGCGCCGTCGACATTGTCGACGCTGAGCAGTTCCACCGCGTTGGAAGGCTTGACCGAGCCGCCATAAAGAATGCGCGTCCTGGCCGCGGTATCGCCGAACAGCGCGGTCAGCTTGCCCCGGATATGCGCATGCGCCTCGGCGACATCGGCCGCGGTCGGCGTCAGGCCGGTGCCGATCGCCCAGACCGGCTCGTAGGCGATGATGGTGTTGGCGGCGGTGGCGCTCGCCGGCACGGAACCGTCAAGCTGGCGCGACAGGACATCAAGCGTGGCGCCCGCCTCCCGCTCGGCGCGCGTCTCGCCGATGCAGATGATGGCCACCAGCCCCGCCCGCCAGGCCGCCGACGCCTTGGCATGGACTATTGCATCGTCGTCGCCGAACAGCTCGCGGCGCTCGGAATGGCCGACGATGACGTGGCTCGCGCCAGCATCCTTGAGCATCTCGGCCGAAATCTCGCCCGTGAAGGCGCCGCTCTCCTTGGGATGGCAATCCTCTCCACCGGCACGCACCGGCGTGCGCGACAGGATCTCGGCGGCGCGCTGCAGCAAGGTCGCCGGCACGCACACCAGCGCTTCGGTCTCCGCGTCGAGCCCGCTCATGAACCCGTTGCCTATCGACCGCAGCTCGTTGAGCGAGGCGCTGGTGCCGTTCATTTTCCAGTTGCCGGCGACAAGCGGGCGGATTCCAGGGGTCATGGGGCGCGTTCTCCGAGCGACATTAAGCAGCGCCCTCACTACCAAAATCAGGTCACAAAGCAATCGACAGTGGGCCGGAAGGGCGCTATTGCGCTTGTTTCAGACTCGGCGCACGCGAAAATGCGCAAAAATCGGAAGTATGCATGCTTAGTATATTGAGAAGCGCGGCAGGCACCTGGGTCGCGAAGGCGTTGCTGTCCTTGCTGGTGGTGAGTTTCCTCGCCTGGGGCGCGACCACGCGCATGGTGGGTGGCGTGCTGGGCGGCCATCACGCGGTGATCACGGCCGGCGGCACGGAGGTCTCGATCAACGAGTACCGCCTCGCTTACGACCGCCAGCTCAACCTTCTGTCGCAGCAATATGGCCAGCGCGTCACCCACGAACAGGCCAAGCTGCTGGGCGTCGACAATCAGGTGCTGGCGCAGCTCGTTTCGGGCGCCGTGCTGGACGAACAGGCGCGCAAGCTCGGGCTCGGCCTCTCCAAGGATCGGCTGGCCGAACTGACGCGCGAGGATCCGGCCTTCAAGGGCCCCGGCGGCCAGTTCGATCGCCGCACCTTCGAGTATCTGCTGCGCCAGCTCGGCATGCGGCCCGAGGACTATCTCAGGAACCGCTCGCAGGTGGCCGTGCGCCAGCAGATCGTCGAGGCGATCTCCGACGGCCTCAAGGTTCCGCAGACCTTCCTGAAAGCGGTCTCTCTCTATCGCGGCGAGGATCGCACGATCGACTATGTCGTGCTGCCGAAGACGCTGGTGCAGCCGATCGAGGCGCCGTCCGACAGCGCCCTCAAAACTTATTTCGACGCCAACAAGAAGAACTATGCCGCGCCGGAATACCGCAAGTTCTCCTATGTCCGGCTGGAGCCGCAGGACATCATGGATCCGTCCGCGGTGACAGACCAGCAGATCAGCGAGGACTACAACAAGAACATCGCGCGCTACACGACGCCCGAGATGCGTACCATCGAGCAGCTGGTGTTCAAGACGCCGGATGCGGCCAAGGCCGCTTTGGATTCGCTGAAGGCTGGCGCTACCTTCGACAAGCTCGTCACCGCCGAAGGCAAGACGCAGGCCGACACGCTGCTCGGCACGCTTGCCAAGGACAAGATCGCCGACAAGGCGGTGGCCGATGCCGCCTTCTCGCTCAATGCCAACGAGGTGAGCCAGGTCGTCCAGGGCGCCTTCGGTCCCGTGCTGTTGCGCGTCACCGAGATCAAGCCGCAGGTGGTGAAGCCGCTGTCGGAAGTGTCCGGCCAGATCCGCAAGGACCTGGCGCTTGGCGAGGCAAGCCGCATCCTGCTCGATGTGCATGACAGCTACGAGGACACCCGCGCCTCGGGCGCCTCGCTGGCCCAGGCCGCCGAGAAGTTGAAGCTCAAGGTCGTCACCATCGACGCCATCGACCGTACCGGCCAGCGGCCGGACGGCACGATCGTCAACGACCTGCCGGAATCGGCCGAGCTGATCAAATCGGTGTTCGCGGCGGAGCCCAATACCGAGAACGAAGGCCTGACGACTGCCGGCAACGGTTTCGTCTTCTACGAAGTGCAGTCGGTCACGCCGGCGCGCGACCGCACGTTGGATGAAGTCCGCAAGAAGGTCGTCGCCGACTGGACAGAGGCCGAGACCGACAAGCGTCTCGACGCCAAGGCTCAGGAACTGGAGAAGCGCCTCAAGGCAGGCACCGCGCTCGACGTCATCGCCGGCGAGCTCAAGCTCGACAAGCAGACCAAACGCGGCCTGAAGCGCGAAGCCGACGATGCCGATTTCGGCAAGGAAGGCGCCGCGGCCATGTTCGGCGTCGGCGAAGGCGGTACTGGTTTGATCCCCTCGCCCACCGGCGACGGCCAGATCCTGTTCAAGGTCGCCGAGGTCTTCGAGCCGGCGGGCGCCGATGGCAGCGCGGTGCCGGACGACGCGCAGAAATCCTTCGGCGCCGGCATGTCCGACGATCTGCTCGACCAGCTGGTGGCGCAGTTGCAGTCGCAATATGACATTCGCATCGATCCGAACGCGGTTTCGCAAGCACAGACACGATGAGCGCTCTCAAGACACACATAGCCAAGGTCGCCACGGGCACCGCGCTTTCCTTCGAGGAAGCGCGCGAGGCGTTCGACATCATCATGTCGGGCGACGCGACACCCGGCCAGATCGGCGGCTTCCTGATGGCGCTGCGCGTGCGCGGCGAGACGGTGGGCGAGATTTCCGGCGCGGTCGCTACGATGCGCGCCAAGATGCTGCGCGTCGAGGCGCCGCAAGGCGCCATCGACATCGTCGGCACCGGCGGCGACAATTCGCATTCGGTCAACATCTCGACCGCTTCGGCCTTCGTCATCGCCGCGGCCGGCGTGCCGGTGGCCAAGCATGGCAATCGCGGCCTGTCCTCGCTGACCGGCTCCGCCGATGTGCTGACGGCGCTGGGCGTCAGAATAGACATCCCGCCGGAGACGATCGGCCGCTGCATCCATGAGGCGGGTGTCGGCTTCATGTTCGCGCCGGCGCATCATCCGGCGATGAAGCATGTCGGGCCGACCCGCGTCGAGCTCGGCACGCGCACCATCTTCAACCTGCTCGGACCGCTGTCGAACCCCGCCGGCGTCAGCCGCCAGATGGTTGGCGTGTTCCTGCCGGAGTGGATCATGCCCGTGGCCGAGACGCTCAAGGCGCTGGGCGCTGATCACGCCTGGGTCGTCCATGGCGACGGCTATGACGAGATCACCACCACCGGCGAGACCCAGGTGGCGGAGCTCGCCGGCGGCGAGATTCGCAGCTTCACCTTGACGCCGGAAGCCGTTGGCTTGAAGCGGCACACAAAGGAAGAGCTGCGCGGCGGCGACGCGGCCTACAACGCCAAGGAATTGCGCGATATGCTTGGCGGAGCCGCCGGCGCATATCGCGATACGGTGCTGATGAATGCCGGCGCCGGGCTGGTTGTGGCCGGCAAGGTGACGACGCTGGCCGACGGCATCGCGGCGGCGGCGCAAGCGATCGACAGCGGCCGCGCGCTTGCGGTGCTCGACAAGCTCATCGAGATTTCGAACGGTTAGACCCCTTGTCCGATATCCTGCGCAAGATCGAAGCCTACAAGCGTGAAGAGATCGCCGCGGCGAAGCTCGCCGTGTCGTTCGCCGAGATCAGGACGAAGGCCAGGGACGCCGAGCCGCCGCGCGGCTTCCTTGCCGCGCTGGAGGCCAAGCGCCGAGACGGCGGCTTCGCTTTGATCGCCGAAATCAAGAAGGCCAGCCCTTCCAGGGGCCTGATCCGCGCGGATTTCGATCCACCGGCGCTCGCCGACGCCTATCGGAAAGGCGGCGCCGCCTGCCTTTCGGTGCTTACGGACGCCCCGTCTTTCCACGGCGCTCCCGAATTCCTGACGGCCGCTCGGGCAGCGGTGCGCCTGCCGGCTCTGCGCAAGGATTTTCTGTTCGATCCCTACCAGGTCTACGAAGCACGCGCCTGGGGCGCCGACGCCATCCTGATCATCATGGCAAGCGTCGACGACGCGCTTGCCAAGGACCTTGAGGCGACCGCCTTCGAGCTCGGCATGGACGCTCTGGTCGAGGTGCACGACGAAAACGAAATGCAACGCGCGCTCCGCCTCTCGTCGCGGCTGATCGGCATCAACAACCGCGATCTCAGAACCTTTGAAACCAGCCTCGACGTTTCGGAGCGGCTGGCGGCCATGGTGCCGGCGGATCGGCTGCTGGTCAGCGAAAGCGGCATCTTCACGCATCAGGATTGCCGCCGGCTGGAGAAGAGCAAGATCGGCACGTTCCTGGTCGGCGAGAGCCTGATGCGGCAGGCCGACGTGGCCGCCGCCACGCAACGGCTGCTCACCGGCAAGGCCCGTGCCGAGGCCGTTTGAGGATGGCCTCCCTTACCCATCTTGGTGCCAAGGGCGAAGCCAACATGGTCGACGTCGGCGACAAGGCGGAGACGACGCGCACGGCAGTCGCCGAAGGGTTTGTCTCCATGCAGCCGCAAACGCTGGAGATGATCTTGGCCGGCGACGCCAAGAAAGGCGACGTATTGGGGACTGCCCGTATCGCCGGCATCATGGCCGCGAAGAAGACGCACGAGCTGATCCCGCTCTGCCACCCGCTGCTTCTGACCAAAGTTGCCGTCGAGATCGAGCCGGACCGTTCCTTGCCAGGTCTCAAGGTTACCGCGCTCGCCCGCGTCACCGGCAAGACGGGTGTGGAGATGGAGGCGCTGACCGCCGCTTCAGTCGCCTGCCTCACCATCTACGACATGGCCAAGGCAGCGGACCGCGGGATGGTGATTTCCGGCGTCCGGCTGGTCGAGAAGACCGGCGGCAAATCTGGCGACTACAAGGCGGGTTCATAATGGCCTTGCTTCCGGTCACCGAGGCGCTCGAACGCCTGCTGGACGGCGTGACGGCTCTGCCGGGCGAGCGCGTTCCGCTGGCTGACGCGGCGGGCCGCGTGCTGGCCGAGCCGGTGGTCGCGTTGCGCACGCAACCACCTTTCGATGCCTCCGCGATGGACGGCTATGCCGCGCGCTTCTCCGATGTCGCCTCGGCGCCGGCGCTACTCGAGGTCATCGGCATGGCGCCTGCCGGACGCGGTTTCTCCGGAACCGTCGGCGAAGGCCAGGCCGTGCGCATCTTCACCGGGGCGCCGTTGCCGGAGGGCGCCGACACCGTCGTCATCCAGGAAAACGTCCGCGATCTCGGCAATGGCAGGATCGAGCTGACGGAGCCAACCGCAGAAGCACGCAATGTCCGCCGCCGCGGGCTCGACTTCGGTCAGGGCGACGTGCTGCTCGAAAAGGGCCGAGTTCTCGATGCGGCGGCCCTTTCGCTGGCGGCCTCGGCCAACCACCCAGCCTTGTGCGTCGTGCGCCGGCCGCTGGTCGCGATCATCGCCACCGGGGACGAATTGCTGCCGCCAGGCAGCGCGCTCGGCCCCGACCAGATCATTTCGTCGAATGCTTACGGCGTTGCCGCCGCCGCCCAGTCGGTCGGCGCGCGCGCGCTCGATCTCGGCATCGCCGCCGACCGCCAGGAGGCGATTGCCGCGCTGGTCCGGAAAGCGGTCGAGGCCGGCGCCGATATCATCGTCACGCTCGGCGGCGCCTCGGTCGGCGACCACGACCTCGTCCATGGCGTGCTGACCGGCGAAGGCATGCAGCTCGATTTCTGGAAGATCGCCATGCGCCCCGGCAAACCGCTGATGTTTGGCCGGCTTGGCAATGTCCGCTGCATCGGCCTGCCCGGCAATCCGGTGGCAAGCATTGTCTGCTCGCAACTCTTCCTGAAGCCGCTGCTTGCCCGGCTCGGCGGCCGCGATCATCGGCAGGATATGCGAATGGCCCGGCTTGGCACCGCGATGCGGGCCAACGACGTCAGGCAGGACTATGTGCGCGCCGTCGTGCGCGAGGACGCCGGCACCTTGATCGCGACGCCTTTCGGCATCCAGGACTCCTCTATGCTGCGGATGCTCGCCGACGCCAACGGCCTGATCGTGCGCGAGCCCTTTGCGCCGGCCGCGGAAGCCGGCGCTGAATGCAGCGTGCTCATGCTGCGCTAGACGTCGACGAAGTCGATCCTGATAGGTCGACGAGGTCGATCGTAACCCTTATTCGCCGACCAACGTACGGGTCAGGGGATGATCCGGGTCGGCGAGACCATCGACAATATTGAAATGATGTCGGTCCGGCTCGACCACTGAACAGGTGGCAGCGCCGAGCCCGGTCCAGATGTTGGCGAGCAACGCGCTGTGGCGCAGGAATTCCGCACGCTCGCCGCCGCCGGCCCAGCAGGTGATGCAGGCTCCCTGTCGAGGCCGCAGTAATGCCGGGCTTTCGCTCCGCGCTTCCGGCTCGTCGATGTTCAATGTTTCGTTCAGCGCGGTGAACATCAGCGGCCGAAGGTCGTGCAGGCCTGAAATCGAAACCACCTGTCGTATGCGCCATGTCACATCGGATGATAGCGGTGAGGCCGTGGTCACCATTCGGCTGGCCAGATGCCCGCCGGCCGAGTGCCCGGTCAGCATCAGCGGACCATCGACCATGGCTGCCGCCTTCTCGATCGCTGCAGCGACCTCGCCGACTATGCCGCTGATCCTGGTCTGCGGGCACAGCGTGTAGGAGGGCATGGCGACGGCAAAGCCGCGCCCGAGCGCGCCTCCAGCCAGATGCGACCAGGAGCCCTTGTCCGACTCCATCCAGTAGCCGCCGTGGATGAATACGACGAGCCCCTTTGGCGCCGCAGACGGGAGAAACAGGTCGAAGCGATTGCGCGGCGCGTCGCCATACACGATATCGAGCCGCGCCCTGCCCTCTGACAGCAGCCTTTCGCGGAATGCCCGCGCCGGACCATCCCACGCCGCGGGCCAGCGGTCGCCGCCCGCGATGTTGGCGCCATTTGCGTAGGCGTCATCCCAGTCGACAACACGATGTCCCAGCAACGGTGTCTCCGCGATCAGGTCATTTGTTCGGCATCGCCGATTCAAAGTCAGGTAACAGTTGTTTTGACGGCAAAGCGCGCGTCTTGCCAGATGCCAGTGCGCAGGATGTCCTCCAGCACCTCGACCGCATTCCAGACATCGCGGTAACCGACATAAAGCGGCGTGAAGCCGAAACGAATGGTGGATGGCGCGCGGAAATCGCCGATCACGCCGCGCTCGATCAGGGCGCGCATCACCTGGTAGCCATTTGGATGGGCGAACGATACCTGGCTGCCGCGTTCTGCGCCTGAGCGCGGGCTCTCCAACTCAAGACCGATGCCGCCGCATCTGGCCTCGACAAGCCGGATGAACAGGTCCGTCAGCGCGACGCTTTTTCTCCGCACGGCCCTCATGTCGACGTCGTTCCAGAGATCCAGCGCGCCTTTCAGCGCGCGCATCGACAGCACCGGCTGCGTTCCGCACAGGAACCGCCGGATGCCAGTGCCCGCGGCATAGCCCTGCTCGAACGCGAAAGGCCGGGCATGGCCCCACCAGCCGCTGAGCGGCTGGCGAATGTCGCCGTGGTGGCGGCTCGCGGCGTAGATGAAGGCCGGCGAGCCCGGCCCGCCATTGAGATACTTGTAGGTGCAGCCGATGGCGAAATCGGCATTCGAGCCGTCGAGATCCACCGGCAGCGCACCCGCTGTGTGGCAGAGGTCCCACACGATTAACGCGCCGGCTTCACGGGCCTTGCGGGTGAGCGCCGCCATGTCGCGCAGCCGGCCGGATTTATAGTTGACGTGGTTGACCAGGATGACCGCGACGCGATCGTCGACCAGTTCCTCAATCGTCGGGGCATCGGCGCCTTCGAGCCGCAGCACCGTGCCGGGCCGCGTCGATGCGACCCCTTCCGCCATGTAGAGGTCGGTCGGAAAGCTGTCGGTCTCGGCAACGATCACCGAACGCTCGGGCCGCATCGCAAGTGCCGCATGCAGGACCTTGTAGATGTTGATCGAAGTCGTGTCGCAAACGACCGTCTGGCCGGGTTTCGCGCCGATCAGGCGCCCGAGCTGGTCGCCCAGCTCGATGGGCATATCGAACCAGTCGGCGGTGTTCCAGGCGCGGATGAGATCCCGCGCCCATTCCTGCCTCGCGGCAGTCTCGATCTCGTTGAAGGCGTCGATCGAAGCAGCGCCCAGCGAATTGCCGTCGAGGTATATGACGCCTTCCGGCAAGACGAAGCGATCGCGCATGGCGCGCAGCGGATCCGCGGCATCCATCGCCTCGACTTCGGCGAAATCAGGAATTCCCCTCATTGTGCTGCCGCCTCCATTTCGATCTGGCCAAGGGGGTTGTCTCACCACCGTCGGCGACAGGGCAAGAACCTTTGGTCCTATGTTAGCTGGTCCATAGACGGCGAAGACCCTGGATCGGAACCATTGCTAAGGTTGGCATTTTGGGTCCGTTTCGTTCACGGTGCGGCACGCTTGCGCAGAAACCGACGTGATCCCATCCACGGCTTCGTGATGGTGTCGGCTCTTGATTCAGCTTAAGGAGGCTCCAAATCCGAGCGGAATCAACGCCCCTACCCCAGCCGGGACGGCCAAGGCATCACCGGATGCGACATCGTTTCGGCCGCCTTAACAAATTCACTAAACTTTAAACGGTTGCGGAACACAACTGGAACAGATAGTGTTTGTTCTGGGTTTGTTTTTCTGATTCTGGTTTCAGAACCCGTGGGGGCCGCCGATGCTGACGCGCAAACAACATGAACTCCTGATGTTCATCCATGAACGCCTGAAGGAGAGCGGGATTCCTCCATCATTCGATGAGATGAAGGAGGCGCTCGACCTTGCCTCCAAGTCCGGCATCCACCGGCTGATCACGGCGCTGGAAGAACGCGGCTTCATTCGCCGGCTGCCAAACCGGGCGCGCGCGCTGGAAGTGCTGCGCCTGCCCGACTCGATCGCGCCAGGCCTTAATGCCGCGAAGAAGTTTTCGCCGAGCGTCATCCAGGGCGGCCAAGGCAATCTCAATCGCCAGGTCAAGCCGGCGACGCCATCGCGCACCCCGACGCCAAGCAATGACGACGAGGCCGCGGCGGCCGTATCCATTCCGGTGATGGGCCGCATCGCCGCCGGCGTGCCGATTGACGCCATCCAGCACCAGACGCATTCGATCTCGGTGCCGCCGGACATGATCATGGGCGGCGAGCATTATGCGTTGGAGGTCAAGGGCGACTCGATGATCGAGGCCGGGATCTTCGACGGCGATACCGTCATCATCCGCAATGCCAACACGGCAAGCCCGGGCGAGATCGTGGTGGCGCTCGTCGACGATGAGGAGGCAACCTTGAAGCGTTTCCGCCGCAAGGGTGCCTCGATCGCGCTCGAAGCCGCCAACCCGGCCTATGAGACCCGGATCTTTGGACCGGACCGGGTCAAGGTTCAGGGCAAGCTCGTGGGACTTATTCGCCGCTATTGAGCAGAACTGCTCGCCGTCTTCGCCCGGACGACAATCTATTGGGCCGGTGCGGCGGCTGGTTTTTCCGGCTGCTTATAGGGCGCCAGTCCCCTCGCCTCGCGCGTGTATTTCCGCTGCTCGTGCCAGGGTCGGTATGGTTCTACGACCGCGTAGCGGACGGTTGGCCGCGCGGTTGCCGATTGCGGATCGAAGAAGACGGCGGCGCTGCCGTCGCGCGCCAGCTGCCGCTTGGTGACGACGAGCACACGCGGATCGCGGCATGGGTTATAGGCCGTGGCGTCGTTGATGACGATGAGGTCGGCGAAACCGCAGGCCGGCCGGGCGGCGTCGCGGGTCTCGGCGAGCGCGACGATCGCGCCGGAAGGATGCCGGCCGATGCAGAGATCGCCGGTGCAATAGAAGGGCGAGCCGGGTGGCAGGTCGACGGGATCGGCAATGTCCAGCGTATCTTTGGCGAACCTTTCCGGCGGCACGATATCCTCGGCTTTCAGCGCCCGTTTCCAGTTGTCGGTAGTGAACTCGTTGGAGCGTTCGCGATTGACGGCAAGCTCGCCGCCGCCGATCGGCATCGCCACCAGATGCGCGTCCTCGGAAATGAGCACATCCGGTGTGCGGACGTGCGGAATGGCCAGCAGCGCGGCGAGCGCGAAGGGTACGGCGGCAAGCCTCAGCCAGGTGGTGGCCATGGTCGCGATGACCAGCGCGACCGTCGCCAGCAGCACCGACTGGATCGAGATCAGCCCGACGGCATCGACAGGCGAGCGCTCGGAAATCCATGCCGAGATGGCGATCATCGCCGTCAGCCCCTTGCCCATCACATAGAGGAGCGGACCGTCGAAGCCGAAGGGCATGGCCAGCGCGCTCAGCACGGCGAACGGCATGACGATCAGCGAGACGATCGGCATGACCGCCAGATTGGCAAGCAGGCTGAGCGGCGACACCCGCTGGAAGTGCCAGATCGCAAACAGCAATGTCGCGCTGCCCGCGATGAGCGACGTCACGGCGGCGCCGCCCACGCCAACCACCAGTTTTCGCGACAGGAACCCGAGGAATGAACGCTTTGCCGGCGGCGCGGTCGTTTTGCCGGCGCGATAATCGGCAAAGCCGGCATAGGCGCCGACCAGGGCGGCGGTGGCGGCGAAGGACATCTGGAAGCTCGGGCCGACCACTTCATGCGGCGAGACCAGGATGACGGCGATGGCAGAGATCGCCAGGTTGCGCATTGTCAGCGCCGCGCGGTCGAAGAGCACGGCGGCGAGCATCACGGCCAGCATGATGAAGCTTCGCTCGGCCGCCACCACGATGCCGGAGATGATGAGGTAGGCGGCGATCGAGATGAGTGCGATCCCGGCGGCGTATTTCTTCACCGGCCGCCGCGACGAGAAATCCGGAAACAGCGCGAAAGCGCCGCGCAAAAGCACCATGATCGTGCCGGCAACCAGCGCCATATGCAGGCCGGAGATCGAAATGATGTGGTAGATGCCGGTCCGTCGCATCGACTCGTTGATTTCGTCCGGAATGCCGGCACGAACGCCGACGATCAGCGCCGCTGCGATCTCACCCTCGGAACCACCGATGCTGCTCCTGATGTGGTCGGCAATCCCCTCGCGAGCGTTTTCTATGGCCGATGCCACGCGCGCGCCGAAAGGCACCTCCGTTGGAACTGTCTGGGTCGACGCGACAAGTTTCGGATCGCCCAGGAAAAAGCCACTGGCGCCGATGCCGGCAAAATAGCTGTCGAAGGAATAGTCGTAGCTGTCCGGCCGAACCGGACCTGTCGGCGGCAGCAGCTTGGCATAGCCGGTCAGCATCGACCCGGCCGTCATGCCGGAAGGGATCCTGCGCGCCGACAGCCTGATGCGGTCCGGCGCGTAGCGCAGCTTCGGATGCTCCGTGGATATGAGATCTATGGTGAGCCGGACACGGCCGTTGGCCATCGCCTCGGCGGTGACGAGGCGGCCCGTCAGCCGTGTCTGGATTTCGGAACCCAGCACTGGGGTCGCCATCCGCCAGGTCTCCACCTTGGCCGCGAGAAAGCCCAAGGCGCAGAAAAACACCGCCATGAAGGCAAGGTGCGTTCTGTGCCGGGAACGCGAGACCGCCGCGCAGACCGCCATCAGGGCGACTGCCGCAAGCGGCCTGTAGAGGTCCGGCTCGGCGCTCAGCGAGAAGTAACAGATCACGCCGGCTGCCAGGAACACCGGCACCAGCAGAAAGCCGACGCCACGGTCGAGCTCGGTGGTGGCGGCGACCGCAACGCTTCGGCGCAGAGCAGGAAGCGAAACGCGGCCAAGCTGTCTGCGGATCCGGCCGACATTGGCTGTCGGCGATGCTGGCGGTAACGTGCCGCCGCCAGGCGGCAGAAGCTCAGCTGGCGGACGCGGCGCCCGAAGCGAAACCGGCGTTCCCTCTTCGGGCACGGCATGAGCAAACATCAGGCGTTCGCTGACGCCCGCTGTCGTTCCCTCGCCCTCCTCCGCGCCCCGGCCACGTCCAGCCATCGGGTCTGCCCCTTGCGCCCCAGACCGCCTATGCTACATGAACGCCGGTCGCGTGGAAGTCTGCGCGAAACATGCATTTTTCAGCGCTTCCTCGAGAGTTCCATGTCCGACAAGGTCGTTACCCGTTTTGCCCCCTCGCCTACAGGCTATCTGCATATCGGCGGGGCGCGCACGGCGCTGTTCAACTGGCTCTATGCCAGGCACACCGGCGGCACGATGCTGCTGCGCATCGAGGACACCGATCGCGAGCGCTCCACCGAAGCCGCCACGGCTGCCATTCTCGACGGGCTGACCTGGCTTGGCCTCTCCTGGGATGGCGACGCCGTCTCGCAGTTCGAGCGTGCGCCGCGTCACCGCGAGGTGGCGGAGCAACTCGTGCGCATGGGCAAGGCCTATTACAGCTACGAGACGCCGGCGGAGCTGGAGGCGATGCGCGAGGCCGCACGTGCCAAGGGCCTGCCGCCGCGTTACAACGGCCATTGGCGCGACCGCGGCCCATCCGAAGCGCCGGCAGGCGTCAAGGGCGCGATCCGCATCAAGGCGCCGACCGAGGGCGTGACGATCGTCAACGACCGCGTGCAGGGCGAGGTGCGCTTCCCCAACAAGGATCTCGACGACTTCATCATCCTGCGCTCCGATGGCGTCCCGACCTACATGCATGCCGTCGTCGTCGACGATCACGACATGGGCGTCACCCACATCATCCGCGGCGACGATCACCTAACCAATGCCGCGCGCCAGACGGTGATCTACAACGCCATGGGCTGGGAGGTGCCGTCGATGTCGCACATCCCGCTGATCCACGGCGCCGACGGCGCCAAACTGTCGAAGCGGCACGGCGCGCTCGGCGTCGAGGCATATCGCGCCATGGGCTACCTGCCCGAGGCCCTGCTCAACTATCTGGCCAGGCTCGGCTGGAGCCATGGCGACGACGAGGTGATGTCGATCGAGGACATGATCGCCTGGTTCGACATCGGCGACGTCAACAAGGGCGCGGCACGCTTCGACTTCGCCAAGCTCGAGGCGCTGAACGGCGTCCATATGCGCAAGATGGACGACCGGGCGCTGTTCGACATCTTCGTCGCCACCTTGCCTTATCTCGAAGGCGGCCCGGCGCTCGCGGCAAAGCTCGATGACAGGCGCACGGCGCAACTGCTTGCCGCCATGCCCGGCCTCAAGGAGCGAGCAAAAACTCTTGTCGAACTGGTCGACGGCGCGGCGTTCCTGTTCGTCGAGCGGCCGTTGCCGCTGGACGAGAAGGCGGCGGGCTTGCTCAACGCGGATGCGCGCGCGATTCTGCGCGGCGCGCATGGCGCATTGTCTTCTGTTCAGGGCGACTGGAACGCCGCCTCGGCCGAGGCTTCGATCCGCGACTTCGCGCAGGCCGGCGGGCACAAGCTGGGCGCCGTGGCGCAGCCCCTGAGGGCCGCGCTGACCGGCCGCAGCACCTCGCCCGGCGTGTTCGACGTCCTTGCCGTGCTGGGCCGCCAGGAAAGCCTGGCGCGCATCGGAGATCAAATCGATTAGGAGCGAGCTGGCCCAAGAAGATTGGCATTGAAAGGTGTGTTTCGCAGTGCAACATTGGGCTTGGCCCAATCTGGCACGCACCTCCTAAAATGCGGTGGCGAGTTCGCGCATTCCGGTGACTTCGACGTGTCGTTTGCAGGAATTGCCTTGCCGGCATGAGGAACAAAAGGAGTTGAGAATGAGCGAAGCTGCGACAAAACCGGAACCGGGCAGCAAAACGCGCGAGTCGGCCGCCAGGCTCGAGCTCGCCGGCAAGACGCACGAATTGAAGGTGCGAAGCGGGACGGTCGGGCCGGACGTCATCGATATCGGTTCGCTCTACAGCACCACCGGCGCCTTCACTTACGATCCCGGCTTCACCTCGACCGCGAGCTGCGAATCGGGGATCACCTTCATCGACGGCGATGCCGGCATCCTGCTGCATCGCGGCTTCCCGATCGATCAGCTCGCCGAGCATGGCGACTTCCTCGAGGTCTGCTATTTGCTGCTCTACGGCGAGTTGCCGACCAAGGCGCAGAAGGACGACTTCGATTATCGCGTGACGCGCCACACGATGGTGCATGAGCAGATGTCGCGCTTCTTCACCGGCTTCCGCCGCGACGCGCATCCGATGGCGGTGATGTGCGGCGTGGTCGGCGCGCTGTCGGCCTTCTATCACGACTCGACTGACATCTCGGACCCGTATCAACGCATGGTCGCCTCGATGCGCCTGATCGCCAAGATGCCGACGATCGCGGCGATGGCCTACAAGTACCATATCGGCCAACCCTTCATTTACCCGAAGAACGATCTCGGCTTCGCGGCCAACTTCCTGCACATGTGCTTTGCCGTGCCGTGCGAGGAATACAAGATCAATCCGGTGCTGGCGCGCGCCATGGACCGCATCTTCATCCTGCACGCCGACCACGAGCAGAACGCCTCGACCTCGACCGTGCGCCTGGCCGGCTCGTCGGGCGCCAACCCGTTCGCCTGCATCGCCGCCGGCATCGCCTGTCTGTGGGGGCCGGCGCATGGCGGCGCCAACGAAGCGGCCCTCAACATGCTGGGCGAGATCGGCCATGTCGACCACATCCCCGAGTTCATCGCCCGCGCCAAGGACAAGAACGACCCGTTCCGGCTGATGGGCTTCGGCCACCGCGTCTACAAAAACTACGATCCGCGCGCCAAGATCATGCAGAAGACCGCGCATGAGGTGCTGGGCGAGCTCGGCATCAAGGACGATCCTCTGCTCGACATCGCGATGGAGCTGGAAAAGATCGCGCTGACCGACGAGTACTTCATCGAAAAGAAGCTCTATCCGAATGTCGACTTCTATTCCGGCATCACGCTGAAGGCGCTGGGCTTCCCCACCACCATGTTCACCGTGCTGTTCGCGGTCGCCCGCACCGTCGGCTGGATCGCGCAGTGGAAGGAAATGATCGAGGATCCGCACCAGAAGATCGGCCGCCCGCGCCAGCTCTACACCGGCGCCACGGAACGCGATTACGTGCCGATTGCGAAAAGGTAATTGAGCGAATAGCGAATAGGGAGTAGCGAATAGGGGAAACGGGCGAAGCCGACACAGCCCTATTCGCTACTCCCTATTCGCTCTCTTTATGCACCCCATCACCGCCTCGGCGGCGATCTCGCCCGAGGGCCGCTGGGTCGCCATGCGCCGGGCAATCTCGGCAAAGCCCGCCTTTTGCCAGGCGCGCATGCCGGTGTCGGCAAACAGGGCTTCCAGCTGCCGCGCCAGGTTTTCCGGCCGGACATATTGATCGTAGAATTCCGGCACCAGCGCGCGGTCGGATATCAAATTGGGCAGTAGCGCCGACCACGTCGTCACCATATGCTGCAGAAGCTGGCGCGCGATCGGGTCGAGCTTGTAGCAGGAAACCATCGGAACGCCCGCGAGCGCCAGTTCCAGCGAAACCGTTCCAGACGCGATCAACGCCGCGTCGGCCTTGCCGAAGGCCTGCCATTTGCGCTCCGGCTCGGTGATGATTTCCGGCTTGTCGTCCCAACTCGCGACCGACGCCTTCACCAGCTCGGCGACATGCGGCACCGTCGGCAACAGCAAGCGCAGGCGGTGGCCGCGCTGGCGCAGCGCCGACATCGCCTTGCCGAAGGGTTCGATCAGCCGCCGCACCTCGCCGCGGCGCGAGCCGGGCAGCACCAGCACCGTCTTGACGCGGTCGTCGGAGAGGTCGCGCGGCTGGCTCTGCGCCTTGGCGGCGCCAAGCACGCCCGGATCCTGCGTCAACCGGTGGCCGACATAAGTGCCCGGCGGTCCGCCAAGACGAGCGAGCGCCTTCACCTCGAACGGCAGGATGCATAGGATGTGATCGACATAGGGCTTCATCGCCGCCGCCCTGCCCGGCCGCCAAGCCCATACGCTCGGGCAGACATAATGGACGATCGGAATGGCGGGTGCTGCCGCGCGCACCTTCTTCGCCACGCGCAGCGAAAAGTCCGGGCTGTCGATGGTGATCAGGCAATCGGGCCGCTCGGCCGCGATGGTCGCCGCCGTCTGGCTGATGCGGCGCATCAGCCGCGGCAGGTCGCGCAGCACCGCGCTGAAGCCCATCAGCGCGATCTCGCCGCCGTCGAAGAGTGGGGTCAGCCCCAGTTGCTGCAGGTGGCGGCCGCCAATGCCGACGAGCTGCACCTCGCGGCCCGTCGCGCGCTCGAGCGCCCGCACGATGTCGGCGCCGAGCAGATCGCCGGATTCCTCGCCGGCGACGATCGCGATCTTGAGCGGCTTGTCAGCGACCATTAGCCGGCTCCCCATTGGCCGCCTCCATGGCGGGCAGGCCGACGATGAACAGGCCGAGAGCATTGGCGCGCGCCAGCGTTTCCGGACCTTCGAGAATTAGCGAGTGGCCGGCTTCCAGCGCAATGCCGGCTAGCCCGGCGGCGTGTGCGGCTTCGATCGTCTGCGGGCCGATGGAGGGCAAGTCGGCGCGCAGCTCCTGCCCAGGCTTGGCGCATTTGACCAGCACGCCGCGCGCCTTGCCGGCCAGCCTGCCGTGGCCGCGCAATTCCCGCGTTCTGTCGAGCAGGCCGGCAGTGCCCTCAATGCCTTCCAGCGCGATGGCTCGACCTCCGATCGCAATCGCCGCCTGGCCGATATCGAGCGCGCCAATGGCTTTGGCGGCGGCGCGCCCGGCTTTGATGTCGCGCCAGTCCGATTGATTTGGATGAGCCGCCGTCAATGTGCCTTCGCCGGCGGTCAGTTCGGGAACGACCTCATGCGCGCCGACCACCGCAATGCCCCGATCTTCAAGGCCTCGGGTCAACACCTTCAGCAAGCCGTCGTCGCCACGTCTCAGCGCTCTGATCACGGAAGGTATTATGGCCAGCAAGCCAAGTGTCGGTCGAACCTTGCTCAAACGCGGCCTGCGCTTGATTTCGCCGGCAAGAACGAGATGCGTGATCCCATTGCGCTTCAACAAGGGAAGCAGCAGGCCGATATCTTCCAGTGCCAGCGTCTGCCGCTCGTAGGCGGAAAAATCCGCCTCGCGGTCGACCTCACCCTCGGCGATGATCACGAAGGGCACAAAACCTTGCTTGACCAAGCCATCGGCAACTTCGACGGGCAGGCTGCCCCCACCGGCGATGATGCCGACCCTGGAGCCCGGCGCGAGTACGAGCCCTGCCTTGGCCGGCTCAGCCCTCGTCATCGCCGCTGTCGTCGTCGCCGTCGCCCTTGAGCGATGGGACGGCAAAGTGCCGTTTGCCGCGACTTGTGATGAAATCGATGATCTTCATGGCCGTTGGCGACCCGGCGAACTCGGCCTTGGCGAGCTCAACATTCTCGCCGACGGTGCGGGAACGATCGAAGATCGTCCTATAAGCCTTGCGCAGCAGGTAGATTTCGGAACGCGGCAAGCCGGAGCGCTTGAGGCCTATGATGTTCAGGCCACGCAGCTTGGCCCGGTTGCCGGCGGCGATGGCATAAGGAATGACGTCGCCAACGACCGCCGAGCAGCCGCCGATGAACACATTGTCGCCGAGGCGCACAAATTGATGAACGGCGGTCAGGCCGCCGATATAGACGTTGTCGCCGATCTCGCAATGTCCGCCCAGCGTCGCGCCATTGGCGAAGGTGGCGTTCTTGCCGACGACGCAATCGTGGGCGATGTGGGCGTAGGCTAGGAAGTTGCCGTTGTCGCCGACAGTCGTCTCGCCACGGCTGGTGTCGGTGCCGACATGCATTGTGACGCCTTCACGAATGGTGCAGTTCGCTCCGATGACCAGAGTGGTGCGACCGCCCTTGTGCTTGGTGTTTTGCGGCGGCGCGCCGAGCGTCGCCATCGGATAGACCTTTGTCCCGGCCCCGATGGTCGTGGCGCCCATCACCGACACATGGCTTACCAGTTCGACGCGGTCGCCGATGATCGAATCGGCGCTGACATGGCAGAAGGGTCCGATACGGACGCCTTCTCCGAGCCTGGCTCCTTCTTCGACGACCGAGGAAGGATGGATGGATGTCGCGACTTTCATGAGCATTTCGAACCGTCAGCCGGTAACCATCATGGCCGAAACCTCGGCTTCGGCGGCTTTTGCGCCGTCGACCATCGCCTCGCAGGCGAATTTCAGCAGGTTGCCGCGTTTCTTGATCTTTTTGACGTGGATCCTGAGCTGATCGCCCGGAACGACCGGCTTGCGGAATTTCGCGTTGTCGATGGTCATGAAATAAACCAGCGACGGCTTCTCGGTGTTGAGGCTGCGAATGCAGATCGCGCCCGCGGTCTGGGCCATCGCCTCGATGATGAGCACGCCGGGCATGACTGGCTGCTGGGGAAAATGGCCCTGGAAATGCGGCTCGTTGATGGTCACGTTCTTGATGCCGACAGCGGACTCGTCGCCGTCTATGTCGACGATGCGATCGATCAGCAGGAACGGATAGCGATGCGGCAGGAGCTTCATAAGCCCCATGATGTCGAGCGCATCGAGTGATGTTGCCACTGTATCAGCCATTTCCGTCGCCTTGCTTGCGCGTCCTGGCCATCCTGCGCAGCATTGCTATCTCACGCATGGCTTCCGCCATGGGTTGCGCCGGATAACCTCCCCAGACCTCGCCTGCCGGCACGTTGTTCATGAATCCACTTCTCGCAGCAAGCTTGGCTCCTGGCCCGATGGTCAGATGATCGGCAAGGCCGACACCGCCGCCCATGGTGACGTTGTCACCGACGACGACGGAACCGGAGATACCCGAAAGCCCGGCTATAATGCAATTGCGGCCGATGCGAACATTGTGGGCGATCTGCACCAGATTGTCGATCTTGGTGCCTTGGCCGATGACGGTGTCGGACATGGCGCCGCGGTCGACGGTCGAATTGGAGCCCACCTCGACATCGTCCTGGATGATGACGCGGCCGATCTGCGGCACGCGTTCAGGCCCTTTGGCGCCGCCAACGAAGCCGAAACCGTCCTGGCCGATCCTGGCGCCGCCATGGATGATGACGCGGTTGCCGATCAGCGCATATTGAATGCTGACGCCGGGGCCGATGAAGCCGTCGCGGCCGATCTGGCAGGAACGGCCGACAACAGCGTGGGGCGCAACGACCGTGCCGCTGCCGATGGATACGCCGGGACCGATCACGGCGCCCGCCTCTACGATCGCCCCGTCCTCGATATGCGCGGATGGATCGATAAACGCGTGGGGCGATATGCCGGTCTCTCCGGTCAATGGCCCCGGGGTCGCAGCCTGCGGAAACAACAGGCGCCCGACCATCGCGAAAGCTTGCTGCGGGCGCGGATGCATGAGCACTGCGATGCCCGGCGGCGCCTTGCTGGCAAAATCGGCGGGGCATAGCACCGCGGCCGCCCTGAGCGACGGCATCAAGGCGAAATTGCGCTTGCCGTCGACAAAGACGAGCGCGCCGTTGCCACCCTCGTTGGCGGGAGCCAGCGCCTCGATGGCAATTTCGGCCTGATCGGAATCGAACAGGCTGGCGCCGGTCAGATTCGCGACCTCGCCAGCCGTGTACCGGCGTGAAGGCGCGAAGAACACCGGATCGGTCATTCCAGAAGTAATATCCAGCTGGGTTGGATCGGTCCACTCCGGGCCGTCATCCGGCCCGGAACCATCGCAACCACGAAATTAGAAGCGGGTCGCGATACCGAAGTTGAATTCCTGAACGTTGTCAGTCGACTCTTTCTTGACCGGGATCGCGTAGTCGATGCGGATCGGACCGAACGGCGAGGCCCACATCAGGCCGACACCGACCGAAGCACGGAGTTTCATGTCCGTCGAGGATTGGGTGACACCTGCAGTATCGATTGCGCTACCATACAGCGTCGCCGCGTCGGCAAATACGGCGCCTCGCAAGCCAAAACTTTCAGGGATGACCGGCAGCGGGAACTGAGCTTCAGCCGACGCATTAAAATAGGTCGTGCCGCCGAGGTGGTCCCCTGTGTTGGAGTCCACAGGGCCGATACCGCCATATTCAAAACCGCGGATCATACGATCATTGCTTTGGAATTGATCGAAGATGCGCAGGCCATCGTTTCCATAGCCAGCGATATAGCCAGCGCCACCGGAAACCAGGCCAACCAGGTCGAGTTGCTCCGACAAAGTCTGGTAAACACTGGCTCGCCCGGTTAGCTTCACCCACTTGGCGTCACCACCGAGACCAGCAACCTCTGTCGTGCCAGTAATGTAGAGTCCCTCATGTGGGTTCTTCATGTCGTCGATGGTGTTGTACACCAGCCCAAGACTAACTGACGACTTGATCCAAGGACTTTGCTCTACGCCTTCCAAGATAGCAGGCGAAATGTTGCATGTGCCATCGGGGTCCACGTCGGTGGGGTTACAGCTGCTATCGACCTTATATTTCTCTTGCGAGATATTATACGCCAGCTGCGTTGAAATATTATCGGTGATTGGCAACCCGAAACGGATGGTCGCGCCAGTCGTGTCGCTGTCGTAGTGATTGTTATATTCTCTAGTCGACTTGTAAATGTCGAAGCCCGCCGCGATACGCCGGCCGAGGAAGTAAGGCTCGGTGAACGAAATAGCATAGTCGCGCGAATGCCTGCCGCCGCCGGCCGACAGCTTGATGTACTGGCCGCGACCGAGGAAGTTGCGCTCCGTGATCGATCCTTCGACGGACGGGCCAGGCGTGTCGCCGCCGGTCGAATAACCGGCACCGACCGAAAACTCGCCGGTCGACTTCTCGACCACGGTGACCACCAGCACGACCTGGTCCGGCGCCGAGCCGGGGACGGTCGAGATATCGACGGACTGGAAATAATCAAGGGCTTCCAGCCGCTTCTTCGCGCGCTGGATGAGAACCTGGTTGAAGGCATCGCCTTCGCTGACATCGAATTCGCGACGGATGACATAGTCGCGCGTGCGGTCGTTGCCGCGGATCTCGATGCGCTCGACATAGGCCTTGGTGCCCTGGTCGATGGTGTAGACGACGGAAATGGTGTGGTTCTCGAAATTGCGGTCGCCGCGCGGCGTCACCTGAGCGAAGGCATAACCCGAACCCGCGACCTTCTCGGTCAACGCGACGATCGAATCCTCGACGTCCTTGGCGTTGTAGACGTCGCCCTTGTGGGTTTCGACCGCCGATTCCAGCGACTTCGAATCGACTTCAGGAATGGTGCTTTCCACGCTGACGTCGCCGAACGTATAGCGATCGCCTTCCTGCACGGTGATGGTGACCGTGTATTTGTTGGTGGCGTCGTCAAGCTCGCCGACAGCCGAGACGACCTGGAAGTCGGCATAGCCGTGATTGTAGTAGAAGCGGCGCAGCAGTTCCTGGTCGGCACGCAGCTTGTCCTCGTCATAGACGTCGTCGCGCAGCACGAAGGACAGCCAGGACGAGCGCTTGGTGTTGATGACGTCCGACAGGCGGCGGCTGGAATAAGCGTGGTTGCCGACGAAGTTGATCGCCGCGATCTGGGTGCGGCCGCCTTCGTTGATGTTGAAGACCACGTTCACGCGGTTGTCGCCGAGATCCATGACCTGCGTGGTCACAGCGGCGTCGTCGCGGCCGATGCGCTTGTAGGCCGTCTTGATCGCCTCGACATCGGCGTCCAGCGCCTGCTGCGAGAAGGTTGCACGCGGCTTCAGCTGGATACCCATCTGAAGCGCGTTGTCCTTGATCTTCTTGTTGCCCTGGAACAGGACCTGGTTGACGACCTTGTATTCGGAAACCTTGACGACAAGGCTCGAACCGACCTGGTTGATCTGAACGTCCGAGAACAGACCCGTGCCGAACAGCGCCTTGACGGCGTCGTCGATATCGGAGCTGGAAAAAGGCTTGCCCGGCTTGATCGAAATGTAATTGCGGATGGTTTCCGCATCGACGCGCTGGTTGCCGCTGACCTCGACACGCGAGATGACCGCGGCCTCGGCCACCGACGTGGCGGCGAACTGCACTGCGAGCGCGCCTGGCACGACCAGAGCGGCGGACAAAGCCGCCGCGGAAGCGGCGCTCAGAAACTTGGATGCTGCCTTCATCGGGCTTTTGTACCTTTTTCTCGTAGTCCCCACGGCGAGAAAACCGGACGTGCGGTATTTTCCCTTACCGTATTAACCGGATTTTCCCTACACGCAAGGCTCCCGGTTAATTTGTATTTACTTAACCGTACCGCGTGGCTTTCGCGTCACGCATATCCCCACGCATGGTAAACGGCATCTCAATATGACCGGCGCTGAAGCCAAATTTCTTCATGATTTCAGCATCCAAACAGATCGTTCCAAAACACGAAGCCCATGAAGCCGAGCACCAGGAACAACCCGGTCCGGTAGGCCATCTCCATCGTTCGCTCCGAAACGGGCCGCCTTATGACGGCCTCCACGCCGTAGAACAACAGGTGGCCGCCGTCGAGGGGGGGAATCGGCAGGAGATTGAGAAATCCTATTCCGACTGACAGAAATGCAACAAGCTGCACCAGCCACTCGAAGCCGAGCTTGGCTGCCTGGCCCGACATCTTCGCGATCTTGATCGGACCGCCCAACTGGCATTTGTCCTCGCGTCCAAGCGCAAAGCGCTGCAGGAATTGGCCGGTGCGCTCGATCACGTGCCCGGTTTCCTCGACCGCCGCCACCACGGCGCCGGCCGGCGTGTAGGAGATCAGGCGCGGCTGACCGAGCTCGGCATTGTTGACGACGCCGATGACCGCGACCTTGACCTTGTTGCCCAGCGCATCCTGCTGCTCCATGGGCTCCGGCGCGGCCGTAACCTCGATTTCCTTGCCGTCGCGCAGCATGGTGAAGGTGATGGCGTCGCCAGCCCGGCCTGAAACCAGCCGCTGCACGTCTGCGAAAGTCTCCACCTTGCTGCCGTCGACTTTGACGAATCGGTCGCCTGGCTGGATTCCGGCTTTTTCCGCCGGGCTGCCCGCGGTGACCTCGGCCACCATCGGCTCCAGGACCGGACGGCCATAGAGGGAAAACAGCACCGCAAACACGGCGATCGTCAGCAGGAAATTGAACAGCGGCCCGGCAACGACGGTAGCGGCGCGCTTCCAGATCGGTTGTGTGTGGAAGGCGACCTCGCGCTCAGCCTCTGTGAGCGATTCGATCTCTTCCGTGCTCGGCTGGCTCGACGTCGCATTCATGTCGCCGACGAATTTGACGTAGCCGCCAAGCGGAATGGCGCAAAGCTTCCAGCGCGTGCCGCGGCGGTCGTAAAAACCGAAGAGCTCGGGGCCGAAGCCGATGGAAAAAGCCTTCACGCCGATGCCGCACCAGCGGCCGATCAGATAATGACCCATCTCGTGGACGAACACGACGACGGTCAGCACAAACAGAAACGGCACGAGCGTGCCAAGGACGAAGCCTTGTGTGCTGAAAACCGCGTGAAAGATGTCGTTCAAGTCATGCCCTCAATTCGCCCGCGAGCGACATTCCACCGCGACTGTGGCATCAATCCGGGCGAATCCGCGGCCCACGCCCCTTTTTCGCCTTGCTGCCGCGTCGTTCAGTTCGGAAACAGCCCCAGTGCCGGATGCTCGGCGCCCGCCGCGATCCAACCCATGACGTACAGTGCGAACGCGGCCGCGACAAGCCCGTCCACCCTGTCCATGACACCGCCATGGCCGGGAATGAGGTTGCTCGAATCCTTGGCGCCGTGCCGGCGCTTGACCCATGATTCGAACAGATCGCCGGCTTGCGAAACGATCGACAGAGCAAGCGCCACAAGGCCAAGCTGAACGATATTGCCGGCGCCGGCTGCGATTGCAAGCAAAACTCCGGCGATAACGCCGCCGACGGCGCCGCCAAGCGCGCCGCTCTGCGTCTTGCCGGGCGAGATCGACGGCGCGAGCTTCGGGCCGCCGACCGCGCGGCCGACGAAATAGGCCGCTATGTCGGTTGCCCAGACCACGGCAAACAGGAAGAGAATCGCAATCAGCCCGGAATGATTGTCGTCACGGAGATAGGCGAGCGAAAAGCCGGATAGTGCCGCATAGGCCACTCCCGAGGCTTCCCACGGCGCGGCCCCCTTGGTCCGAGCGACAATGGCCGCGACCGCCACCAGGATCGCGACGAGGAGCAGCAGCCACAAGGCCGGCAGACCGGCGATCAGCGCGCCGACGAAGATCAGAATCAGCACTTCGGGCAGGAAGCAGAGCGCCGCGCCGTTCCCGGCGCGCGCCATGCGCGTCCATTCATAGAAGATCAGCGCCGCTATTCCCGCGCAGAACAGCCGGAACGGCAATCCGCCGAGCCAGGTGAGCGCGAGCGTCAGAGCCGCCATCACGATTGCCGAGATGACGCGCTGCTGGAGGTTGCTCATGCGTGCAGCGCCTAAAGCGCGACGTCGCGGGCGGCGAGCCCGCCAAAGCGTCGTTCGCGGCCGGCAAAGTCGCGCAAGGCGTCGGCCAGATGCTCGCGGCTGAAGTCAGGCCAATAGCAAGGCAGGAAGACGAGCTCGCTATAGGCAGCCTGCCAGAGAAGGAAATTCGACAGCCTGAGCTCGCCGCTGGTTCGGATCACCAACTCGGGATCGGGAATGCCCTTTGTGTCGAGCGAAGCGGCGAAACTTTCCGCCGTGATCGCATCGCTCGCCATGTCGCCGCGCGCGACTGCCTCCGCCAGCTTGCGCGCTGTGCGCACGATCTCGTCGCGGCCGCCGTAATTGAAGGCGATGACCAGTGTCAGCGCCTCGTTGCCGGCGGTCAGCGATTCGGCCTCCTGCAGCAGCCCCCGGATATCGGGCTGCAGCCCCTCTTTGTCGCCGATCACTCTCACCCGCACGCCGTTCTGATGCAGTTCGGCGAGATCGCGGCGGATGAACAGCTTCAAAAGCCCCATGAGGTCGCTGACCTCGGATTTCGGCCGCGACCAGTTCTCCGAGGAAAATGCGTAGACCGTCAGATAGGAGATGCCGAGCTCGGGTGCGGCGCGCACCGTCTTGCGCAGAGCCTCGACGCCGGCGCGATGCCCGGCAAGGCGCGGCAGGCCGCGCGCCTTGGCCCAGCGTCCGTTTCCATCCATGATGATCGCGACATGCGCGGGCGTTGCCATGGTCTCGCTTTCGAGCCGGAAAACCCCGACCCTAAACCTGCATGATTTCAGCTTCCTTATCGGAAAGCAGGTGATCGATGGTGCTGATCATCTCGTCGGTCAGCTTCTGGACCTGGTCGGACCGCTTGCGGTGATCGTCCTCGCTGATGGTGCCGTCCTTCTCAGCCTTCTTGAGGAAATCCATGCCGTCGCGGCGGACATGGCGCACCGCGACGCGTGCGTTCTCGGCATAGCCATGCGAGATCTTGACCAGTTCCTTGCGGCGCTGCTCATTGAGCTCCGGCAGCGGGATCCTGAGATTGGTGCCGTCGACGATCGGATTGAAGCCCAGATTGGCTTCGCGGATAGCGCGGTCGACCGCGCTGACCATCGACTTGTCCCAGACCGAGACCGAAATCATGCGCGGCTCCGGCACCGTCACGTTGGCCACCTGGTTGATCGGCATCGTCGTGCCGTAGGCCTGGACCTGGACGGCGTCGAGCAGGTTGCTGGAGGCTCGGCCGGTGCGCAGCGACGCCAGGTCGTGCTTGAAGGCGGCGATCGCCCCGTCCATGCGTCGCTTCAGGTCTTCGAACTCGCCACTCATGATCATCTCCTCGACCCGTTCGCCGGGTTCACTGCTTATGCCGTCGTCCCGTCCGCGGTACCGTTCAACGGATCCCGGCCTCGGTTATTTGTCAGCGACGACCGTGCAATGGCCGCCGCCCCTTAGAATATCGCCGAAACCACCTTTTTCGTGGATCGAATAGACGATTATCGGAATGTTGTTTTCACGCGCAAGTGCAATCGCGGCGGTGTCCATGATCGCAAGCCCGCGTTTGATGACTTCGGCGTGGCTGATGCGGTCGAAACGGACCGCGTTCGGGTCCTTCTTGGGGTCGGCCGAATAGACCCCGTCGACCTGCGTGCCCTTGAACAGCGCATCGGCGCCGATCTCGGCGGCGCGCAGGGCCGCGGCCGAATCGGTGGTGAAGAACGGATTGCCGGTTCCGCCGGCGAATATGACCACCTTGCCCTGGTTCATATAGGCTGTCGCCTGGCGTTGGGAAAAACTCTCGCAAAGTTCCGGCATGGCGATCGCCGAAAGCACGACGGCATCGACGCCGATCTTGTTGAGCGAGGTGCGCAGCGCCAGCGAGTTGATGACGGTGGCGAGCATGCCCATGTGATCGCCGGTGACCCGGTCGCCGCCTTTCGAGGCCACAGCCACGCCGCGAAAAATGTTGCCGCCGCCGATGACGACACCCACTTCGACGCCCAGCGCCCGCGCCTCGGCAATGTCGGCGGCGATGCGGTCGACAACGGAGACATCGATGCCGAAATGCTGCTCGCCCATCAACGCTTCGCCGGAAGCCTTCAGCACGACACGTCGATAGAGGGGCTTCACCGTCATCTCATTCCTCGAATATCTCGGCGCGGCAATTTTGGAGGCAAAACCGCCCCCGCTTCATCCGGCGATGCTGTCATGACGGGTTGACCCGATACACGAAGGGCGCGGCGATGTCACGCCGCGCCCTCGTGCAAAATTCCAGGCTTTTTCGGTCAGTTGCCGCCTCTTTGATCAACGGCTGGAGACGCTGACCGCTTCGCCTTCGATCATGACCGCGGGCGAATAACCGGCCGGCTTGTCGCCGGTCACGGCGCCGCCAGTCACCCGGACCTGGATCTCGGAGCCGAAATAGGAATGCGGGAACGGCGCCGGCATGGCGCTGACCTTTTCCAGCCGCGCGCGAAGCTCGGCGGGAATCGAAAAATCGAGCGCGCCGAGATTGTCCTGCAGCTGAGTGAGCTTCGTCGCTCCAAGGATGACGGAAGCGATGCCTGGCTGCGTCGCCGCCCAGTTGAGCGCAACCTGGGCCATGCTGCGGCCGAGCTCGGCTGCCACCTTCTCGAGCTCCGCCACGATCGCCCAGTTGCGGTCGCTGAACTTCTGGAAGCCGGGATGCGTGGTGTTGCGGAAACCGTCGAGCCGCCCGGCCCTTCCGGCTTGCGTCGGCTTGTATTTGCCGCTGAGCAGCCCGCTGGCCAAAGGGCTCCACACCATAATGCCGGCGCCGTGACGTGTGCCGAAAGGCACATACTCATGTTCGATGGCGCGCTCGGCGAGCGAATATTCGAGCTGCAGCGCCGAGACCGGCTCGTAGCCGCGCAGTTCGGCGATCGCCTGGGCGCGGCCGGCATACCAAGCCGGCACGTCGGAGAGGCCGATATGGCGCACCTTGCCGGCGCGAACGAGGTCGTCCAGCGTGCGCAGCACCTCCTCGGCCGGGGTAATCCTGTCCCATACATGCAGAAGATAAAGGTCGATATAGTCGGTGCCGAGCCGTTTCAGCGAGGCGTCCACCGCCCGCATGATGTTCTTGCGGCCGTTGCCGCCGGCGTTCGGATTGCCGGCCTCGGAATTCATGGTGAATTTTGTGGCGATCACCGCCTTGTCGCGCAGGCCGCGCTCGGCGACGAACTCGCCGAGCCAGGTCTCGGCGGTACCGCCGGTATAGAGGTCGGCCGTGTCGAAGAAGTTGCCGCCCGCTTCGACATAGGCGTCGAACATCGCGTGGGCTGTGTCCCTGTCCGCGCCCCAGCCCCATTCGGTGCCGAAGGTCATGGTGCCGAGCGCCAGCCGGCTGACGCGCAGGCCGCTGTTGCCAAGCGTGTAATAGGTCATGGTCATGGTGGTCTCCCGATTCTTAACTGATTTCCTGCCGGTCACTGGCCGGGGGTCGCCTTGACCCAGGGATTGCCGCGCTCATGCGTCATGCGGAAGGTGAAGCCGTCGACCTTCCAGCCGGAAGCCGAGCGCGTCAGGTGGTGCTCATAGGTGCCCCAGACTTCCCAGAGCGGATCGCCATTGCCTTCCATCCGGTTCCAGGCATAGCCGTTGGAGCGGACAGTTGCGGCATCGGCTTCGAGCACGACCTGATGGTTGGTGCGCAGATGCAGGCTGGTCTTGCTGCCCTTGAGGTTGCCCGCCCAGGCGCCGATCAGGTCGTCGGACGCGATGTTGGCCGCGGGCTGGCCGGACAGGCTGCTGAAATCGGCGGTGACACGCTCGGCGAAATAGCTGCGCGCCAGCTTCCAGTCCTGCGCATCCACCGCGCGGTCGATGGCGTCGGCGATGCGGATGACGGCGCGCTCGTCGGCAAGGGCCTGCCAGCCGGCCGGTTCGGCACCGCCGGCATCGACCGGCGCCAGCACTATTCCTGCGGCAAAAGTTACATGTCTCAACGCGTTCATTTCGTCTCTCCTTGGCCATCAGCCCACCGCCGATGTGTTGACGCCAATATGAGCCAGCTCAGGGGCATCGATAAGATTGCATTGTTCGCAAAAACTGTGCGATATCATTCATGAATGGATCGCGATCTGCTCACACACCTTCCGGTCATCGTCGCCGTGGCGCGGCGCGGAGGCTTCGCGCTTGCCGCGGCTGAACTCGGCATGAGCCCGTCTGCCGTCAGCCATGCGGTGCGGCTGGTGGAGGAGCGCATCGGCCAGCCGCTCTTTGCGCGCACGACGCGCAGCGTCTCGCTGACCGAGGCAGGCAAAGCGCTGGTGGAGACGGCGGGCCCTGCCCTGCAGGACATCGCCGAGCGGATGGACCGCATCCGCGGTGTGAAGGGAAGGCCCGCCGGCCTGCTCAGGATCAACGCCTCCACCATAGCGATCCCCCTGGCGGTGATGCCGGTGGTCGCGGCGATGGCCGAACGCTACCCCGACGTGACGGTCGAGATCGTTGCCGATCAGGGCCTTATCGATATCGTCGGGGAAGGGTTTGACGCCGGCATCCGGCTGGGTGAAATGATCGCGCAGGACATGGTCACCGTCAGGATGACGCCGCCGTTCAGAGCCGTGATCGTTGCTTCTCCCGCCTATGTCGCAAAGCGCGGCCGTCCGCGCGACGTGGCCGATCTCGCCGATCACAACTGCATCGGCTACCGGCTGGTCCGATCGGGTGCGCTTTATCGCTGGGAGCTGAACGACAACGGCAAGGATGTCGTTGTCGAAACGCGCGGCACGGCCGTCGTTACAGATTCGCTTGGCGCCATCGATCTGGCGCTGGCCGGCGTCGGGCTCGCCTACGTCTTCGAGCCGCTGGTGCGCGCCGACCTGGCAGCCGGCCGCCTCGTCCAGATCCTGCCGCAGACAGCGATCGAAGAGCCCGGGCTCTTCCTTTATTTTCCGCGGCGCGCATCGATGGCGCCGAAGCTGAGGGCCTTTATCGACACCGCGCAAGAAATCGGCCGGGCATCCATGCGGACACCCGGCCGAGTCGCCTGAGCTCGTAAGCTCGTCACCTTAAGGAAACGCTGCGCGCTCCCCCTCGGATCGGAGCTATTTCTTGACCGCGGCCGCGACTTCCGCCGCGAAATCGGTCGTTTCCTTCTCTATGCCTTCGCCCAGAGCGAAGCGGAGATAAGCGGTGATCTTCGCCGGAGCGCCGATCTCCTTCTCGGCATCCTTCAGCGCCTTCTCGACGGTGATGTCGGGATTGAGCACGAACGCCTGCTTCAAAAGCACCACCTCTTCGTAAAACTTGCGCAGGCGGCCCTCGACCATCTTCTCGATGATCGCTTCCGGCTTGCCCGACTGGCGCGCCTGGTCGGAGAAGATCGCCTTCTCGCGCTCGATCAGCGCCGGGTCGACCTCTTCGGCCGTCAGCGCCACCGGGTTGGTGGCGGCGACGTGCATGGCAACCTGGCGGGCAAAGGCGTTCGCGGCATGCTCGTTGCCGGTGGTCTCGATCGCGACCAGCACGCCGAGCTTGCCCAGCCCATCGGCAACCGCATTGTGGACATAGGTCGCCACCACGCCATGCGGCACGGTGAGCTTGGCCGAGCGGCGGAAATTGATGTTCTCGCCGATGGTGCCGACCGCATCCTTGACGGTCTCGGTGACCGTCTTGTCGGAACCCGGATATTTGGCGGCGGCAACCGCTTCGGTTGCGCCATAGGCGAGCGCGACCTTCGCGACATTGCGGACCAGTTCCTGGAACTGCTCGTTGCGGGCGACGAAGTCGGTTTCGGAATTGACCTCGACGATGGCCGCTTCACGCACGCCGGCGTCGACGCCGATCAGGCCCTCGGCGGCAGTGCGCCCGGCCTTCTTGTCGGCCTTGGAGATACCCTTCTTGCGCAGCCAGTCGACGGCCGCTTCCATGTCGCCGTTGGTCTCGTTCAACGCCGCCTTGCAGTCCATCATGCCCGCGCCGGTCAAGTCGCGGAGTTCTTTGACCTGTGCAGCCGAAATGCTCATTGTCGCCTCTTTGTCTCAAATGCGCCGACGCACCAACCGGGACTCGGGTGATGCGCTCGGCAAAAGCGCTTTAGCGCGCCAACTTATTGGAAAGATGAAGGCCGGGATCCGGCCTTCCTTATCAAGCTTCCGGAGCTTCGGCAGCCGGAGCGCCGAGCGCTGGCTCGACCGGAGCCTCGGCCGAAGCGCCGATGTCGACGCCGAGCGCGCCCTGCTGACGGGCGATGCCGTCGATGGCGGCCTTGGCGATCAGGTCGCAATAGAGCTGGATGGCGCGGGCCGCGTCGTCATTGCCGGGGATCGGGAAGTCGATCTTGTCCGGGTCGCAGTTCGAATCGATGATGGCCACGACCGGGATGCCGAGGCGCTTGGCCTCGAGGATGGCGATCGCTTCCTTGTTGGTGTCGATGACGAACATCAGGTCCGGCGTCGAGCCCATGTCCTTGATGCCGCCGAGAGCCTTGTTGAGCTTCTCGCGCTCGCGGTCGAGGTTCAGGCGCTCCTTCTTGGTGAGGCCCTGGGCCTCGCCGGAGAGCGTCTCGTCGAGCTTGCGCAGGCGCTGGATCGAGTTCGAGATCGTCTTCCAGTTGGTGAGCATGCCGCCCAGCCAACGCGAGTTGACATAATACTGGGCCGAACGCTGCGCAGCGTCGGCGACGATGTCGGACGCCTGGCGCTTGGTGCCGACGAACAGCACGCGGCCGCCCTTGGCGACGGTGTCGGACACCTGCTTCAGGGCCTGGTGCAGCAGCGGCACCGTCTGCGACAGATCGATGATGTGGATGTTGTTGCGGGCGCCATAGATGTAAGGCGCCATCTTCGGGTTCCAGCGGTGGGTCTGGTGGCCGAAGTGGACACCAGCTTCCAAAAGCTGGCGCATGCTGAAATCTGGCAGAGCCATTCTTTAGTTCCTTTCCGGTTGGCCTCCACGGACACAGGCATTTCGGACTTATGTCCTGATGCCACCGGAGGTCTCAGCCGGATTTCTCCCGGGCAGACACCAAAGTCCGTGTGTGGAATGAGCGCGCATATAGAGGGGAAGTCCGATTAACGCAAGCCGCGCGCCCGAAAACGTCCCCGCCTGCGGCGATCCGCCCAAATCTCAGCGTTTTATCTTGCCGTTCGGCACCCTGACGCGGCGAAAGATCGCGACGATCTCCTCGCGGCTGCATTCGATCGCCCCAAGCCTGACCGCGCGATCACGCTCGAAGCCAGTGATATCGTAATGCGGCGCCGATGTCTTGGGCGGCCCCTGATAGGACGAGCGCTTAAGGCCCAGCTCGGCTGCAAAGCGATGGAGTTCGTCGGTATTGTCGGCGAGCAGATGGCACCAGCGGTGGCCGGCCCATTTCCAGATCGCCGCATCGACATAGATTGCCATCAGGCCCACCGCATTCGGTGAGCCTCACGCATGGTATTCGGAGGCCAAGCCTGCAAGCCGGGCCGGCTGCCGTCAGCAATTGCTATTTCGACGCCGGGCAAGGCTTGGTCTGATCGAACAGCGACAGGTTCACCAGCTTGCCGGTCATCGAGAATTCGCCATAGTCCATGACGAGGTCGCGGGTGATGCCGTTCTCGTGCAGCTTGAAGCTGATCCGGTATTCCGGCACCTCTTCGCCTTTTTTGTCGGTATCGTCGAAATAGGCGATGTCAACCGGCCAGTATTTGTCGGTGGCGAGCTTGGCCAGCGCCGGCGCCTCCGGGTCGGATTTCTGGACGTCGGTCTTCTTGCCGACGATGACGGTGGTGGTCATCACCTTGTTGGCGTCCTCGGAGCCGTCGAACAGGTTGGTCTGGTAGAAATTCTCGCCCTTTTCGGCCTTGCCGATCAGCTCGACCAGATGCTGGGTCGGGAACTGCGTCGCTGCAAGCTCGAGGCTGTTCTTCTCAGGCTTGTCGATCTCGACTTTGAGGCCCTTCTGCTCCCGGGTCGCGGTGCCTTTCACTTCCTTGTCGAGGTTCTGGTCGGTGAAGGATTTCGTCACGAACGAAAAAGTTTTGCCTTCGGCATCCTCGAACGTGGTCGTCTGCTGGTCCGTCAGCTTTGTACCTTCGGCGGTGGCAATCTGGGTGACGAAGCGGAATTTCACCGTATAGCCTTCGCAGGCGGAACCATTGAACTCATAGACCATGCGGCCGGTGATGCCGGTAATGCCTGAGCGGTCGGAGGCCTTGTTGAGCGTGAGATCGTAGACGGCGCGATGCGCCTGCAGCGCGGGCACTGCAAGCGCCGGCGCCATCGGGAGCATCGCCGAGAAACAGGCGGCGGCGAGAAAAAGGCGCGTTGCGCGCATGCGTTGCTCCGATCGTCGCGGCCGCGAGGCAGACCGCAGGGAAAGATGGTCCAGCTTAAAAAAAGTCGTGGCGGAAGCGAGGCAAAAATAGCAATTTCGGCCCGGCCAACGCGGCGTCTTCCAGCAATAGGGAAAACCAATGAGCGAAACAATCGAAAAGCGGCTAAGCGATCTTGGCGTCACCCTCCCGGCCGCCGCCGCTCCCGCCGCCAATTACGTGCCCTATTGCCGCACCGGCAACACGCTGTTCACCGCCGGCCAGTTGCCGCTGAAGGACGGCAAGCTGCAGGCAAGCGGGTTGCTCGGCCGCGACATCGACACCGCTGCAGGCAAGGAAGGCGCGAAATTCTGCGCCATCAACCTCCTGGCGCAGGCCAAGGCCGCACTTGGCGATCTCGAAAAGATCCGGCGCCTGGTCAAGATCACCGTCTTCGTCGCCTCCGCGCCGGATTTCGTCGAGCAGCATCTTGTCGCCAACGGCGCCTCCGACTTCCTGGTCGCCGCACTCGGCGAGCGCGGCAAGCATGCCCGCTCCGCCGTCGGCACCGCCTCGCTACCGCTCAACGCCGCGGTTGAGATCGAAGCGATCTTCGAAGTCGAGTGAGGCTCAACATGACCGATCTGTCCTGGCTGATTGCGCAGCCCGTCGCGCATCGCGGCTTCCACGACATGAACAAGACGCGCTGGGAAAACACGCTGTCGGCTTTCGCCGCGGCCGCCGAGCGCGGCTATGCCATCGAATGCGACGTACATATCTCGTCCGACGGCGTCCCGGTCATCATCCATGACGGCGAGCCGAAACGCCTCACCGGCCAGGATGGCTTCGTCTGGCAACGCACCGCGGCCGAACTGGCGACGCTCAAGATCGGCGGCACCAAGGACCACGTGCCGACGCTCGAGGAGGCGCTCGACCTGATCGACGGCCGTGTGCCGCTGGTGGTCGAGTTGAAAGGCGTTCCCGGCCATGATGCCGGGCTGGTGGCCAGCGTCGGCCGGCTGCTCGAGCGCTATGACGGCAAGGTAGCGATCATGTCGTTCGATCACTGGCTGATCCGCGACTTCGCCAAGGAGGCCCCCGGCATCCCCGGCGGGCTGACCGCCTATGGCAGGGACAACCAGTTGATCGAGGCGCATTTCTCCATGCTCGCGCACGATCTCGCCTTCACTTCCTACGCTGCCGGCGACCTGCCCAACCCCTTCGTCAGCTTCGTGCGCGAAAAGCTGAAAATGCCGGTCATCACCTGGACCGTGCATGACCAGCCGGCGGTCGACCTCACCTTCAAATATGCCGACCAGATGACCTTCGAGGGTTTCGAGCCCGGCGTGGTGAGAGTTGGCTGAGCCGGGTGCCTCAAACGTGACTTGTAGCTGCCCCTGCGAAGCTTAAATAAGCCCCATGGATCAGGGCGACGAAGACGATGGACAGGCAGCGAACGCGGATTATGCGATCCGCATCGCGGCGGGTATCGGCGCCTTCACCTGCGAGGAATGGAACGGCTTTGCCGGAACCACGCGTGGCGACCAAGAAAACGGCTACAACCCGCTGGTTTCATTTGCTTTTCTAAGCGCACTGGAAGATTCCGGCTGCGCTGTCCGGCGCACCGGCTGGCAGGGTCATCACCTGCGGCTGGAAACCGCGCAAGGCAGGCTTCTCGGCGCCGTCCCTTGTTACCTCAAATCGCACAGCCAGGGCGAATATGTCTTCGACCACGGCTGGTCGGATGCTTTCGAACGCGCCGGCGGCCGCTATTATCCCAAGTTGCAATGCTCGGTGCCGTTTTCACCAGTCACCGGCCCTCGCCTGCTGGTCGGCAAAGGCGAGAATGAAAGTGCGGTGAAGGCAGGACTGGCGGAAGGCCTGAAGCTCGTGACCGACAAGCTCGGCGTCTCGTCCGCGCATGTCACCTTCGCAACCGAGCCCGATGTGGCGACACTGGAAGCGGCGGGCTTCCTGCATCGCACCGACCAGCAGTTCCATTTCTTCAACGAAGGCTTTTCGACCTATGACGACTTCCTCGCCACGCTGGCCTCGCGCAAGCGCAAGGCAATGAAGAAGGAGCGCCGCGAAGCGCTTGCCGACGGCATCTCGATCGACTGGCTGACCGGCAAGGACATCACCGAAAGCGCCTGGGACGATTTCTTCGCCTTCTACATGGATACCGGCGGGAGGAAATGGGGGCGGCCCTATCTCAACCGACAGTTCTTCTCGCTGATCGGCGAGCGCATGGCCGACGACATCCTGCTGGTGATGGCAAAGCGGAACGGCCGCTACATTGCCGGCGCCATCAACTTCATCGGTTCCGACGCGCTCTACGGACGCAACTGGGGTTGCATCGAGGATCACCCCTTCCTGCATTTCGAGGTCTGCTACCATCAGGCGATCGATTTCGCCATCGAGCGCAAGCTCAAAGTGGTGGAGGCAGGCGCGCAGGGCGAGCACAAGCTGGCGCGCGGCTACCGGCCGGTGACCATGCATTCGGCGCACTACTTCTCGCATCCCGGTTTGCGCAACGCCGTCGCCGACTACCTCAGGCGCGAGCGACGCGAGGTCGAGCGCATGGGCGAATATCTCGAAGAGCACACGCCCTTCCGCAAGGACCTTGGGGAATAGGTCTCGCGGTCGGTGCGGCTTTCCGGCAGCACGGCGTGCCGTCAACAACAGCCGATAGTCCTGAGCGAATGACGCCGGCTTGATGCAAGCCGATCAAAACTTCGCAGCGGCGAGAACGACCTGCATGAAAACAGAGACTTAAGGCGCCTCGGCTGAATCCCTTCCTTACGAGGCGCTTTGTCGATCTCGCCTGAGCGCCTTGCCGCCCATCGGCGGCTTCGCTACACCGGACGGTGAATGCAATTGGGAGTGTCACCCATGGCCGAAGCCTATGATCCCGGCAATATCTTCGCGAAAATCCTGCGCGGCGAGATTCCGTCGCACCGCGTCTACGAGGACGATGCGGTCGTCGCCTTCATGGATGTGATGCCGCAAGGCATGGGCCACACGCTGGTGATGCCCAAGGCGCCGTCGCGCAACATGCTCGACGCCGATCCGGCAACGCTCGGTCCGCTGTTCGCGGTCGTCCAGAAGGTGGCGGTGGCAGTGAAAAAGGCCTTCGACGCCGACGGCGTCACCCTCATGCAGTTCAACGAATCGGCCTCCGGGCAGACCGTCTACCATCTCCATGTCCACGTCGTGCCTCGCTTCGAAGGCGTGCCGTTGAAGCCGCATTCCGGCCAGATGGAGAAGCCGGAAGTGCTGGCCGAGAACGCCGGCAAGATCCGCGCGGCGCTGGGAAGCTGACCCAGCCTTCGACCCGGTGACTGCGCGCTGACCGCTCAAAAGAAAAGAGCCCCATTGCCGGGGCTCTTTTGCATTTCACATGAAGGCCGATCAGCCCTTGCGCGGCAGTTGCGGCACAAGGCTGCGTTTGTTGCCGTCCTTGCCCTTCGGCTCCGGCTTCTGCGCCACGGCCTTCTTGGGCGCCGGCTTCTTGGCCACCGCCTTCTTCGGCTTCGGCGAGTCTTCCGGCTCTTCCTTCTTCGGCTGCACGGGCGACTCGTCGGCGAGCGATTCGAGCTTCAGGCCGGACTCGCCGGTTTCCTTCTTCTCGACGGTGACGCGCACCGTGCCGCCCTTCTTGAGCTTGCCGAACAGCACCTCGTCGGCCAGGGGCTTCTTGATGTGCTCCTGGATGACGCGGCCGAGCGGACGCGCGCCCATGCGCTCGTCATAGCCCTTGTCGGCCAGCCAGGCGATCGCGTCCGGCGACAGGTCGAAGGTGACGCCCCGCTCGGAGAGCTGGGCCTCGAGCTGCATGACGAACTTCTGCACCACCTGATGGATGACCGGCACCGGCAGCGAACCGAACGGGATGATCGCGTCCAGGCGGTTGCGGAACTCCGGCGTGAACAGCCGGTTGATCGCCTCGACGTCGTCGCCCTCGCGCTTGGTCGAGCCGAAGCCGATTGCCGCGCGCTGCGCGTCCGAGGCGCCAGCATTGGTGGTCATGATCAGGATCACGTTGCGGAAATCGATCTGCTTGCCGTTGTGGTCCGTCAGCTTGCCATGGTCCATCACCTGCAACAGGATGTTGAACAGGTCCGGATGCGCCTTCTCGACCTCATCGAGCAACAGCACGCAATGCGGATGCTGATCGACGCCGTCGGTGAGCAGGCCGCCCTGGTCGAAGCCGACATAGCCGGGAGGCGCGCCGATCAGCCGCGAGACGGTGTGGCGTTCCATGTATTCCGACATGTCGAAGCGGATCAGTTCGACGCCGAGCGAGGCGGCAAGCTGCTTCGCCACTTCGGTCTTGCCGACGCCGGTTGGCCCTGAGAACAGGTAGGAGCCGATAGGCTTCTCCGGTTCGCGCAGGCCGGCGCGCGCCAGCTTGATCGCCGAGGTCAGCGCGGTGATGGCCGTATCCTGGCCGTAGACCACGCGCTTCAGCTCGATATCGAGCCCCTGCAGCACCTTCTCATCATCCGCCGAGACCGTCTTCGGCGGGATGCGCGCCATGGTGGCGATCGTCGCCTCGATCTCCTTGATGCCGATCGTCTTCTTGCGCTTGGCTTCCGGCACCAGCATCTGCGAGGCGCCGGTTTCGTCGATCACGTCGATCGCCTTGTCCGGCAGCTTGCGGTCGTTGATGTAGCGCGCCGACAGCTCGACCGAGGCCTTGATTGCCTCGCTCGTGTAGCGGACCTTGTGGAACTCCTCGAAATAGGGCTTCAGGCCCTTCATGATCTCGATGGCGTCCTCGATGGTCGGCTCGTTGACGTCGATCTTCTGGAAGCGCCGCACCAGCGCGCGGTCCTTCTCGAAGAACTGGCGGAACTCCTTGTAGGTGGTCGAGCCGATGCAGCGGATGGCGCCGGACGACAGCGCCGGCTTCAGAAGGTTCGATGCATCCATGGCGCCGCCCGAGGTGGCGCCGGCCCCGATCACCGTGTGGATCTCGTCGATGAACAGCACCGCGCCCGGATAGTCCTCGAGCTCCTTGACGACCTGCTTCAGCCGCTCCTCGAAGTCGCCGCGATAGCGGGTGCCGGCCAACAGCGTGCCCATGTCGAGCGCGAAGATGGTGGCGTCCTGCAGCACTTCCGGCACATCGCCTTCGACGATGCGCTTGGCGAGGCCTTCGGCGATCGCCGTCTTGCCGACCCCCGGGTCGCCGACATAGAGCGGGTTGTTCTTGGAACGGCGGCACAGCACCTGGATGGTGCGGTTGATCTCGCTGTCGCGACCGATCAGCGGATCGATCTTGCCGGCCCGGGCCTTGTTGTTGAGGTTGACGCAGTAGGCCGTCAGCGCGTCCTGCTGCTTCTTCTTGCCGCCCTCTTCCTGCGGCTCGGCGCCGTTCTGGCCGCCCTGCTCGTCCTCGGCGCCGCGCGGCGTGCGCGATTCCGAAGCGCCCGGGCGCTTGGCAATGCCATGCGAGATGTAATTGACCGCATCATAGCGGGTCATCTGCTGTTCCTGCAGGAAATAGGCGGCGTGGCTCTCGCGCTCGGCGAAGATGGCGACGAGCACATTGGCGCCGGACACTTCCTCGCGGCCGGACGATTGCACATGGATCACGGCGCGCTGGATGACGCGCTGGAAACCTGCCGTCGGTTTCGAATCCTCATCGTAACCGGTGACGAGGTTGTCGAGCTCGGTGTCGATATAGGTGAGAACCGTATGCTTGAGCTCGTCGAGATCGACGTTGCAGGCGCGCATGACGGCGGCCGCCTCGGTGTCGTCGATCAGGGCAAGCAGCAAATGTTCGAGCGTCGCATACTCATGATGCCGCTCGTTGGCGAATGTCAGCGCCTGATGTAGCGCCTTTTCCAGGCCTTGGGAGAAAGCCGGCATGTTACCTCACTTCTTCTCCATCACGCATTGCAGCGGATGCTGATTCTGTCGGGCGAAATCCATGACCTGGGACACTTTGGTCTCGGCCACCTCGAATGTGTAGATGCCGCACTCGCCCACTCCATGATTGTGAACATGAAGCATGATGCGTGTGGCGGCTTCGCGGTCCTTTTGGAAAAAACGCTCCAGGACGTGAACGACGAACTCCATCGGGGTGTAGTCGTCGTTCAGAATGAGGACCCGGTAGAGACTGGGCTTCTTGGTCTTGGTTTTGGTGCGCGTGATGACAGCGGTGCCGCGACCGGGATCGTTGCGGTCTCCGTCACTTTGCATTCGCACCACGCCTGCCGTGGCAGTCAAACCGATCGTCACGTAGTCCAGCCTTTTCGAATCCTCATGCGAGTTCAACATGTAGGTTCTCGATGGACGATTTTAAGCCCTTCTGTTTAGCTGACAATATGGCTAGGTGGGCAAACCTCAGCGAATTTCTCAATCGTGAATGCGGCAAGGTGCGTCAGGTTGCGATCGCGCATGAAAAAACCCGGCCGCGTTTCCGCGACCGGGTGCTTTTGATTGGCCCGCTGGCCGTGTCCGGTGTGATCGGGCGAAATTACTTCGCCTTGGCGACCACCGATTCGAAGGGCTTGTACGCTTCCTTGGCGAGCTCGGCATAGAGATTGCCGATCTTGCTGGCCTCGGCCACGAAGCTCTCATAGCTCTGCTTGGCGTAATCGGCCTGGATCTCGACGGCCTTCTCGACGGACTTGGCCGCGAACAGCTTCTCGAAGGCGGCGGTGCCGGCTTCGAAGCTCTTCTTGGTGTATTCGCCGGCTTCGGTGGCGATCGCCTGCGCGCCCTTGGTGAGCGAGGCGAAGCTCTTCAGCCCGGTGTCGGCAAATTCCTTGCCGTATTTCGTGAAGTCCTCATAGGTCTGGGTCATTTCATACTTCCCTTTGGTTGAAACGCCCTTTTTGCCCCGGGCGCCCTTGTGCAATGCACCTCAATATATTGTGCGATGCACAAAAGTCAAGAATCCCTTGGCATGCAGGGGGTCCAGCGCCGGCGGCCGGTAAAATTCGATTAAAGAGAAGCTCGATTTGCCGAAAAATGGTGAACGCGGCGGTTACCATAAACGGATTGGTAACGCTGGGCGCGATAGCTTGGCCGGAAGTGAGGCCGGCACTCCCTTTGCCGCCTCCGGGGCAACGAAAATTCAGGGTAAGTAACGGTGCGTCAGGCGTTGTCGGGGCTGGTCTCCAAATCTTTCTCCCTCAAGGCAATCATGATCGCCGCGCTCGCGATGACGGTTGTCGTCGCCGACGTGGCGTCGGCAATGGCAGCGAGATCCTCGGCCATCGTCGTGGACGCCAAGACCGGCAAGGTGCTCTACTCCGCTGACGCCAATGGCCGGCGCTATCCCGCCTCGCTTACCAAGATGATGACCCTCTACCTCACCTTCGAAGCACTGGCGAAGGGCAGGATCAGCAAGAACACCCCGGTTCCGTTTTCCGCTCATGCCGCCGCCGAGGCGCCGACCAAGCTCGGCGTGCGCGCCGGCGGCTCGGTTCCGGTCGAGACCGCGATTCTGTCGATCGTGACGAAATCCGCCAATGACTCGGCGACCGCGCTCGGCGAGATGCTTGGCGGCAGCGAGGACAATTTCGCCCGCATGATGACGGCCAAGGCGCGCCAGCTCGGCATGAACGGCACCGTCTTCCGCAACGCCAACGGCCTGCCCGACCCGGGCCAGTTCACCACCGCTCACGACATGGCGATGCTGGGCATCGCGCTGCGCGAGCATTATCCGCAATATTACGGCTATTTCTCGCAGCGCTCGTTTCTCTACGGGCGTCAGCGCATCAACGGCCACAACCGTCTGCTCGGCCGCATCAGGGGCGTCGACGGCATCAAGACCGGGTACACCCGCGCTTCAGGCTACAACCTCGTCTCCTCCGTTGCCGATGGCGACCGCCGCCTCGTCGCGGTGGTGATGGGCGGCGCTTCCGGCCGCAGCCGCGACAACCAGATGGCCGCGCTGATCAACACCTATCTGCCGCGCGCCTCGACGCGCGGCGGCGGCGATCTCATCGCCAAGGGCAACGACAATCCGATCAAGACCTTGGCCAAGGTCCTTTTGCCCAAGCATGACGCGCCGACTCCGGACGCCAAGCCGGCTACGGATGACGCTGTCGTCGCCTCAGCCGACGATGACGTCCAGGACGACAGCCAACAGGTCGCCGAAGAGACGAGACCGGTGATCCAGATCAAGAAGGTGAAGACGGTTGCCGTGGCCGCGATGGCGCCGCCCGCCAAAACCGAGGAAGCCTCGGCCCAGGTCGTCACCGCCTATGCCGACCCAGCGCCCGCAGCACCGGCGATCGATCCGGTCAAGACATCGTCGGTGCCCTCCGGCTGGGTCGTTCAGGTTGCATCGTCGCCGACGAAAACCGGAGCCCAGGCGCTGCTCGAAAAGACGAGCAAGCAGGCGCCGAGGGTCCTGGCGGACGCATCGGGCTTCACGGTCGCTTTCGACAAGGACGGCACCACCTACTACCGCGCCCGTTTCGGCGGCTTCGGCTCGAAGGACGCAGCCTGGAAGGCCTGCGACGCCCTGAAGCGCAAGAAAATCTCGTGCTACGCCGTCGAGCAATAGGCGGCTGTTGAAATCTCCGGGAAAGTACCCGCGTCGAAGGAGACTAATCGTGATTGGAGAGCAGGACGTCCTTGGCTTCATTGATCCGCGCCGCCAGGACAGACGTGCCGCCGACATCGGCGTTCAGGCGCTGCATCAGGCGGCGGTGCGCCTTGCGGATATCCGCCGCGGCAGCCCCCGCTTCAAGACCAAGGACCTTGTAGGCCTCCTCCTTAGTCATGGAGCCCGCACCTGGCGCAACACCCAGCCCTTCGCCACCGTGCGGCTGCGCGTCCTTGCGCCAGACGGGAAAACGGCCGTCAAGATACGTCTCTAGGAGCTGGCGGCTCTCCATATCCGGGCTGAGCTCGCCATGAAGCTGGCGCAGGTCCGTCAGCCCCATTGCTCCCAGCATCTTGCCTTCATAACGCCCGGCCAGGACAAGCCCCTCAAGCTTGCCGCTGTCGTGGTCGAGGTCCATTTCGAGCGCGGCGGTGCGCACCGTCGAATGTTTGGACGCGGCGGCGCGCGCCGGAGGCCGTCTCGTGCGTATCCAGCCGACCCAGGCCAGCGCCGCGAGCAAAAGCAGTCCACCGATAAGGCTGCGGCCAAAGATCAGCATCGGCGCCCCGACAAGGCCCAGAAAAGCCGGTCCAAGCGATCTCAGACTGTCGGCCATCCTTGCGGGATCAGCACGCACAAAGAGCATGGCGGCACCGAAAAGCACCACAAGCACCGCTGCCAAAGCGAGGATCACACCCATCGGGTAGCACCGCCATACGGATGACCGAGCATAACAAATAGGATGGGACCAAGGTCCGGCGCTTGCAAGTCCCACATCGAACGAGCCGAAGGGCCAGCGGCGGGCTTGCCGGCCGGCGCGGCGCTACAGCAGGCCGAGTTCGGCGAGTTCGAGCCTCAGCTTGGGCGGCATTTCGGCGAGTGCCGCCCTGCCCTTGCCGAGATCGGCCGGTGCGTCGGCGGGCTTCAGATAGCGCCAGCCCTGGAAGGCGCGGCGCGGCTGCCAGTCGGTGCGCACCACCTCAGGATCGAGCATGAGATGACAACGGCCGATGCCCTCGCCGTCGACGAAGGGCCGGATCTCGGTGATCAGTTGCCGGCACTGCACGCTGCCCTTGATTACCCAATAGAGCGAGCCGCCATCGGTGATCTCATCGCCGCGCGTCGGCACCATGCGGGTGGTGTGCCAGTGCTCGGCCGGCTCGCCGGCACGGCGCCGCTCGTCGAGGCGGAAGGCGATCCACTCTTCGAGATCCTCGACGCTGTCGCAACCGACGCACAGTTTTAGCAGATTGAGCATGGTCGCAATCTAGCGACGGCGTAGCGGGGGTTCAACGCCTCGAGCGGTTTTGCACAGGCAAGAAAGGCTGTCGGCTCAAGAGGCTTGCATCGCCGTCTCGAGGCCTTTCTCCCTGCAAATTTCATGGAAGATCGCCAAAGATTTCGCCCCTTCGACATAGAGCTGCTCGACATCCTGCGCATAGAAGTCGGCGCCGCCAGCAAGTCCGAGAAACTCGCCTCTCAACATCCCGATTTCAGGATCGAATGCCATCGTAGCCTTATGGCCGTCGATCTCGATGATGTTCTTCATGTTCTAACTCCGTGACTCTCCAGCCATTTTCTGATGGTTTCTTAGCATAGAAGGTGACGGACCGGATGATGGCTGCGCTGGTAGTTCGGCCTTCGAGGTCAGCCGAAACATCCATCGCCTGTCATCCACGGGCGGAGCAAGGAGCGAAGCGACGCGCGCAGATCCGAGGATGACGACATTCGGAGCGCCTTGACCAATCTCGAGCTTCGAGACGCGGGGAAGGAGATCTTGGCTGCGAAGCCCTGTTCAGCACTCCACCACATTGACCGCCAGGCCGCCGAGGCTGGTTTCCTTGTATTTCTCGTTCATGTCGAGGCCGGTCTGGCGCATGGTCTCGATCGCGGCGTCGAGCGGCACGAAATGCGTGCCGTCGCCCTTGATGGCCAAGGAAGCCGCCGTTACAGCCTTCACCGCCCCCAGCGCATTTCGCTCGATGCAGGGCACCTGCACAAGGCCGCCGACCGGATCGCATGTCATGCCGAGATGATGCTCGAGCGCGATCTCGGCGGCGTTCTCCACCTGCTCGGGCGTGCCGCCCATGACGGCGCACAGCCCAGCGGCGGCCATCGCCGAAGCGGAACCCACCTCGCCCTGGCAACCAACCTCGGCGCCCGAGATCGAGGCGTTGGACTTGATGATGCCGCCGACGGCGGCGGCCGTCAGCAGGAAGTCGCGGATGCTCGGCTGGTCGGCTTCGGGATGGAAATGCAGCCAGTAGCGCAGCACTGCCGGCAGCGTGCCGGCGGCGCCATTGGTAGGCGCCGTCACCACGCGACCGCCGGCGGCATTCTCCTCGTTGACAGCCATGGCGTAGATCGAAAGCCAGTCATTGGCGAGCAAGGGATTTGGCCTGTTCTGCTGCCACTGTTCCTGCAGTTTGTCGTGCAGCTGCCGCGCGCGACGGCGCACCTTCAACCCACCCGGCATGATGCCGTCCTGCGACAAGCCGCGATCGATGCAGCCCTTCATCGCGCCCCAGATCGCGTCGAGGCCTTCGTCGAGCTCCTCGCGCGACATATGCATTTCCTCGTTGGCGCGCTTCATCTCGGCGATCGAAAGCCCGCTCTTGGCCGCCATCGCCAGCATTTCGGCGGCGTTCTTGAAGGGGTACGGTACTTTCTTGCCCTCGGTCGTCACCGAGCCCTTTGCCTTCATGCGCTGCAGCTCTTCCTCGGACACGACGAAACCGCCCCCGATCGAATAATAGATGCGCTTGAGCAGCAGCCGGTCGGACGCGTCATAGGCATAGAAGGCCATACCGTTGGCATGGCCGGCCAGCGGCGTCTTGCGGTCGAGCACGAGGTCCCTGGCGGGATCGAAGCGATATGCCGGGTGCCCTGGCGGCGAAATGCGCTTCTCCGCGCCGATGCGGGCGACGATGCCGTCGGCTTCGTCCGGATCGACTGTTTGCGGCGTCTGGCCTGCCAGGCCGAGGATTACGGCGCGGTCCGAGCCGTGGCCGATGCCGGTATAGGCAAGCGAGCCGTGCAGGCTGGCGCCGATGCGGTCGACCTTGACGCCGGCGGGCCGGGGCCAGTCGCCGGCCAGGATCTCGTCGAGGAAGCGGCGCGCGGCCGTCATCGGCCCCATCGTGTGCGAGCTCGATGGGCCGATGCCGATCTTGAACAGGTCGAAAACCGAAAGGAACACTGGGGCGTTGTCTCCTGAGGACCGCTCAAAGCATACATATAGGAATTCCCGGGATGTTTCCGCTGTTTTGCATGGCGCGGCCCGGCGACTGCCGACCTTGTTTGCTCCGCCAGCGACATCGCTTGCCGCCTGTCGAAGTGCCGGCACCCCTTGTGTTAAAAGCAATGGATGGGCGACTCACTCCATCTTTCGGCGGCCGATCTGGCGGCACTGGCTTTCTTCCTGGTCGTCTGGGTTGCGCACACGCTCGCCTCGGACGGCAAGCTGGTCCGTCGCATGTCGCTGACCACGGCGATGAACGCCCAACGCGAAGCCTGGATGCGCAACATGGCCGAGCGCGAGATCCGCATCGTCGATACCGCCATCATGGGCGGCCTGCAGCAAGGCACCGCCTTCTTCGCTTCCTCTTCACTGATCGCGCTCGGCGGCTGCTTTGCCCTGCTCGGCGCCTCAGACCGCGTGCTTGAGGTTCTGGCCGGCCTGCCCTTCGGCGCGGCTCCGTCGCGCGAAGCCTTCCAGACCAAGGTGTTCGGCCTGGTGCTTGTCCTGGCCTTCGCCTTCTTCAAATTCGGCTGGGCCTACCGCCTGTTCAACTATTGCTCGATCCTGATCGGCGCGGTGCCGACCCCGCATGGCCCGGCTTCGCGCAACCCGGTCAGCGAAACGGCGGCGTGGCGGGCGACGCGCATGAACGTGCTTGCCGGCAAGCACTTCAACTCCGGACTGCGCGCCGTCTTCTTCTCGATCGGCTATCTCGGCTGGTTCGTCGATCCGGTCGTCTTCGTGATATCGACGCTGGTGCTTGTCGCTGTGCTGGTGCGCCGCCAGTTCTTCTCGGCGGCGCGGCAAGCCGTGCTCGGTCAGCCGCTCGGTCCGGGAAAGAACTGATCGATCTTGCCGGATAGCCTATAGGCGAAAAGCCCGATCCACTCGCGCACTGCGATGGTGGTCGCCTGCACCGAATCGACCGGATTGTCGCGGTAGAGGCCGACGCCTTCCCTGCTCGAGGTGCGATAGTCGACCGGCCACGGAATGGTCGCAAAACCCGCCTTGTCGAACAGCGCCTTGGCGCGCGGCATGTGGAAAGCCGAGGTTACCAACAGCCAGGTCTCACCCGGCTTCGGCTCGACCAGTTCTCGCGAGAACATCGCATTCTCGTAAGTGTTGCGGGATTTGTCCTCGAGGATCAGGCGATCGGCGGCAACGCCTAAAGCGCCGAGCAACCGCGGCGCCGTGTCGGCGTCGCCCTCGCCGTCGAGAAAAAGCGAGCCATTGCCGCCCGATACGACGATCTTCGCTTGCGGAAAGCGCCTCGCAAGGATCGCTGTCTCCACCATGCGGTCGCCGCTGCTGTTCAACTCGTAACCGCCGCGCGCCAGGTTGATGGCGCCCTCGAAGCCGCCGCCAAGCACGACGATGCCATCGACTTTTTCCGGTAGAGGCGGCTTGGGAAAGCGTTGTTCGAGCGGAGTGAGCATCATCGCGCCGACCGACGTCCACGCCGAAAGGACCAGGATCGCGACGCCGAGCACGCTGCCCGTCGCCGCCAGCCGGCGCCGCCCGAGCAGCGCTGCCAGCAGGCCGGCGAGCAACAGGAAGATCGCCAGGTTGATCGGCTGGATGAAGAACCAAAGAATCTTCGAAAGATAGTAGAACACGCTTGGCACCTACCGCGCATAAGAATGGTTGGGGGCGGTAAATCGCCTGACGGCTTCCGCCACCGCCTCAGCCTCAGGCCGGCTCAGCTCCCGACCAAAGGAGATCGAACCCGTTGCGCTGGTGAAGCGGACAACTTCTTTCAAGCCGGCCTCGTCGGTCGGATAGAGATGGTCCAGGATTTCGACCGAAAGCTGTCCGCTGAAGGCCAGGGACGCGCGGTTGGGAAGCAGGGTGCCCCTGGTTTCGCGCAGCACGACAGCTCTGGTGGCGCGTAGCTCTTCCCCGGCGGACGCTAGCCAAAGCAATTCCTTGCCAAGGAAATATGCGAACAGCCCGACAACTGCCAGGAATGAGACTAGGCCGACCAGGCCCATGGCGATCGTTTCGGGCGACCTGTCAAGGAAGCCCCAATGCGCGGTGACGGCGACGATCCCAAGCGAGAGCAGGACAAAGCCGATCCTTACAGCCGAACGCCGCGGCGGATTGCCGATGATCAGTTCGCCTCCCGTCTCGACAATGGATATGCGAGACGGGGCCGACATCCTACCACCACTTTTCCGGTTGGAACCTGCCCGCCGCCTGCTCGATCACGTGCGCCGTCTGGAACAGCGTTTCCTCGTCGAACGGGCGGCCGATCAGCTGCAGGCCGAGCGGCAGGCCTTTGCCGTCGAGGCCGGCCGGCACCGAAATGCCGGGAAGGCCGGCCATGTTCACCGTCACGGTGAAGATGTCGTTGAGATACATCTTGACTGGATCGGAGGCCATGTCCTCGTCGGCGATGCCGAAGGCGGCCGACGGCGTCGCGGGCGTCAGGATGACGTCGACGCCGGCGGCAAAGACGTTCTCGAAGTCGCGCTTGATCAGCGTGCGCACCTTCTGCGCCTGCAGATAGTAAGCGTCGTAATAGCCCGCCGACAGCACATAGGTGCCGATCATGATGCGCCGCTTGACCTCGCGGCCGAAACCGGCGGCGCGGGTCTTCTCATACATGTCGACGATGTCCTTGCCGGGCACGCGCAGGCCGTAGCGCACGCCATCATAGCGGGCGAGGTTCGACGAAGCCTCGGCGGGCGCCACGATATAGTAGGCCGGCAAGGCATATTTGGTGTGCGGCAGGGAGATGTCGACGATTTCCGCGCCGGCGTCCTTCAGCCAGGCGATGCCTTTCTGCCAGAGCGCCTCGATGTCTTCCGGCATGCCGTCGACACGATACTCCTTCGGAATGCCGACCTTCATGCCCTTGATCGGCTTGCCGATCGCCGCCTCATAGTCCGGCACCGGACGGTCGACCGAAGTCGTGTCCTTCGGATCGACGGAGGCCATCGACTTCAGCAGGATGGCGGCGTCGCGCACATCGCGTGCGATGGGCCCGGCCTGGTCGAGCGAGGAAGCGAAGGCGACGATGCCCCAGCGCGAGCAGCGCCCGTAAGTCGGTTTGATGCCGACCGTGCCTGTCAAGGCGGCTGGCTGTCGGATCGAGCCGCCGGTATCGGTGGCGGTGGCGCCGGCGCAAAGGAAGGCGGCCACCGACGAAGCCGACCCGCCCGACGAGCCGCCCGGCACCAGCTGGGCGTTGTCCAAGGTCCGCGCCGTCTTCGTGCCGCCGGCGGACACAAAGCCGCCATCGCCCTGATGCGTCGTCGGCATGACGACCGTATCGACACGCGAGCGCCGCCACGGATTGATCACCGGGCCGTAATAGGAGGTCTCGTTGGACGAGCCCATGGCGAACTCGTCCATGTTGAGCTTGCCGAGCATGACGGCGCCGTCGGCCCACAGATTGCTGGTCACGGTCGACTCGTAGTGCGGCTTGAAGCCGTCCAGCACGTGGCTGCAGGCCTGGGTGTGGATGCCTTCGGTGGCGAACAGGTCCTTGATGCCGAGCGGAATGCCTTCCAGCGCGCCGCCCTCGCCCGTGGCCAATCTGGCATCGGAAGCCTTGGCCATGTCGCGCGCCTTGTCGGCGGTCACAGTCACATAGGCATTGAGCACCGGATTGGCGCGATCGATCGCCGCGAGATAGGCCTCGGTGATCTCGGCCGCGGTGATCTCCTTGCCGCGCAGCTTGGCGCGGGCCTCGGAAATGGTGAGATGGGTAAGATCGCTCATCAGGCAAGGCTCTTTTCGTAAAACACCGACCACTCGGAATCGGGATAATCCAGCACCGGTCCGCAACGCGAGAATCCGGCGCGCTCATAGACGGTCCAGGCGGCGGGGTGCCGATCGCCGGTTTCAAGGACCAGGCGCTTCAGCCCTTCCTGCCGGGCAAGCGCCTCGACACGTGCGACGATCTCGGCGCCGATCTTGCGGCCGCGATGCGAAGGCCGCGTGTACATACGCTTGATCTCGCCGACCGCATCGTCATGGCGCTTGAGCGCGCCGCAGCCGACGGCAAGGCCGTTGTCGCGGGCGATGAACACCGTCGTAGCCTCGTCGGCCATCTGCTCGACGGTGAGATGGTAGCAGTGCTCGGGCGGCGTCAGTTCGAGCAGCGCGGCGTTGAGTTCGGCGACCAGCGCGCGCACGTCGTCCTGCAAAGGCGTCTCGACGGCGATCTCGACAGCCACGCTCTACTCCACCACCTTCGGAACGAGGAAGAAATTCTCTTCCGTCGCCGGCGCGTTGGCGACGATGTCGGCGGCCTTGTTGCCGTCGGTGACGGTATCCTGGCGCTTCTTCATCTCCATCGGCGTGACCGAGGTCATCGGCTCGACGCCAGAAACATCGACCTCGTTCAATTGCTCGACGAAGCCGAGAATGGCGTTCAATTCGCCGGTCATGCGCTCGGCGTCCTCCTCGCTCACCGCGATACGGGCAAGGTGCGCGACGCGCTTCACGGTCTGAAGATCAACGGACATGTTCTATCGCCTCGGGAAAACCAGTTCGGGCTATAGCGGCGCGGCGCCCAGCGCGCAACACGGATCATGCCGGTTCGATCGCCACGCGGTTGCTCCCCGGGGAGCTTACGCGGCAATGCCACGCCCTCGCAGTGATAATGGCTGCCACGGTTTGCCGGCCTGTCTGCAGCGTATCTTTTCCTGGCTTGGGAGCAGAGCTCTTCCGACGCAAAGAACCTAGATCGTGATCGCCTTGCCGATGTCCGGCAGCGCCACGTTTACGCCCGAGCCTTCCATGCCGGCGACGAACTTGTCGGCGGTCTGGTCGATCATCGAGAAGGTGCCGAAATGGCAGGGAACGACCGTATCGAAGCCGAAGAAGCGGCGGCAGGCAAGGGCCGCCACGGCGCCGCCCATGGTGAAGCGGTCGCCGATCGGCACGATGCCGATCTTCGGTTCGTGCAACTCGTTGATCAGCCCCATGTCGGAGAAGATGTCGGTGTCGCCCATGTGGTAAAGCGTCTTGTCCTCGGGAAAGTGCAGGACAAGCCCGCCCGGATTGCCGAGATAGGTGTTCGTGCCGCCTTCGCCGCCGAAGGAGGACGAGTGCAGCGCCTGGACGAAGGTCGTGGTGAAAGGGCCGCAATCGACGGTGCCGCCGATATTGCCCGGATTGATCTTGTCGCCGCTGACGCCCTGGCCGACGAGGTACATGCAGATCTCGAAATTGGCGACCAGCATGGCGCCGCTTTTCTTCAGCACTTCGACCGCGCCGCTGACATGGTCGTTGTGGCCATGAGTCAGGAGAACATGGGTCACGCCTTCCGCCGGCCCTTCCCAGCCGCCCGTCCAGGACGGATTGCCGACCAGATAGGGGTCGATGAGAATGGTGGCGTCCTTGGTCTCGACGCGGAATGCCGAATGTCCGTACCAAGTCAGTTTCATGAACGCTTTCCTCGATTTCTCCGTTGCCGGAAGATAGAACGCTAGTCGCAAATTGAAAGTGGCGCCCTCCTCCTAAACGTCAAAAGGATGTGACGCCTGGATGTCAGAGGAAGCCGTTGGGCATTATTTCAATCGAGGAACTGCCGGCGCGGCTTGCCGGCGGCAAGACGCTCGCCGGGCTCGATCTCGGCGACAAGACGATCGGCGTGGCGGTTTCCGATCGCGGGCTGTCCTTCGCCCATCCGCGTCCGGTCATCCTGCGTAAGAAATTTTCGCTGGACGCCGCCCAACTTCTCGCTCAGCTCGACAAGGACAATGTCGGCGCCGTCGTGCTCGGCCTTCCGGTCAACATGGACGGCTCGGAAGGGCCCCGAGCGCAAAAATCCCGCGCCTTCGTCCGCAACATGGCGCCGCTTTCCGACCTGCCCTTCGTGCTGTGGGACGAGCGGCTGTCGACGGTTGCGGCCGAGCGGACACTGATCGAGATGGATTTCTCGCGCAAGAAGCGCGCCGGCAAGATCGATTCGGCGGCCGCCGCCTTTATTCTGCAGGGAGCGTTGGACCGGCTTCAGTCGCTGGGCCGAGCCGATCGGAGCTGATATCGCCATGTCGGCGCTGTCTGATCCATTCGGCGATGTTGCGCCGGCGCCGGAAGGCCCAAAGCCCCATGAGCAGGAAAAAGTCGAAAACGCAGGTCCGCGCCACCATGCCCGGGATGATAGCCGGATCGATGCCAAGCATCTGGCCGTAGAGCTGGAAAGCGAAATCGTGCACCTGTCGGCTCAGCATCGCATAGCCGAAATTCATGTCGTTGGCCGACAGGAAGAACCATCCCCAGAAGATGGCCATCGGAGCAGCCCAGAGCGTGAATATCGTGCGCATCAGCGCCTGCCTCCGGGCTTGTTTTCCGGGCGGCCGGATATGCGGGAAAGGAGCGAGCTGTGCGCGGCGCCCATCGCCATGCGCGAGGCGGCGCGGATATCACCCTCGGGCAAGTGCATTGCGGCGAAGGTGGAGCGGCGTTCAGCCAGCACGGCGATGTAGGAGGCAAGCAGCGCCGTCATCTGGATGGCGACGATCATGAACAGGCCGTCTATGCCTTGCGCCACGCCGCCGATGAGGATCAGCGAAAGCAGGAAAGATGCCGAGATGAAGGCTATCCGCGCCACGCTCTCGCCCGCGTCCGGCCTTGCCGCCGCGTTCAGCAGCGTTTCGACGAAGGCCCAGCAGAACAACACCGCGACGATCAACAACGCGATCGAAAGCGGCGCGACCACTGCCGCATTTTCAAACTGCGGAAACCGGTTGCCCCGGACGGAGAGGCCAAGCACGCCGAGAGCCGTCGCTATGCCGCGGCTGCCGTCCATGCAGACATAGGCAAGCAGGGCGAAAACCACCGCCCAATGCAAGGCCAGAACTGAGCTCAACACGTGCCGCATACGTTTCCCGCTGGCGGAGTTCGGGGAGGTCATGGTTAACCCTTCCCTACTCCAGCAAAGTGGAGAGTGGGCTTTGCATCGGCTCGCCGCAACGGAAACCATTTGTTAAGGTTAACAGCTATCCACAGATCGGCAAAATGCCTCGGAGCATGATGCCGAAAAGTGTGAAGCGGCTTCGGATGACATCCTGCTCTATCTCCTTGATATAGAGCAGGATCAGGTCACCGGCGGATAGAGCGTGTCGATGATCATGCGCGCGTCATGGCGCGAATCGAGCATGCCGTAGGTGGTGCGCCACTGGCCGCCGAGCCGCGTTTCGACGAAAGCGTCGGCGATCCGCCCTGCCCCCAGCCTGCGCAGCTCCGCCGCCGCGGCCGAAAGCGCCAGCTGTTCGGTGAGCAAGCGCGCCGAACCCTGGTCGGTCGCGGCGACCTGCATGGCGGCCTTCAGCACGCCGATGGTGCCGCGCCCGCCGGTGCCGAGATCGCGGTCGATGCCGGTCAGCACCTCCTCGAACAGGCCGGGCGCGCGGCCAAGCACGCGCAGCACGTCGAGCGCCATGACATTGCCAGAGCCCTCCCAGATCGCATTGACCGGCGCCTCCCGGTAGTAGCGGGCAAGCGGCGCTTCCTCGACATAGCCGTTGCCGCCAAGGCACTCCATCGCCTCGTAAAGCAGCTGCGGCGCGATCTTGCAGACCCAGTATTTGACGACAGGCGTCATGGCGCGGGCAAAGGCCGCCTCGCCGCGATCGCTTGCCGCCTCGTCGAAAGAGCGCGCCAGCCGGAACGACAGCGCCGTGGCCGCGGCGACGTCGAGCGCCATGTCGGCCAGAACCCGCTGCATCAGCGGCTGGTCGATCAGATTGGAGCCGAACACCTGCCGATGACGCGTGTGATGGACAGCCTCGGCGAGGCCGGCCCGCATCAGCGCCGACGAAGCGACCGCGCAGTCGAGCCTGGTCAGCGTCACCATGTCCATGATCGTCTTGACGCCTGCGCCCGGGTCGCCGACCATCTCGCCGATCGCGTTGACGAACTCCACCTCCGACGAGGCGTTCGAGCGGTTGCCGAGCTTGTCCTTCAGCCGCTGGAAGCGGAACCCGTTGCCGGAACCGTCGCCCAGGATGCGCGGCACGAGGAAGCAGGACAGCCCCTCCGGAACCTGCCCGAGCACCAGGAAGGCATCCGACATCGGCGCCGACATGAACCATTTGTGACCGGTCAACCGATAAAAACCACTACCGGTACGCTCCGCCTTGGTGGTGTTGGCGCGCACATCGGTGCCGCCCTGCTTCTCGGTCATGCCCATGCCGAGCGTCAGCCCGGTCTTCTGCACCGGCGGCTTCTGCGCCTGGTCGTATTTGCGCGTCGTCACGCGCGGCGCCCATTCGCGGAAAAGTTTCGGGCTCGCCATCAAGGCCGCCAGCGAGGCGCTGGTCATGGTGATGGGGCAAAGATGCCCCGTCTCGAGCTCGGCGGTCAGGTAGAAGCGTGCCGCCCTCACCTGATGGCGGCGGCCGATCTCGGCATCGCCGTTTTCCCATACCGAAGAATGCAGGCCGCCGGCGATCGAGCGGCGCATCAAGGCGTGATAGGCCGGATGATATTCGACAAGATCGAGTCGCCGGCCCTGGCGGTCATGGGTGCGCAATTTCGGCGTGTCGGTGTTGGCGAGGCGGGCAAGCTCCTGCGCTTCCTGCGTCATCACGAACCGGCCAAGCCCGTCGAGATCCTTGCGCACGGGGTCGGAAAAACGCTCGGCTAGCTGGATGAGCAACGGATCGCCCCGCCATGCATTGCCGCCTGCCAACGGCGGCGGCTGGTTGATCACCTCGTCGGTCACGCCCAATCCTTCAGTTGCCCAATCCTTCAGTTGGCCGAGAGGTTCTTACCATTTCCAAGCCCGCGGTCGCGAATCCGAAGCCACTGGGGCCTTATAGCCCAAGCCACGGAAGGCGCGCGACGAAAATACCGGGGAGAACGCCCGCAATCCAAAGCTGGCGCTTGCGGCAGGCCGGACCGCACCCTATAGCAGCGCCTTGAGATGACCGACGCTTCGTCCCTGCCGCTCTTCCCTCACCGCCATCTTCTGGGCATCCGCGATCTTTCCCCCGCCGATATCGAGCTGTTGCTCGATCGGGCCGACCAGGCCGTGGCAATCTCGCGGCAATCGGAAAAGAAGACCACGACGCTGCGCGGCCGCACCCAGATCAACCTGTTCTACGAGGCATCGACCCGCACGCAATCGTCCTTCGAGCTCGCCGGCAAGCGTCTCGGCGCCGACGTCATGAACATGTCGGTGGCGAGCTCCTCGGTGAAGAAGGGCGAGACGCTGATCGATACGGCGATGACCCTCAACGCCATGCGGCCCGACATCCTGATCATCCGCCACCAATCGGCGGGCGCGGCTGCGCTGCTGGCCCAGAAGGTCGGCTGCTCGGTGGTCAATGCCGGCGACGGCGCGCATGAGCACCCGACGCAGGCGCTGCTCGATGCGCTGACCATCCGCCGCGCCAAGGGGCCGCTGTCGAAGCTGATCGTGGCGATCTGCGGCGACATCCTGCATTCGCGCGTCGCCCGCTCCAACATCATACTTCTGAACGCGCTCGGCGCGCAGGTGCGCGTCGTCGCGCCCTCGACATTGCTGCCCTCCGGCATCGACAGGATGGGCGTCATCGTGTCGCGCTCGATGGCCGACGGCCTGAAGGATGCCGACGTGGTGATGATGCTTCGCCTGCAGCGCGAGCGCATGGAAGGCGCTTTCGTGCCCTCGATCCGCGAATATTTCCGCTATTTCGGCCTTGATGCCGAGAAGCTGAAAGCCGCCAAGGACGATGCGCTGGTCATGCATCCCGGCCCGATGAACCGCGGCGTCGAGATCGCCTCCGAGATCGCAGACGGACCGCAAAGCGTTATCCAGGAACAGGTCGAGATGGGGGTCGCCGTGCGCATGGCGGTCATGGAAGCGCTGCTTGATCCGCGCCGCAACCATGAAGGGCGCGGCGCATGAGCGTGACCGTCTTCAGCAAGGCGCACGTTGTCGACCCCTCGCGCGGCGTCGACGAGATCGGCAGCGTCATCGTCGACGGCCGCAAGATCGTCGCGGCCGGAAAAGCCGCATTGAACCAGGGCGTGCCGGAAGGCGCCACCGTCGTCGACTGCGCCGGCAAGACGATCATTCCGGGCCTAGTCGACGCGCGCGTCTTCATCGGCGAACCAGGCGGCGAGCATCGCGAGACCATCGCCTCGGCGAGCGTCGCCGCGGCGGCGGGCGGCGTCACCTCCATCGTCATGATGCCGGATACCGATCCCGTGATCGACAATGTCGCGCTGGTCGAATTCGTGCTGCGCACGGCGCGCGACACCGCTAGCGTCAACATCTTCCCGGCGGCAGCGATCACCAAGGGCCTCGAAGGCCGCGAGATGACCGAGTTCGGCCTGCTGCGCGAGGCCGGCGCCGTCGCCTACACCGACGGCCGCCACACGATCGCCAATGCGCTGGTAATGCGCCGGGCGCTGACCTACGCGCGCGATTTCGGCGGTGTCATCGCGCACGAAACGCAAGATGCCAACCTCGCCTCGTCCGGCGTGATGAACGAAGGGCTCTATGCGAGCTGGCTCGGCCTGTCGGGCATTCCGCGCGAGGCGGAGCTGATCCCGCTCGAACGCGACCTGGCGCTGGCCCGGCTGACCGGCGGCGCCTATCACGCGGCAAAAATCTCGTCGGCGATGGCAGCCGGCGCGGTGGACCGGGCAAAGACGGACGGCGCCAATGTCACGGCCGGGGTCGCCATCCACAATCTGTCGCTCAACGAGAACGACGTCGGCGAATACCGCACCTTCTTCCGGCTGACCCCGCCCCTGCGCGCCGAGGACGACCGGCTGGCGATGATCGAGGCGATCAAGGACGGCACGATCGACATCATCGTCTCCTCGCATGACCCGCAGGACGTCGACACCAAGCGCCTGCCCTTCGCCGACGCCGCCGCCGGCGCCATCGGGCTGGAGACGCTGCTTGGCGCTGCGCTTCGGCTCTACCACAATGGCGACGTGCCGTTGCTCAGGCTGATCGAGACGCTGTCCACGGCGCCGGCCAGACTGTTCGGCCTGCCGGGCGGCACGCTGAAGCCGGGCGCACCGGCCGACGTCGCGGTCGTCGATCTCGACGCGCCGTGGATCGTCAGCGAGAGCGGTCTGCGCTCACGCTCGAAGAACACCTGTTTCGAGGGCGCGCGCCTGCAGGGCAAGGTCCTGCAGACGATGGTCGCGGGCCGCACGGTGTTTTCCGCATAAGCCACCGCATCGCTTGAGTCCTGGTGAGTCTGCCCGGCATTGACTTGCTTGGCGAACCCTCCCGACTCTACCATTATGATAAATTCACGCCCAAGAAGGCCAGCACTTGCAAACCATGGTTGCATCGCGCACAGTGTATCAATCATAGGGCGAACTACCAAAGCGACAGGAAAGATGGGGAAACAATGGGTTACGCGATCGCGCTCGTCTTCGGCTATCTGCTCGGCTCGATCCCGTTCGGGCTCCTGATCACCCGCGCGGCCGGGCTCGGCGACGTCCGCCAGATCGGCTCCGGCAACATCGGCGCGACCAATGTGCTGAGGACGGGTAACAAGGGCCTTGCTGCCGCCACGCTGCTGCTCGATGCGCTGAAAGGCACTGCCGCGGTGCTGATCGCCGGACATTTTTCGCCGGACTTCGGACTGTTGGCCGGTTTCGGTGCCTTTCTCGGCCACCTCTTCCCGGTCTGGCTCGGCTTCAAGGGCGGCAAGGGTGTCGCCACCTATCTCGGCGTGCTGCTTGGCCTTGCCTGGCAAGGCATGCTTGTCTTCGCCGTTGTCTGGCTCGCGATGGCCTTCCTGTTCCGCTATTCCTCGCTGGCGGCGCTGGCGGCCGCGGTGGTCGTGCCGATCGCGCTCTATTTCATCAGCACACCGCAGATCGCCGGCCTGTTCGCGCTGATGAGCCTGATCGTCTTCATCAAGCACCGCGCCAACATCTCGCGGCTGCTGGCCGGCACCGAGGACAAGATCGGGGCGAAGGGATGAGCGCCCTGGCTGCCGGCCCCCATCTCAGCGATCGGCAGCGGCTTGCCTGGCTTCGCCTGATCCGCACGCCCAATGTCGGCCCGGCCTCGTTTCGCGAGCTGATCAACCGCTTCGGCTCGGCCGAAGCCGCGCTTGAAATGCTGCCGGAGCTGATGATCTCCGGCGGCGCCAATCGCATCGTCCGCATCCCCTCCATCGCCGAGGCCGAAGCCGAGGTGGACGCCGCCCGGCGCGCCGGCGCCCGCTTCGTCGGCATCGGCGAGGCCGATTATCCGCCCTTGCTGAGGACGCTGGACAACCCGCCGCCGTTGTTGGCGGTAAAAGGCGAAGGCGCGGTCTTCCGCCTGCCGGCGGTGGCGATCGTCGGCGCTCGCAACGCCTCTCTGGCCGGCATCAAGATGGCGCGCATGCTGGCGGCCGATCTCGGCCGCGACGGCTACGCCATCGTTTCCGGCCTGGCGCGCGGCATCGACACGGCCGCGCACAAAGGCAGCGTTTCGACCGGCACAGTCGGTGTGCTGGCCGGCGGGCTCGATGTGCCCTACCCGCCTGAAAATGCCGGCCTTTGCGATGAGATCGCCGATCGTGGCGGCGCCATCGTTTCCGAGATGCCCTTCGGCTGGCAGCCGCGGGCCCAGGATTTCCCGCGCCGCAACCGCCTGGTCGCAGGGATGGCGCTTGGACTGGTGGTGGTCGAGGCGGCGCAGCGCTCCGGCTCCCTGATCAGCGCGCGCCTCGCCAACGAAATGGGCCGGCTGGTCTTCGCCGTGCCGGGCTCGCCGCTCGATCCGCGCGCTGCCGGCTGCAACGCGCTGCTCAAGGACGGCGTCACGCTCGTCACCGAAGCCGCCGACGTGCTCGGCGCGCTGGCGCCGCTTGCCGGCACCCGGCTTCCAAGAACCGCCCCACTTGCCGAGGCGCCCGACATATCAGCCATGCCGCCGCCAGGCGAAAACGACCGCGCCGATGTGCTGGAAGCGCTCGGGCCCACGCCGACAGGCATAGACGAGATCATCCGCCACACGGGACTGAGCGCTGCGCAGATTGCGATGGTGCTCCTGGAACTCGATCTCGCCGGACGGCTCGAGCGCCACGCCGGCGGAAACGTGTCGCTGATCGCGTGACCTGGCCCGTTTACCTGCAACGCTGATTTCCTTACCGGAACAGATATTTGGACACTTCCGGATTGCCGCGACGCCACATCACGTTGTCGAGGAAATAGTGGTGCACATTGATGAAGATCAGCACGATGAAGAAGAACAGCGACGAACCGAGCACCTGCTTGTCGTAGGGAACCAAGGCGGTCAGCACGAACGGTATCAGCCAGAAGCCGAGATAGCCAAGCGCCCCACCCCCGATGATGAATCCCAGCACCCGCAACCGATAGTGGGGCCCGAGCACGGATAGTATCTTCGGTTTCGGATCCCGCGCAGCATCCAAAACGTCACGCTCGACATTGGTCTGATAGCGCCACACCACGGCCAGATATTGCAGCGAGTGCAGCGCCGGCACCACGAGCAGCCAGAGCGGGTTTATCCTGGCGATCAGGATCCAGAGATAGAGCGAGGCGACATAGGCCACGATGCCGTTGTAAGGCAGTCCGCCGCCATTCCTTCGCCAGCGGTTGACCAGCATGAAAAGCGTGGCCGCCGTCGATCCGACGGCCGCCAGCACCGCAATGTCGGTTACCCAGGACGGCGCCGCGAAGGTGTAATATTGAAGACCGTAATACTGCCCTTGCGTCACGGCCGTATTCGTCTGCAGCCAGGCCAGGATCCACACCGCATAGCTGTTGACGAGCAGCACCTTCTTGTCCCGATCGTCGAAGAATTTGCGCTTCAAGACGGCGTCGACCATCAGCATGCCGTAGCCTTGCTTGACGTAGTGCCAGCCGACGAAGAAGAACATCGCGTTGGCCGCGAAGCCGAGCAGCCGCGTGTTCGACGTCGCCGCGCCATAGGCAAAGAACAGGGCCATGACCACCGGAACGATGACGCCGGCAAAAATGTAGCGAAGCTGCAGGCTTCTGTCGTAGCCCTCGCCCCGCGCCTTGCGGCCGAAATTGCGGTAGAAAATCTGGTAGGAGTGGGCGAAGTGCGGATAGTTCACCACATAGGCCACGACGACCATCGTCGCGGCCAATGAGCCTTCATACTCGCGCGGCACCAGGAACAGCAGTGGCAGGATCAGAAACGCGCTGCCGCCGAGCATCAGGAAATCGGCGACCGGGCCGAAAAGATATCTGCCCGGCGGCGTCGCCGCCTTGGGCGCCTGCGCATCTACCGAAAGGTCAAGTGCCATCCTGGAGCCTCCCTCGGAGGCGCCGAGTTTAACCACGACCCCATCCAGGGACAAGTTTGCCCGTGACCGACACGCATTGTCTTGGGGAAAGTCACCCCCTCACGGCAAGGCAGCCCGAGCGATCTTCATCAGCCGCTTTCTGGCTTCTGCCACGCGCTTCTGTTCCGACCGTATGCGGTCGCACAGGACAAGATTGATCCCCACACCGCAGTCCTCGTCCAGCATTTCCTTTGCGTGATTGAGAGAAGTCTCCGCGCGCTTCACGCTCTGCCTGGCCCTGGCCAGTTCCAAGTTCAGTACGTCCACTGTATCCGCATCCCAGATTGCGGTCCCTTCAACAGAGAAACAGCCGCGCGCAAGTTTTTGTTCCGATTGCCGGAGACGCAGACAAATGTGCTGCTTCGATCGCCCCGGACATGGAAGCGCCCGTGGGGTCGGATCTCGCATCTATTTGGGTGTTAAAAATTTTGGTGAGCGCGATGGGATTCGAACCCATGACCTACTGATTAAAAGTCAGTTGCTCTACCGGCTGAGCTACGCGCTCCCGTGGGCTCGGAACGCCGCCCTCGAAATTGGGCGGAACATAGGGAGAGTGCCGCGGCCGGTCAACCGGAAAAAGACGGGCTTCCAAGGCGGGTTTCTTGAACGGATTCGAAGGGGCGCCGAGGGTGGACGGCTTTCGATGCCTGCGCCAATGGCCCGGCTTGGGGCTGCTTTAGAAAGCCCTACAATAACAATGGGCTGAAACAATGGGCTGATGGTGGAACGGGAACCATTGCAATCCGGGCCCGTTTCGCAAAACAGGACGTCCCATCAACCATCGAGGAGAAGATCAATGAACAAGATCGCATCGGGCCTGTTGGCAACCGCTCTCTCGGCGTCGTTCGTCGCGGCGGAGATGGTGCCGGTCAACGCTCAGCCAGCTTATGTACCGCAACCCCAAGGCCTGTCGTCAGATCTCCAGACCGTGCAGTATCGGGATTGGAGAAGGCACCGTGCCTTTAACCGGGATTTCTCGCGTCGTGGCGACGCCGTCTACTGGAACGGCCATCGCGGCTATCGTGAGTATCGCCGCGGCTATCGCCGGCATGGCGACTATTGGTTCCCGCTGGCCGCTTTCGCCACCGGCGCGCTGATCACCGGCGCCATCGTCAACAGCGAGAACAACCGCGTCTATCGCGGCAACTCGCACGTGCAGTGGTGCTACGACCGCTACCGCTCCTATCGCGCCTCGGACAACACCTTCCAGCCTAACAACGGCCCGCGTCAGCAGTGCGTTTCGCCCTACTGACGGCCTCCAGTCAGTACCCAGGGTCGTTGACTGAGCCCGTGCCTCGAGAGGCACGGGCTCTCTCGTTCCGACGTTAGCGAGAGCTCAGCGTCCTGCGCACCGCATCGCGCCATCCGGCCAGTTTCGCCCCGCGCGTTGCGGCGTCCATCTGCGGCTTGAAGCGCCGCTCCAGCGCCCAGCTCTTTGCGAATTCTTTCGCTTTCGGCCAGACGCCGGCCTTTGACCCGGCAAGCCAGGCCGCGCCCAGCGCCGTCGTCTCCAGGATCGTCGGACGGTCGACCGGCGCGTCGAGAATGTCGGCGAGCCTCTGCATGGTCCAGTCGGACGCCACCATGCCGCCGTCGACGCGAAGCACCGTCTTGGCCGAAGCGCCTTTCCAGTCCTTGCGCATGGCGTCGAGCAGGTCGCGCGTCTGGAAGGCGACCGATTCAAGTGCCGCGCGCGCGAACTCGGCCGGGCCCGAATTGCGCGTCAAGCCGAAGATCGCGCCGCGCGCTTCCGCGTCCCAGTGCGGCGCACCCAGGCCGACGAAGGCCGGCACCAGATAGACCTGCTGCGCAGGGTCAGCGGTCGCAGCCAATACTCCGCTCTGCTCGGCCTTGCCGATCACCTTGATGCCGTCGCGCAGCCACTGCACGGCGGCGCCCGCGATGAAGATCGAGCCTTCCAGCGCGTAGGTTGTCTTGCCGTTGAGCCGATAAGCGATGGTAGTCAAAAGCCGGTTCTTCGAACGCACCAGATCGGCGCCGGTGTTGAGCAGCGCGAAGCAACCGGTGCCGTAGGTGGATTTCATCATGCCGGGCTCGAAGCAGGCTTGGCCGATGGTCGCCGCATGCTGGTCGCCGGCGACGCCCAGGATCCGCATCTCGGCTCCGAAAAGGCTCTTCTCGGTGACGCCGAAATCGTCGGCGCAGTCCTTCACCTCAGGCAGGATCGCGGCCGGGATCTTCAGGATCGAGAGCAGCTCGTCGTCCCAGACATTCTTCTCGATGTTGTAGACCAGCGTGCGCGAGGCATTTGTCGCGTCGGTAGCATGCATTTGGCCGCCGGTCAGCCGCCAGATGAGAAAGCTGTCGATGGTGCCGGCAAGCAGTTCGCCCTTCTCGGCGCGCTTCCTGGCACCCTTCACCTTGTCCAGCATCCAGGCGATCTTGGTGCCGGAGAAATAGGGGTCGAGCAGCAGGCCGGTCTTCTTCGTGAATGTCTTCTCCAGCCCCAGCTTCTTCAGCTTCTGGCAGAGCGGCGCGGTGCGCCTGTCCTGCCACACGATCGCGTTATGGATAGGCTTGCCGGTCGCCTTGTCCCAGATGACGACCGTCTCGCGCTGATTGGTGATGCCGATCGCGGCCACATCCGAAGCCGTGCGGCCGGCGGCCTTCAACGCCGCTTTCACCGTGGCGAGCACGCTTGCCCAGATGTCTTCCGGGTCGTGTTCGACCCAGCCGGAAGCCGGATAATGCTGCATGAATTCCTGCTGGCCGGTGCCGGCGACTTTCATCTTGTCGTCGAACAGGATGGCGCGAGTCGAAGTCGTGCCTTGGTCGATGGCTAGGACGAAGCCGGACATAAATCATTCACTCCTGGGCAGCCGTGTTTAATGCAGCTGCAATCCTTCCATAAGCGGCGTCGGCGAGCCGAAGCATGGGCTCGGCATCAACGTTCAAAATCAAATCTCGGCTGCGAATTAAAGCCCGGATGACTGAGTGATCAGGCCGAAACCAACGGCCATCGTCGGTTAGCACGCCCTCTGGGTTGATCCCTTCACCGAAGATCATTGCATAGGCGGCGAGGTAGGCGACAGATCGAGGATATTCGGCCTGCGTATCCCTGGGCCCATTTTGCCATTTTTCCAGTACTGCCGATCGATCGAAGGGCCGATCTTCAATAGTGCAGGCCGATGCGCGGTCACGAGCGCGGCTATTGGGATTCAACAGACGCCCAAAAGACCGAACAATTTCGTCAATGTTTCGCGAGTGCATCGCTTCCCCCTCGAACGCAAATGGGCCGGAGTGCGTAGCTCCGGCCCAAAAGCTAGTTGCCGGCCTTACTTCTGCCAGCTCTTGACCAGCTCGTCGTAGTTGACGGTGATCGGCTTGTCCTTCTCGTTCTCGACCTTGAGCTGCGGCGCAAGATTGCCCTTCGAGCTGGCGTCCTTGTTCCAGTAGTCGAGGTCGTGCTCTTCGGCCATTTTCGGGCCGATGTCGCCCTGCACGCCTGACTTCTCGAGGCGGGAGAGCACCTTCTCCTGGTCGGCGCAGAGCGAGTCCATCGCTTCCTGCGGGCTCTTGGCACCCGACGAGGCATCGCCGATATTCTGCCACCAGAGCTGCGCCAGCTTCGGATAATCCGGAACATTGGTGCCGGTCGGGGTCCACTGCACGCGCGCCGGCGAACGGTAGAACTCGATCAGGCCGCCGAGTTTCGGCGCACGTTCGGTGAAGCTCTTGTCGTGGATGGTGGAGTCGCGGATGAAGGTGAGACCGACCTGGCTCTTCTTCACGTCGACGGTCTTCGAGGTGACGAATTGCGCATAGAGCCAGGCGGCCTTGGCGCGATCGGTCGGCGTCGACTTCAAGAGCGTCCAGGAACCTGCGTCCTGGTAGCCGAGCTTCATGCCGTCCTTCCAGTAGACGCCGTGCGGCGACGGCGCGACGCGCCACTTCGGCGTGCCGTCATCGTTCACCACCGGCAGGCCGGGCTTGGCCATGTCGGCGGTGAAGGCCGTGTACCAGAATATCTGCTGGGCGATGTTGCCCTGCGAGGGTACCGGGCCGGACTCGGAGAAGGTCATGCCCTGGGCCTCCGGCGGCGCATAGGCCTTCAGCCAATCGAGATACTTCTGGATGGCATAGACCGAGGCCGGGCCGTTGGTGTCGCCGCCGCGGGCGACGCAGGAGCCGACCGGACGCGAATTCTCGTCGACCTTGATGCCCCATTCGTCGACCGGCTTTCCGTTCGGGATGCCCTTGTCGCCATTGCCGGCCATCGAGAGCCAGGCATCGGTGAAGCGCCAGCCGAGCGACGGGTCCTTCTTGCCGTAGTCCATGTGGCCAAAGACCTTCTTGCCGTCGATCTCACGGCCGGTGAAGAATTGGGCAATGTCCTCATAGGCCGACCAGTTGACCGGCACGCCGAGGTCGTAGCCGTACTTCGCCTTGAAGTCCGCCTTGTTCTTCTCGTCGTTGAACCAGTCGTAACGGAACCAGTAGAGGTTGGCGAACTGCTGGTCGGGCAGTTGGTAGAGTTTTCCGTCGGGCGCGGTGGTGAACGACTTGCCGATGAAGTCGTCGACGTCGAGCATCGGATCGGTGACGTCCTTGCCCTCGCCGGCCATCCAGTCGGTCAGGTTGCGTGCCTGCTGATAGCGCCAGTGCGTGCCGATGAGGTCGGAGTCGTTGACCCAGCCGTCATAGAGGTTCTGGCCGGTCTGCATCTGGGTCTGGATCTTCTCGACGACGTCGCCTTCCTGGATGACGTCATGCGTGACCTTGATGCCGGTGATGGCGGTAAAAGCCGGGGCCAGCGTTTGTGACTCATACTGGTGCGTCGTCAAGGTTTCCGACACCACCTTGATTTCCATGCCGGCGAACGGCTTGGCGGCGTCGATGAACCACTGCATTTGCTTTTCCTGATCGGCGCGCGAGAGCGTCGACAGGTCGCCTATCTCCTTGTCGAGAAAGGCTTTTGCTTCATCCATCCCGGCATAGGCATGGCCCGCTCCAAGCAATAGAACAAGGGCGGTCGTCGATGTTAGAAATTGCCGTCGCATGTGTCTCCTCCAGTCTTAAGTTGCAAGTGCGATCCGGAGCGGCCGCCAGCACGCGGCCGCTCCGGCTATTCCCCCTCTATACGTATCGGAACACGCCAACGGCGTAGACCACGGAGAGAGCGAGAGCCCACCACAGGTTGGGCCCAACAAGGCCCAGCCAAGCGAGATGGATGAAGGCGCTGCCGAGCAGCGAAACGAAAAGGCGGTCGCCGCGCGTCGTCTCGAAGCGCAGCATGCCGACGCGCGGATTGCCGCCGGGCGAGACATATTCCCAGACGCCCATGCCGAAGAGCATCAGCGCAATAACGATGAAGAAGGCGGCCGTCGGCCACGTCCACGCCATCCAGGAGAAGTCGAGGTTCATGGCTTAGACCCTCCCCAGGGCAAAGCCCTTGGCGATATAATTTCGCACGAACCAGATGACCAACGCACCGGGGATCAGCGTCAGCACGCCGGCGGCGGCGAGCAGGCCCCAATCCATGCCGGCGGCCGAGACGGTGCGGGTCATGGTGGCGGCGATCGGCTTGGCGTCGGTCGTGGTCAGCGTGCGCGCGATCAGGAGTTCCACCCATGAGAACATGAAGCAGAAGAAGCAGGCGACACCGATGCCGCTCGCGATCAGCGGCATGAAGATCTTCACGAAGAAGCGCGGGAAGGAATAGCCGTCGATATAGGCGGTCTCGTCAATCTCCTTCGGCACGCCGGACATGAAGCCTTCGAGGATCCACACCGCCAGCGGCACGTTGAACAGGCAGTGGGCGAGCGCCACCGCGATATGCGTGTCGATCAGACCGAAGGCTGAATAAAGCTGGAAGAACGGCAGCGCGAACACCGCCGGCGGCGCCATGCGGTTGGTCAAAAGCCAGAAGAACAAATGCTTGTCGCCGAGGAAGCGGTAGCGCGAGAACGCGTAGGCCGCCGGCAGTGCCACCGCCACCGAGATCACCATGTTCATCACCACATAGGTGATCGAATTGATGTAGCCGGAATACCAGGAGGCGTCGGTGAAGATGATCTTGTAGTTGCGCAGCGTCGGCTGATGCGGAAAGAGCGTCAGCGAGGACACGATCTCCTGGTTGGTCTTGAAGCTCATATTGATGAGCCAGTAGATCGGCAACAATAGCACGATGATGTAGACCGTCGGCACGATCCACCACCAGCGCGATTCCTCGCCGCGGCGGCGCATCAGCTTCGCCACCTCGTCCTGCGACAGCGTGCTGCCCACCTCGGTCACCGCCGCTTCGCTCACGCGCGTCGTCTCGTTGGCGCCCGCCATCTCAGCGCTCCGCGTCGTAGTTGGTCATCACGGTGTAGAACACCCATGACAACAACAGGATGATCAGGAAGTAGACCAGCGACATCGCCGCCGCCGGACCGAGGTCGAACTGGCCCAGCGCCGTCTTGACGAGGTCGATCGACAGGAAGGTCGTCGAATTGCCGGGGCCGCCGCCGGTGACCACGAAAGGCTCCGTGTAGATCATGAAACTGTCCATGAAGCGCAGCAGCACTGCGATCAAAAGCACGCGCTGCATCTTGGGCAGTTGGATGTAGCGGAACACCGCCCAGCGCGAGGCGCCGTCGATCTTGGCCGCCTGGTAGAAGGCATCCGGGATCGAGACCAGGCCGGCATAGCACAGCAGCACGACCAGGCTTGTCCAATGCCAGACATCCATGACGATGACGGTGACCCAGGCGTCGAACGGATCCTGGACATAATTGTAGTTGAAGCCCAGCGCATTGACATAATAGCCGAGCAGCCCGATGTCGTTGCGGCCGAACACCTGCCAGATCGTGCCGACGACGTTCCACGGAATGAGCAGCGGCAGCGCCATCAGCACCAGGCAGACCGGCACACCCCAGCCCTTCTTCGGCATGTTGAGCGCGATGAAGATGCCGAGCGGCACTTCGATCGCCAGGATGATGAAGGAGAAGATCAGATTGCGCACCATCGCTTCCCAGAAGCGGTCGGAGTGCAGCAATTCCTCGAACCATTCGGTGCCGGCCCAGAAGAAGACGTTGTTGCCGAACGTGTCTTGCACCGAATAATTGACGACGGTCATCAGCGGGATGACGGCCGAGAACGCCACCAGCACCAGCATCGGCAGGACAAGGAACCAGGCCTTGTTGTTCCAGATCTTGTCCATCTATGCCCCCATCTCGACGCGCCAGGAATCGGCATAAATGTTGATGCCGGCCGGATCGAAGCGGACTTTGGGTTCGGCCGGCACCTCGTCGTCCTCGCCGATCACCGCGGCGATCTCCCTGCCTTCCAGGTTGGCGCGCACGACCTTGTGGCGGCCGACGTCCTCGACCTTGCTGACCTGCACCGCCATGCCCTCGCGGCCGAGCCGCACATATTCGGGACGGATGCCGAGCTCGACGGCGCCGGCTTCGGCCTTGGGCACGCCGGGTAATTCGATGCGCTGCGCGCCGAGCTTCGCCGTCCTGCCTTCCAGCGCAACCGGCAGCACGTTCATGCCCGGCGAGCCGATGAAATAACCGACGAAGGTGTGGCGCGGACGCTCGAAAAGTTCGGCAGGCGTGCCGATCTGCACGATCTCGCCGTCATACATGACCACGACGCGGTCTGCGAAAGTCAGCGCTTCGGTCTGGTCATGCGTGACATAGACCATGGTGTAGCCGAAGCGGCGGTGCAGTTGCTTCAACTGCGAGCGCAGCACCCACTTCATATGCGGGTCGATGACCGTCAGCGGTTCGTCGAACAGAATGGCGTTGACGTCGGAGCGCACCAGGCCGCGTCCAAGCGAGATCTTCTGCTTCTGGTCTGCGGTGAGCCGGCGCGCCTTCCTGTTCGCCATCGAAGCGAGATCGATCATGTCGAGCGTCTCGCGCACCTTGCGGTCGACATCGGCTTCCGGCACGCGCCGGTTGCGCAGCGGGAAGGCCAGATTGTCGTAGACGGTCATGGTGTCGTAAATGACCGGGAATTGGAACACCTGGGCGATATTGCGCTCCTGCGTCGACAGCCTGGTCACGTCCCGGCCATTGAACAGCAACTTGCCGTGCGAGGGGTGCAGCAGTCCCGAAATGATGTTGAGCAAGGTGGTTTTGCCGCAGCCCGAAGGCCCGAGCAGCGCGTAGGCGCCGCCATCCTCGAAAGTGTGGTGCACTTCCTTCAGAGCGAAGTCGGAATCCTTCTGCGGGTTGGGCAGGTAGGAATGGCGGATGTGATTGACCTCGATGCGCGCCATCGTTTTCTCCTCAGGCCGCCAGCTTCGACGCCGTCACGGCGCGGCCGTTATGGTCGAATACCATGATGTGGCGCGGATCGATGAACACCTCGACCTCGTCGTCCGTCTCGAAATCGAGAATGCCATGCGCAAGCATCACCCAGCGCGCATCGGCGAAATCGAGATGGACGAAGCTCTCCGAGCCGGTGATCTCCGTGATGGTGACCTTGGCCCGCACCGGCACGGCGCCGGCGTTCGGCCGCTCCAACGACAAATGATGCGGCTGGAAGCCGATCGTGTAGCTGGCGTCCGCAATGCCGGCGAGTTCCGTCGGCACCGGCAGCTTGACGCCGCCTTCGAGCAGGAAATCCGACCCCTTCTTGGAGAGCACGATGGTGTTGAGCGGCGGATCGGCGAAGGTCCGCGCCGTCACCAGGTCGACGGGCTTGCGGAACACTTCGACCGTCGGGCCAAATTGCGTGACGCGGCCTTCCGAAAGCGTTGCTGTGTTGCCGCCGAGCAAAAGGGCCTCGTGCGGCTCGGTCGTCGCATAGACGAAGATCGTGCCGGCCGCGGCGAAGATCTTCGGCAATTCGGCGCGCAATTCCTCGCGCAGCTTGTAGTCGAGATTGGCCAAAGGCTCGTCGAGCAACACCAGGCTGGCATTCTTGACGATCGCACGGGCAAGCGCGGTGCGTTGCTGCTGGCCGCCGGACAGGCTGAGCGGCGTGCGGTCGAGATAGGGCGTGAGCTTCAAGAGCGCCGCCGCGTTGCGCACCTCCTTGTCGATCTTCGCCTGCTCGACACCGGCTACGCGCAGCGGCGAGGCGATGTTCTCGTAGACGGTCATCGCCGGGTAGTTGATGAACTGCTGGTAGACCATGGCGACGTTGCGCTTCTGCACCTTCTGTCCGGTGACGTCCTTGCCGTCGAACCAGACCGAGCCGGAAGTCGGCGCGTCGAGGCCAGCCATCAGCCGCATCAGGCTGGTCTTGCCGGAGAGCGTCGGCCCAAGCAGGACGTTCAGCGAGCCGTGCTGAAGCGTCAGCGACACGTCGCGGATATGCTCCTGCGCGCCGACGGTCTTCGTCACGTTCCTCAATTCCAGCATCACGCCTCCTCCCAGGCCTTGCGCATCAGCAGCCGATCCTCATTCCGCCGCCGCGACATGGCGGCTGCTCAGTCCGCGCATGAATTCTTCCAATGCCGCCGTCTGCTCGCGGCTGAAATGCAAACCGCGCTTGGTGCGGCGCCACAACACGTCCTCGGCGGTGACCGCCCATTCGTTTTCGGCCAGATAGCGAACTTCCGCCTCGAAAAGGTCGGCGCCGAAATTGCGGCCGAGATCGGCATTCGACTTGGCGAGCCCGAGCAGCCTTTCCGCCCGCGTGCCGTAAAGCCGGGTGAAGCGGCGCGCCAGCCGCTGGTCGAGGAACGGATAGGCGCTCTTCAGCCTGGCAACCTGGGCATCGAAGCCGGTCGCGGCGAAATCGCCGCCGGGCAGCGGCGCATCATGCGTCCACGGACTGCCGCGCTTGCCGAGAAAACCCTCGATCTTCTCCAACATCGATTCCGCCAGCCGGCGGAAGGTGGTGATCTTGCCGCCGAACGCGTTGAGCAAAGGGGCAGCCCCCTCCCCGCCATCGGCCTTCAGCACATAGTCGCGCGTTGCTTCCTGCGCCTTCGAGGCGCCGTCGTCATAGAGCGGGCGCACCGCCGAATAGGTCCAGACGATATCGGAGCGCTTCACCGGCTGCGCGAAATATTCGCTTGCCGCGGCGCACAGATAGTCGATCTCGGTGTCGGAGATCTTCACCTCATGTGGATCGCCCGGATAGTCGCGATCGGTGGTGCCGATCAGCGTGAATTCTTCCTCGTAAGGAATGGCGAAGATGATGCGGCCGTCCTTGTTCTGGAAGAAATAGGCGCGCGGGTCGTCGAACTTCTTGTTGATGACGATGTGGCTGCCCTGCACGAGGCGAACATTGTGGACGTCGTTCTGGCCGACCGCTGTCGAGAGCACGTGATCGACCCAAGGGCCGGCGGCATTGACGAGAAGCCGCGCGCGAACCTCTTCGGTCTCCCCGGTAAGCACATTCTGCACTTTCACGGTCCAAAGCGCGCCGTCGCGACGCGCGCTGACGACCTTGGTGCGGGTGCGGATAGCGGCGCCCCGGTCGGCGGCGTCACGCGCGTTCAGCGCCACCAGGCGCGCGTCGTTGACCCAACCATCCGAATATTCGAAAGCCTTGCGGAACAATGGCTTGAGCGGCTTGCCTGCCGGATCGCGGGCCATATCCAGCGTCTTCGTCGCCGGCAGCAGCTTGCGCCCGCCGATATGATCGTAAAGGAACAGTCCCAGCCGGATCAGCCAGGCGGGCCTGAGCCCCTTGGCATAAGGCAGCACGAAGCGCATCGGCCAGATGATGTGCGGCGCGTTCTTCCACAGAACCTCGCGTTCCATCAGCGCTTCGCGCACCAGCCGGAACTCGTAGAATTCGAGATAGCGAAGGCCGCCATGTATGAGCTTGGTCGAGCCGGAGGAAGTCCCGCTGGCGAGATCGTTCATTTCGGCAAGGTAAACTGAAAATCCGCGGCCGACGGCATCGCGGGCTATGCCGCAGCCGTTGATGCCGCCGCCGATGACGAAAATGTCATGGATCGGAGATGCGTCCAAAGATTCCTCCAACGATTTCGCATTGCACCATTTTTGTGATTTACGAAACCGTGACGGAATTATTTCGAACTCAAAGCGAATGTCAAACGAAATATCGCAGTCGGCTGAGCAAGCCGTCGAGGCGTGCCTATTCGAACGCTGTCTCGATCAGCCGGACTTCGGTTTCCTCGCAAATCCTGCGAATCGACGGGATCTCGCAACGATCGGTGATGAAGGTATTCACCTGCGAAAGATGTCCAATCCGGACCGGCGCCGTGCGTTCGAATTTCGTCCGGTCGGAGACCAGAATGACGTGGCGGGCATTTGCGATGATGGCCTGCGCAACCTTCACCTCGCGGAAATCGAAGTCGAGCAGCGCGCCGTCATGATCGATCGCCGAGGCGCCGATGACGGCGTAATCGACCTTGAACTGGCGGATGAAATCGACGGCCGCCTCGCCGACAATGCCGCCGTCAGAACCGCGCACGACGCCGCCGGCAATCACCACCTCGATCGTGGGGTAGATGCGCATCCTATTGGCAACGTTGATATTATTGGTGATGACCATAAGCCCGTTATGGTCGAGCAGCGCCTTGCTGACGGCTTCGGTGGTGGTGCCGATATTGATGAACAGCGAGGCATTGTCAGGAATCAGCCGCGCCGCCGCGCTGCCGATCGCCTCCTTCTCGTCGGCGGCAATCTTGCGCCGTGCCTCGTACTCCATGTTCTCGATGCCGGACGGGAACAGCGCACCGCCATGGATACGGGTCAGCAGGCGCTGATCGCACAGATCGTTGAGGTCCTTGCGGATGGTCTGCGGCGTCACGTTGAAATGCGTCGCCAGGTCATCGACCAGCACCCGGCCATGGTCTTTCGCCCTCTGGATGATCTCTGCATGGCGTGGCGAAAGAAACATTGCGCGTCCTCCATTTTCGTTTTTTCCGTCTATATCGGAAAACGAAAGCGAAGAAAAGGTATAAGCCGGCTAACGAAAATCACCTGATTGCAAAAGGCAAACCAGTGCGGAACAGGTCTGCCGCCTCAGGATGAGCGCCGCGCAATCTCTATTACGACGTCGAACGCCGCGTCGACATCTGCGGCGCGATAGTCGGCGCCCCAGTCGGCGGCGCGCCTCGACCAATCGCGGAATTCATCGCTGTCCATATTTCCCTCCCAGCGGCCGTCGAAGATACCGGCCGGTCGAACCGCTCTCGGAAAGCCCTATCCCGGAAAATCCGGCAGATTTGAAAAAGCGATTTTCAGCGCGTTGGACCAGCCGTCCGATATGGTGCGGTAGTAAGGATCATCATGGCCGATCCGTCGGTTCAGCCCCACCCTGAGCGCATCCTGTTCCATGAACAGCAGATCGAGCGGCAGCCCGACCGAGAGGTTGGATTTCAGCGTCGAGTCGAACGACACCAGAAGCAGCTTCACCGTTTCGGCCAGGCTCATTGCCCGATCATAGGCACGGATGATGATCGGCTTGCCGTATTTCGTCTCGCCGATCTGGAAGAAAGGCGTGTCGTCGGTCGACTCGATGAAATTGCCTTCCGGATAGATCATGAACAGTCTGGGCGGACTGCCCTTGATCTGGCCGCCGAGGATGAAGGAGGCGTTGAAGTAGGAATCCGCCTTGTCGCCATTCGGCGAGGCATGCTCGATGACTTCCTTCACTGTATCGCCGACCAGCCGCACCGTCTGGTACATGGAGGGAGTTTCGAGCAGCTTCGGATGACGGTCGCCGACCGCCTTGTTACGCTCGTCGAGCAGGCTGACAACGGCCTGCGTCGTGGCAAGGTTGCCCGCCGACATCAGCACGATGACGCGCTCGCCGGGCTGTTCCCACACATGCATCTTCTTGAAGGTCGAGATCGAATCCATGCCGGCATTGGTGCGCGTGTCCGACATGAACACGAGCCCGCTATCGATCTTGAGGCCGACGCAATAGGTCATGATTGCTCTTCTGCTAGCGATTCCGGCGCAGATTACTGCTCTACCGTGACGGTGACGGCAAGCTTCTCTTGCGCCTGCCCCAGCAGTATCCCCGACACCGGCGAGGCATCGCGATAGTCACGCCCCGTCGCCACCCGAACATAGCGTTCGTCGGGAGAGATACAGTTCGCCGGGTCGAAGGCAACCCATCCGAGCCCCACGACATAGGCCTCGGCCCAGGCATGGCTTGCCGCCTGCTCGACGGCCGCATCCATCATCAGGTAGCCGCTGACATAGCGGGCGGGAAAGCCTAGGGCGACGGCGGTGGCGATGAAGATGTGGGAGTGGTCCTGGCAGACACCGGACTTCAATGCGAGCGCCTCCTCCGCCAGCGTCACGACGCTGGTCGTGCCCGGCCTGTAGGCGACGCGTTCGCCGATAGCGCCCATCAGCCGGTGCAGTCGCTCGATCTCGGTGCCCTGGCCCAGCGTGCCGGCCAGTTCGCGTATGCCCTCGCCGGCGGCGGTGAGTGGCGTCTGCTGTGCGAACAGCCAGAGCGGCGCAAAACCCTGATGCGGACCCGTCACGCCCGCCGTGTCATGCGTGGTCACGTCTCCGGCTGCCTCGACAGTGATCGAATTCTGGCCGCTCTCGGCGCTCACCAGCCGCGTCTCGTTGCCGAAATGGTCGGTGAAGCGCACCTCCTCGCGCGCGCCTTCGACCTTGACCGCCCAGGAGCCGACGGTCTGCGTGCGCCCGCTGGAAGGCCAAAGGCGCAGCCGCTGCAGCAGATACTGCACCGGCTGATCGTAGCGGTACTCGGTGCGGTGGGTGATCTTGAGCCGCATAACGCTCGCCTCGGCTGTGCTCAATAGAATCGGTAGTCCTGGGCGATCTCGTCGCCCAGCCTGGTGTTGTCGCGAATGAACTCGGCCAGGAACTCGTGCAGGCCATGATCGAATATGTCCTTGATGGAACCCCTTTTGAGCAGCGCCTGGATCTTCTCGGCCGTGCCATGGCAGGCATGGCGTTCACCGTAATCGTCGGCGAGGAATTTCAGATGCTCGCCGAGGAAGCGGTAGCAGAAAGTCAGCGAGCGCGGCATGCGCACGTTGAGGATCAGATAGTCGGCGATATTCGTCGGCTTGTAGTCGGCTTCATAAACCCAGCGATAGGAACGGTGCGCCGACACCGAGCGCAGGATCGATTCCCACTGGTAGTTGTCGAGCGTCGAGCCGACCCAGGACAGCGACGGCAGCAGCACATAATATTTCACGTCGAGAATGCGCGCCGTGTTGTCGGCGCGTTCGACATAGGTGCCGAGCTGCGAGAAATCGAAAATCTCGTTGCGCAGCATGGTGCCGTAGAACGAACCGCGGATCAGCGCCGTCTCGCGCTTGATTGCATCGAGCACCGTCGGCAGGTCGCGTTCGTCGATCGGCCTTGCCAGCATGCGCTTCAGCGACATCCAGGCTTCGTTGATGCTTTCCCAGGTCTCGCGGGTCAGCGCCGTGCGCACCATGCGGGCATTGTTGCGCGCCGTCTCGATCGACGACATCGTGCTCGACGGGTTCGAGGTGTCGCGCAGCAGGAAGTCCGAGACGTTGGCGGCGGTATAGTCCTGGTACTTCTGGCTGAAGGCGATGTCCGAGCCGGCGCTGAGCAGCACCGAGTTCCATTCCTCCGAAGCGCTCTGCGTGCGCGTCAGCGCCATGCGCAATCCCGCATCGACCAGGCGCGCCATGTTTTCGGCCCGCTCGATATAGCGGTTCATCCAATAGAGACCGTTTGCGGTGCGGCCCAAAAGCATATCAGCTTGCTCCGGTGTCGAGCGAATAGCGAATAGCGAGTAGCGAATAGGGAGAAAAAGACTTCATGACTTTTGCTGCAGGCTCCGGATCATCGAACGTAGCATCTTTCCTATTTCGTCAGTTTGGCCAAGCAAGCTGGCGACCTTCGCTTCGACCATCAGCCCAACCTCTCCACACAGGATGAGATGTGTCTCCAACTCTTTCAGAGAGCCCTGCGCTACCCGAAGAAATTGGATGAAAGCTCCCGTATTTTCTCTTCCGTGACCTTCCGCAACATTCGCGGCGATGGAAGCCGCCGAACGTCGTATCTGAGAGGTCATTCCGTATGCTTCGCTGTTCGGAAAACCTTTCGTGGCCGAATAGCAATCCACGGCCAACCTCAAAGCCGCCTTCCAAACAATCAGATCTCTGTAGGAATTGATTGCCGTCGTATCCCCCTTTTCCCTACTCGCTATTCGCTACTCTCTATTCGCTCTTTCAATCATCCAACACCCACGTATCCTTCGTCCCGCCTCCCTGTGAGGAATTGACCACCAAGGACCCCTCTTTGAGCGCGACGCGCGTCAAGCCACCCGGCACGATCTGGATGCGGTCGGATACGAGCACGTAAGGCCTGAGATCGACATGGCGCGGCGACAGGCCCTTCTCGGTCAGGATCGGGCAGGTCGACAGCGCCAGGGTCGGCTGAGCGATGTAGTTCGAGGGCTTCGCCTGCAGCTTCTTGGCAAACTCCTGGCATTCCCTCTTGGTCGCCGCCGGGCCGACCAGCATGCCGTAGCCGCCGGAGCCGTGCACTTCCTTGATGACGAGCTCGTGGATGTGCTCCAGCACATATTTCAGGCTGTCCGGCTCCGAACAGCGCCAGGTCGGGATGTTGCCGAGGATCGCCTTGCGGCCGGTGTAGAACTCGACGATCTCCGGCATGTAGGAATAGATCGCCTTGTCGTCGGCGATGCCGGTTCCCGGCGCGTTGGCGATGGTGATGTTGCCGGCGCGGTAGACATCCATGATGCCGGGCACGCCGAGCGCGGAATCCGGCCTGAAGGTCAGCGGATCGAGGAAGTTGTCGTCGACGCGCCGGTAGAGCACGTCGATCTGCTTGTAGCCTTCGGTCGTGCGCATCGCCACATGGCCGTCGACGACGCGCAGGTCCTGCCCTTCGACGAGTTGCACGCCCATTTGGTCGGCAAGGAACGCATGCTCGAAATAGGCCGAGTTGTACGAACCCGGCGTCAGCACCGCGATTGTCGGCGCGCCCTTGCTGCTTTGCGGCCGCACCGCGGCCAGCGACTGGCGCAGGAGTTGCGGATAGTTCTCGACCGGCCGCACCTTGATCTTCTGGAACAGCTCCGGAAAGAGCTGCATCATCGTCTCGCGATTCTCCAGCATGTAGGAGACGCCGGACGGCGTGCGGGCATTGTCCTCCAGCACGTAGAACTCGTTCTCAGAGATGCGGACGATGTCGACGCCGATAATGTGGGTGTAGACGCCGGCCGGCGGCCTGACCCCTATCATCTCGGGCAGGAAGGCCTCGTTCTTCGCGACAAGCTCCCTCGGCACGCGCCCGGCGCGCAGGATCTCCTGGCGGTGGTAGATATCGTCGAGAAAGGCGTTCAGCGCTTGCACGCGCTGCTCGATGCCTTGCGTCAGACGGCGCCATTCCTGGCCGGAGAGGATGCGCGGGACGATGTCGAAAGGGATCAGCCGCTCGGAAGCTTCCTGCTCGCCATAGACGGCAAAGGTAATGCCGGTCTTGCGGAAGACGCGCTCGGCGTCCTGCATCTTCTGGGTAAGCCTGGCTGGGTCCTGCTCCTTCAGCCAGCGATCGTAAGCCTCATAAGGTCTTCTCAATCCGGAAACTTCCGGAAGCATTTCGTCGAACGCTGCCAATCGCGTACTCCCCTCTGAGACCATTTCACTGGCCCCGCCGGAGAAAATCAAGCGCAATCGGTGATTTAGGAAGCCGTGGCGGCCACTCTATGCAAATTGCCTAAAATCAAGGCACGGACAGCAAGGCCAGGTCAGCTCCTGCTTCCCGGCGGGGCACAGACAGCCCCGGTCAGAACGCCCGGAAGGTGACTATGGTGAAGGTGTCCTTGATTCCAGGCAGAATCTGCACCCGCTCGTTGACGAAGTGGCCGACATCTTCCTCGTCGTCGACATAGAATTTGGCGAGCAGGTCGTAATTGCCGGCAGTCGAATAGATTTCCGAAGCGATTTCGGCATCGGCTAGCGCGCTGGCGACCTCATAGGCCTTGCCCAGGTCGCACTTGATCTGCACGAAAAATGCCTTCATTGCCCGGTCCTGCCAGCCTGCTTCATGAATAAGCGGCCCTTGTGGCAGACTGCTGCCCGGCTTTCAAGCTTCACGCGCCGCGCACCTCGAAGAGTACCTGATCCCGCTTCCCGACGCTGAAATGGCGAAATCTTCGCAACCCGGTGAAACCACGCCATGCCGCGACGCGTATGTTAGATTCGTTCGCCAAGCGAATTCCTGGAGGCACGCCATGCGCCGCGCTTTGTTCGCACTTGCTCTTGTTCCGATGTTGATGGCCTCGCTTGCTTTCGCCGGCGACGCCGAGATCAAGGCCGCGCAGACGGTCATCGACAGCCAGTTGAAGGCCTTCGTCGCCGATGACGGCGCCACCGCCTACAGCTTCGCCGCGCCGAACGTGAAGCAGATCTTTCCGACCGTCGACACCTTCATGAACATGGTGACGAACGGCTACGCACCGGTGCGCAAGCCCCGGTCCTATTCCTTCGGCGAGGTCGAGCAGACCGGACCCGGCTCAATCGTCCAGCAGGTGCTGATCCTCGGGCCCGACGGCAAGGATTATGAGGCGGTCTATACGCTGCAGCAGCAGGCGGACGGCAGCTTCAAGATCACCGGTTGCAGCCTGCGCGCCTCGACTTCGGTCAGTACCTGAACCCGCCCCCGCATGACCGCTCAATCTCGGCGGCTATACAGTGTCCAGCCAAGACCGGAGAGGCCCCAGAAGGTCGAGGCTCCGGCTCGTTCGTAGGCAAGTGCGCAATCGAAGTCCACGCGCTCCGGCTGTTTTTGGGTATCGCCTTCGAGAATCAGCCAGTCCGCACGTCCGGCGCAAATCTTGTCCTGGGTGACGAGCGAAGCCTGGCGGCCGATGCGCGCAGCGAAATAATCGACCACCATGCCGGTGCGGAAATCGGCGTTGGTGGCATATGTGGCGGCGCCGCTCTTTGTCATCTCGTCCACCATCTCGGAATAGGAACCGCGCCCATGCTCATAGAAATGGGCCAGCAACGCCGCGTTGCCGCCCGCCACAAGAACGAGCATCCCGGCGGCAACAAGCCTTCTCTTACCGCCGGCGTCGAAGCCGCGTCCGATCAAGTCTCCGGCCCAAAGCAGCAACAAGGTTCCGCTGACAATGAAATAGCGCGGGAATTCAACATTCGGCAGATGTGCCGCCGCCATTAGGGCGGGCAGCCCGACGATGCCGATGGCATAAAGGCTGGCCCGGCGATCGCGCGAGACGCCTGCATGTGCCAAGACCAGGATGCAGGTAACCGCGACGCACGTCCAGTCGCCGATCCAGTCCGGCAGACCGAAAAGATAGCGGATCATTCCGCCATAACCGGCGGCGAATTTCTCGAGCGAGAAAGAGGACAAACCGCCGACATTGAAGCTGAACAATCGCGCGCCTACAAGCATTGCCGCGGCAAGCGGAAGCACGGCAAGGAAAGCAGGCAGAAAGGCCTGGACGACCTCCTTGTTGACGACAATCAGACTGCGGCTGCCTCGCCAGCTCAGCCACGCCGTCCACGCCGTGAGCACCACCACCGTTTCGGCCATTGTCAGGTGGGAAAGGAAGCCAAGCAGAATTGCGACAGCAAGAGCGACGCCATACGCACCCCGCTTGTCGAACCAGCGCTCCAGAAGAGCCACCGCAACGAGTGTGAACAGCGCCAGGCCGGCATAGCCACGCGCCTCCGAGCCGTAGTGAACCATCGGATAGCTCAACGCAAACAGCAGCGCCGACCCAATCATTGCCCAACGTCCGCGCGATATCGCCGCGGCTGCAATGACGGTGCATCCGCTGAGCGTTATCGACAAGCCGCGCTGGACCAGCGGCGCGGCATCGGGCCCGACGACATACTGGTATATCGAGTTGAGAAAGTGCTTGTTGTCGTGGTTCACACGCCAGAATATCTGGTCGATCGACGTCAGGGGCCTCAGCAGCGTGATGCTCCAGATCTCGTCGTGCCAGAGATCCCCGCGCGCGCCGAGCAGGCGCAAGATAAGGCCGACAAGCACGGCCCCTGAAATTACAAGTAATAGACTGTAATTCCATTGCCGGGTCGCCGCCGAACCTGGCCGGCAAACATTAGCGCTTGCTGCTTTATGGTCGACGATCGACGCGTCCATCTTTACCAAAGTCGTGCCGCCCCTTGCCTCGATATGGCAAGGCATACTTACTCTTGATCTGATTTATGAAAGGTTTTCCGACGGCATCTCAAAGGACCGGGATATCGCCCCGCGCCCAGCCTTCAGTAATCTCGGCGGCGCGCGCTTCGAAAGCCTGCGCCTCGATGGCTGCTCGGACGTCCTGCATCAGCCTCTGATAATAAGACAGGTTGTTCCAGGTGAGCAGCATGGCGCCGAGCGCTTCCTGCGAGCGCACCAGGTGATGCAGGTAGGCGCGCGAATAATCGCGCGCGGCCGGGCAGTCGCTTTCCTCGTCGAGCGGGCGCGGATCGTCGGCATGGCGGGCGTTCCTGAGATTGACCTTGCCGCGGCGCGTGTAGGCAAGGCCATGGCGGCCGGCGCGGGTCGGCATCACGCAGTCGAACATGTCGATGCCGCGCGCCACCGATTTCAGGATATCGTCCGGCGTGCCGACGCCCATCAGGTAGCGCGGTCTGTCGGCCGGCAGCTCCGGGCAGGTGATGTCGAGCATCTCCAGCATCACCGGCTGCGGCTCGCCGACCGCCAGCCCGCCGACCGCGTAGCCTTTCAGATCCATCGCTTTCAGCGCCTGGGCGGAGCGCACGCGCAAGGCCGCGCTGTCGCCGCCCTGGACGATGCCGAACATCGCCTTGCCCGGCTGGTCGCCGAACGCCGCCTTGCAGCGCTCTGCCCAGCGCAGCGACAATTCCATGGCGCGCTCGATCTCCTCGGGCTTGGCCGGCAGCGCCGTGCATTCGTCGAGCTGCATCTGGATGTCGGAATCCAGCAGTCCCTGGATTTCGATCGATCGCTCCGGCGACATCTCGTAGGCCGCGCCGTCGATATGCGAGCGGAAGGTGACGCCCTGTTCGGTCAGCTTCCTGAGCTTCGACAGCGACATGACCTGGAAGCCGCCGCTGTCGGTCAGGATCGGATGCGGCCAGCGCGCGAACTCGTGCAGCCCGCCAAGCCGGGCCACGCGCTCGGCGCCTGGTCGCAGCATCAGATGGTAGGTATTGCCGAGGATGATATCGGCGCCGACCCCGCGCACCTGGTCCATATACATGGTCTTGACGGTGCCGCCGGTGCCGACCGGCATGAAGGCCGGCGTGCGGATCTCGCCGCGCGGCATCGTGACCAGGCCGCGCCGCGCCTTGCCGTCGGTGGCAAGCACCTCGAATGAAAAGGTCTCAGCCATTGAATTCCTTGTCGTGCTCCGGCGCGCCGGGCGCCTGCTCGTCGAGCGACTGCCGGTAGCGGATGCAGCCGCGCATGAATTTCGGCCATGGCGGCACGGCGATCGACGGCTCGGTCCCTTCCGGCAAAAGGTCCCAGAGATCGGGGTGATGCCAGCACAGATCATGCCCGGTCGCGTCGCGATGCGCGCGGATGCCGGCGCGCAGCTTCTTCACCTCCGCGATCAGCGTATCGCGGTCCATGCCCTCGAGATCATCGTCCATCGCTTGTCTCCGATCGAAAAAGCAGGCTTGCGTCTCCATAGGAGTAGAACCTGTAGCGGTTCTCGATGGCATGCGCATAGGCCGAGCGCATCGCCTCCAGCCCGCTGAAGGCCGAGACCAGCATGAACAGCGTCGAGCGCGGCAGATGGAAATTGGTCATCAGCATGTCGGCCGTACGGAAGCGATAGCCGGGCGTGATGAAGATGTCGGTGGGTCCGGACCAGGGTTCGATGCTGCCGTCGTCGCGCGCCGCGCTCTCCAAGAGCCGCAGCGATGTCGTGCCGACGCAGATGATCCGCCCTCCCCGCGCCTTGGCCGCGTTGAGCGCCGCCGCCGTCTCCGGGCTTACAGAGCCGGTCTCGGCATGCATCTTGTGGTCGGTCGTGTCGTCGGCCTTCACCGGCAAAAAAGTGCCGGCGCCGACATGCAGCGTGACGAAGCGGCGCTCGATGCCCTTGGCGTCGAGCGCCGCGAACAGCTCCGGGGTGAAATGCAGGCCGGCGGTAGGCGCGGCCACCGCGCCTTCCTCGCGCGCATAGATCGTCTGATAGTCGGCGCGGTCGCGCTCGTCGTCCTCGCGCTTCGACGCAATGTAGGGCGGCAGCGGGATATGCCCGACGGCATGCAGCGCCTCGTCGAGAAAGGCGCCCGACAGATCGAAGCCGAGCAGCGCTTCGCCGCCCTCGCCTTTTTCAAGCACGGTGGCGTCGAGCCGGCCCAGAAAGCAGGAATTGCCGTCATGGCCGAACTGGATGCGGTCGCCGGCGGCGATGCGCTTGCCCGGCCGCATGAAGGCCAGCCAGCGGTCGGGGCCGGTGCGCATGTGCAGCGTCGCCTCGACCTGCGCCGCCGCTTCGCCGCGCAGCCTGATGCCCTTCAATTGCGCCGGGATGACCTTGGTGTCGTTGAACACCAGCACGTCGCCGGCCTTGAGCAGCGACGGCAGGTCCCGGACCGTCCGGTCCTCGAAACCGGCACCCGGCCTCACCATCAGCAGCCGGGCGCTGTCGCGCGGCTCGGCCGGCCTGAGCGCGATGCGGTCTTCGGGAAGATCGAAATCGAAGAGGTCCACTTTCATGTCCGCGCCAATAACCCGATCGCCGCGCTCTCGCCACCGTCTTGTTGCCGCGCCTTGCGAGCAATTGCCGTCGATTGCCCTTCGCTGCTCAATCTCAACAAACCGCTTGCAAAATGCAATCGGTATGATATTCGCACTGCTGTTTCCGAAAACAAACCAATTCAGGAGATGAGTATGGGCAAGGTGCGTGTTGCCGGGTTTGGCGTTTCGCTCGATGGCTTTTCCGCCGGGACGGACCAGAGTCTGGAATACCCGCTTGGCAAACGCGGACCTGAGATATTCCAGTGGTTCTTCGGCACCAAAACGTTCCGTGCCATGCATGGCCAACCGGGCGGGTCCGAAGGCATTGATGAGGAATATGCCTTCCGCGCGATGGATGGCTTCGGCGCCTTCATCCTCGGCCGCAACATGTTCGGGCCGATCCGCGGCGAGTGGCCGGACGATCAATGGAAGGGCTGGTGGGGCGACAACCCGCCCTATCATGCGCCGACCTTCATCCTAACCAACCACCCGCGCGATCCGATCGTCATGGAGGGCGGCACTACCTTCTTCTTCGTCACCGACGGCATCGAATCGGCGCTCGAACAGGCCAAAACGGCGGCGGGAGACCTCGATGTGAAGATCGGAGGCGGCGTTTCGACCGTGCGGCAGTATCTGCGCGCCCGTCTCGTCGACGAGATGCATCTGGCGGCCGGGCCGGTTCTGCTGGGCCAAGGCGAAAACCTGTTCGCGGGCCTCGACCTTAGCGCGCTCGGCTATGCCGTCGCGTCAATGGAACAGTCCGAGCACGCCATGCATGTCCTGGTGACGAAACAGTAATCCGAACGAAACGGCTGACACTCAGGTCAGCCGCACCAGCAGCGCTCCGGCCAACAGCAGCACCGCGCCGGCGATGCGGCCAAGCGAAATCTCGCGTACCGCCACGCCGAGGAAGCCGGCGCGGTCGATCAGCATGCCGGCTATCAGCTGGCCGGCGACCAGGAAGGCCATCAGCGCCGCAGCGCCGATGCGGGGCGTGAGGATCGTCGACAGCGTTACATAGAAGCCGCCGAGCATGCCGCCGGCGATGAACAGCCAGGGCGCCGGCGCTTTCCAGTCGAGCGAGATGCCCTGCAGCTTCACCACCGAGATCGAGATGATGCCGAGCACGATGGCACCGGACAGGAAGGAAAAGGCGGCGGCCGCGACCGGAAGGCCGAGGCCCTTAGCCAATTGCGAATTGATCGGCGCCTGGATGGCGATGAAGGCGCCGGACAGGATGCCGAGCAGAGACCAGACAGCGCCCATCGTCGTTCCGCCTTTACTTGACGTCTGCCGCGACTTTCAGCGACACGATCTTGTCGGGATCCTGCACCGGCTCGCCGCGCTTGATCTTGTCGACATTCTCCATGCCTTCGATGACCTGTCCCCAAACCGTGTACTGGCGGTTGAGGAAGGCCGCGTCGTCGAAGCAGATGAAGAACTGCGAGTTCGCCGAGTTCGGGTTCTGGGCCCTAGCCATCGAGCAGGCGCCGCGGCCGTGATTGGCATTGGAGAACTCGGCCTTGAGGTCCGGCTTGTCGGAGCCGCCCATGCCCGCGCGCGACGGCGCATAGGTGGGCTTGTTCGAATTGCCGAACTTGACGTCGCCGGTCTGGGCCATGAAGCCGTCGATGACGCGGTGGAACACCACGCCGTCATAGGCGCCTTCGCGCGCCAGCTCCTTGATGCGGGCGACGTGCCCGGGCGCCAATTCAGGATACATTTCGATGACGACCGGGCCCTTGGTGGTTTCCATGATGAGCGCGTTCTCGCGGTCCTTGATCTCAGCCATGTCGGAAAATCCTTTGAAAATTGAGGGAGTTACTTACTGTCGGCAGCGATGCGAACCTTGATCATGCGGTCGGGGTCGGTGACCGTGCCGTTGTCCGCCTCGTCGCCCTTCTTGATCTTGTCGACGATATCCATGCCGCCGACCACCTTGCCGACGATGGTGTACTGGCCATCGAGGTTCGGCGCCGGCGCGAACATGATGAAGAATTGCGAGTTGGCCGAGTTCGGGTCCTGCGAACGGGCCATGCCGACCACGCCGCGCGCGAACTGCTCGCTCTGCGAAAACTCGGCCGGCAGGTCGGGAAGATCGGAGCCGCCGGTACCGACGGCTTCGGGGTTGAACCCCTTCTTCATGTTGCCGAATTTGACGTCGCCGGTCTGCGCCATGAAGCCGTCGATGACGCGGTGGAAGGCGACGTTGTCGTAGGCGCCGTCGCGCACCAGCTTCTTGATCTGCGCGACATGCTTGGGCGCCAGATCGGGACGCAACGCGATGGTCACGTCGCCGTCCTTGAGGGTGATGATCATGGTGTTTTCCTTGTCGGCGGCGACGGCGGGCAAGGACGCCGCGAAAAGGCCGGCAAGCACGACAAGGAACGAAGCGAGCTTCTGCAGCTGCATGGGTATCTCCGGGAAAGCCTATTTGGTGAACTTGGCGGCGAGCGCGCCGGCAACGGCCGCAGGCACGAACGGGCGGATATCGCCGCCCATCGACGCAATCTGGCGCACAAGTGTGGCGGTAATGGTGCGCACCGAAGGGCTGGCGGGCAGAAAAACCGTCTGCAATTCCGGCGCCATCGTCTCGTTCATGCCGGCCATCTGCATTTCGTAATCGAGGTCGGTGCCGTCGCGCAGCCCCCGGATCATGATCGAGGCGCCGTGCTTGCGGGCCGCGTCGATGACCAGCCCATCGAAGGACACGACCTTGATACGACCGCTGTCGCGACCGAATTCGGCCTTGGTTGCGGCCTCGATCAACTCAACGCGTTCCTCGAAGGAAAACAACGGCTTCTTGCCCGGATGAATGCCGATCGCCGCGTAGACCGTGTCGGCCACCGCCAGCGACGCTTTCAGCACATCGAGATGGCCATTGGTCAGCGGGTCGAAAGAGCCGGCGTAAAGGGCGGTGCGTTCGGTCATGGCAGGCTTCTAGCGAGCCTCTCGAACAAAGGCAAATCTCATTAATTGCCTAGGGCAATTCCAGGAAAAGTGTGAGCGGTTTTCCGTTCGGAATTGCGCCAAAACGAGGAGGCAGAGCGGTTTGCCGTTTCCGTGAAACGGTGAAACGCTCTGCCCGTGAACCTTTTCGCGCCGATGAACGACAGATGAACGCGGCAATCACGAATGTTTCACTCAGCGTTCACTAGGTTGCCGCTTCAAGGGATGAAACCAAATCCCCATGTCATCGTTGTAAGCCCAGGAGAACACGCAAATGCTGATCTATATGCTTGCCACTGCAATGACCATTGTGATGCTGATCGCGACTGCATTCGGGTTGCATCAGGAAGCAGCGCGGGTGCGCGTCAAGGCTAATACCAAGCGGCTCGATGGTTTCGCCCATCGCAACGTCTACCGTCGCCACTGACCATGACCGCACCGGCCCCGGGAGGCCGGTGAAGCCTGACCTATTCGCCTTCGCCCATGTCGTCGGTGCCGGTCTCGCTTGAAGCCACGCCTTCGGCCTCTTCATCCGACTGCGGTTCCGAAATCCGCTCCACCGATACAACCTTCTCGCCTTCGGCCGTGTTGAAGATCGTCACGCCCTTCGTGGCCCGGCTGGCGAAGCGTATGCCGTTGACCGGCACACGGATGACCGTGCCGCCGTCCGAAACCAGCATGATCTGATCGTCGTTGCCGACCGGGAAAGTCGCGACCAGCCGGCCGATCTCGGCCACCTTCGACACATCGGTGGCGCGGATACCTTTGCCGCCGCGGCCCGTCAGCCGGAAATCGTAGGACGACGAGCGCTTGCCGTAGCCATATTCGGTCACCGTCAGCACAAGCCTCTCATGCGCCTTGAGGAACTCGTAGCGCTCCTCGGAAAGCTCGGCTTCCTCGCCGATTTCCTCATTGGTGAGCGCGATCTCCTCTTCCTCGCCGGCTCCGCCGGCGGCAAACCTGCGCTCCGCCGCGGCGCGCTTCAGATAGGCCGCGCGCTCTGCGGGCGACGCATCGACGTTCTCGATGATGGACATAGAGATGATGCGGTCGGTCTCGGCCATGGTTATGCCGCGCACGCCGACGGAATTGCGGCTCTGGAACACACGCACATCGGAGACCCGGAAACGGATGCACTGGCCGGAATTCGCGGTCAGAAGCACATCGTCATTGTCGGTGCAGGTCTCGACGCCGAGGATCTCGTCGCCCTCTTCCTCCAGCTTCATGGCGATCTTGCCGTTGCGGTTGACCTGGACGAAGTCGGACAGCTTGTTGCGGCGCACGGTGCCGCGCGTGGTCGCGAACATCACATCGAGCTCGCCCCAGCTGGTTTCGTCCTCCGGCAGCGGCATGATCGTCGTGATGCGCTCGCCCTGCTCGAGCGGCAGCATGTTGATCAGCGCCTTGCCGCGCGATTGCGGGTTGCCGATCGGCAGCCGCCAGACCTTTTCCTTGTAGACGATGCCGCGCGATGAGAAGAACAGCACCGGCGTGTGCGTATTGGCGACGAACAGGCGGGTGACGAAATCCTCCTCCTTGGTCGACATGCCGGAGCGGCCCTTGCCGCCGCGGCGCTGCGCCCGATAGAGTGAAAGCGGCACGCGCTTGATGTAGCCGGAATGGCTGACGGTCACGACCATGTCCTCGCGCTGGATCAGGTCCTCGTCTTCCATATCCGAACCGCCGTCGGTCAGCTCGGTGCGGCGCGGTGTGCCGAACTCGTCGCGGACCGCGACCAGCTCGTCCTTGACGATCTGCTGGATGCGCGCGCGCGATGACAAGATATCAAGGAAATCGACGATTTCAGCGCCGATCTGGTTCAATTCGTCGGCGATCTCGTCGCGGCCGAGGGCGGTCAGGCGCTGCAGGCGCAGGTCAAGAATGGCGCGCGCCTGTTCCTCGGACAGATTATAGGTGCCGTCCTCGTTGATGCGATGGCGCGGATCGTCGATCAGCTGGATCAGCGGAGCGACATCGTGCGACGGCCAGCGCCGCTCCATCAACTGCTCGCGCGCCGTCTGCGGATCCGGCGCGGTGCGGATCAGCTTGATCACCTCATCGATATTGGCGACCGCAATCGCCAGACCGACCAACACATGCGCCCGCTCGCGCGCCTTGCGCAGCAGATACTTCGTGCGACGGCTGACGACTTCCTCGCGGAAGCCGACAAAGGCCTTCAGCATGTCGGTCAGTGTCAGCACTTCCGGCTTGCCGCCGTTGAGCGCCACCATATTGGCGCCGAACGAGGTTTGCAGCGGCGTGAAACGGTAGAGCTGGTTGAGGACAACGTCGGCTACGGCGTCGCGCTTCAACTCCACGACGACGCGGTAGCCCTGGCGGTCGCTCTCGTCGCGGATGTCGGAAATGCCCTCGATGCGCTTGTCGCGCACCAGCTCGGCCATCTTCTCGATCATCGAGGCCTTGTTCACCTGATAGGGAATCTCGGTGACGATGATGGATTCGCGGTCATTGCCGCGCTGCTCGATCTCGACGCGGCCGCGCATGACGATCGAGCCGCGGCCCGTCGAATAGGCATTGTAGATGCCCGAACGGCCAAGCACGATGCCGCCGGTCGGGAAATCCGGACCGGGCACGATCTCCATCAGCGCTGTCAGGTCGATCGCCGGATTGTCGATGAGAGCGATGGCGCCGTTGCAGACCTCGACGAGATTGTGCGGTGGAATGTTGGTGGCCATGCCGACGGCGATGCCGCCGGAGCCGTTGACCAGAAGGTTCGGGAAACGGGCCGGCAGTACCTTGGGCTCGCTGCCGGACGCATCGTAAGTATCCTGGAAATCGACGGTTTCCTTGTCGATGTCCTCCAAGAGCTCATGCGCGACCTTGGTGAGCCTGGATTCGGTGTAGCGCATCGCCGCCGGCGGATCGCCGTCGATCGAGCCGAAATTGCCCTGACCGTCGATCAGCGGCACGCGCAGCGACCAATCCTGCGCCATGCGCACCAGCGCGTCATAGATCGAGGCATCGCCATGCGGATGGTATTTACCCATCACGTCGGCGACCGGGCGGGCCGATTTCACATATTTGCGGTTCCAGTGGTAGCCGCTCTCATGCGAGGCATAGAGGATGCGGCGATGCACCGGCTTCAGGCCGTCGCGCACGTCGGGCAGCGCACGGCTGACGATCACGCTCATGGCGTAATCGAGATAGGAGCGCTGCATCTCCTCGATGATCGAAATCGGCTCGATGCCGGTGGGGCCGCCGTCCGGCCCGCGCGGTGTCTTCTGGTCGGTCAAATCAGGTCACAATCCAGTCGGGAATCACTCACCGCTTATATAGGAAGCCTCGCCGAAACTCCAATGTCGGACGGACTTTTCCAGAGACAATTTTGATGGCAATTTCAAATGGATATCGCTGATTGCGACGATATGGCCAAGGTCGATTTCGCTGCGGCCGGCGTCAGCGCCCTCTGGTCCGTCTGGCGCGATAGGCGCCGGGAGCTTGTCCCATCTCGCGCCGGAACCGGCGGTTGAAGGTCGACAGATCGTTAAAGCCGGCATCGAAGGCGATCGTCGAGATCGCCGCGCCCGAGCTGCGCAGACGCACCGCGGCGCGGTGCAGCCTCGTCCTCAGCAGGAACTGATAGGGCGTCATGCCGGCAACCTGCCGGAACGTGCGCAGGAAGTGAAACGGGCTTGTCGCCGTGCCGGCGGCGAGCTTGGTCAGCGACAATGGTCGATCGGCGTTGAGCTCGATCAGCCGCACCGCCTCGGCAACGCGTTTCTGGTCGCGGCGGCTGGGCGCCCGGCTAGGTGTGGAAGTGTCGGCCGCAGCCGTAGCGACCGCCCCGGCCATGCGCAGGCCGAGTTCCTCGAATGCCTCGCCGTCGCCCGCTTCCCGTGCCGCTTCCGCCTCGGCCAGCAGAGGCGCCAGCGCCGGCAAGGGCGGCAGGCGCGGATGCGTAAAGCCGAGCCGTTTCACATCCGGCAGGTCGGCCAGGACGCGTTCCAGATAGGCCGGCGAAAAATGGAAGGAGAGGCAGCGGTCGCCGGCGCCGTGCTCATGCCCGCATTCATAGCAGGCGCCGGGATTGCCGAGCAGGATGGCGCCCGGCGCCAGCATCGCCGTGCCTTGGCGCGTGCAATAGCGGAACGCGCCCCTGGTCACGGCGGCGACGCAAAAGCTGCAATGCTCTTCCTCGAATGGCTTGTCGCCGGCGATGGCCGTGCACACGACGTCGGACACCTGCCAGCCATGTCCGGAAGCCAGAGTTTTCTGCGCGGTCGCCATGGCTGAAAGATAGCAATTTTTCCCAAGCGCAGAACCCTGCCATACCGCTACTACTGGCCCTCTCCTGACAAACGAGGCAGCAACAATGACCGATCCCTTTGCCGAAGCCCTGCACAGCGACGGTCCAAAACCGGACCTTGCCGAGAAGCTGAAACTCTATGGCCGCTTCATCGGCGCATGGACGTTCGATGCCACACGCATTCTCGAGGATGGCACAAGGCTCACGGGTCGCGGCGAAGTGCATTTCGGCTGGGTTCTCGAAGGCCGCGCCGTGCAGGACGTCTGGATCTTGCCCGCGCGGAACACCGGGGCCCAGACTTCGCTCGGAGCATGGACCTTCTACGGCACCACATTGCGTGTCTACGATCCGGGCGCCGACGCCTGGCACATCTTCTGGAGCGACCCGCGCAACCAGTGTTACAGCCGCCAACTCGGCCGCGCCGAGGACGGCACGATCGTCCAGGTCGGTACCGACGGCACCGGCGCGTCTGTGCGCTGGAGCTTTTCACGCATTACCGAAACATCGTTTCGCTGGCTCGGCGAGCGCTCGCATGATGGCGGCGCGACCTGGCGCATGGAGGTCGAGTTTCTGGCTCGCCGCCTAAATGAACCTCGATTGCGATCGAAAAGCCGCAAGGAATCCAAAGTAGCGATCCTTCGCGCCTGCTTTCGCGGCTTCGCACACCATTTCCATGCGCTTTCCAGCGCCGCGGCTTTGCTCTACCAATTGCAGAACCTGGGCTTCGCCCGGCGGGAGGGGACCAGCGATGCCGAGTTTCGACAGCCTGTTCAACGCCTTCGTCACCATCCTGGTGACCATCGACCCGCCGGGACTGGCGCCGCTGTTCCTTGCCGTGACGCGCGGCATGAACCGTGACGAGCGCCAGCAGGTTTCGGTCCGCGCCTCGGTGATCGGTTTCCTGGTCATGGCGTTGTTTGCGATTGCCGGCGCCTCGATCCTGTCGGTGTTCGGCATAACGCTGCCGGCCTTCCGCGTCGCCGGCGGCTTCCTCTTGTTCTTCATCGCCTTCGAAATGGTGTTCGAACGCCGACAGGACCGCAAGGAGAAGATCGGCGACGTCGCCATCACCAAGGACATGATTCACAACATCGCCGCCTTCCCGCTGGCAATCCCGCTGATCGCCGGTCCGGGCGCCATCTCGGCAACCGTGCTGCTGTCGGGCTCCTTCCAGGGTTTTGGCGCACAGGCGGCGCTGGTCGGCATCATAGCGATCTGCCTGGTGATCACCTTTCTGGTTTTCGTGCTGTCCGAGCGCATCGACCGCATCCTCGGCCAGACCGGCCGATCGATCCTGACCCGTCTGCTCGGCGTCATCCTCGCGGCGCTTGCCGTGCAGTTCGTGGCGGACGGCATCAAAGCGCTGATGGCCGCTTGAACAGTATCCTACTGCCTACTGCCTACTGCCTACTGCCTACTGCCTACTGCCTACTGCCTACTGCCTACTGCCCTACTTCGCCGCCGTCTCGACCACCTCGAAATCATGCGTAATCGTCGCTGTCTTCGCCATCATGGCACTTGCCGAGCAGTATTTCTCGATCGACAGATCGATCGCGCGTTTCACCTTGTCATGCGAAAGCGCGCGGCCCTTGATGATGAAATGCATGTGGATGCGCGTGAACACTTTTGGATCGGCCTCGGCCCGGTCGGCGTCGAGCTCGACCACGCAATCCTCAACCGCCTCGCGGCCCTTTTCGAGGATGTGCACGACGTCAAAGGCCGAGCAGCCGCCGGTACCGATCAGCACCAGTTCCATCGGGCTCGGTCCAGGCGTCTTGCCTTCCGGCCCATGCGCCGTGCCCAGCACGACCTTATGGCCGCTGCCGGACTCGCCAACGAAGGTGCGTTCCTCGACCCATTTGACGCGTGCTTTCACGTTGATCTTCCTAGAAAAATTCCGGCCTCGTTACTGGCCGAACACAACGGCGTGCATGATCCGGCCAGGCAGCAGCGTGAAGATGCCGGCGCCGACCAGCGCGAACAGATAGAGCTTGATCATGGCGCCGCGATGCGCGGTTACCTTATGCGTGTGCGCATACCAGGTCGCCAGCGGCACGGTGACCAGCACCAGGATCGACAACAGATGGATCGGGCTGAACGGACCGACGAGCCGGATCTGCTGGATCCAGAAGCTCGATATGGTGATGACCAGCATCAACGCCACCCAAGTGTAGCCCAGCACACGATGACGCACAGTACCTTTCGACAGCGCCAGCTGGGCGCCGCCGATGGCTAAAGCAGCGAAGGCCGCGAATGCATGCCACGGAATGGGAGGCGACGCCGACAGAAGCGGTCCGAGCGACATCGCGCCTTCCCCTTAGACGGCCGTTTCGAGACGCTTAGAACGGGATCTCGTCGTCCAGCTCGCGTGACGAGCCGCCGCCACCGCCGCCCCTGGAGCCGCCACTGCCGCCGCGGTTGAAGCTTTCATTCGGGCTGGACTGGCCGAAATCCGAGCCACGGCTGTTGCCGCCGCCGGAATAATTGCCGACCTGGCCGCCGCCCCCCTCGCCGCGCGCGTCGAGCATCTGCAGCTCGCCTCGGAATTTCTGCAGCACGACCTCAGTGGTGTATTTGTCGGCACCGGTCTGGTCTTGCCATTTGCGGGTCTGCAGCTGACCCTCGACATAGACCTTCATGCCCTTCTTCAAATACTGCTCGGCCACCTTGGCGAGCTGGTCGTTGAAAATGACGACGTTATGCCACTCGGTCTTTTCCTTACGCTCGCCCGAGTTCTTGTCGCGCCAGCTTTCCGACGTGGCGATGCGAATGTTGACGACCGGATCGCCGGAATTCAGGCGGCGGATTTCAGGATCCGCTCCGAGATTGCCGACCAGAATGACCTTGTTGACGCTACCCGCCATCTTACTTCTCCGCGCTCATCCGAAACAAATTTCAAGTCGCTCACCTTACAGCCTGCAGGTCGTCGCCGCCCGCAAAAGGCTGGCTTTTCCCACAAGGTTTTTGTTCTCTTTTCGTTCTAGTCATAGCTGCACTTTCTGTCAAGGAATGTCAGCAAAGGCAGGCTTGAACGTGCATTCTGATATGGCGATCAAATAGACGCTTGCCAAATCGATAAGTATCGACTTATGCTTCTGCCATGATCGAAGCAGAGATTTTCCGCGCTCTGGCCGACCCGACGAGACGCGCGGTTTACGAGCGGCTGACCGCCAGCGAGATGAGCGTGAGCGAGCTACGCGCTGGCATGAGCGTGTCCCAGCCGGCGGTCTCGCAGCACCTTGCCGTGCTGCGAGGCGCCGGCCTGGTGGTCGAGCGGCGCGCCGGCCGCAACGCCTATTACCGCGCCGATCCGCAAGGGCTCGACCCGCTGCTCGGCTGGATCGAACGCTACCGCGCCTTCTGGCCGGAACGCATCGAGAAATTGAAGACGGTTCTGAAGGGAATGGACCAATGACCAAAGCAGGGAACCCGACGGCGACCGACGCAACGCTCAACTTCGAATGCGAGCTTGCCGAGTCGCCGGAAAAGGTCTGGCGGGCATTGACCGAGCCGGAACTGGTGGCGGCCTGGATGATGCCGAACGACATGAAGGCGGAAGCCGGCGCCCGCTTTGCCTTTGCCGGACCGGATGAACCGATCGAATGCGAGGTGCTCGAGGCCGAGCCCGGCAAGCTGCTGCGCTATTCCTGGCATCAGCGGCCCGACACGAACGACCGCGACCGGTTTCCCGCCTTCGACAGCATCGTCACCTTCACGCTGGCGCGCACCGCCTCAGGCGGCACGCATCTGAGCATCTTTCATGACGGCTTCGTGCCGGTGGCGGAACCTGTCCTCGCCATTGCCGGCGCCGGCTGCGGGCTCTCGCTTCACGCGCGCAAGAACCCGATCGCCGCCAACGCCCCCTGCATGATGCTGCGCGCGGCCTGATCAACGAAAAACCGAGGAGACCGACATGAGCGCCCTGGCCAATCTGGTGCCGATGGTCATCGAACAGTCGAGCCGCGGCGAACGCGCCTTCGACATCTTCTCGCGGCTGCTGCGCGAGCGCATCGTCTTCATCAACGGCGAGATCAACGACAGCGTCTCGGCGCTGGTCTGCGCACAGCTTCTGTCGCTGGAATCGGACCACCCCGACAAGGAAATCTCGATCTACATCAACTCGCCGGGCGGCATGGTGACCAGCGGCTTCGCCATCTACGACACGATGCAGTACATCTCCTGCCCGGTGTCGACGGTCTGCATGGGCTTTGCCGCCTCGATGGGCTCCTTCCTGCTGATGGCCGGCGCGCCGGGGCGGCGGATCGCGCTGCCCAACACGAGGATCGTGCTGCATCAGCCGCTGGGCGGCTTCCAGGGCCAAGCCTCAGACATCCAGCGCCATGCCGAGGACATCGTGCGCACCAAGCAGCATATGACCGAGCTCTACGCCAAGCATTGCGGCCGGACCTACGAGGAGGTCGAGCGCACGCTCGATCGCGATTACTTCATGAGCGCCGCGGAAGCCAAGACCTGGGGCCTTGTCGACCACGTCTACGACACCCGCAAGAAAGCGGCCTGACGCCTCGAGCCGGACGCGCGGCAAGTTATCGCCGCGCGACTGGCATCGCTCGAGCCGCGTCTCTATAGTCCGCGCATGATCGATCCATTCCAATCCAGGCATTTGTGCGTTGCCCTCGCCGCGCTTGCCGGCGTGCTGGTTGCCGGCGCCGCGCTTGCCGACGACAGCTCGGCGCAGAAGCTGCCCGGCGTCAGCGGCGACTACCGCATCGCCAAGCCGGCGCCGCAGCCGGAACCGGACGACGCGCAGCCCACCGGCAAAGGCGTCTCCTTCAAGATCGGCAACACCGATGTCAGGATCGGCGGCAGCATAACAATTGACATGGCCACGGGCGGCGCCCGGATCCCGAACCACTGATCGCGAGCGAGTCACACGCGAACACCACAAAATGTAAGCCCCATCCCTGCTGTGCAGACGGATGGGGCCTCATGGATCTGAAATCCAATTTTAGCCGGGAGTGTACTGCCGGCGTTCTGTTTCGGATGCAACGCGGCGTTCAGCCGACGATCCGACTATCGTCTCTAATTGTAGGGAATCGGCAAGTCACGGTTTGTCGGGCCGGCGTTTCAAGTCTGCCCTGGCACTTATGCCCGCCGCGGCTCCATCTCAGTGTGGAGCCTCAAGGGACTGTCCGGTGGCGTCATGCTCCGCTCCTGGGTCCGTTGCGACAATGTCGTTCGAAGCGCAAATCGCTGTCGCCTGCGGCGTCTCGCAGGCCGCCTGCTGAGCGGCGAGGCCATCGGAAGACGGCCGGCTTCGTTGACGCGTTTGAGACTGCTCCCCTGGGCCCGGGACGTCAACCGTTGAATAGTCGGTTACCGAAAAATGTGATCGCCTGGAGGTTACGTGCAGGTAAGTCGAGTGCTTCGAAACGCCGACTGCGCGTATCTCGGCCGCGATTGTTTCGACAACGCTCAGGCGATTGTTTCCACAACGCTTGAGCGATTGTTTCCACAACGCTTTGTCAGGAGCGTGTTCGACCTTTGTTCTTTCCGCTTGCCCGCTCGCGCGAAAGACGGTTAAACCCATGATCGGCTTGTCCCGTCGAGATTGTGGCGTCTCTCGACGTGGCGGTGAAAATACCTACATAGGGGATGGCCGGGACAATCCCGCCAATCCAGCAAATTCCAGATCTGAGGCGGCGACCGGCGATGGCCGACCATAAATACCTTTCCATTCGCGGGGCGCGCGAACACAATCTCAAGAACGTCGATCTCGACCTGCCGCGCGACAGCCTGATCGTCATGACCGGACTGTCGGGATCCGGCAAATCGTCGCTTGCCTTCGACACCATCTATGCCGAGGGCCAGCGCCGCTATGTCGAAAGCCTGTCGGCCTATGCCCGCCAGTTCCTCGAGATGATGCAGAAGCCGGACGTCGACCAGATCGACGGCCTGTCGCCCGCCATCTCGATCGAGCAGAAGACCACCTCGCGCAACCCGCGCTCGACCGTCGGCACCGTCACCGAAATCTACGACTATATGCGCCTGCTGTTCGCGCGCGTCGGCATCCCCTATTCGCCGGCCACCGGCCTGCCGATCGAAAGCCAGACGGTCAGCCAGATGGTCGACCGCGTGCTGGCGCTGGACGAGGGCACGCGCCTGTTCCTCTTGGCGCCCATTGTGCGCGGCCGCAAGGGCGAGTACCGCAAGGAACTCCTGGAACTGCAGAAGAAGGGCTTCCAGCGCGTCAAGGTCGACGGCGTCTTCTACCAGATCGCCGACGTGCCGGCGCTGGACAAGAAATACAAGCACGACATCGACGTCGTCGTCGACCGCGTCGTCGTGCGCGGCGACCTGGGCACGCGGCTCGCGGACTCGATCGAGACGGCGCTGAAGCTTGCCGAAGGTCTTGCCGTGGCCGAATTCGCCGACAAGCCGCTCGACGCCAGCCAGACCGGCGAGGATTCGGTCAACAAGTCGAAGAACGAGACGCATGAGCGCATCCTGTTCTCGGAAAAATTCGCCTGCCCGGTGTCCGGCTTCACCATTCCGGAGATCGAGCCCAGGCTGTTCTCCTTCAACAACCCGTTCGGCGCCTGCCCTACCTGCGACGGCCTTGGCAGCCAGCGCGCCATCGATCCCAACCTGGTCGTGCCGGACGAGAACGTCTCTTTGCGCGACGGCGCCATCAGCCCGTGGGCGAAATCGACCTCGCCCTATTACGCGCAGACGCTGGAAGCGCTGGGCAAGGTCTATGGCTTCAAGCTCGGCGACAAGTTCAAGGATCTGAGCGTCGAGGCCAAAGAAGCCGTGTTGCGCGGCACCGGCGAGCGCGAGATCACCTTCCAGTATGATGACGGCCTGCGCTCCTACAAGACGACCAAGACCTTCGAGGGCGTCGTCCCCAATCTCGACCGGCGCTGGAAGGAAACTGAATCGGCTTGGATGCGCGAGGAGATCGAGCGCTTCATGTCGGCCACCCCCTGCCCCGCCTGCAACGGCTACCGCCTGAAGCCGGAAGCGCTGGCGGTGAAGATCGGCGGCAAGCATATCGGCGAAGTCACCGAGATGTCGATCCGCAAGGCCGACCAATGGTTCACGGATTTGCCGGCGCAGTTGAATGACAAGCAAAACGAGATCGCGGTCCGCGTGCTGAAGGAAATCCGCGAGCGGCTGCGCTTCCTCAACGATGTCGGCCTCGACTATCTGACCTTGTCGCGCAATTCCGGCACGCTGTCGGGCGGCGAGAGCCAGCGCATCCGGCTCGCTTCGCAGATCGGCTCCGGCCTCACCGGCGTGCTCTATGTGCTGGACGAGCCGTCGATCGGCCTGCATCAGCGCGACAATGCGCGCCTGCTCGATACGCTGAAGCACCTGCGCGACATCGGCAACACGGTGATCGTCGTCGAGCATGACGAGGACGCCATCCTGCATGCCGACTATGTCGTCGACATCGGCCCCGCGGCCGGCATCCATGGCGGCCAGATCATCGCGCAAGGCACGCCGCAGCAGATCATGGCCACACCTGCTTCGATCACCGGCAAATACCTGTCGGGCGAGCTCGAAGTGGCAACGCCCTCAGTGCGGCGCGAGGCGAAGAAGAACCGGCGCATCAAGGTGGTCGGCGCGCGCGGCAACAATCTCAAGAACGTGACGGCGGAGATCCCGCTTGGCACCTTCACTGCGGTCACCGGCGTGTCCGGCGGCGGCAAATCGACCTTCCTGATCGAGACGCTGTTCAAGGCGGCCTCGCGCCGCATCATGGGCTCGCGCGAGCATCCGGCCGAGCACGACCGCATCGAGGGCCTGGAATTCCTCGACAAGGTGATCGACATCGACCAGTCGCCGATCGGACGCACGCCGCGCTCCAACCCCGCGACCTATACCGGCGCCTTCACGCCGATCCGCGATTGGTTCGCAGGGTTGCCCGAAGCCAAAGCGCGCGGCTATCAGCCGGGCCGCTTCTCCTTCAACGTCAAGGGCGGCCGCTGCGAGGCCTGCCAGGGCGACGGGGTCATCAAGATCGAGATGCACTTCCTGCCCGATGTCTACGTCACCTGCGACGTCTGCCACGGCAAGCGCTACAATCGCGAGACGCTCGACGTGCTGTTCAAGGGCAAGTCGATCGCCGACGTGCTCGACATGACGGTCGAGGAAGGCGTCGACTTCTTCTCGGCGGTGCCGGGCGTGCGCGACAAGCTGGAGACGCTGAAGCAGGTCGGCCTCGGCTACATCCATATCGGCCAGCAGGCGACGACTTTGTCGGGCGGCGAGGCGCAGCGGATCAAGCTCGCCAAGGAACTGTCGCGCAAGGCGACCGGCAAGACGCTCTACATCCTCGACGAGCCGACCACCGGTCTGCACTTCCATGACGTCGCCAAGCTGCTCGAAGTGCTGCACGAGTTGGTCGAGCAGGGCAACACGGTGGTGGTGATCGAGCACAATCTCGAAGTGATCAAGACCGCCGACTGGGTGCTGGACCTCGGCCCCGAAGGCGGCGACGGCGGCGGTGAGCTGGTGGCGTCGGGCACGCCGGAAGCGATCGTGCGCGAGAAGCGCAGCTACACTGGCCAGTTCCTCAAGGAGCTGCTGGAGCGGCGCCCCGGGGGCAAACGCGAAGCGGCGGAGTGATGACTGAAAACGGTCTCGTCTCCGTCGAAAGCCGCTTTGGAGTCGCGGAGACGGTCGATCGGCTCGTTGAAACCGTCACCGGCGCCGGACTGCGCGTCTTCGCCCGCATCGACCATGCCGCCGGCGCGCGCGAGATCGGTGCCGTGCTTCGTCCAACCGAATTGCTGATCTTCGGCCATCCGAAGGGTGGCACACCCTTGATGCAGGACCGGCAGCTTGCGGGCATCGACCTGCCGATCAAGGCGCTGGCCTGGGAAGACGAGCAAGGCAAGGTCTGGCTGTCCTACAACAGCCCACACTGGCTGGCGGAGCGCCACGGCCTCGGCGATGCAAGCCGCGATGCCGTCGCAGCCATAGCTGCCGGGATGCAGAAGGTTGTCGCGGCCGCTGCCGGAGTAGACCAATCATGAGACTGGCCCGCCTCGACGATCTCGCCGCCGTCGTCGCGCTGACTGCGGATGCCTATGCGCCTTATACGCCCATCTTCGGCGGGCCGCCGGTCCCGGTCACCGAAGATTACATACCGCGGATCGAGCGCGGCGAGGTCTGGCTGCGGGAAGAAGGCGCCGACCTTGGAGGACTGATTGTCCTCGAACGTCATCCCGACCACGCCATGATCTTCAGCGTCGCCGTCGCGCCGGCTTTCCAAGGCAGGAAGCTCGGGATCGGATTGCTGAACTTCGCCGATCAGCAGGCGCGGTCATGGGGCGTGCCGGAGGTGCGGCTCTACACCAATTCGCGCATGGAGCGGAATATCGCGCTTTATACGGCCTACGGCTATCGCGAAACGGGTCGCCGCGCCAATCCATACCGGCCAGGATGGACCCTGGTCGATATGGTGAAGCCGGTCGACCAGGCGGCCTAACCGCATTTTGAACGAGGAGGAAGACGATGACTGCCCAAGGAACAATCCGCGCCGGCATGGGCGGCTGGACTTTCGAGCCTTGGGATACTTCCTTCTATCCGGAGAAGCTCGCCAAGGCCAAGCAGCTGCACTACGCCACCCGGCAGGTGCCGAGCATCGAGGTCAACGGCACCTATTATTCCAGCTTCAAGGAACCGACTTTCGTCAAGTGGGCGAAAGAGGCCCCTGACGGCTTCGTCTATTCGCTGAAGGGCAACCGCTTCGTCACCAACCGCCGCGTGCTCGGCGAAGCGGGCGAATCGATGATGCGCTTCCTCGGCTCCGGCGTCGCCGCGCTCGGCGAGAAGCTCGGCCCGATTCTGTGGCAGTTCGCGCCGACCAAGAAATTCGACGCGGACGATTTCGAAACTTTCCTGAAACTGCTGCCTGAAAAGCAGGACGGCGTGCCTCTGCGTCACGCGGTCGAAGTGCGGCACGACAGTTTTGTTGTGCCCGAATTCCCGGCGCTCGCCCGAAAATACAACGCCGCGATCGTCTATGCCGACCACGCAAAATATCCGGCGATCGCCGATGTAACCGGCGACTTCGTCTATGCGCGGCTGCAGACCGGCAGCGACGACAATCCCGACTGCTACACGCCGAAAGGCCTGGACGAATGGGCGGGACGCGTGAAGACATGGGCGCAAGGCAAGCAACCCGCCGACCTGCCGCGCGCCGATCCCAAGACCGATGCGCCGGTCAAGCCCCGCGACGTGTTCGCCTACTTCATCACCGAGGGCAAGGTGCGCGCTCCCTTCGGCGCCATGGCGCTGATGAAGCGGGTGAACGATTGAAGGGGCGAGCTCCGTCGGAACTTACGAGGCATCTTGACCGTTTTGTCTTTCTCGCCGGGAGCCGGTTTTCACAGCGGTTGAGCTTTCGCGGAACAATGGCCCAGGCTCCGGTATCGGGGGAGCCCGAAGAAAGCGAGGTGATATGGCTGTCATCCTCATCGGGGCATTGCTCATTGTCGCCGGCATCGTGTACATGGCCGGCGCGGTCCTCAGGCGCGGGAAACTTAGCGATCCGGCACCTGCAGCCTCGGATCGCCCGATGCCAAACCTTACAACGCCTGGCCCGACGCTTGAGCCACGCCGGCGCGGCCTCGGTTTCCTCGGCCTTTCACAGAACTGGCCGGGTCTGCTGATGATGGGGGTCGGCATCATCCTGCTGTTGTTGGTGGCGGTCCTCTGACGCCGCGGAATGATGGCATCTTCACCGCTATCGTAACGTAATCGATACTTCCTTGCTGCACTAATGCATCTACGTCAGGTTGCAGAAGCCCGGCGCCGGCAAGGACGCGTGAATGCTGCTCGACTACAATTCATTGCTGCTTGCCGTCGGCTTTTCGGCCGCTTGCCTCGGCCTCACACTGTTCGGGACATGGCTGACCGCCCGTTCCGACAAGTTCCTGCTGACCTGGGCGATTAGCGTGCTGGTCGTAGTGGCCGAAGTCTTTGTCTACGAGGCATACATCGAGAGACCCGGAACGGCCCTTGGCGTGCTGACGCTGGCGCTGCTCTTGCTCGGCTTCTCGGTCATGCTGGGCGCTGCCCACCAGTTCAGGACCAGCCGCTCGCCCTTGCCGCTCATCGCGCTTGGCGTCGGCATGTCCTATGCTCTCGCGCTGCCGCCCATGGCGCTCGGCTATGACGGGCTGGGCTTCATGCTGGAAAACGCTCTGGCCGCGCTGTTGCTGTTCGGCACCGCATATCAATATTGGCGCGGTCGCGCGGAGGCGCCCGTCCATCTCATCGGCGTAGCGCTGCTCTATTCGCTGACCGCTGTGTCCTTCGTGCTGTGCGCCGCCGTGCTGGCATGGGACGGCAGGCTGGTTCTCGGCCACGCGCCGAGCAATTGGGCTGAGGATCTGAGCCTCGTCATCGTCATCGCCTCCATGACCGGTATCGGCGCATTGTCGCTGGCGCTCAACCAGGGGCGGCTCGCGCGCCACCATCAGCGCGAAGCGTACACCGATGCCTTGACCGGCCTTCTCAACCGCCGCGCCCTGTTCGACCTGCACGGCAAGATACCGGTCGGCGCCTTCACGGCTGTCGTGGTTTTCGACCTCGACGGCTTCAAGGCGATCAACGACCAGTTCGGTCACGCCGCAGGAGACGAAGTGTTGAAGGTCTTTGCCGAAGTGCTCTCCGCCGACCTGCGCCCGAGCGACTCCGTTGCCCGCATGGGTGGCGAGGAATTCGCCATGGTCTTGAGGCGCACCTTGCCCGAGTCGGCCGAGGCGACGGCCGAACGCGTCCGGGCCGCGTTCGCCGCGCGCACGGTCGAGACCGAGACCGGACCGCTGCGCTGCACGGTCAGCGCCGGCTTCGCATTTGGCAGCACGGATGGCATGAGCTTCGACAAAGTGCTCAGCGCCGCCGACAAGGCGCTCTATGCCGCCAAGCGCGGCGGCCGCAACCGCGTCCTGGATTTTCGCCGCGCCGGTTGAGTTTTACCGCCGCGTGCAAACTCTCAATGATGTGAGATCACTTCGTTGAAGGCGTCGAGATCGACATAGAAAACCTTGGTGATCTCATCCAGGAGATGATCTTCGTCATAGCCTTGCGACATCAGGATGTTGATCGCGGTCATGATGTCGACGCGCTCGGTGAGGCGCCGCTTTTGGTAGTCCTCGACAAAACGTTCCATCGCCGTCCCCTGGCAAAATTCTTTTTGGACGCATTGACCGACAATCACTGCGGAGAAAGCTAGGTGGATTGGCTTGCGTGGAACTTGCGGGCGGAGTCCGCGCCTTCCCCCTCATTCGCGACTGATACGGAAAGCGGCCGACTCACCAAGGCCAAGAAAAGACTAGCATGCGGTATTCAACGCGCCAGAGCTGGGGCTGGCCGGCGGAGAGAGATACTGGGGTTGCTGCCGCCTCGCGATGTCGACCGAAGTCGAGCAAACGATTCTAGACTGTCAGAAACTTCCGCACATCCGCCCGGTCGAGGTCTTCCGCGGGACCGGTATGCACGATCTGGCCCCGATCCATGATGTTGACCTCGTCGGCAAGTTCCCGGCAGAAGTCGAGATATTGCTCGACCAGAAGCACGGCAATCCCCGCCTGGTCGCGCAGATACCGGATGGCGCGGCCGATATCCTTGATGATCGAAGGCTGGATGCCTTCGGTCGGCTCGTCGAGCACCAGGAGCTTGGGCCGCATCACCAGCGCGCGCCCGATGGCGAGCTGCTGCTGCTGGCCGCCGGACAGGTCGCCGCCGCGCCGCGACAGCATCTGCTTCAGCACCGGAAACAGCTCGAAGACATAGGCCGGAATGTTGCGGTCGGCGCGCGGCAGCGGCGCGAAGCCGGACTCCAGATTTTCGCGCACCGTCAGCAGCGGAAAGACTTCCCTGCCCTGCGGCACGAATGCGATGCCCGACCGGGCGCGGTCATACGCCGCGCTCCGGTCGAGCGCCTTCCCCTCGAAGGCAACGCTTCCGCTCGTCAGCCGGTGATGGCCGACGATCGATCTCATCAAACTGGTCTTGCCGACGCCGTTGCGGCCGAGCACGCAGGTGATCTTGCCGGCGCCGGCTTTCAGCGAAACGCCGCGCAGCGCTTGGGCGGCGCCGTAATGCAGCGTGGCATTGGAGACCTCGAGCATGATCAGCCCCTTCTCCAGCGCTTCAGGAAAGCGAAATCGAAACGGTGGAAGGGAACCCGCCAGACCATGCTCACCGCCCCAGATAGACTTCGACGACGCGCTCGTCGGCCGAAACGAAATCGAGCGTGCCTTCCGACAGCACCGAGCCCTCGTGCAGGCAGGTGACCTTGACGCCGAGCTCGCGCACGAAATGCATGTCGTGCTCGACGACGATCACCGAATGGTCGCGGGCAATGTCCTTGAGCAGCCGCGCGGTCTCCTCGGTCTCGGCATCGGTCATGCCGGCGACCGGCTCATCGACGAGCAAAAGCTTTGGGTCCTGCGCCAGGAGCATGCCGATCTCCAGCCATTGCTTCTGGCCATGGCTGAGGTTGGCGGCGAGCTCGCCGCGCTTGTCGCCGAGACGGATGATGCCAAGGATATCGTCGATGCGCCGCGTCTCGGCCGCCGAACGGCGATGGAACAGCGCCGGGAAGATCGAGCGCGGCCCTTTTAGCGCCAGCATGAGATTGTCCTCGACGCTGTGGCTCTCGAAGACCGTCGGCTTCTGGAACTTGCGCCCGATGCCCATCATGGCGATCTCGGCTTCGTCGTGACGGGTGAGATCGACCTCGCCGTCGAAGAACACTTCGCCATCGTCCGGCCGCGTCTTGCCGGTGACGATATCCATCATCGTCGTCTTGCCGGCGCCGTTGGGTCCGATGATGGCGCGCATTTCGCCCCTGTCGAGCACCAGCGACAGCTTGTTGATGGCGCGAAAGCCATCGAAGGAAACCGAGACGCCGTCGAGATAAAGGATGGTGTTGGACTTGCTCATGATCGTTCACTCCGCCGGCTGCGGCTCGGCGCCTGTGGCAGACCAGGCGCCGGGCGTCGTCGCCGCCGAGCCCACGATCTTCGGCTCCGGCGCCTGCGGATCGGCGCCGGCCTCCGCCGCAAGCGAGGCCGCTCGCAGCGCCGTCGCCCTGCCGCGCCAGCCGTCCCACATGCCGACGATGCCCTTGGGCAAAAGCAGGGTGACGGCGACGAACAGCCCGCCAAGCGCGAACAGCCAGAATTCCGGCAGCACGCCCGTGAACCAGGATTTGCCGGCGTTGACGAGGAGCGCGCCGAGGATCGGGCCGATAATGGTGCCGCGCCCGCCGACAGCGGTCCAGATCACCACTTCGATCGAGTTGGACGGCTCGAATTCGCCGGGATTGATGATGCCGACCTGCGGCACGTAGAGCGCGCCGGCGATGCCGGCCATGATGGCCGAAACCGTGAAGGCGAACAGCTTGACGTTCTCGGCCCGCCAGCCGAGGAAACGGGTGCGGCTTTCGGCGTCGCGCACCGCCATCAGGAGCTTGCCGTATTTGGAGCGCACGATTGCAGCGGTGACGAAGACGGCAAGCGCCAGCGTCACGGCGCTGGCCGCAAACAGGGCCGAGCGCGTGGCGTCGGCCTGCACGCTGAAGCCGAGTATATCCTTGAAATCGGTCAGGCCGTTGTTGCCGCCGAAGCCCATGTCGTTGCGGAAGAAGGCGAGCAGCAGCGCATAAGTCATCGCCTGGGTGATGATCGAAAGATAGACGCCGGTGACGCGGCTGCGGAAGGCGAACCAGCCGAAGACGAAGGCGAGCAGGCCGGGCACGGCCAGCACCATGAGCGCCGCGAACCAGAAATGATCGAAGCCGTACCAGAACCAGGGCAGCTGCTTGTAGTTCAGGAACACCATGAAGTCCGGCAGGATCGGATTGCCGTAGACGCCGCGCGAGCCGATCTGGCGCATCAGATACATGCCCATCGCATAGCCGCCGAGCGCGAAAAAGGCGCCGTGGCCGAGCGAGAGGATGCCGCAATAACCCCAGACCAGGTCGAGCGCGAGCGCCAGCAACGCGTAGCAGAGATATTTGCCGACCAACGCCACGATGTAAGGCGGGATGTAGAAGGCGCTTTGCGGCGAGACCGCCAGGTTGAGCAGGGGCACGATGATGGCGGCAGCCAGCAGGACGAAGATGGCGATGCCGATGCGGCGATCGGCGGAAAGGAAGCGCTGCGCGATCATGCTTCCACCGCCCTGCCCTTCAGCGCGAACAGGCCGCGCGGGCGCTTCTGGATGAACAGGATGATCAGCACCAGGACGACGATCTTGCCGAGCACCGCGCCGGCATAGGGCTCGAGGAATTTGTTGACGATGCCGAGCGAGAAGGCGCCGACCAGCGTCCCCCACAGATTGCCGACGCCGCCGAAGACCACGACCATGAAGCTGTCGATGATGTAGCCGCGGCCGAGATTGGGCGAGACGTTGTCGATCTGGCTGAGCGCCACGCCCGCGATCCCGGCGATGCCCGAGCCCAACGCAAAGGTCAGCGCGTCGACCCAGGGCGTCCTGATGCCCATCGAGGCAGCCATGCGCCGGTTGGCGGTGACGGCGCGCATCTGCAGCCCCCAGGCCGTGCGCTTCATGACGTAGAGCAGCACACCGAACACGGCGAGCGCGAACACCAGGATCCACAGCCGGTTCCAGGTTATGGCCAGCTGGCCGACATCGAACGAACCCGACATCCAGGACGGATTGCCGACCTCCTGGTTGGTCGGCCCGAAGATGGTGCGCACCGCCTGCTGCAGGACCAGCGAGACGCCCCAGGTGGCCAGAAGCGTTTCCAGCGGGCGGCCATAGAGGAAGCGGATGATGCCGCGTTCGATTGCAAGGCCGACCAGCCCCGCGACAAGGAAGGCGAGCGGCAGCGCGATCACCAGCGACCAGTCGAACAGGCCCGGAAACGAGGTGCGGATGACTTGCTGGACGACGAAGGTGGTGTAGGCGCCGAGCATCACCATCTCGCCATGCGCCATGTTGATGACGCCCATGACGCCGAAGGTGATGGCAAGCCCGATCGCCGCAAGCAGCAGCACCGATCCCAGCGAAATACCGTACCAGATGTTCTGGCCGGCATCCCACACGGCCAGCGTCGCGTCGATCTTGCCGATCGCGGCGATTGCCGCCTCCTTGACCGCGCCCTGGGCGTTCGCCTCAACTGAGGTGAGCAGCGAGAGCGCGTCGCGGTCGCCGCGGGCGGCGACGACCGAGATCGCTGCGAGCTTGTCGGCTTCGGGCTTGTCGGAAACCAGAACCGACGCCGCGCGCGCCTGCTCGAACAGGGCCCTGACGCCGGGATCGATTTCGGCGGCGATTGCGGCATCCAGCGGCTCGATGTTCGCCGCGTCGGGAGTCTTGAACATCGTCATTGCCGCGGCAAGACGCACGCTCGCGTCCCTGGCGCGTAAGGTCAGCGTGCCCAGCGCGTCGCGGATGACACGGCGCAGCCCGTTATTGACCTTGATCTTGGTGAGGTCGGCCTTGGCCGCTTCGGCGGCGTTCTCGCCGCTCAGCGGATCGAGCAGCTCGATGTTGTCGCCGCTCTCCTTGCCGACAAAAACCTGGGAATCGGCCTTGCGGATGTAGAGATTGCCGTCGGCCAGCGCCGAAAGCGGCCGCTCTACCGCCGGATCGCCGCTCGCCGCAAGCTCGCGCACGACGGCCTCGGTAGCCGAGAAGCCGGTTGCAGCCGCGAATTTGCCGATCGATGCGCGAAGGTCGGCCTCAGCCGCCTTCGACGGCATCAGTCCAGCCATCGTCAGCAGCAACATCAGACCAATTGCGCGCAGCAGCAGCATTGTCGTCTTCAAGCAGCTTTCTCAAGCAATTCCAGGAAAAGTGTGAAGCGGTTTTCCGTCCGGAATTGCGCAAAACTAGGTTTCGGGTATCTTGCCCGGGCGGGTCAGGAACCTGCCCGGGCTGCGGTCTCGGATCGCGGGGCCACTCCGCGATCCGACAGACCTGTGATCACGGACCGGGATCAGTTGGTGCCCTTGCCGCCGCACTTTCCGGTGGCGACGTTGAAGTTGCCGCAGGACAGAGGCGCGCGCCAATCCGAGATCAGGTCCTTGGAATCCGGCAGGTAGTCGGACCATTCGTCGCCCATGACGAGGCCGGGCGTTTGCGAAACGGTCTCGAACTGGCCGTCGGCCTGGATCTCGCCGATCAGCACCGGCTTGGTGATGTGGTGGTTCGGCATCATCGTCGAGTAGCCGCCGGTCAGGTTCGGCACCGAAACGCCGACCATGGCATCGATGACCTTGTCCGGATCGGTGGTGCCGGCCTTCTCGACCGCCTTCACCCACATGTTGAAGCCGATATAGTGGGCTTCCATCGGATCGTTGGTGGTGCGCTTGTCGTTCTTGATGAACTTGTGCCACTCGTCGATGAACTTCTTGTTCGCCGGCGTGTCGATGCTTTCGAAGTAGTTCCAGGCGGCGAGATGGCCGACCAGCGGCCCGGTGTCGAGACCGGCCAATTCTTCCTCGCCGACCGAGAAGGCCATGACCGGAATGTCCTCGGCCTTGACGCCCTGGTTGCCGAGCTCTTTGTAGAACGGCACGTTGGCGTCGCCGTTGACTGTCGACACCACGGCCGTCTTCTTGCCGGCCGAGCCGAATTTCTTGATCGCCGAGACCTCGGTCTGCCAGTCGGAGAAGCCGAACGGCGTGTAGTTGACCATGATGTCCTCGGCCGGCACGCCCTTTGACTTGAGATAGGCTTCGAGGATCTTGTTGGTGGTGCGCGGGTAGACATAGTCGGTGCCTTCAAGCACCCAGCGTCTCACCGAGCCGCCATCGGCGCTCATCAGATAGTCGACGGCCGGAATGGCCTGCTGGTTCGGCGCCGCACCGGTGTAGAAGACGTTGCGCTCGCTCTCCTCGCCCTCATACTGGACGGGATAGAACAGGATATTGTCGAGTTCCGAAAACACCGGCAGCACCGATTTGCGCGACACCGAGGTCCAGCAGCCGAACACGGCCGCGACCTTGTCCTTGGAAATCAGCTCGCGCGCCTTTTCGGCGAAGAGCGGCCAGTTGGACGCCGGATCGACGACCACGGCCTCCAGTTTCTTGCCGAGCAGGCCGCCCTTGGCGTTTTGCTCGTCTATCAGCATCAGCATGACGTCTTTCAGCGTCGTCTCCGAAATCGCCATGGTCCCCGACAGCGAATGGAGGATACCGACCTTGATCGTGTCTTCAGCCGCCTTGGCGGAAGCTGAAGCCAGCAGACCGGCCGCGACGACGCCGGCGGACAGGATTTTTGTTATTTTCGCGAAGTTACCCCTCATATGACACACTCCCAAGCTGGTTGTTTTGCATCGCAATATTAGCGGTGCAAGCGACGTGCCAGATAGGAATGCGCTGAACTGATTTCGCGATAATGCAGTGATTACAGTCGGTTATCGATAGCCGCGCAACTGTCGCCTCTACTGCAACGCGGCAGGATTGAGAAAAGTTTACGCATCGCTGCCTAGATTTTGCCCAAATTGTAAAAATGCCTATGATTTCACCACATGGGCAAGGATAGCTTCGTCGGCCCTGTTGCGGGCTCATGGCGAAATGGGGCAAGGTCGCCGTGCAAACGAGCGACGTCATGGCCCTGCGAACAATCCTGAGTTTCCTGCTTCTTATGTCCGCCGCCGGCGGCGCCCGCGCCGATTTCGCCGACGGCAAGCTTCCTGATGGCGTCTATCACTGCGAGGTCTACCTGCTCGGCCTGTTCCTCAACCTCGGCGACATCACCATCAAGGGCAGCCTCTACAGCGGCCCGGTAACCTTCGGCGTCGCGCCGCCACCTTACAATTACCAGATGAATCCCAATGGCGAGATCACCTGGCTCGGTCCGCTCGGCGGCTACACCAGCGGCGGCAATTCGATCTCGATGACCCAGGCGACCTTGGATGACCCGAGCGGTCCTTCATTCGACATCATCATGAAACAGCAGGACGGCGCCTTCACAGCCTCGACCTGCACCAAAAGATAGCCCTAAAATCTAGCTCTCGGCTGCGACTTCGAGCGCCAGCCGGGTCATGTCGGTGAAAAGCGCCTGGCGCTCCGAATAGTCGGTCAATTCACCGGTGGCGACATGATCGACAACGGTCAGCAGCGACAGCGCTCGCGCGCCGAACTGCGCCACAATCCGATAGAGCGCGCTGGTTTCCATATCTACGGCCAACGCCCGCAGCGCCATCGGCTCGTCAAACCGGGCGCGGCCGTCGGGATGATGAAACACGTCGCTGCAGATCGTCAGACCCGCGCTGCAGGCTATGCCGAGATCGGCCGCGCGTTGCAGCGCCAGCGCATGCAGCGTCTGGTCCGGTCCCGCCGGCTGGTAAAGGCCGAAGACCTGTCCGCTGATTGCACTCTCGGCCCGCACCTCGCTGGAGATGACGACGCCGCGCAAAGGCACGTCTTCCGACAAGCCGCCGCATGTGCCGGTGCGGATCAGCGTTTTGACGCCGTAATGCTCCATCAGCTCAAAGGCATAAATCAGGAAAGACGGCGCCCCTATCCCGGTCGCCTGGATGCTGACCGGCTTGCCGCGGAACCGGCCGGTGAAGCCCAGCGCGCCCCTTCGGCGGTTCACACAGCGCGGCGCCTCGAGAAAGGTTTCCGCCATCCATCGGGCGCGCTCGGGATCGCCCGGCAAGAGCGCCGTTTCGGCATAGTCCCCCCTCTCCGCCTCGATATGCGGCGTCACGCGCTATCACCCCTGATAGACCCATCCGGCGACCATCATGGCAGGACTGCCGCAATGCGCAAGCTCTGGCTTATTTAGGGCAATCCAGGGAAGCGCTGAACGCCCTAGGATTCCAGCACGTCCTTGACGATCGTCGCCAGTTGCTTGAGCGAGAACGGTTTCGGCAGGAAGCCGAAATGCGCCTCGGCCGGCAGGTTCTTCGCAAACGCGTCCTCGGCATAGCCCGAAACGAACACGAACTTGATGTCAGGCTGGCGTTTGCGCAGCTCGACGAGCAATGTCGGCCCGTCCATCTCCGGCATCACCACGTCGGACACCACGATATCGACCTTGCCGCCGAGCGCCTCGAACACTTCAAGCGCCTCGACGCCGGACGACGCCTCGTGCACGGTATAGCCGCGCGAGGTCAGCGCCCGCACGCCGCCCATGCGCACGGCGTCTTCGTCCTCGACTAGAAGCACCGTGGCCGAGCCGGAAAGATCTTTCGCGGTGTCGGCGGTCTTGGCCGGAGCAGTCGCCGCTGTCGACGGCGCCTCGCCAGGCTCGGCCTGCTTCTTCACCTCGGCGATGTGGCGCGGCAGGAAGATACGGAACACCGTGCCCTTGCCGACTTCGGAATCGCAGAAGATGAAGCCGCCGGTCTGCTTGATGATGCCGTAGACCATCGACAGGCCGAGGCCGGTGCCCTTGCCCACTTCTTTGGTCGTGAAGAACGGCTCGAAGATCTTCTTCAGCACGTCGGGCTCAATGCCGCTGCCGGTGTCCTCGACGTCGACGAGCACGTAGTCGGCCGGCGTCAATTCGCGGTAGGCGAAGGATTTGCACTCGTCGGCGGTGACGTTGCGGGTGCGCACGGTGAGATCGCCGCCGCTCGGCATGGCGTCGCGCGCATTGACGGCGAGATTGACCACCACCTGCTCGAACTGGCCGATATCGACTTTGACCGGCCACAGGTCGCGGCCGTGGTCGATCTTCAGCTTGATGTCGTTGCCGACGAGGCGTGCGAGCAGCATCCTGAGATCGGCCAGAACATCGGTCAGGTTGAGCACTTCCGGCCGCAGCGTCTGCTTGCGCGAGAAGGCGAGCAATTGCCGCACGAGCGAGGCCGCCCGGTTGGCGTTCTGCTTGATATTCATGATGTCGGGGAAGGACGGGTCCGACGGCCGGTGGTTGGTCAAGAGAAGGTCGGACGCCATGATGATGGCGGTCAGCACGTTGTTGAAATCGTGCGCGATACCGCCGGCGAGCTGGCCGACAGCCTGCATCTTCTGGCTCTGCGCCATCTGGCCCTCAAGCGCCTTCTGCTCGGTGGTTTCTACCGCATAGACGATCGCCGCCTCCTCGGCGCCTTCGCTGCCCGCGCTGTCGGCGACGGCATTGACGTAGAAGCGGATGTGGCGCTCCTCATTGCCGGGCAGGACGGAATCGATCGGCTCGATATTGGCCTGCCGCTGCCGCGCCTTCTCGAAGGCGGCGGCGAATGCCGGCCGGTCGCGCTCGTGGACGATAGTCTCGAACCGCACCCGCCGGTCGACGGCGTCGCGGTCGACCACGGACGAAAACAGCTGCAGGAATGGCGCGTTGGTGCGCAGGATGCGTCCGCTCGCATCGACGCCGGCAATGGCCATCGGCGTCGAGTTGAAGAAGCGGGTGAAGCGAACCTCGGAGGCCCGCAGCTCCGCGGAAGCGTCCTCGCCCTGGGTGCGGTTGAGCACGATCGTGCGGGTCGGGCCGTTCACGCCTTCGCGGCTTGCCGAAACCCGGTGCATGAAGCGCACCGGCAGCGCCTGGCCGCTCATCGTGGTGAGATCGAGATCGATGACGGCGTTGCGGGTGGTACCGGGGTCGGCCTTGACCGAGCGGACCAGCGCCATGCCGTCGCCGGCGATGATTTCCGGCAGCGTGATGGCGCCCGGCGTGAAGGAGGCAAGGTCGATGCCCAGCCACTCGGCGAGCGTGGCGTTGATATAGGTGACGCGGCCTTCCTGGTCGGCAGAGAAGAATCCGGCCGGCGCATGGTCTAGATGGTCGATGGCTTTCTGCAGGTCGAGGAAGAAACGCTCCTGCTCCGCCCGTTCCTGCGAAATGTCGGCGAGCTGCCAGGCCAGCATCGGCAATCTTTGCCCGGGCATGCTGAAGGCGCGGGCGCGGGCGCGGTACCAGCGCGCGCCCGGTTCGGCGCCTGGTTTGATCGATTGCGCCAGCCGGAACTCGCCGTCGCCGGCCTGGCCGTCGCGCAGGCCCGACGCCAGCCGGTAGATCGTCATCGAGGCCTCGGGAACATCCGACAACAGCCCTTCGACGGTCTTGAGATCGGCGGCCGAGGCAGCGCCCGTCATGTCGGCATAGGCGCGGTTGGCGTAGACGACGCGGCCCTTGGTGTCGGTGACCAGCAGGCCCTGCGACATGGAGTCGACGAAGGCTTTCGACAATTCGTCGCCGGTTGAACGCGGTGCGATCTGCACGAAGCCGATCGCGGTCGCGAACAGGAAGCCGACGCCGATCATGGCGAGCACGCCGAGCATGCCGAGCAGGAAAGGATCGCCGAGGCGCTCGCGGAAAAGTCCGAAGACGATCGCGGCGCCGGTCAAGACGACGATGAAGACGATGAGCCTCGTGACGGCGCCCGGACGCGTGTTCTGGTCGACGATCGGCACCGGATAGAAATCGCCGCGCGCTTCCTTGGCCATGGTCCCCCTGCTCGTGATTCCGGTGTCCGACGGGCACGGACGGCCGGTTGAATCACATTCTCCTGTAGCGGAAAAGGCCTCGGCGGCAAATGTCCGATAAAATCAACGATTCATGTTTCAAACTGTTCACGATGGGTGATGTGAACTTGCGGTCGCTGGTCCCAACGGTCTAGTGTCCCCTGACTTCAAAGATGGCGATTGGGGTGCACTGATGCAGTGGCTGGATAATGTAGCGGGCCCGGGTTATGTCGCTGCAATCCTGTGGACGGTAGCGGCTCTCATCATGCTGGTTGTCGTCCTGCTCGCCATCAAGGTGGTCCGCAACCTGACGTTCGGCACCTTCGTCGCCGGCGGCAGGAACCGCAAGACGCGGCTTGCCGTGATGGATGCCACCGCTGTCGACAGCCATCGCCGGCTTGTCCTGGTGCGCCGCGACGACATCGAGCATCTGATCCTGATCGGCGGGCCGACCGATGTCGTGGTCGAGCGCGACATCAGGCTGGCGGCGCTGCGCCGCCCGGCATTGACGGGCGATGCCGGTCAGCAGCAGATAGGAGTTGCGCAACGCCCGCGCGCGCCGCAACCGGCGCCCGCACCTGCACCCAAGCCGGCGGCGCCGAGCCAGCCGACGGCGAAGGTTATGCCGCTGCCGGGCTACGGAACGACGAACGGCAGCACCCGATATGCGCCGCCGCCCCCAAACGATTCCGTCGACGACACGCTGATGCACGAGCTCGAGACCTCTCTCGACGAGACGCATTCCCAGCCGGCACCCAGCAAGCCCGCGGCCAAGCCTTCGCTCGATGACGAGATGACCAAGCTGCTTGGCGAGTTGGGCAGCCACAAGCGCTGACCCAACGGCACTGCACAGGGATTTTGACCGGGTCGGCTCTGTTTGCGTTGGCAGGTGCATGCGTTGGAGATTGGCCGAAACGCTCACCCTGTCGTCATTCCAGGGCGGAGCAGCCGCGAAGCGGCGTCGCGAAGACCCTGGAATCCATGCCGTTACCTTCGCCAAGGAATGCAACGGAGCAAGATTCTGCACCGTCGCAGCGCGTCCACGTCACGGAATGGATTCTATGGTCTGCGCGCGTCGCTTCGCTCCTTGCTCCGCCATAGAATGACGAGGTTGGGGCGGCTTCCGCCAATCTCCAGCGTTTGCGCTGGTTTCACGAAATGAACGGAAAATCCTGCACCAAGACAAAACGGCAGCCCTTCAAAATCCCTGTGTCGGGGAACTAGGGAAAGTGTGCGCGGTTAGGCTTGGCGGCTTCGCCGTAGCTTCCGTCTGGAATTGCGTAAAAACAAAGAGATAGAGCGGTTCGCCATTTCCGTGGAATGGTGAAAACCGTGAAGCGCTTTAACGGCAGCTTGCCGGCGGAGGCGAGCCTTCCGCGCCCTGAGCGCTGAAAACAAAAAATGGCCGGAATTCCGGCCATTTTCGATGTTCCTGCCTGTTGGATCGCGTCAGTCGTCGCGATAGACCTTCTCGCGGCGTTCATGGCGCTCTTGCGCCTCGATCGACAACGTCGCGATCGGACGCGCATCGAGCCGCTTCAGCGCGATCGGCTCCCCGGTCTCCTCGCAATAGCCATAGGTGCCTTCGTCGATGCGCTGGAGCGCGGAGTCGATTTTCGAGATGAGCTTGCGTTGGCGATCGCGGGCGCGCAATTCGATGGCACGGTCGGTTTCGGAGGAGGCGCGATCGGCTAGGTCGGGATGATTGGCGTTTTCCTGCTGCAGGATTTCTAGGGTTTCGCGCGCTTCGCGCAGAATGTCGTTCTTCCAGGTGATAAGCTTTTGACGGAAGTACGATTTTTGCCGTTCGTTCATGAACGGCTCGTCTTCGGAGGGTACGTAATTGGCGGTAACGATATCGTTCATTCGACTCACCCAACAACCCCAAAATTTGGCGCCTATATATTCGGGGAAAAGAGCCTGCACAAGCGCTATCGGCGACAGTTTCACGCAATTGTTAGTCTTGCATCGGCAACTCCGGCGGCGACGTTGTTCAACGGCAGAAAACGAATTCGCACATGATTCGTTGCAGTTGCCGGCCGACCATTGTGCATGACATCGTTCTGGTGACTAATCGCGCTTTGCCGGGAAGGTAGCGCCATGGGGGTCCGGTTGAGCAGACTTTATCTGTTGCGGCATGCCAAAGCCGGCTGGGCGCTGCCCGGCATGCGCGATTTCGATCGCCCGCTCGACGAATCGGGCATGGCCGATGCCGAAGCGATCGGAGAGGCCATGCGGGCCCGCAACTATGTGCCGGACGTCACCCTTTGCTCCAGCGCCAAGCGGGCCAGGCAGACGCTGGAAGGCCTGGCGGGGCGCACCGACACCGGCCGGGTGCTGTTCTTCGATACGCTCTACAGCGAGGATGCGGCCGGCTATCTGGAGATCATCCGCAAAAATCGGGACGCCGGCCAGCTTCTGGTGATCGGCCACAACCCCATGACCGAAGATCTGGCCATGGCGGTGTCCGGAAATGGCGAGCAGGCGGCGCGCGGCATGATGAATCATGGTTTTCCGACCTCCGGCCTTGCCGTGGTGCGCTTTCCCGGCAACCTTGCCGAAGCGGCGCAGGGCAATGGCTATCTCGAAGCTTTTCTCACGCCGGCCGACCTCTGAGGCCATTTCAAACGCACGGCCCAGGGCCTATATCGGGCGCTGACGCGCAACCAGAGGCCTGATTTGGCATCATCGCTGACCAGTTTTACCGACGAGGCGAGGATTGCGCTCGACACGTTGTCGGGCCGCGCCGCCGAGCTCTTCTCTCCGTCAATGCGCCTTGGCGTCACCGGCCTGTCGCGCGCCGGCAAGACGGTGTTCATCTCCGCCCTCGTCCACAATCTCATCCATGGCGGTCGCCTGCCGCTGTTCGAGGCGCAGAAATCCGGCCGCATCGCCCGCGCCTTCCTCGAGGAGCAGCCGGACGATGCCGTTCCGCGTTTCCAATATGAAGATCATGTCGCGGCTTTGGTGAACGAGCGCGTCTGGCCGGACTCTACGCGCGCCATCTCCGAGCTCCGGCTCACCATCGAATATGAGTCGGCTTCCGGCTGGAATCGTCTGTTTTCCGCTGGAAAACTGTCGGTCGACATCGTCGATTATCCCGGCGAATGGCTGCTCGACCTGCCGCTGCTCGGCAAATCCTTCGCCGATTTTTCGCGCGAGGCGGTCGAGTTGGCCGCCCTGCCCGTCCGCTGCGACCTGTCGCAGGCCTGGCGTGAGTTGGCCTCCACCATCGATCCCGATGCCGACGCCGACGAGATGACCGCCCGGCGATTGGCCGAAAGCTTTGCCGCCTATCTCAAGGCGTGCAAGCTCGACGACCGCGCGCTGTCGACGCTGCCGCCAGGCCGTTTTCTGATGCCGGGCGATCTCGAAGGCTCGCCGGCGCTCACCTTCGCGCCGCTGCTGACGCTGTCGCAAGGCCGGCCGCGCTCCGGATCCCTGCGGGCGATGATGGAGCGCCGCTACGAGGCCTATAAGACGCATGTCGTCAAACCGTTCTTTCGCGAGCACATCGCCCGCCTCGACCGGCAGATCGTGCTGATCGACGCCATGCAGGCGCTCAATGCCGGCCCGGCCGCGATGGCCGATCTGGAGCGCGCGGTCACCGAGATCCTGTCCTGCTTCCGGCCCGGACGGGGCAATTTCCTGACCGACTTCTTCTCGCGCCGCATCGACCGCATCCTGGTGGCCGCGACCAAGGCGGACCATCTGCACCACGAAAGCCATGACCGGCTGCAGGCGATCGTGCGCCGGCTGACCGACCGCGCCGTCGCGCGGGCGAATTTCAGCGGCGCAGCCGTCGATGTCGTCGCCATGGCCGCCGTTCGCTCGACCCGCGAAGGCACGGTGAAGCAGGGGCGAGAGACACTCCCCGTCATCATCGGCATGCCGCTGAAAAGCGAGACGATCAACGGCGAGACATTCGACGGAAAGACCGAAACCGCCATCTTCCCGGGCGATTTGCCGGAAAAGGTCGACGCGGTGTTCGACGTTTCCGGATCGCCGGCGGACAGCGCCGAATCGGCGATCCGCTTCGTGCGTTTCCGCCCGCCGAAGCTTGAACGCACCGCCGAAGGCGTCACGCTGTCCTTGCCGCATATCCGGCTCGACCGCGCGCTACAGTTCCTTATCGGAGATCATCTGGCATGACCGCGTCCCGCAAACCGGCGGCCTTCCGCATCGAGCCTGAGACCGAAGCGCCGCCGCAACCACAGCGAAATAGCGCCGCAGAGGAGCCGCCGGCGCGCAGGCCACGTGCCGCGAGGGGCGATTTAGCGGTCGTGATCCCCTCGGAAGTCGACGTCTTCGACGAGCCGGATGTCGAGGCCGCGCTCCCGCCGCCGGCGACAGCGCCGAGAAAGCGTTCGCTGCTTTCCCGGCTGTTCTTCGGCGCTCTCGGCGTGCTCGTCTCGCTGGCGGTCGGCCTTTGGGCCGACCAGTTGATCCGCGACCTGTTCGCGCGCGCCGAATGGCTCGGCTGGCTGGCGGCCGGCATGGCGGCGATCGCGCTGCTCTCGCTGCTCGTCATCCTCGTCCGCGAATTCCTCGCCATCGCCCGCCTTGCCGAAGTCGAAAAGATGCAGAAACGGGCCCTGGATGCCGTGGCGCGCGACGACCCCAAGGCGGCGCGCGCCTTGGTCGACGAGCTCTCGACTTTCGTCGCCGCAAAACCCGAGACCGCCGCCGGCCGCCGTTCGCTCGCCGAATTGCGCGGCGAGATCATCGACGGCGCCAATCTGGTACGGCTGGCCGAGACCGAAATCCTGTCGCCTCTCGATGCCCGCGCCAAAGTCATGATTCTGGAGGCGGCGAAGCGCGTGTCGCTCATAACGGCGGTCAGCCCGCGCGCGCTGGTCGACATCGCCTATGTCGTGTTCGAGGCCGGGCGGCTGATCCGGCGTCTCTCCGAGCTCTATGGCGGCCGCCCAGGCACGCTCGGCTTCTTCCGGCTGGCGCGCGGCGTGCTCGCGCATCTGGCGGTGACCGGCTCGATCGCGGTGGGCGACAGTTTCGTGCAGCAGATCGTCGGCCATGGGCTTGCCGCAAAACTCTCGGCAAAACTCGGCGAAGGCGTCGTCAACGGCATGATGACGGCGCGCATCGGCATCGCGGCGATGGAAACGGCACGCCCCTTGCCGTTCATCGCCGTGAAGCGCCCGGGCCTCGGCGATTTCCTCTCGGCGCTGACGTCGTTCGCGGCACGAAAGAACGGCCAGGACGACCGATAAGGTAAACGCGCGACCCACCGCGGGTGACGAAGCATTAACCAATCTTCTGCATGGTCGGTCCGGTCCCAAGAATAGACTCTTTCGTGCCGGGTGTCGTCGATGAGAAGCGTAATCCTGTCCTGCGTCCTGCCTGCCGCCATTACGATTGCCGCGCCGCTCGGCCTCGTCGAAAAGGCCGTTGGCGCAGAGCCGGACAAGCAGTTTTTCCGCTCCGTCGAAGGCAGATGGGTCGGCCCTGGCGAGATCATCGCCGGCAAGTACAAAGGCACCAAATTCACCTGCGATTTCAATGGCTCGACGCCCGCCAGCAAGCTCGGCATGACGCTTGACGGCGGCTGCAGGGTCGGCGTGTTCACGCAAAAGATGTCGGCCAGCGTCGAGCGCAAGGGCCGCGATGGCTACAGGGGCACCTTCATGGGCGGCTCGACTGAAAGCGGCATGGACATTGTCGGCGGCAATGTCGTCGACGCCCAGAAGGTCGTCTTCACCATCAATCGCAAGCAGTTGAACGGCGTCATGCAGGCGCGTGTCCCCGACGGCAATTCGATGACCGTGACGGTGGCCGTGCGCGTCGACAATCAGCTGGTGCCGGTGATCGGCATGAGCCTGAAGCGGGTTGATTCGGTCGAAGTCGGCGCCATCGCCAAGAACTGATCCGGCGCGTTCCGGCAGCCCGCGTCCGGCACCCGCTACAAGACGGTTCAGGTCAAAGTCGGGAAGTGGCAGGCCACTTTGCGGCCCGGACGATATTCCTTCAGTTCCGGCCGCTCAGAACGGCACCGGTCCGCCGCGATCGGGCATCGCGGATGGAAGCGGCATCCGGACGGAGGCTTCAGCGGGCTCGGCACGTCGCCGGTGAGGATGATGCGCTTGCGCGCGCCCGCAGGCGTCGTCTCGACGATGGGAACCGCCGAGATCAGCGCCTGGCTGTAGGGATGGGCGGGTGTCGCAAAGACCTCTTCCGCCGGGCCCTCCTCGACGATCGAGCCGAGATACATGACCGCGATGCGGGTCGAGACCTGGCGCACTACCGAGAGATCGTGGGCGATGAAGATATAGGTGAGCTTCAGCTTCTCCTGCAAATCGGCGAGCAGGTTGACGATCTGGGCCTGCACCGACACGTCGAGCGCGGAGACCGGCTCGTCCAGCACGACAATGTCGGGGTTCAAGGCGATCGCCCGCGCGATGCCGACGCGCTGGCGCTGCCCGCCGGAGAATTCGTGCGGATAGCGCATCATATGGTCCGGCGACAATCCGACCAGCTCGAACAGCTCCGCCACGCGCGCGGTGATCTTACGCGCCGAAACCGTGCCGTGGATACGCAGCGGCTCGGCGACGAGATCGCCGACGCGCCGGCGCGGATTGAGCGAGGCCGAGGGATCCTGGAAGACCATTTGCAAGCGGCGCCTAAGCGGCCTGAGCTCGGACAGCGACTTCGAGGTGATGTCGTCGCCTTCGAACAAAAGCTTGCCGTCGGTGATGTCGTAGAGCCGAACCAGGCAGCGCGCCAGCGTGGACTTGCCGCATCCGGACTCGCCGACCAGCCCGACAGTCTCGCCGCGCCGCACGGTCAGCGAGACGTTGTCCACCGCGTGGACGGTCCGCCTGCCTTCGGCGGAAAAGCGGGTGCCGATCGAAAAGCGTTTTGCCAGCGAGCGCGTCTCTAGGATCGGGCGATCTGTGTCTGTCATCAACTCGCTCATGCCTGCGCCACCCGAAAGCACGCGGCGGCATGCGCGCTCGCGCCGAGACCCGGCTTGCCAGCCTCGCAAGGCTCGTAGCGGACCGGGCAGCGCGGACCGAAGGCGCAGCCTTGCGGCAGCCGCAGTAAGGACGGCGGCGAGCCAGGGATGGCCGGCAGGCGGCGCGGTTTCTCGCCGGTCAGCGGCGGGATCGAGCCAAGTAGGGCGCGCGTATAAGGGTGCCGCGGATCGGAAAACAGCTCCGTGCGGGTGCCGCGCTCCACCACGCGGCCGGCATACATGACCATGACGCGGTCGGCGAGCTCGGAGACCACACCCATGTCATGCGTGATGAAGACCACCGCCGACTTGTGCTTCGCCCGCAATTTGCGCACGAGGTCGAGAATGCCGGCCTGCACGGTGACATCGAGCGCGGTGGTCGGCTCGTCGGCCACCAGCAGCGCCGGATCGCAGGACAAGGCCATCGCGATCACCGCCCGCTGCCGCATGCCGCCGGAAAGCTGGTGCGGATAGCGCGACATCGCCTCGTGCGGGTTGGGAAAATTCACCTCCGCCAGCAACTGCTCGACGCGCTCCATCGCCTTGGACTTGCTTAACCCACGATGCGCCCGAATCTGCTCGGCGATCTGCCAGCCGATCGTGTAGACCGGCGTCAGCGCCGTCATCGGGTCCTGGAAGATCATCGCGATCTCGTTGCCGCGCAGGCGCCTCAGCTCGCGCGTCGGCAGTCCCACCAGTTCGCGGCCCTTGTAGCGGATCGAGCCTTCGATGGTGGCGTTCGGGTCGGTGATAAGCCCCATCACAGCGAGCAGCGACACCGTCTTGCCGGAGCCGGATTCGCCGACGACGCCGAGGATCTCGCTTTCCTCGAGGTCGAAGGAAACGCCGTCGATGGCGCGCACCGGCCCGTCATGGGTGCGGAAGGAGACTTTGAGATCGCGCACCGACAATATCATGATGCCCTCAGGCGCGGATCGAGAAGGATGTAGACGAAATCGACGACCGCGTTGGCGATCACCACGAACATCGAAGCATACATGACCGTCGCCATGATCATCGGCAAATCGAGATTCTGCAGCGCGTCATAGGTGAGCTTGCCGATGCCGTGCAGGCCGAACACGACCTCGGTCAGCAAGGCCGAGCCGCCCACCAGCGCGCCGAAGTCGAGACCGAAAAGGGTGACGAAGGCGATCAGCGAGGTGCGCAGCGCATGGCGAAACAGGATGCGGGTCTCCGACAGGCCCTTGGCGCGGGCGGTGCGGATATAATCTTCCTGCATGGATTCGATGATGGCCGCGCGCAGCACGCGCCCGTAAATGCCGATATAGAGGATGGCGAGCGTGATCCATGGGATGACCAACGTCAGGAACCAGCCCTTGGGATCGTCGGAAAAATTCTTGTAGCCGAGCGGCGGCACCCAGGAGAACGCCCAGCTGTCGTGATAGCGGCTTTGGGTGATCAGGTTCATCACCTCGCCCAGCCAGTAGACCGGCATGGAAATGCCGAGCAGGCCCAGCGCCATCAGAAGCTTGTCCAGCCAGCTGTCGCGGGTGGCCGCGGCGACGATGCCGATGATGATGGAGACGACCACCCACAGGACCGCGGCGCCGAACACCAGCGAAAGCGTCACCGGGATCGAATCCAGCACGGCCGGCACCACCTTCCAGCCGCGATTGACGAAGGAGGTCAGGTCGCCGGTGACGAATATCTTCTCCATCATGCGCGTGTATTGCACGTAGAGCGGCTGGTCGAAGCCGAAGCTGTGGCGAACCGCGGCCAGCACTTCGGGAGAAGCGTTGCGGCCGGCGATGCGCGCGGCGGGATCGGCGCCGGGCGTGGCGAAGAAGATCAGGAAGACGATGACCGAGATGCCGAACATCACGAACAGCATCTGGCCGAAGCGGCGAAGGATGGCATAAAACATCAGTCGCGCCCCAACCGGACCTTGGAGCGCGGGTCGAGCGCATCGCGCAGGCCGTCGCCGAAGACGTTGAGAGCCATGACGGAAACGGCGATCGCCAGGCCAGGCACCAGCGCCACCAGCGGTCGCGTATAGAGCAGCGCCTGCCCGTCCTGGATGATGGTGCCCCAGCTCGCGGCCGGCGGCTGCACGCCGATCGACAGGAACGACAGCGCCGATTCCGTCAGCATGTTCAGCGCCATCATCAGCGGCACGAAGACGATGAGCGTGGTGGTGATGTTGGGCAGGATGTCGCGCCACAGGATGCGCCAGCCCGGCACGCCGAGATTGATCGCGGCGAACACGAACTCGCTGTGGCGCAGCGCCAGGACCTGGCCGCGTATCGGGCGCGCGACATAGGGTATATAGACGATACCTATGATGATGATCGGCAACCATAGGCTACCCGATTGGATCTCGATCGGTCCGATCGCGATGCCTTGCGCGATGGTGACGATGGAAAGCGAAATCGCTAGCAGATAGATCGGGAACGCCCAGAGCACGTCGAGCAAGCGCGACAGCACCGTATCGGTGATGCCGCCGAAATAACCCGCGATCAGTCCCGCCATCGTGCCGACGATCAGCGTGAAGATGGTGGCTGCGCCCGAGATCAAAAGCGAGTTCAGGCCGCCATAGAGCAACCTTGCCATGACGTCGCGGCCCTGGCTGTCGGCGCCGAGGAAATAATTGCCGAGCCGCCATGTCGGACCGATCGGCGTGTAGCCAAGCCCCAGCCCCTCGGTCGACTGTTCCATCACCGGAACGTCGGCGCCGTCGATCTGGATGACGGCGTCGAGCGTCGAGGCGAACGGGTCCGTGCCCGCCCATTTTGCGTAAAGCGGCGCGCTGAAACAGGCGAGAACGATGATGAGGAACACGGCCAGGGACGCCATGGCGGCCCTGTCCGTTGCCAGCTTCGCAAACGCGACGGCCCAGGGCCCTCGCGTCTTGCGCGGCATGGCGGCGACTTGGCTGGACACGATATGTGTTTCCGCGGTTCGTTACTGGACCCAGGCCCCTTACTGCACCCAGGATTGGGTGATAATCCAGTTGAACTGCGGGTTGAATTTGAAATTGCCGATGCGCTTGCTGACGAAATCAAGCCGCTTCGGCGTGAACAGCCCGACCGCCGGCGCCTTGTCGGTGACCTGCTTGTCGATTGCCGCCCACAATTTGTCGGCCGCCTTCTGGTCGGTCACGCCGAGGTCCAGCGCCTTCTGCATCTGGGCGTCGATGTCCTTGTCGCAGAAGCCGGAAATGTTGATCGAGGCGTCCGAGCCTTCGCGATAGGAAGCGCAGCTGAACAGGATGTTCAGGAAGTCCGACGCCGCCGGGTAATCCTTGTACCACTGGGTGACGGACATCTGCACTTTGTTGTTGGTGTTCTGGATATAGGTGAACTGCAGGTTGGACGAGATCGGCTTGACGTCGGCGACATAGCCGATGTTGGTCAGAACGCTCTGCAGATAGACGCCGATCGACCGCGAGATGGCGGTATCCTCGACGATGATGGTCACCTTCTGGCCCTTGGTGCCCGATTCCTCGACGAGCTGCTTGGCCTTCTCGACATCCGGAGCCGACCATTTGGCGCCCGGGTTCTTGGTGAAGGGGCAATAGTCCTCATGTCCGGGGAAGTCCGGCGGCAGGACCTGGCAGACCGGCGAAGCCAGCACCTTGCCGCCGAACAGCTTGACCAGCGTGTTGCGGTCGACGGCATAGGCGACGGCCTGGCGCGCCTTTTCATTGTCGAACGGAGCCATGCGCGTGTTCAGCGGCGCGTACCACCAAGCTGAAAGCGGCGAGATATGCAGCTGGTCCATGGACTTGCTGCCGAGCTCACCGAGGCGGTCGCTGGGCAGCGCGTCGAACATCCAGTCCGCTTCGCCGTTCTGGATCGCCGTCACGGCTGCCTCTTCCGAGAGGCCGAAATCATACTGCACGACATCGGGATAGCCGTCCGGCTGGGCTTCCTCGCTCCACTGCTTGAAATTGGGGTTGCGGGAAACCGTCATGCCCTTGTTGGGATCGAAGGCCGAGATCATGTAGGCGCCGGTGCTGGGGATCGGCTTGGAGCCCATGTCCTCGGCCGGCGTGTCCGACGGCAAGATCACGGCATGCGGCAAGGCAAGCTTGTAGAGGATCTCGGCGTCCGGCTTGATGAGATTGAGAGTGATCGTGCCGGCCGCCTCGTCGGCGACGACGCCGCCTTCCAACGTGCAGCTCTTGGTGTCGGCCAGGCATTTGTCGGCGCCGACAATGCCGGCATAGAAGGTGCCCGAGGTCGGCCCGGAAATCTTGAAGATGCGCTGGAAGGAGGCGACGACGTCCTTCACGCCGAGGTCCTGGCCGTTGGAGAACTTGATGCCCTTGCGCAGCTTGAAGGTGAAGGTCTTGCCGTCATTGCTGACCTCAGGCAGCGCCTCGGCCAAGTCGGGAACGATCGAAAAACCCTCGACGCCCTCGGCCTTGCGGAAGGCGACCAGGCCGTCATAGATCGGCTGGTACATCTGCCAGCCCTGGTCCGTGTAGTTGATGTGCGGATCGAGCGTTCCGGCCGCCGACCGGGCGAGAAGGCGAATGGTGCCGCCCCGGTGTTCCTTGAGATATTCGGCATGCGCCGGAGCGAGCCACGAGCCGGCCAGCAATGCCGCGGCCGACGCCGCCAAAAGCAGTTTCTTCATGTCGTCATTCCCCTTTTCTGTTGTCGTTGTCGTCCAGGAAGTCTCCCACCACACGCATGCAGAGCTCCTGCTCCTCGACATGCGGCATGTGGCTGGAATGCTCGAATATCTGCCAGAGCGATCCCTTGATGCCGTCCTTGAAGGGCTGCACGGTCGCGGGCGTGGCTTCGTCGTAACGGCCGGAGATGAGAAGTGTCGGAACCTCAATGGCCGACAGTCGGTCGATGACGCTCCAGCTCTTCAGCGTGCCGATGACGTGGAATTCGTTCGGCCCGTTCATCACATTGTAGACGGTCGGATTGCGTACGATCTGGGCGAAGGTTTCCGTCACCTCGGGCGGGAACGGCACGACCCGGCAGACATGCTGTTCGTAGAACCGCATCGTCGCTTCCTGGTAGGCCGGATCGTCCGTCGTGCCGGCCTGTTCGTGACGGGTCAACGTGTCCTGCACGTCCTGGGGCAGATCGGCGCGCAGCCGGTTGGCTTCCTCGACCCAGAGCTTCATGGACGCCGGCGAATTGGCGATGGTCAGCGACTTCAGGCCCTTCGGCCGGGTCACGCCATATTCGGCACCCAGCATGCCGCCCCAGCTTTGACCCAGCACATGGAAGCCGCCGCGGATGCCGAGATGGTCGACGAGATTTTCCAGCTCATCGATGAAGAGTTGGGGCGTCCAGAAATCGGCGCCCTTTTCCGGCAGCAAGGTGGAATTGCCGCAGCCCAACTGGTCGTAGTGGATGACGGCGCGGCCGTCCCTGGCAAGAAGCTTATAGGCGTCGACGTAATTATGGGCGGCGCCCGGCCCACCATGCAGGATCACGACCGGGGCCTTGCCGGCATCGAGCGCGCCGCTGATCCGGTACCAGGTTTCGTAGGCGCCGAAGCCGGCCCGCCCTTCCTTGCTGACGATCTCGGACGGCATCCCGGCTCCCTCAGTGGTTGAAGACATTTCGTTGCCGCCTAGTTCGCCGCCCGGCCGGACTGCACCCATTCTTCCAGCATCTGCACGCCGAAGGCCGTGGCGCCCTCCCGGCCCAGCGGCCGGTCCTTGTCGGCCATTTCCTTGCCGGCTATGTCGAGATGCACCCAGGGGCGGTCTTCGGTGAAATTGCGCAGGAAGGCCGCGGCATAGGGCGCGTCGCCGTCTTCCATGTCCTTGGCGTGATGCCGGATATCGGCGAAGGGCGATTGCAGCCCCTCGTCATAGGCCCGGTCGAGCGGCAGCTGCCAGAACCGCTCGCCGACCTTTTCCCCCGCCGCGATCATGCGCGAGGCGATGGTGTCGTCGGTGCTGAAAAGGCCGGCGAAGACCGAGCCGAGGCCGCGCATCACCGAATAGGTCAGCGTGGCAAGGTCGACGATCACCGAGGGGTTGAAGCGCGAAGCGGCATAATAGAGGCAGTCGGCCAGGATCAGTCGGCCTTCCGCATCCGTGTCGAACACTTCAACGGTCTGCCCCGACGCCGTCGTGACGATATCGCGCGGCTTGAGCGCGGTGCCGGACGGCATGTTCTCGGCAATGCCGAGCACGCCGACGGCATGCACCGGACTGCCTTGCCGGGCGAGCGCTATCAACAGCCCGACAACGGCGGCCGCGCCGCCCATATCGGCCTTCATGTCGAACATCTGCTCGCCGCGCTTTATGCACAGACCGCCGGAATCGAAGCAGACGCCCTTGCCGACGAAAGCCAGCGGCTGCGCGGGAGCGCCCTTGCCGCGATAGCGCAGGACCGCGACACGCGGCGGTCGCGCCGAGCCGGAGCCGACGGCCAGGATCGCATTCATGCCGAGCTCCTTCAGCCGCGCCGCATCGAGGATCTCGACATCGATGCCGGCCTCGCGCAGCGGCTCCAGATGATCGTGGAAATTGTCGGGATGGAGATGGTTCGGCGGCAGGTTGACCAGCGTGCGCGCATATTCGACGCCGTCGGCGATGGCATTGACCCGCGCCAGCACCGCCTTCAGCTCCGGGCCGGCCGCGCCGATCAATTGCACCCGCAAAGTGCGGTCGGCGCCGGCTCCCTGACGCCGGTTGCGCAGGTCGAAACGATAGCGCCGCAGCCGCATGCCGAGCGCGACTCGCGCCAGTATTTCCGCTGCGGGCAGGTCGACACCGGCGAGCGGGTCCAGCATCAGGGTGGCCGCGCATTCGCCCTTGCCTTCCAGATGCGCCGCAAGCAAACCGCCGGCCCGCGCCAGGGAAAGCGTGGTTACAGCCTCGGCATTGCCCAAAGCCAGCACCACCACGCGCCGGGCCGACATGGCCTTGGGAGCGATGACATCGATACAGGTGCCGGACTCCTCAAGCGCGGCCTGCTCGGAACACGCGCGGGACAAGATCCCGTCCATTTCAGCGTCGAGTGCCCCTGCCCGCGGCCCAAAACCGGCTTGAGCGGTTTGCAGGATCACGACGACCGAGGCTTGCCCGGAAATCTCGTCAGCCGCTTCAAAGACCGGCACCGGCGACTGAGGCATAAAACTCGTTCTCCCATTTGCGGGGGCGGCTCCGGCCAAGTCGGCTGCGTCACACAAAGCCTCTCCTGCCACCGGTGGAAACCGGTCAGGCCGGTTCCCGCCGTTGGCGAATGGTATCGGAGTACCCAAATAATTGTTTTCTGACGGCGACTTAGTCGCTCTTGCCTTTTGGGTATCCCCGAACCGGCCGGGCGATCAAACGCCAATTTTGCCCAAGTCGATTGACAAAAACTCAACTGACATTTCATGATCGGCCAATGGCCCTGCCCTCACTCAATGGCATGCGCGCTTTCGAGGCCGCCGCGCGCCTCGGCAGCATCAAGGATGCAGCCGAGGAGCTGCATTTGACGCCTTCAGCCGTCAGCCGCCACATCCGCGCGCTCGAGAAGAACCTTGGCCAAGAGCTGTTCGAGCGCGGCTTTCGCCAGATCACACCGACCATCAGGGGCTCATATTATGCGCGCGGCCTCTCCGAAGCATTCGAGGCTATCTGGCGCGCCACCGACGATGTCAGCTTCGTCCATGGTCATGGCAGGACCCAGCGGGTCAGGGTTCTCTGCGTGCCGGCGGTCCTGAACCTTTGGCTGGCGGACCGGCTGCCTAATTTCCGCAAGCTGCATCCGTCCGTTGACCTGGAGATCTCGACGTCGGGCAAGCGCGCCAACTTCGATTTGGCCATTGTCGACGAGTTCGTCTACAAGGCCGGCCCGGCCCTGACGCTGCTGATCCCGCTGGTCCTGACGCCGGTCTGCGCGCCGTCGCTGCTTGAGGGACCGGTGCCGCTCAGAACGCCCGCCGATCTGGTCAATCATCACCTGATCCACGAATGCGAGAGCATGCGCTGGCGGCGCTGGCTGGAGCAGGAAGGCGTTCTGGACGCCACGCCCAAATCCAGCACGACGCTCGATGACTGCACCTTGATCATGCGCGAGGTGATAAACGGCGCGGGGATCGCTTTGGCCGACACCATGATGGCGCAGGACCTTTTGCAGCAAGGCAAGCTTGTCGCCCCGTTCAGCGCCCGCCATACCTATCCCGCCGGAATCTACCTGCACCAGCGCCGCAGCATCGGAAACAAGCCAGGCACCGGCCTGTTCCAGGACTGGCTGCTCGCCGAGATCGCCGAGCATAAGCGCGCGATGGATATCGCGTAGCGCGTCTCCTCCGAAGCGCCGCGCAAGAAAAAGGCGGCGGCCGACTGGCCGGATATAGGCTGCCCAGGTCAGCCGGAGCAAGGTTCAGTCGCCGCGAGGCTGTAGGAGTGCCAGCGCGGCTGTCGCCATGGCAAGAACGACGGTAAGGGTCAAAGGTCCCGTGGCGCCATGGGTATCCACGACATAGCCGCCGACAACCGCGCCGATGGTGATGGCAACCTGGAAGGAGACGACCATCAGGCTACCCGCAGCTTCCAGCGCATCAGGTGCCGCGCGGGACAGGTTGGTCGGCAGCACGACCGGCGCCATGCCGAAGGCCAATCCCCAAAGCGCGACGAATCCGAAGGCGACGCCAATGTGCACGCCCCAAAGCACCAGTGCCAGCGCCGAAAACGCCATCAACACGGCGGTGCCCACGAGAGCCATGCGGATATTGGCGTCGGCCATACGGCCGCCGGCGACGTTGCCGATCACAGCCGCGATGCCAAATCCGAGCAGGGCCAGGGCAATTGGCCCGGTGGCGAGGAGCGTCACGTGTTCGAGGAAGGGGCGCACATAAACAGAGCCGGCAAAATGCCCTGTCATCAGCAAAAGAATGGCCAGCATGCCGAGTTGAATGCCACGCCGCCGTGTCAGCCGAAATACATCCGCAAGACTATTGCTGGCCGTGGCAGGCAGGGTCGGCAGGCTTACCAACTGCAGCAGCATGGCAACTACGGCCAGCCCCGCTGTCAAGGCCATGGCGCTGCGCCATCCCAGCCAGTCGCTGATCAACGCGCCGACCGATGGCGCGGCAATGGTGGCGAGCGAGACGCCGAGGGTGACGATAGCCATGCCCCGACCTGTCGCATTGGCGCCAACCAGCCTAGCCACGACGGCAACCGAGAGTGCCCAGAATGCGCTGAGAGCAATTCCGAGTCCGGCCCTGCCCAGCAGCAACAGCCAGAAATTGGGCGCCAGCGCGGCAAGGAGGTTGGAACCGACCGCCAGGGCGCTGAGGCCAACCAGCACCGTCTTGCGGTTCAATCGGCCGATGAGGACATTGCTCAACATGGCCGTCAATGCGCCGACCGAAGCCGTGGCGGTGACGACCTGTCCGGCGGTTCCTTCGCTGATGCCGAGGTCCCGCGCCATCGGCGTCAGCAGGCCTGCCGGCAGGAATTCGGCTGATACCAGGGCAAAGCTGGTGGCCGCCAATGAAATGACCGCAAACCATGTGGCTGCGCTCCACGCGGCCGGTGCGGCGGCATCGAGGTCTATCGCCGCGTCTTCAAGCTGTAATGTTGTGTCTGTCACTGAAAGATCTCCAAAGTCTGGAGGTCTTCAATAGACGAGTCCTCTTGGATGATATGTACCTTATAATCCGAAATTCATGTCCGTTCGTCCGGAAATTGTGCGGCGCACCACGCCAGGAGAAACATTGGTGATGCGCTTGAACGCGCGCGCAAAGGATGCCTCGGAATCATAGCCCAAACGGGTAGCGACCTCGGCAACCGACAGGCCATTTTGCCCGAGCAACTCGCGGGCAAGTTGCATCCGCAGACGGGCGAGATAGTGGGCAGCGCCCTCCCCTAACACAGCGCTGAAGCGCTCGGCGAAAATCGAGCGCGATTGGCCTGCTAGGCCGGCAAGGCTTTCCAGGGTCCAGTTATGGCCGGGGTCTCGGTGCATGGCTGCCAGCGCGCGGCCGATATGAGGGTCGCGGATAGCGGCGAGCCAACCGGTGGTCGAGGCGCCAGTGCAATTGACCCAGCAGCGGATGAGCCGGGCGGTCAGCAAGTCGGCCATGCGCGACAGAATCGTGGCGCTGCCCATCTGCGGTTGCGCGGCTTCAGCCGTCATAGCCGCCAGCAAAGGACCGACGACCGGATCGTTGCCGGCCACATCGCACCCTTTGATAATTGATGGCATCAACGTGATCAGTGGATTGAGCGCACAGGCGCCCAGGGCCATGGAGCCGCAGAAAAGGGTGCTTGTCGCGCCCGTCCCTTCCCGCACCACCTCACAGACATTGCTCCCCAACTTGGTCACATGGCAACTCTCGAGCGAGTCGCCGACAACGTCCGGCGCACTGGCCAGCCGATGGGCGATGCCTTGCGGCAGCAGCACCAGATCGCCGTCGCGCAACTCCTGCCAGCCTTCCGCTTCGGTATAAATCCAGCATGGACCCTGGCCGACAAAGTGAAAGCGAAGCAGCTTCTGTTGCGGAAAGGCGATGCTCCATGGATGCCGGAGCTCGCAGCGGCCATAGTTGACCCCACTCAAGCGAAAGTCCTGTAGGACTTCGCTGAGCGCATCCATCGGGATATGCAGAGGCGGGCGGGACGAATAGTCAGGCATTCGGGTACTGTATATGCCGAACGTCCGGCAGGCAAGCGGAGGCCGCTTCAACGGAGGCAGTCCGCCCGCCCTTGCCTCTCCCTCCCTGTGCATGCAAGGAGTGCTTCGAGCAACGGGACGACAGGCATGGCAGTTGAAGCGTCGAGCAGCGATCTGGTGCAGGTTGTGGCGCTGCTCGCCGCGGGCGTCGTCGCCGTGCCGATCTTCAAGCGCATGGGGCTGGGCTCGATCCTCGGCTACCTCGCCGCCGGCGTGGTCATCGGTCCGTTCGGCCTACGCATCTTTTCCGAATCGGAAGCCATCCTCCACGTCGCCGAGCTCGGCGTCGTCATGTTCCTGTTCATCATCGGGCTGGAGATGCAGCCGTCGCGGCTCTGGGGCCTGCGGCGCGAGATTTTCGGCCTGGGTGCCTTGCAGGTCGGCGTCTGCGCGGTGCTTTTGACACTGGTCGGACTAGCCGGAGGCTTCCCCATCGCACAGTCCTTCGTCGCCGGCGCCGGCTTCGTCCTGACCTCGACGGCGATCGTCATGCAGCTGCTCGAAGAGCGCGGCGAGATCGCCACGCCGAAAGGCCAGCGCATCGTCTCCATACTGCTGCTCGAAGACCTGATGATCGTGCCGCTCCTCGCACTTATCGCATTCCTCGCGCCCGGCGGCGCCGAAACCAGCCTTTCGGAGCGGCTGACCGAAGTCGGGGTCGGCATCGCCGCGATCGTGGGACTGGTCGTGGCCGGCCGTTACCTGCTCAATCCGCTCTTCCGCATCCTGGCCGACGCCCGCGCCCGCGAAGTCATGACCGCCGCGGCGCTGCTGGTGGTGCTGGGTTCGGCCCTGGCCATGCAGCTCTCCGGCCTGTCGATGGCAATGGGCGCCTTTCTCGCCGGCGTGCTATTGTCGGAATCGACCTTCCGCCACCAGCTCGAGGCCGATATCGAGCCGTTCCGCGGCATCCTGCTCGGCCTGTTCTTCCTCGCCGTCGGCATGTCGCTCGACCTTGGCGTCGTAGCCCAGAACTGGCGGCTCATCGCCATCTATGTCGTCGCCTACATGGTCATGAAGGCATTCGGCATCTACGTCGTCGCGCGCATTCTGAAAAGCGGCCATCGCGAGGCGCTCGAACGCGCCGTCTTCATGGCGCAGGGCGGCGAGTTCGCCTTCGTGCTCTATTCGTCCGCTGCCGCAGTCGGCATCATCGACGGCCAGGCCAACGCCACGCTGACTGCCATCGTCATCATCTCCATGGTGCTGACGCCGCTGGCGATCCTAGCGCTCCGTTACCTCACCCCGCGCGACGAGCAGTCCCTCGACGGCGTCGACATTGCCGACGGCCTTACAGGCAGCGTGCTGATCATCGGCTTCGGCCGCTTCGGCCAGATCGCCAGCCAGCCGCTTTTGCTGCGCGGGATGGACGTCTCGATCATCGATAACGAGGTGGAGATGATCCAGGCGGCGGCCGATTTCGGCTTCAAGGTCTATTACGGCGACGGCACAAGGCTGGACATCCTGCATGCGGCCGGCGCCGGGCGCGCCCGCGCGGTGCTGATCTGCGTCGACAAGCCGGACGCCGCCGTGCGCATCGCCCAGCTTATCAAGGCCGAATTCCCGCTGGTCACCATCCTGGCGCGCGCCTTCGACCGCGGCACCGCGCTGCAACTCGTGCGCGCCGGCGTCGACTATCAGCTGCGCGAGACCTTCGAATCGGCGCTGGTCTTCGGCGGCTCCGCGCTGGAGGCGCTTGGCGTCGATCCCGAGGAGGTCGCCGAAGTCATGGAGGATGTGCGACGCCGCGACGAAGCGCGCTTCGAGACGCAATTGGCCGAGGGCGTGCGCGCCGGCCAGCGTTTCCTGAAGGGCAATATCGGCACGCCGATCCCGACGCCGCTCACGCAGCCACGCCGCGCCGGCCGCGCGCTGAACCAGGAAACCGCCGTCGTGCTGAACCAGGCAGAGACCAAGAACTGAGGGGCAAATATGGCAGAGCTTGATCCGCGAGCGCTTTCGGTCATCACATTCTGGCGCGACGCCGGCGAGGACGCCTGGTTCGAAAAGAGCGACGCCTTCGACGCCGATTTCCGCAGCCGCTTTCTCGAGCTGCATTACGCCGCGGCGCGGCGCGAATGCGACGATTGGAATGCGCATGCCGAAGGATCGCTGGCGTTGATGATCCTGCTCGATCAGTTCCCGCGCAACTGCTTCCGCGGTACCGGCCACATGTACGCGACCGATCCGCTCGCGAGATACTTCGCCGACAGGGCGATCGCCGCCGGTCAGGACCTCGAGCTGGAAGAATTGCTGCGCGTCTTCCTCTATCTGCCCTTCGAGCATTCCGAAGTGCTGGCGGACCAGGAAAGGTCGGTCGAGCTCACAATCGCCAGGGCGCCCGACTATCTGAAATATGCCGAGGAGCATCTGGCGATCATCCGGCAGTTCGGACGTTTTCCGCACCGGAACCGGATGCTTGGCCGCGCGACGACGGCCGAGGAGCAGGCATTCTTGGACGGCGGCGGGTTTTCCGGCTGACCGGCCGGCTTTGGAGCAATTCCAGGAAAAGTGTGAGCGGTTTTCCGTCCGGAATTGCGACAATGCAAAATCAGCCGAGCCACCATTCGCGGCCCGAAGGCAGCCGCTCGATGCCGGACGTATCGACGGCTTTGAGCCGTTCCGACACGCTCCTGCCGCCGACCGAAAGCCCTGGCGCGATCTCGGCCAGCGGCGCCAGCACGAAGGCGCGTTCCAGCATGCGCGGATGCGGCACTTCGAGCCCGGTCTCGTGGATCACCCGGTCGCCGAACACCAGGATGTCGATATCGATGAGGCGCGGCCCCCAGCGCTCCTCGCGCACGCGCTTCAACCGCCGCTCGACATCGAGGCAAAGCTCGAGCAGCGCGCGTGGCGAAAGCGCCGTCTCGATCGCGGCGGCGGCGTTGAGGAAATCGGGCTGGTCGAGCTTGCCCCAGGGCGGCGTGCGGTAAATCGAGGACACGGCGGTGACGCGCGTCGCGTCGTCGCCGTCCAGCATGCGCAATGCCGCGCCCATGGACTTCGCCGGGTCGCCGAGATTGCCGCCGAGACTGAGGTAGACGGCGCTATTCTGGCCAGACAACGGTCACCTCGACATGATCGAGCACGCCCGGCACCGGGGCGTTCGGCTTGCGCACGGTGATCGCGGCTTTCCTGATCTGGGAGAACCGCGCCGTCAGCGCCTTCGCCACCTCCAGCGCCAGAGCCTCGATCAGGAAGCGGCGATGTCCGGTCACGATCTTTTCGATGACCGAGAAGGCGACACCGTAATTGACGGTGTCCTCGATGGAATCCTCCGTCAGCGGCCGGCTCGGCTCGACCGTCAGCTCGGCATCGACGTAGAAACGCTGGCCAAGCGTCTCCTCCTCGTCCAGCACGCCGTGGCGGGCGAAGAAGGCGCAGTTCTTCATGCGGATGAGGTACATGATCAGTGTCCGGGAGGAAGCTCGGTTTCGCGTTGAAGCATAGCATCGGTCACCGCCAGCGCATCCACGTTGATTGCGACATCGTGGACGCGAAACAGGTCGGCTCCCTTCAAGCGCAGGATGACGCTGGTGGCCGACGTGCCGGCAGCCCGTTCCGCCGGATCGCGCCCGGTGACGGTGCCGATGAAGCGCTTGCGCGAGGTTCCGGCCATCAACGGGTAGCCGAGCGCCTGGAGCTCGGAAAACCGCGCCATCAGGTCGAGGTTTTCCTCCGCCGTTTCCTTGGCGAAGCCGAAGCCGGCATCGAGCACGATCTGGCTGTCGGCGACATTGCCGGCGCGCGCGATCTCCAGCGATTTGCGCAGGAACAGGAACTGGTCCTCGATCACGTCGGGCAGCTTCTGCCGTTCGCGCCCGGTATGCATGATGACGAGCCCGGCGCCTGTCTCTGCGGCGACGCGCGCGATGCCCGGCTCACGCTGCAGCCCCCAGACGTCGTTGACGATATGGGCGCCGGCGGCGACGCCAAGCCGCGCGGTGTCCTCGCGATAGGTGTCGACCGAGATCAGTGCCTCGCCGGAAGCGGCGAGCGCCGCGATGACCGGCAGCACGCGCCCCTGCTCTTCCTCGGCGGAGATCGGGGCGAAACCGGGCCGCGTCGATTCCCCGCCGACGTCGATGATCGCCGCGCCTTCCTTGACCATGCGGCGCGCCTGCTCCAGCGCCTTCTCGGGCGCGGCGAACAGGCCGCCATCCGAAAAACTGTCGGGCGTCACGTTGAGGATGCCAACGACGACCGCCTTCGGACCGAGGTCCAGATAGCGCCCATGAGCCAGCTGCCACCGCCTTGTCGTCATTGTCCATCAACCATGCGTGATCCGCGCGAAATCAATTCCGTTGCGCTGGCGACGGCCCTAAAGCAAGGTGCGTGAAGAGGCAATATGATGAACCCTTCCCTGCTCTGCGCCCTGATGCTCTCGATCACCGCCATGCCGGCAGGCGCGGCCAGTCTGGTCAAGACCTACAGCTATTTCAGCGTCGGCGGCCGCACGCTCGACGATATCCAGAACCAGCTCTCGAAAAACGGCCCCGAGGTGAAGAGCACCGGGTCGCGGCATCCCGGCGCCACGCAAATGGCCTTCACCACCCGCATCAGCTACGCGCAGAGCGCCGGGTCCTGCCGTGTCGCCGACGCGGCCGTCACCGTGAAGGTCAAGGTGATCCTCCCCGAATGGCGGCGCCCGCGCAAATCCGATCCCGGCGTCAGGCTGGTCTGGGACACGCTCTCGGCCGACATCAAGCGGCATGAGGAGCGCCATGTCGAGATCGCCAAGAACCATGCGCGCCTGCTCGAGGATGCACTGAAGGCACTCCCCCCGCAAAAGACCTGCGAGCAGGCGAAGGTCAACGCCGCCGCGGTCCAGGCAGCCGAGCTCGCCATGCATGATCAGGACCAGGTCCGCTTCGACCGCGTCGAGAGCGTCAATTTCGAAAGCCGTATCCTTCGGCTGATGCGCTACCGGATGGAGCGTGTCGAAGCCGGCCAGTTGCCGCCGCCTTGACTTGAGCGCCGAGCCCTATCCGGGGCCAATTTCATCCAAGCATGGTGCCAGACCGGAAAAACTTTCGAGTGATGGTCGAAATCGGCCTATATCGAACGACATAATGCGGGTTCGAAGCGCCAAAGCCTCGGGTCCACGATGAGAAATGACAGGTGCGACCGGCCAAAGCCGCCTTGGCGCACCAAGTACCAGCCTTTGAAAGAATGATGCATGGACCAGACCGTCGAGAACCAGACGATGGCGCCGGAAGCCGCGCCGATCATGAGCGAGAGCGAGAAGAATGCCATCATCGGCGGCGTGCTGTTGTCGATGCTGCTGGCGGCCCTTGATCAGACCATCGTAGCCCCTGCCCTGCCGACGATCGCCGGCGCGCTCGGCCATGCCGAGTATCTGCCGTGGATCGTCACCGGCTATCTTCTGACCGCAACCGCGATGGCGCCGCTCTACGGCAAGATTTCCGATGTCTACGGACGTCGCCCCGTCATCTACGCCGCCATCCTCGTCTTCCTGCTCGGGTCGCTGGTCAGCGCGCTTGCTCCCAACATGCTGGTGCTGGTCATCGGCCGCGCCATCCAGGGCGCCGGCGGCGGCGGTCTCTTCGCGCTGGCCCAGACGGTCATCGGCGACCTCGTGCCGCCGCGCGAGCGCGCCCGCTATGCGGCCTGGATCGCAGGCACTTGGGCGGTCGCCAGCGTCGCCGGCCCGCTGCTCGGCGGCGTGTTTGCCGAGCATCTGCACTGGTCGCTGATCTTCTGGATCAACCTGCCGATCGGCTTCTTGGCCATGGCCATCATCAACAACCCGTTGAAGAAGCTGCCGGTCGCGGCCAAGAACCATCGCATCGACGGCTTGGGCGCCGTGCTGCTGGTTATCGCCACGACGCTTCTGCTCCTGGCGCTCAGCTGGGGCGGCAGCGCCTATCCCTGGTTCTCCCGCGAAATCCTTGGGCTGGTTGCCTGTTCGGCGGTGTTCTGGGCCTTCTTCGCGCTCAGGCTGCTCAAGGCGGCCGAGCCTTTGATCTCGCTCGAAGTCTTGGGCAACCCGATCGTGCTCGCCGGCACACTATCGATGTTCCTGCTGCAGGCCGCGAACATCGGCGCGTCGGTATACCTGCCGGTCTATCTGCAATCGGTCGTCGGGCTTTCGGTCAGCGAATCCGGCACCGCGATGCTCGGCCTCCTGCTCGGCACGGTCGCCGGCGCGACCTTCAGCGGCCGCACGATCCCGCGCTTTGTCCATTACAAGCGCATCGCCATGATCGGCGTCGGCCTGGCCATCGTCTGCATTGGCGTGCTCAGTGCCATTGCGGAACACGCCTCGCTGCTCGAAGTGGAAATCCTGACCACTCTGATCGGCCTGGGCAGCGGAACGACATTCCCGGTTGCCACCGTCTCGGTCCAGAATGCCGTCGATCGCGCGCATCTCGGAGTCGCGACGGGCGTTCTGACCTTCCTGCGCACGCTGGGCGGCGCGCTCGGCGTGGCCATGCTCGGCGCCGTCGCGCTCGGCTACGGCCTGCCATTGTCCTCAGAAGGCTCGCAGACGCATATCCATCCGGCATCGGCGTTGCCGTTCGTGATGATATTCGTCGCCGCCGGAGCAACGCTCGTCCTGGCGCTGATCACGCTGGCCCTGATGCCCGAAAAGGAACTGCGCGGCCACGACGAGCAAACCGCGCCCGCGCTTGCGGAGTAGATCGTTTGAAGGTGTGTTGAGATTCAGGTCAGGCCGAGTCGAGAAGGGCAGTTTCCGAGAACCGGCCTACGCCGGCCGTAGCCTTATTTTAGCCGCCCCGCCATTCGTGAGGGCTTCGGCCGGCGAAGGCCGGAAGCGCAGGAAGCTGCCGTTCGCAGTCCGGCATCACCTGAATATCAATACGCCTTAATCATGCACGCCGAGCTTCTTTTGCAGGCTGGTCGACGAGGTCGTGTACTGAAAGACGATGCGCTCGCCCGGGCTGACGATCCGCTTGGCGGCCTGCGCCATCAGCGCCACTTCATGGAAGCCTGACAGGATCAGCTTGAGCTTGCCCGGATACCAGTTGATGTCGCCGACGGCAAAGATGCCCGGGATCGACGTCTGGAACTTCTCGGTGTCCACCGGGATCAGGTTCTCGTGCAGGTTAAGGCCCCATTCGGCGATCGGCCCGAGCTTCATGGTGAGGCCGAAGAATGGCAGCATGCGGGTGCACGGCACCTCGACGTCGCCATCCGGGCCGCCCTTGATGGTCGCCGACGACAGCTGACCGCCGCCGCCGGCAAGGCCGCTGACCTGGCCGACCAGGAATTCGAGCTGCTTCATCTCATGCATGGCATACATCTTGTTGACGCTGTCGGGCGCGGCCCGGAATTCCGGGCGGCGATGCACCAGCGTCACGCTTTTGGCGATCGGCTGCAGGTTGAGCGTCCAGTCGAGTGCGGAATCGCCGCCGCCGACGATGACGAGATCGTGGCCGCGAAATTCCTCCATGCGCCGGACCGAATAGAACACGCTCTTGCCTTCGTACTCCTCGATGCCCGGAATGGGCGGACGCTTGGGCTGGAACGAGCCGCCGCCGGCGGCGATCACCACCACCTTGGCCTCGAACAATTCACCTTCGTCGGTGGCGACGCGGAAACTGCCGTCCTCCAGCTTTTCAAGGCTCGACACCATGCGGTTGAAGGTGAAGTCCGGCTTGAACGGATGGATCTGCTCCATGAGCTTGTCGACCAGGCCTTGCGCGGAGATCGTCGGCCAGCCGGGAATGTCGTAGATCGGCTTTTCAGGATAGAGCTCGGCGCATTGGCCGCCGGGACGATCGAGAATGTCGATCAGATGGCATTTCATATCGAGCAGACCGAGCTCGAACACGGCGAACAGGCCGATCGGCCCTGCCCCGACAATGAGAACGTCCGTTTTGATGGTATCGGTCATGCGCTGCGCCCCGATTGGGAAAGCGGCGAGACTGCATGAGCTGTCGGCCGCTGCCAAGCTGCCGGCGCAAAAGAAAATTGGAAAGTCGGCTCTAACCCTGGCGCGCGGGGACCCGAACCACCAGCCCGTCCAGCGCGTCGCGCACCTTGATCTGGCAGGAGAGGCGTGAGTTCGGCTGGACCTCGTAGGCGAAATCCAGCATGTCCTCCTCCATCGCCTCCGGCTCGCCGACCTCCGCCGTCCAGGCTTCGTCGACATAGACATGGCAGGTCGCGCAGGCACAGGCGCCGCCGCATTCGGCTTCGATGCCCGGAACCGCATTGCGGATCGCGTTTTCCATCACCGTCGAGCCGTTTTCGGCTTCCACGTCAAACCGGGTCCCGTCATGGGCGATGTAAGTCAGCTTGGTCATTAAGTCACCTGAGGAGTCGCAGCCGAGATAATCACTCTGCCGGACAAGTCAACTGCGGCGCGAAAGCGCCACGAAATGACGTTTTTCAGAAAGGTGGGATACTAGCGGCTGATGCCTGCGATGAAGTCGCGCACTTCCTCGATCAGCGTGCTGAGCCGCTTGAGCGCCCGGACGTCTTCCGGCTGGGTTTCGATGATCGCGGCGCAGTCGGCCACCGCAAAGGCGCCGATGCCGCGCGCCGAGCCTTTCAGGCCATGTGCCAGAAGCACCCTTTGCCTGGCGTCGGCATCCGCGATCTGGTCACGGACCGACAGCGACTGGTGCACGAACAGCGCCAGCACCTCGCGTTCGAGGTCGCGGTCGCCCATTGTCTGGCGTGCCAGATGGCCGAGATCCACCGGTCGGGCTCCAGCCGTTCCGGAGGCGTCGCCCCCCGGCATGGAAAACGCAATACCACTTTCGCCACGCATACGCACTGCAACTCCATCAAGCGGGCAGACGGGCCCGCGAAAATAGGCGCTCCCGGTCGCCAACGGGTTAACGACTGCAGAGGAAAAATGTTGTCACGGAGGCAGCCGGATCACGTCTCCGTTAACCTTATATTTAAAGTTTTACGTATCGCCCGGAATGCATGTTTTCTTTACCCCAGTGTGTCATTACGATACGAAGGTCCATTTTTCAGCCTCCTGCGCGGGATAGACAAGCCAGAATCGGGCCAGAATCAGGCCAAAATCATAAGTCCCGCGGCAGCTAGTACAGGGTAGCGAAGGCATGGCTAAGAAACCAACGACGACGAAGTCTCTCGAGAATGACGTGGCCGCGGAACTGGAAAAGGCGCTTGACCTTGACCTTAACGGCGACGAAGGCGGCCTCGACATGGCGGCGTCGATGGAGGATCTCGAAGCGCAGATTTCGGCGGCGGCCGACGAGCTGGCGCGCGAAGGGCGCAGCCAGAGGACGGAGCCGGCAAACAATCCCCAGCCTGCCAGCCCCCAGCCCCCCAGGGCGCCCGCAGCCAAGCCGGCCGAGTTGCGCCCGGTCGAGCCGCGCAACGGGCAGCCGTCCGGCTTTACGCCTCCAGCCGGCTTCACGCCCGCCAACGACGACCGCCAGAAGGACTACAAGACGCTGCTGCACAGCCTCAATCGCCGTGCGTCCAGCACCGTCTACTGGGTGATCGCCTTTATCTCGCTGGCCTGGATCGCCGGCGCCGGCGGCCTGGCCAACCTGTTGTTCGGCCCCGGCATCTGGAACATCCGTACCTTCGACCAGTTCTTCGCCCGTCCCGAGCTGATCGGCCTGGCGGTTGCCGCGATCGTTCCGGTCATCCTGTTCTGGGCGTTCGCCGCCATGATCCGGCGCGCGCAGGAAATGCGCCTCGCCGCGCAATCGATGACCGAGGTCGCCTTCCGCCTGGCGGAGCCCGAAAACCTCGCCCAGGACCGTGTCATGATGATCGGCCAGGCCGTTCGCCGAGAGGTGGCGGCCATGGGCGAAGGCATCGAGCGCACCCTGGCCCGCGCGGTTGAGCTCGAAACGCTCGTCCACGGCGAAGTCAGCCAGCTCGAACGCTCCTATTCCGAGAACGAGGCCCGCATACGTTCGCTGGTCGACGGCCTCGGCAGCGAGCGCGAGGCGGTCGTCACCCATGCCGAGCGCGTGCGCGCCTCCATCGCCAGCGCTCACGAGACGCTGCGCGACGAGATCGGCTCGGCCAGCGACATCATCCGCGACTCGATCCTCAACGCGTCGACCAAGCTGTCGATGACGATCAACAATTCCGGCGACACGCTGATCGACCGCATCAATGAAAGCTCGACATCGATCTTCGATTCCGTGGAATCGCGCCTTGACAACATCACGGACCGTCTTTCGACCTCCGGCGAGGCTTTCGCGAGCCTGCTCGATACCCGTATCGCCAAGCTGACCGACACCACGGACGGCCTGACACGCTCGCTGACCGACCTGCTCGACGACCGCACCAACGGCATGGTCTCGCTGCTCGGCGGCGCGGCGCGCACCTTGAGTTCGGAGTTCGAGACGAGCCTCAGCGGCATCGAGCGGACGCTGGCCGAACGCGGTCAGGCGCTGATCAGCGAATTCCAAACCCGCGCCGAGGCGCTCGACACCGGAACGCAGAAACTCAACGCCGCCCTCGAAGCCCGCGCCCGCCAGATCAACGAGACGCTGGTCGAGCGCGCCCGCGAGATCGCGCACACCTTCGCCGACAGCAAGGACCAGCTGACGTCGATGATCGATCAGGGCAAGACGCAGATCGGCGCCGACATGGCGGATATCATCTCGTCGACCTCCTCCATGCTCGAAGCCCGCGCCACCGACTTCGCCGGGCGCATGGAAGCGGCCCGGCATGTCGTGTCGCGCTCATTCGATTCCGACATCCAGCGGCTGGCCGATGCCCGTGTCGGTATTGAGGAAGCCGTCGAGAACCACAGCCGTGCGCTTTCGGAGAGCCGCGAGCGCATGGCGGCCGCCATGCAGGAGGATCTGGCGAAATTCGCCGAAGGCCGCGTGGCAATCGATGCCGCCGTGACCAACCAGGTGCAGAAGCTGGCCGAAGGCCGCGGCCTGATCTCGCGGGCGCTGGAAGAAGACCTGCGCAAGGTCAACGAGTCCCGCGCCGCCATCGATGCGTCGCTGGGCAGCCATCTGGAGCAGCTCGAAGAAGGCCGCAACCGCCTGTCCCAGGTCTTGAACGAAGACTCCGGCAGGCTCGTCCAAGCTCGTACGATGATTGACGAAATGGTCGCCGGCCATGTCGGGAAGCTGGCCGAGGGCCGCAACATCCTGGCGCGCGCGCTGGAGGCCGATCTCAACAAGCTGCAGGACAGCCGGGCCTCCATCGACGGCCTTGTCGCCGGTCAGGTCGAGAAGATCGCCGAGGGCCGCGCCGTGCTCGCCAAGGCGCTCGAGACCGACATCATCGGCATCCGCGGCCTGATCGAGACCCACTCGACCAAGCTCGCCGAGGACCGCGGCGAGCTCAGCCGCGCCCTTGAAAGCGATCTGAGCGGCATCCGCGGCCTGATCGACAGCCACGCCGGCAAGCTCGCCGACGACCGCAGCCTGCTGTCGCAGACGCTGGAAGCCGACCTCGCCAAGCTCGCCGAAAGCCGCGCCTCGATCGACGGCCTTGTCGCCGGCCAGGTCGAGAAGCTCGCCGAAGGCCGCGACATCCTCAAGCGTGCCTTGGAAGCCGACCTCAACGCCATCAAGGGTGCCATAGCGGGACATTCGGACAGGGTGCTGGAAGATCGCTCACAGCTTTCGAAAGCGCTTGAGACCGACCTGCAGGCCGTCAGCGGCGCCATCGCCGACCATCAAAACCGGCTCGTTCAGGACCGTTCCGTGCTGTCGAAATCGCTGGAGGACGATCTCGCCAAGCTGGCGGAGAGCCGCTCCAGCATCGACGGGCTGGTCGCCGGCCAGGTCGAGAAGCTTGCCGAAGGCCGCGACATCCTCAAGCGCGCGCTGGAAGCCGACCTCAACACCATCCAGGGCGCGATCGTCGATCATTCACAGAAGATCACCGGCCACCGCGCCGAGCTTTCGCGTGCGCTGGAGACCGATATGGCTAATGCCAGCGGCCTCATGCAGACCCATGCCGACCAACTGTCGCAGAACCGTGCGACGCTGTCCAAGGCGCTCGAGGACGATCTTGCCAAGCTCGCCGAGAGCCGCGCCGGCATCGACGGCCTGGTATCCGGCCAGGTCGAGAAGCTCGCGGAAGGCCGCGACATCCTCAAGCGTGCGTTGGAAGCCGACCTCGCCAAGCTCGCCGAAAGCCGTTCCTCGATCGACGGCCTGGTCGCCGGCCAGGTCGAAAAGCTCGCCGAAGGCCGCGATATCCTCAAGCGCGCCCTCGAAGCGGACCTTCAGAAGCTGACGGAAAGCCGCTCGGAGATCGACGATGTCATCGCCGGTCATGTCGGCAAGCTGTCCGAGGGCCGCAACATGCTGGCCAAGGCCCTCGAGGACGATCTCGTCAAGCTTGCCGATGCGCGCAAGGACGTCGACCGTTCGGTTTCCGGCCATATTGATCAGATCGCTGCCCGAAGCAGCGATATCTCGGCGGCGATTGCCGCCGATGTCGAGAAGATCGAGCAGGCCTTCAGCCGGCAGACCGGTGTCATCGAGGAGCGCGCCGGCACCATGGAGCGTGCGCTGTCGACCGGCGTCGACAATGTCCGCGGCGTGCTGGAAAAGACCGCGGTCTTCGTGGCGGGCGCGCTGCGCGACAAGGTCATGGAAATCACCAGCACCCTGCACGAGCAGGCCGGTGCGGCTTTCAGCGACGCCGACCGCAAGATCGCCGAACGCGCCGAGCAGACTTCCGCCGCGCTGCTTGCCAGGGCCGAGGACATCGCGCAGGCTTTCGAGGCGGCGGACCGCCGCCTGCACGAGCGCGCCCAGGATACGTCCAACATGCTGATGGCGCGCGCCGACGATGCCTCCAACTCGCTCATGGCCCGCGCCGAGGAAACCGCCGACAAGCTGGCCGCACGCGCCGGCGACATCGCCAACACCTTCGACGCAGCCGACCAGAAGCTGGTTGCCCGCGCCGTCGAGACGGCGCAGTCGCTGGCCGCCCGTGCCGGCGACATCCTGCGCAACTTCGAGGGCGCCGACGAGCGGCTTTCGATGCGCATCAGCGAATCGGCCGAAGCGCTGGCCGCCCGCGCCTCGGACCTCGGCCGCATCTTCGACAGCGCCGACCAGCATCTGATCTCGCGTATCGCCGAGGGCTCGGAAGCACTGTCGTCGCGGGCGTCCGAAATTGCCCGTATCTTCGACGACGCCGACAGCCGTCTGGTGTCGCGTATCGCCTCGAGCACCTCGACCATCGGCGAGCATGCCGACACGATCGTCGGCGCCTTCGCGGCGACCGAACAACGCGTCGCCGACCGTGCCCGCCAGACCGGGCAGGAGCTTGCCGTGCATGCCCGCGAGATCGAGCAGGCGCTGGCCGGAGCCGACGAGCGGCTGGCCGCAAGCGCCTCGGCCGCGGCCGCCCGTGTCGAGGACCAGGTGGCGAGCGTGGAAAACCGCTTCGCCTACACCGCCGAGACCATGGGCCAGAAGCTCAACGAGCAGGTCTCCAGCGCCGAGGCCCAGCTCATCTCGCGCGCCAATGTCATCGCCGAGACCTTCACGGCGGTCGGCCAGCATATCGGCCAGAGCACCAACGAGGCCGCCCGCACGATCGGCGCCAACACCCGCGAGCTCAACACCATGCTCGCGGCGCGTTCGGCAGAGATGGCGAAAATCCTCGACGAGACGGCCAAACCGCTGGTCGAGCGCTTCGCCCAGGGCGGCTCCGAGCTGCAGCGCAGCATGGAAGAGGTCACCGAACGGGCGGCCGAGAAGCTGCGCAGCGAGAACACGAACCTCGTCAATGCTCTCGCCAGCCGCACGGCCGAGACGCTGTCGGCCGTCGAAGGCGCCCGCTCGTCGCTTGCCGACAGCGTGGCCGATCTTATCGGCCGCATGACCACCTCCAGCGCGCAGCTCGGCCAATTGATCGACCAGGCTGCCGTCAATCTCGGCCAGGTCGAGGAGCGGCTCTCCGGCAGCACGCAGAGCTTCGCCACGACCACGGAGAAGGCCGCCCAGACTTTCGCCAGTTCGGCGCGTCTGGTCGATTCCAACACGACGCGGCTCACCGACCTGTCCTCGGCGACGCTGCGCGAGGTGGCCTCGATCGCGACCAAGTTCGACGAACACAGCCGGTTGCTCTCCAGCGCCTCGAATTTGCTCAGCTCCGCGCAAAGCAATCTCGAGCACACGCTGGAGCGTCAGTCCTCGCTGGAAGACCTCGCCGTCGGCCTGGTCAAGAAGTCGGAAGACCTCGAGAAGGTGATGCGCTCCTTCGAAAACCTCGTCGGCCAGACGATGCAGACCGCGGAGGGCCGCACGATGGAATCGGCGGAAAAGATCCGCACCGCCATCGCCGACGTCGTCGATTCGGCCACACGCCGCTTTGCCGACGCGACCGAAGAGATGCGTCGCACCGCAGGCTCGATCAAGAGCGAGCTCGACCTTACCCGCGCCGAGCTGAAGAAGGGCGTGATCGAGATGCCGGAGGAAGCCAAGGAATCGACCTCGGCCATTCGTCGCGCTGTCGCAGAGCAGATCAATGCGCTCAAGGAACTGTCGGATATCGTTGCGAAATCCGGCCGCAGCGGCAGCAGCGAACAGGGCGAGCCACGCGGTCTGCGCCCGGCTCCGCAGGCGCCGGCCCGAGCCGCCGAACCGCCGCTGCGCCGTCCCACGGCGCCGCAGCCACAGCAGCAACCGCAACCGACGGCCCGCGCTCCGCAGGCGCCGGTCGCCGAGACAACGCTGCGCGGCACGCTCGACCTTGAACGCCCCGCCGAGGCGCCGCGCCGCGATCCGAACGGCAAGCCCCAGCAGGGCGGCTGGGTGCGCGACCTCCTCACCAATGCCTCGCGTGAGGAAGAGCTGCGGCCGGCAGCGCCGGCGGAAGCGCCGCGCGCGACGCCTGCCCAGCGCTCGCCGCTGCATGTCATGGAGTCGCTCAACTCGCTCTCCGTCGACATCGCCCGCGCCATCGACCATGACGCCTCGATCGAGCTCTGGAACCGCTACCGGCGGGGCGAGCGCGACGTCTTCACCCGTCGCCTCTACACGCTGAAGGGCCAGCAGACCTTCGACGAGATCCGCCGCAAGTATCAGGCCGAGGCGGAATTCCGCGCCGCGGTCGACCGTTACTGCGAGGATTTCGAGAAGCTGCTCAAGGATGTCTCGCGCAACGACCGCGACAACATCATGGCGCAGACCTACCTGACGTCCGACACCGGCAAGGTCTACACCATGCTGGCCCATGCCAGCGGCCGGCTGCACTAAGCCAGTGCTTGATCAAAAGAAACGAAAAAGGCGGGCCGAAAGCCCGCCTTTTTCTATCTGACTCACGGTCAGAAACCGCCGTCGGGGTCCAAATCACGAATTGAGTTCGCGATAGGCAATCCAAGGCTTCGCTGATCAAGCCATAGTACTTTGCGTCCACTATTTTCGCGTTCTGATAGAAGGTCAGTATGTGCCATTTGCATCGCGAGCAATAGCGCCTGCACTTGGTCGATCCCGTAAGCTTTTCGAGAACGTGAACCTTCGGGCCACGCTATTTCATATCGGCACTGGAAATCTCGCCCCTGCTCGAACTCGGGCAAAAAGAAACGGCAGGTCACCTCCTTACCGTCGACCGAAAGCGTCCTTTGAACAAAACTGACGGCCATTTCCCTCAGATCACCGTATCCGTCCAGCGGACGATATCCTTCGCCGCCTGACCGAAGGCGCCGTCCAGCGCGCTGACGTAAGCCGCATTGCCGCTGCCAGAGACCGGGGCGCTCGCGGTGAAGCTCTTCGAGGCACGCACCTCGCCGTTGCGGTCGTTCAGGATGCGCACGAACAGATCGACATCGGCATGCTCGCCGCCATTGACGCGCACCTCGAAGGAGCGCACCTCGACTATGATCTGGTAGTCGATCGCCAGCCCCTCGCCTGGCTTTCCGACGCCGGCAAAGCTGCCGGAGCGCTGGAAGGTTTCGGCCAGCCTCGCCTGCACGATCAGCGGCAGCCGGTCCGCCCATTGCGCGCCCTTGAGGAACTGGATCGACCGGTCGGAAGGCCTGATGACGATGTTCTGGCTGTCCAGCGCCTTGAGCGCCGACGGCTGGGCGATCAGGATCTGGCGCCGGCTGTGGGCACGCACGTCGAGCGACGGCGCGGACAATTCGAACGTGTCAAGCGGCGCCGGCTTGCCGCCCAGGGCCGCGCAGCCGGCGACCGCAAGCACCAGCAACGCTGCGGCGGACGATCTCAAACTACCCGCAACCACCCCGATCGACTTCACGCGTGATCCCCGCTGTCCCCGGATCTTACGATCAACCCGCATTTGCGGTTCATTTCTTGACGGTCGCGGCGGCCGAAGTCAACGCCGTGCCCTTCCATCGAACTGCCGGACCTCGCCGGCGCCGCCGGACAGAATGCGCTGCGGGTTGCGGCTCAGATCGGTCACCGCTTCCTCGATGCGATTGATCGAGCGCCGGCTGTCCTGCACCAGCCCCTCGACGTTCTGCAGGCCCTGGCCGGAGAAGCGCGACAGGTTGTCGACGATTGTGCCGAGGCGGGAGTTCAGCGTGTCGGCCACCTGCTTGAAGGATTTCAATGTCGCCCTGGCATCGGCCATGACACCGTTGGCCTCGCCGGAGCCGAGGAGATTGTCGACCTTGACCAGGATGCCGTCGACGCGCACCGAGGCATCGTTGAGCCGTTGCGCGAGCTGGCGGGCGTCCTTGATGGTCTCGTTGATGTCGTCGGAACGGTTGGCGATCTTGTCGGTGACCTTGGCGATGTCGGACGCCGCCTTGTCGGCGTTGGCGCTGGCCTTCTGGATGTTGGCCAAAGCGGCCTTGACGTCGGCCGGATCGATGCCGTCGAGCACGCCGTTGACCTTGGCCAATGTGCCTTGCGTCTGCTTGGCGAAATCGTTGATCGAGCCGACCGCCGTGTTGACGTTATCGATGACGGTGTCGAACTGCTTCGAGGTCTCTTTCAGGTTCGTCGTCACCGTGTCGATATTGGCCACGATGCTCTTGATCTGGTCCTTGTCGACGGAATTAAGCAGGCCTTCGGCTGCCTTCAGCGTGCTGTCGAGCCGGCCCGAGACATTCTTCAGCTGATCCGAAAGCGAGCTCACCGCCGACAGGAACTTGTCGATGCCGTCGGAATTCTTGGCCAGCGCGTCCGAGAAGGTCTCGACGTTCTTGACCGTCTGCGTCAGCGGACCGCGAACGTCCTTGGTGAAGCCTTCGAGCTCGCCAAGCACCTTGTCGGCGCGGGTGAAGATGTTCTGCGCCGTCTGCAAAAGGTTGGTGACCGCGGACGGATTGGCGACGATTTCGGCGACCTTGCCTTCCTTCTCCGCTTCGTCGAGCAGCCTGGTCTCTTTCGGATCGGCGCCCTTGAGCTCGATATTGGCCTGGCCGCTGAGGCCGGTCAGTCCGATATCGGCCTGCGTCGATTTGGTGATCGGCGTCCAACGGGCAATTTCGGTGTCGGCGATGGCGACGGTCGGATCGTCGCCGTCGATATAGACGTTCTTCACGTCACCCACCCTGACGCCGTTGAACAGCACAAGGCTGCCGCGGCTGAGGCCGGAAGCCGAGCCTGGGATGCGCACGCGCAGCATTGCCGTTTCACCCCTTTCGCCGATCGCCGCTGTCCAATAGACGAAAGCGAAGGCCGCCAGGATCGCACCCAGCGTGAAGATGCCGACAATAATGTAGTTGGCTCTTGTTTCCATCGCCCCACTTATGGCTATGCGCGCGCCGCAAGATCAAGTTGCCGGGCGCGTTTTCCGCGGAAATAGGATTTCACCCAAGGCTCCTCGCTCTTCAGCATGTCGTCGATCGTGCCCTCGACCAGCACCCTCTTCTTGCCGAGCACCGCCACGTGGTCGCAAGCGGTGAACAGCGTGTCGAGGTCGTGCGTGACCATGTAGACGGTCAGATCCATGGTGTCGCGCAGCTTGACGACGAGCTCGTCGAACTCGGCGGCGCTGATCGGGTCGAGCCCGGAGGTCGGCTCGTCGAGAAAGACGATGTCCGGATCGAGCGCCAGGGCGCGCGCCAGCGCCGCGCGCTTGATCATGCCGCCGGACAGCTCGGAGGGAAATTTCTGCGCCGCATCGGCCGGCAACCCGACCAGCTCGATCTTGAGCATGGCAAGCTCGTCCATCAGCGCCCTGGGCAGGTCGAGATATTCACGCATCGGGACCTGCACGTTTTCCAGCACCGTCAGCGCCGAAAATAGCGCGCCATGCTGGAAAAGGACGCCGAGCCGCATGTCGATGCGCAAACGATCCGCGTCGCTTGCCTTGTCGACGTCGACGCCGAACAGGCTGATCGTCCCCGATTGCTTCGGCATCAGTCCCAATATGGTGCGTAACAGCACCGATTTGCCGGCGCCCGAAGCGCCGACGAAGCCGAGGATTTCCCCGCGCTTGATATCGAGCGAGAGTTTGTCGAGGATCACCTTGTCGCCGATGGCGACGGTGACATCGCGAACCGAAAGCACGACTTCGTCGTCATTCGTGTCCTGCGCTGCCGTGGCGCCGTTGCCGTTCGCCATCTCAGAACCCGATCGCTGCGTAGAACATGGCGAAAAGCCCGTCGAGTATGATGACGACGAAGATCGACTTCACTACCGACGCGGTCACGTGCAGGCCCAGCGATTCGGCGCTGCCGCCGACCTTCATGCCCTCGACCGACGCGATGATGCCGATGATCAGGGCCATGAACGGCGCCTTGATCAGGCCGGCAAAGATGGTGCTGAGGTCGATGGCGACGCGCAGCCTGTCGATGAACGCGGCCGGTGGGATATCGGAATAGAGCCAGGCGGCGACGATGCCGCCGCCAAGCGCGGCGAAATTGGCGATGATCGTGAGGCATGGCAGCCCGATCACCAGCGCGACGAGACGCGGAAAGACCAGCACGCCGATCGGATTGAGGCCGATCACCTTCAGCGCGTCGACCTCCTCGCGCATCTTCATCGAGCCGATCTCGGCGGTGATCGCGCTGCCCGAACGGCCGGCGAGCATGATCGCCGTCATCAGCACGCCGAGCTCGCGCAGGATCAGCACGCCGACGAGGTCGACGACGAAGATGTTGGCGCCGAAATAGCTGAGCTGGTAGGCGCCCTGCTGGGCGACGATGGCGCCGACAATGGCCGACATCAGCACCACTACCGGTATCGCGCCGACGCCCATGCGATCGATCTGGTTGAAGATCGCGGCCGGGTTGACCGCGTGGCCGCGACCGAGCTTCATCTGCGCGCCGCGGATCGTGGCGCCGAGGATGTTCATGGAGGCGAAGAAATCGTCGCGCATCTCGTAGACGCGCCGGCCAACCAGCTCCAGCGCGCGCAGGATGATGTTGGGCGGCCCGGCCGGACCCGATTCGGGCTCCCGTCGAACCGCATCGCCGACCGCGCCGAGCAGGATCGAAGCGATCTCGCTCTGCCCCTGCAAATGGACCTCGACGCCTTTCTTCTCGAAGGCGCTGGCCAACCGGTCGATAAGCCATGCGCCGGCGGTGTCCATCTTTTCGATGTGGGAAAGGTCGAGCATCAGCTGTTTTGCGCCGCTTCTCTGCTCGATCTTGCGCATGTCGGCATCGACCAGCGCCACGGTGCGCGTCGTCCACACGCCGGAAAAGGCGCAGCCCAGCACGCCCCCTTCCTCGCCCACGGCGATGCGAGGCCGGTGCTCGGCGTCCTTGGGCTCGCCGCTTGCGTCGCGTTTGCGGATGGTCAACATGGCGTCCTGTTTAGCGTGACCGGACTGGCGTGTCGATTTGCCGGCAGACCGGTGTCGCACAGCCGGAGAAGAAAATTATGGCGCGTGTCATTTCGGTCGAAATGGAGCGATTCCCGATCGCCGGCACCTTCACCATCTCGCGCGGATCCAAAACCGAGGCCGAAGTCATCACCGTAACGATCGCTGACGGGGGACGTTCCGGGCGCGGCGAGTGCGTGCCGTACAGGCGCTACGGCGAGACCATGGAGGGGGTGCGCGCGACCATCGAGGCCATGCGCGATCCGATCGTCGCCGGCATCGACCGGACCGCCTTGCTCGCGGCCATGCCCGCGGGCGCCGCGCGAAACGCCATCGACTGCGCCCTTTGGGACCTGGAGGCCAAGCTGACCGGCACACCTGTGGCAGCGGCAATCGGGGCCCTTCCGATGAGGCCGCTGGAAACCGCCTACACGCTGTCGCTCGCCGAACCGGACGCCATGGCGGCGCAAGCGCGCGCCAATGCCGGGCGACCACTGCTCAAAGTCAAGATCGGCGGCGACGGCGACATGGCGAGGATTCGCGCGGTGACGGAAGCCGCTCCCGAAAGCCGCATCATCCTGGATGCCAACGAGGGCTGGACCGACGAAAATGTCGAGGCGAACCTTGCCTTCGCCGCGCGGCATGGCGTCGCGCTCGTCGAGCAGCCGCTGCCGGCGGGCAAGGACGGCATCCTGCGCCGGATCGGGCATCCGGTGCCGATATGCGCCGACGAAAGCGTGCATGCGGCAAGGGACCTCGATGCGCTGGTCGGGCTCTATGACGCCGTCAACATCAAGCTCGACAAATCCGGCGGCCTGACCGAGGCGTTGAACTTGCGCGACCGCGCGCGCGAGCTCGGCTTCGACATCATGGTGGGCTGCATGGTCGGCACTTCGCTCGCCATGGCCCCGGCGGTGCTGCTCGCGCAGGACGCCGACTTCGTCGACCTCGACGGTCCGCTGCTGCTGGCACGAGATCGCGAGCCCGGTCTCGTCTACCGGGGATCGCTGGTTTCACCTCCCGACGGGGTGCTTTGGGGCTGAACGGGAAGCTAGGCCTATCAGCACCATGCCGACGACCGCGATCGGGATCATCGCCCAGAAACCGTCGACGCCCAAACGGTCATAGAGCGGGCCTGAAGCGAGCGTCACCGCCGCCATGAAGAAGCCGTTGAAGAAATAGGCGATGCCTTGCGCGGCGCCCGTGCGCTCTTCGGAAACCGTTTCGCCGATCATCTTCTGCAGGCCGATCAACACCATCGCCACCGATACCGAATGCAGCGTCTGGACGCCGAAGAAGCCGGCGACGCCCAGACCGAGCGGCCAGACCAGCGGAAAGGCGATCCAGCGCACGATCGAACCGATGCCGGCGATCACCATCACCCTGGCCACCGAGATGGAAGCAAAAATACGATTGAAAAACAGAAACATGCAGACTTCCGACACCACGCCCCAGGCCCATAGCAGGCCAACGACGGAATCGCCGATTCCGATCGATTTCCAGTAGATCGAGACGAAGCCGTAGAGGAAGGCATGGCTGGCGGTGATGATGCCGACGCCGAGCGTGAAATAGAGGAAATAGGCATTGAACAGGCTCGGCGCCTTATGCTGGATCTCGGTCGCCGACAGCGGCGAGGCCTTGCGCGGCCGTCCCATGCGCGGCGACAGCAGCGCCGCGACCAAGGCCGCGCCAAGCGCAATGAAGATGATCACCGGGACCGCCTGCGGACCCGTGGCCGCCAGGATGAACCCGCCCACGACATTGGCGCACAGATACGAGATCGAGCCCCATTTGCGCATTGCCGTGTAGTTCGAGCCGAAACGGCGCACGCCCGAAAGCGCCAGCGAATCGGCCATCGGCGAATGCGGCGTCCAGACGATCGTCAAAAGCAGCGACACGGCGAGCACGACGGCATAGGTGGCCGGCAGGAAATAGCCGGCCGAGATGACCATGGAGGCTGCAACCACCGCGATATAGACATCGGCGCGATCCCGGGCCCGGTCGGCAAGCGCGGTCAGCATCGGCGTCGTCAACACGCGCAGGAACATCGGCGCGGCCAAGATGACCGCAATCTGCTCGGCATGAAAACCTTTCGCCTGCAGCCAGAGCGGAAAGTAAGGCAGATGCGTGCCTTGCGAGACGAACAAGGTCGCGAAGATCAGGCTCATGCGCAGTTCGAAATGGCTTGGCTTAACAAGCTGTTCGGGCGATAGCGGCGGCAGCGACATGAATCGATCCAATTTGGCTGCATTCGACTCCCATGCAACGTGTCTCGATCCCTAACATGCAGCAAAGCGCGACGGAACCGGCTGGACCAATCGATCGAGGGCTAAGCTGTTGACGGAAGGGCCTGTGGAAGCGAGCGCGGCCAGCTTGAGTGCGAAGACAACAGGCTGGACCGGGAAAAGGCAGCTGCGCTCAAGCCGCCTGAGCCGCCCTGCCCTTGAGGTCGATGATATCGACCGGCACCAGCGCTTCACTGCCGGCTGACGCCTCGGGCAGCACATGCGCCCAGGTCAGGATTTCCATGCGGCCGTCGAAATGCTCGACCACCGCCGTGCAGCTTTCCACCCAGTCGCCGGTGTTGATGTACTGCACATCGCCGTAATTCTCGATCGCGGCGTGATGGATGTGGCCGCAGATCACGCCGTCGACATGCGAGCGCCGCGCCTCTTCCGAAAGCACGGTCTGGAACGAGCCGATGAAGTTCACCGCCTTCTTCACCTTGACCTTCGCCCATGACGAGAACGACCAGTAAGGCAGGCCGAGCAGGTGGCGCAGCTTGGTCACCGCGCGGTTGATCAGCATCGCCGCGTCATAGGCATAGTCGCCGAGATAGGCCAGCCAGCGCTGGTTGTGCACCACCGTGTCGAACTGGTCGCCATGGATGACCAGCAGGCGCCGGCCGTCGGCGGTCTCGTGGATGGCGCGGTCGGCGACGACGATGCCGCCGAAATGCACGCCCTGGAACTGGCGGGCGAATTCGTCGTGATTGCCGGCGATATAGGTGATCGAGGCGCCCTTGCGCGCCTTGCGCAGCAGCTTCTGCACAACGTCATTGTGGCTCTGCGGCCAGTGCCAGTTGCGCCGCAGCCGCCAGCCGTCGACGATATCGCCGACCAGATAGATGATCTCGGCGTCGTGATGACGCAGGAAGTCGATCAGGAAATCGGCCTTGGCCGCTTTCGAGCCGAGATGCACGTCGGAAATGAACAGGGCGCGGAAAGTGCGGGGCTCTGGGTCGGACATCACGATTTTACCCTTTGCTTTCGCGTGCCTATGCCCCGATTCATGCAACAACCGTATGACGGTTGCGGTTGGTCCAGCCCAGGCGCTAGCTTGCGCGCAACACAATCAGGAGAAAACCGTCATGGATCTCGGCATTCGCGGCAAGAAAGCCATCGTCTGCGCCTCGAGCAAGGGACTGGGGCGAGGCTGCGCCATGGCGCTTGCCGAAGCCGGCGTCGACCTCGTCGTCAACGGCCGCAACGCCGAACTCTTGGCCAAGACCGCCAAGGAGATCCGCGATCTATTCGGCGTGGATGTCATCGAAGTTGCCGGCGACGTGTCGAAGCCCGAGGTGCAGAAAGCGATGCTTGCCGCCTGCCCCGACCTCGACATTCTGGTCAACAACAATGGCGGCCCGCCGCTGCGCGACTTTCGCGAGCTCGACCGCACCAAGATCCTTGAGGGCGTGACGCAGAACATGGTCACGCCGATCGAGCTCATCCAGGCGGTTATCGACGGCATGGCCAAGCGCGGCTTCGGCCGCATCGTCAACATCACGTCGCTGTCGGTCTATGTGCCGATCCCCGGTCTCGACCTGTCGTCCGGCGCGCGCGCCGGCCTGACCTCGTTCCTCGCCGGCGTGGCGCGGACGGTCATGGACCGCAACGTCACCATCAACAGCCTGCTGCCCGGCAAGCTCGATACCGACCGGCTGCGCGGCCCTCACGAGGCCGGCACTCCGGAAGACCCGGCCGCGGCCGCCGCGCGCAAGGCCCGCATCAGTGCCGACGTGCCGGCAAAACGTCTCGGCACGCCGGAGGAATTCGGCCAGATATGCGCCTTCCTATGCTCGGTCCATGCCGGCTACCTCACCGGCCAGAACATCCCGGTCGACGGCGGCCTCTACGTCAGCGCATTCTGACCGCCGACGATCCAAAGGCTTGAGGCTCACAGCCCAACCATCTGGAATCGATTGATTATTTTCGCTCCGGCATTGTGAAGGCCGCAGTCCGCTATTTGCCGTCGCGAAAACTCTCCGGCACATGCTAAAAGGCTCCCAAATCAGGAACAGAGGGAGGGCCGGATGGACGGCGAGAACAAGAAAACGGCCCGGTCGGACCTCGACGAGGCCGCCCTCTTCTTTCACAAGCACCCGACGCCGGGAAAGCTCGAGATCCAGGCGACGAAGCCGCTCGGCAACCAGCGCGACCTGGCGCTTGCCTATTCGCCGGGCGTGGCAGCGCCCTGCCTTGAGATCCGCGACGATCCCGCCACCGCCGCCGACTACACCGCCCGCGCCAATCTCGTCGGCGTCGTCTCCAACGGCTCCGCCGTGCTTGGGCTCGGCAATATCGGCCCGCTCGCCTCCAAGCCGGTCATGGAAGGCAAGGCGGTGCTGTTCAAGAAGTTCGCCGGCATCGACGTCTTCGACATCGAGATCGACGCGCCGGAGATCGAGCGGATGGTCGAGACGGTGGCAGCGCTCGAGCCGACCTTCGGCGGCATCAACCTCGAGGACATCAAGGCGCCTGAATGTTTCGAGGTCGAGGAGCGGCTGAAAGCCCGCATGGGCATTCCGGTCTTCCACGACGACCAGCACGGCACCGCGATCATCGTCGCAGCCGCGGTGCTCAACGGGCTGGAATTGGCCGGCAAGACGATTTCCGACATCAAGATCGTCACGTCCGGCGCGGGTGCGGCGGCGCTCGCCTGCCTCAACCTTTTGGTCTCGCTCGGCGCCAAGGTGGAAAACATCTGGGTCACCGACCGGTTCGGCGTCGCCCATAAGGGTCGCGTCGAGGAGATGGATCGCTGGAAAGACCCCTATGTGAAGGATACCGAGGCGCGCACGCTGGCCGACGTCATCTCCGGCGCCGACGTCTTTCTCGGCCTTTCCGCCGCCGGGGTGCTGAAGCCGGAGCTGCTGCAGCACATGGCGCCGAAACCGCTGATCCTGGCTTTGGCCAATCCCAATCCCGAGATCATGCCGGAAGTGGCGCGCGCCGCGCGGCCGGACGCCATGATCTGCACCGGGCGCTCGGATTTTCCCAATCAAGTCAACAACGTGCTGTGCTTTCCTTACATCTTCCGCGGCGCGCTCGATTGCGGCGCCAGCGCCATCAACGAGGAGATGAAGATGGCGGCCGTGCGGGCGATCGCCGCTCTTGCCCGCGAGGAGCCTTCGGATGTCGCGGCGCGCGCCTATTCCAGCGAGACGCCGATTTTCGGCCCCGATTTCCTGATCCCCTCGCCCTTCGATCCGCGCCTTATCCTGCGCATCGCGCCGGCGGTGGCGAAGGCTGCCTGCGACACCGGCGTCGCGACGCGGCCGATCGCCGACTTCACCGCCTATATCGACAAGCTCAACCGCTTCGTCTTCCGCTCCGGCTTGGTGATGAAGCCGGTGTTCTCCTCCGCCAAAACCTCGAGCGCCAAGCGCGTCATCTATGCCGACGGCGAGGACGAGCGCGTGCTGCGCGCCGCGCAAGTGGTGCTGGAGGAAGGCATCGCCGAACCGACCCTGATCGGCCGCCCGCATGTGGTCGAGGTCAGGCTGAAGCGTTACGGCCTGCGCATCCGTCCGGGTGTCGATTTCGCCCTGATCAATCCGGAGGACGATCCGCGTTACCGCCATTATGTCGACCTCTTGATCGAATTGGCCGGCCGGCGCGGCATAACGACGGAGGCCGCCCGCACCATGGTGCGCACCGACAACACGGTGATTGCGGCCCTGGCGCTGAAGCGCGGCGACGCGGACGCCATGGTCTGCGGCCTCGAAGGCCGCTTCGAACGGCATCTGCGCAATGTCGCGCTGATCATCGGGCCTCGCGCCGGCATCAAGGATCGGGACCTGTCGACGCTGTCGATGCTGATCTCCCAGCGCGGCATCATCTTCCTCACCGACACGCATGTCTCGGTCGATCCAACGGCGGAGGAGATCGCCGAAATGACGGTGCTGGCGGCGGAGGAAATCCAGCGCTTCGGCATCGAGCCGAAGGCAGCGCTTCTGTCGCATTCGGATTTCGGCTCGCGCGATTCCCCGAGCGCGCTGAAGATGCGCCGCGCGGCGGAAATCCTCGGCCGCATCGCGCCCGGCTTGCAGTGCGACGGCGAGATGCATGCCGATACCGCGCTGTCGGAGCATCTGCGCCAGCGCGTCTATCCGCATTCGCGGCTGAAGGGCGAAGCCAATCTTCTGGTCTTCCCGAACCTCGATTCGGCCAACATCACGCTGACGGCTTTGCGCGCCATGATGGACGCGCTGCATGTCGGGCCGATCCTGCTCGGCACCGACAAGCCCGCGCATATATTGACGCCGTCTGTAACCTCGCGCGGCGTCGTCAACATGACCGCGCTTGCGGTGGTCGAGGCGGCGCACAAGGCGCAGGCGCTGGTCGACCTGAATTGAGGCGGCGCGCCAAAGCGCAATTGTGTCGGGTTGCACACTAGGGAACAGTTAACCACGAACGCGATAGTCTTCCGGCCACGGGCAATCGGGATTCCAGGCGGATGAAGGGGCTGAAGCTGATGCATCTTGCGACGCTGCTTGCAGCGCTTGCAGGTTCCGCTGTCGCCGTCGCTGAGTCCCAGGCCGCCTCTCGCATATGCCGGCAGCTCGAAGCTGAACTCGCCACCGCCCGCGGTGGTGGCGGAGGCCCCGGCATCGTGCGCAGATATGACGACGCGATCGCCAGGCAGCGCGAGCAGCTTGCCAAGGCCCGCGGCCGGGCAAGCGACGCCGGTTGCGGCTTCACGCTGTTTTCGCGCAATGTCAGCCAATGCGCGGCGATCAACGCCTCGATTGAGCGCATGAACGCCAATCTGGACACCTTGCAGGCCAAGCGCGAGCGGCTGGCCGCCGGCGGCACGCGGCGCGACCGCAGCCGCATCCTGGCGGCGCTCGATGCCAATGGCTGCCGCGACGACGAGATCGCGCCGCGCCGCGCGCCGCTTCGGGAGGCGGCCCGCGACAATGGCGGCGGCAAGCTGTTCGAGCAGCTTTTCGGCCGCCAGGACCAGCAGCTCGAAACACCCGACACCCCCGATATGCCGGGCTCGGCGGACGTGCCGCCCGATGATCCGAGCGTGCGCAACATCCGCCGCGTCATCAACCAGCCGGACGGCATGGACCTGCCCCGGCTGGGCGGCGAGTTCCATACGATGTGCGTGCGCACCTGCGACGGCTATTTCTTCCCGATGTCGAATGCCGCTTCCATCGGCGACTTCGAGCGCGACCAGAAGAATTGCGAGTCGAGCTGCCCAGGTACCGAGATGCAGGTCTTCTATTCGCGCGGAATGGACGACGACTCTGGCTCGATGACCTCGTCGGCGACAGGTCAACCCTATAGCGAGCTGCCGACCGCCTATCTCTACAAACAGGCCAATTATTCGCGCCCGCCCACCTGCGGCTGCAACGCGCAGGCCGGCAATTTCACGATCATCGGCGGCAACCCGCCCGATCCCGAACAGTCGCAGCCGAACGGCGGGGCAGCGCCTTTCATTCCGAAGCCGGCGGTCAAACCCGATCCGGGCGCCGATCCGGAAACACTCGCCAATGCCGAAGGCAGGCTTGACCAGGACGCGATCAGGCGGCTGATCACCAAGGTGCCGGTGTCGCCGGTCTCGGCGCTGCCGCCCGATCAGCGCAAAGTCAGGGTCGTCGGGCCAGCGTTCCTTCCCGACCCATCAGCGGCAATAGATCTGAAAGCTCCGGCCCCGAAGTCCGCCCGGTAAGGGCCAACCTCAGCGGCATGAACAACGGCTTGCCCTTGCGGCCGGTGGCTTCCTTGATCTTGCCGGTCCAGTCCTTCCACACCGTGCCGTTCCACGGCTCATCGGGGAGAACGTCGAACGCCTGATTGAGGAAGTCACGGTCCTCGCCGGAAAATTCCGCCGGTTCCTGCGGACCCTCGCTCAGGATACGCCACCACGCGACGGCGTCCGACAGGCGGTCGAGATTGCCGCGCACCGCAATCCAGAACGGCTCGGCCTTGTCGCCGGAAATCCCCAGCACCATCAGCCGGTCGCGCGCTTCCTCGAACGACATGCGATGCATCAGCGTGCGGTTGAGCACGAAGAGCTCGTCCGGGTCGAATTTGGAGGCGGACCTGGACGTCGCCGCCGGATCGAAATGGCCGGCAAGCTCGCTGAGATCATGCGCGGCGGTGACATTTTCCGACGTGCCGACGAGCACCGCCAGCGAAGCGACGGCCATCGGCTCGATGCCGTCCTCGCGCAGGCTTTCGATCGACAGCGCGCCGGTGCGCTTCGACAGCCCCTCGCCCGACACGGTGGTGAGCAAGTTGTGGTGGCCGAAGACCGGCGGCTCGGCGCCCAGCGCCTTGAAGATGGCGATCTGCACGCCGGTGTTGGTGACATGGTCGTCGCCGCGGATGACATGGCTGACACCCATCTCGATGTCGTCGACCACCGAGGGCAGCGTGTAGAGATAGGTGCCGTCCTCGCGCACCAGGACAGGATCCGACAGCGAGGCGAGGTCGACCGTCTCCTCGCCGCGGACCAGGTCGTTCCAGCGCACCTCGGTGCGCTCGGGCTGCAGCGGGTCGTTGGTGTAGTTGGGCAGCAGGAAGCGCCAATGCGGCCGGCGGCCATCCGACTGGTATTCGGCCACCTGCTCCGGCGTCAGCATCAGCGCCTCGCGGCCATAGACCGGCGGCAGGCCGCGCGTGCGGCGCACCTTGCGGCGCAGGTCAAGCTCCTCCGGCGTCTCGTAGCAGGCATAAAGCACCCGCGCCGCCTTCAGCCGCTCGACCGCCGCGTCATAAATCTCGAAGCGGCGCGACTGGTATTCGGTGACATCCGGGAAGATGCCCAGCCAATGCAGGTCGTAAAGAATGGAATCGGCATATTCCTGCGTCGAGCGGGCAATGTCGGTGTCGTCGAAGCGCTGGATGAAACGGCCCTTGTTGTTCAAGGCGAAAAGCCAGTTGAACAGCGCGGTGCGCGCATTGCCGATATGGATGCGGCCGGTCGGCGATGGGGCAAAACGTACGGTAACTGTCATGAGCGGGGCGTAGCGGATGCTTTTGGTGTTGACAAGGCGCGCCCCCGCGCGAACGCAACAGATAGTGCAAGCCAGCTAAAATGAAAAGCCATCGGCCCGACACGGCTGCCCGCCTGGCCGGTCACCGCGTCAAGTGCCTGCAAAGCCGGGCTTCTTATGTCCCCGTTATCCACATATGTGACACACAAGATGTTGGGGTCATAAAAGCTACGCAAACGAATCCTTGACGGGTCGGAACGAGTCGCTTTTTATAGGCCATGCGCTCCTGTAGCGGGCGCGACCGGAGAGTTCTGAGGCCGGTCTTTTTTCCCGGATTTTGTGCGTTTTGCCCGGATTTCCGCCTGTTCACGAGGCCGGCGGAAGCGTTGGGATCGTTAGGGCTTGGGTGGGCGAAAGGGAGAATTGTCGGCCTGGAAAAAATGATCTGTTAACACTATATTTAGTGTTTGCAGGCAGGCTCGACGCTAGATAGTGTGAACCTCCCTCTACGGAGGGAATCGACAAAAGTTTCAGTTCGAGGGACCCGCGGGTCGGCCGGCAACCTGGGTAAGCGCCTGGAAAGGCGTTTGCTTGTCTGCATGGTGGCGCCCGCGACCAGGAGAGTGTCGGCGTCGCCCGCGATGCCGGCAAACGGCGGACTGCGCTTTTCGCCATGTGGGGCAGCAATCCCTTGGGAAAGGCGCTATATATAGACACAAAGGAACGGGACCAATGCGCATCGAGCGTCGTTTCACCAAGCCAGATCAGTCCGCCTATGCGGAGATCGAATTCCGCAAGGCTTTGTCGGAGATCAAGAATCCCGACGGCTCGGTGGTGTTCCGCCTGGACAATATCGATGTGCCGGCGCAGTTCAGCCAGGTTGCGGCTGATATCCTGGCCCAAAAGTATTTCCGCAAGGCCGGCGTGCCGGCGCGCCTGAAGAAGGTCGAGGAGAACGACGTTCCCTCCTTCCTGTGGCGTTCGGTCGCCGACGAGGCCGAGCTCGCCAAGCTGCCCGAGGCCGAGCGCTATGGTTCGGAAACCGATGCCCGCCAGGTTTTCGATCGCCTCGCCGGCACATGGACCTACTGGGGATACAAGGGCGGCTACTTCAAGTCCGAGGATGACGCGCGCGCCTTCCGCGACGAGCTCGCCTATATGCTCGCCACCCAGCGCGTCGCGCCGAACTCGCCGCAATGGTTCAACACCGGCCTGCACTGGGCCTATGGCATTGACGGCCCGAGCCAGGGCCACTTCTATGTCGACCCCTTTACCGGCAAGCTGACCAAGTCGAAGTCCTCCTACGAGCATCCGCAGCCGCATGCCTGCTTCATTCAGGGCGTGCAGGACGACCTCGTCAACGAGGGCGGCATCATGGACCTGTGGGTGCGTGAAGCGCGCCTGTTCAAATACGGCTCCGGCACCGGCTCGAACTTCTCGATGCTGCGCGGTGAGGGCGAAAAACTTTCCGGCGGCGGCCGCTCGTCCGGCCTGATGAGCTTCCTCAAGATCGGCGACCGCGCGGCGGGCGCCATCAAGTCGGGCGGCACGACGCGCCGCGCGGCGAAAATGGTCATCGTCGACGCCGACCACCCGGACATCGAGGACTTCATCGACTGGAAGGTCAATGAGGAGCAGAAGGTCGCCTCGCTGGTGACCGGCTCCAAGATCGTCAAGAAGCATCTCGAAGCCATCATGAAGGCTTGCGTCAATTGCGAAGGCCATGACGACGCCTGCTTCGACCCGGCGCTGAATACCGCGCTGAAGCGCGAGATCAAGGCGGCCAAGAAGGACTCCGTGCCGGAGAACTACATCTACCGCGTCATCCAGTTCGCCCGCCAGGGCTACACCTCGATGTCGTTCAAGACCTACGACACCGACTGGGATTCGGACGCCTATCTCACCGTCTCCGGCCAGAACTCCAACAATTCGGTGTCGCTGAAGGACAACTTCCTGCGCGCCGTCGAGGCCGATGGCGACTGGCAGCTCACCGCCCGCAAGGACGGCAAGGTGCTGAAGACGCTGAAGGCGCGCGACCTTTGGGAAAAGATCGGCTATGCCGCCTGGGCTTCCGCCGATCCGGGCCTGCACTTCAACACGACGATGAACGACTGGCACACCTGCGCCTCCGCCGGTGCGATCCGGGCTTCCAACCCGTGCTCGGAATACATGTTCCTCGACGACACGGCCTGCAACCTCGCCTCGATCAACCTTTTGCCCTACCGCCGCGAAGACGGCACGATCGACATCGCCGCTTACGAGCATACCGTTCGGCTGTGGACCGTCGTGCTCGAAATCTCGGTGATGATGGCGCAGTTCCCGTCCAAGGAGATCGCCAAGCTCTCCTACGACTACCGCACGCTCGGCCTCGGCTACGCCAATATCGGCGGCCTGCTGATGACCTCGGGCATTCCTTACGACTCCGACGAGGGCCGCGCCATCTGCGCCGCGCTCACCGCCATCATGACCGGCGTCGCCTACTCGACCTCGGCCGAAATGGCCGCCGAGCTCGGCGCCTTCCCGGACTATGACCGCAACGCCCAGAACATGCTGCGCGTCATGCGCAATCACCGCCGCGCCGCTTACGGCGACAAGGACGGCTACGAGAAGCTCGCCGTCAACCCGGTGCCGCTGGTCGTCTCCGACCTGAAGCAGCAGGCGCTGGCCGAGCATGCCCGCGCCGCCTGGGACCGCGCCATCGAGCTCGGCGAGGAACATGGCTACCGCAATGCGCAGGCAACCGTCATCGCGCCGACCGGCACGATCGGCCTCGTCATGGATTGCGACACAACCGGTATCGAGCCCGACTTCGCGCTGGTGAAGTTCAAGAAGCTCGCCGGCGGCGGCTATTTCAAGATCATCAACCGCGCCGTGCCGGAAGCGCTGCGCACGCTGGGCTATTCCGAAAGCCAGATCGCCGAGATAGAGGCCTATGCGGTCGGCCACGGCAATCTCAACCAGGCGCCCGGTATCAACCCCTCCTCGCTGAAGGCCAAGGGTTTTAGCGACGAGAAGATCGCGGCGCTGAATGCGGCGCTGAAATCGGCCTTCGACATCAAGTTCGTGTTCAATCAGTGGACGCTCGGCGCCGACTGGGTGAAGGAGACGCTCGGCTTCACCGACGAGCAGCTCGGCGACATCTCCTTCGAGATGCTGCCGGCTCTCGGCTTCTCGAAGAAGGACATCGACGCAGCCAACATCCATGTCTGCGGTGCGATGACCTTGGAAGGCGCGCCCTTCCTCAAGGCCGAGCACCTGCCGGTGTTCGACTGCGCCAGCCCCTGCGGCAAGATCGGCAAGCGCTCGCTCTCGATCAACAGCCACATCCTGATGATGGCGGCAGCGCAGCCCTTCATCTCGGGCGCCATCTCCAAGACCATCAACATGCCGAACGAGGCGACAGTCGAGGACGCCAAGAACGCCTACATGCTGTCCTGGAAGCTGGCGCTGAAGGCCAACGCGCTTTATCGCGACGGCTCGAAACTGTCGCAGCCGCTCAATGCCTCGCTGCTCGTCGATGACGACGAGGACGAGGACGAGGCGGTCGAGCAGCTGATCGCGGCGCCCGCCGCGCAGCGCGCCGTGCAGGTGACGGAAAAGATCGTCGAGCGCGTCATCGAGCGGCTCTACCGCGACCGCGAGAAACTGCCGAACCGCCGCAAGGGCTACACCCAGAAGGCCGTCGTCGGCGGCCACAAGGTGTATCTCCGGACGGGCGAATTCGACGACGGCCGCCTGGGCGAGATCTTCATCGACATGCACAAGGAGGGCGCCGCATTCCGCGCGATGATGAACAACTTCGCCATCGCCATCTCGCTCGGCCTGCAATACGGCGTGCCGCTCGATGAATATGTCGAGGCCTTCACCTTCACCAAGTTCGAGCCGGCCGGCATGGTGCAGGGCAACGACGCGATCAAGAACGCGACGTCGATCCTCGACTATGTGTTCCGTGAGCTCGCCGTCTCCTATCTCGGCCGCCACGACCTCGCCCATGTCGACCAGTCGGACTTCGACAAGACCGCGCTCGGCCGCGGCATCACCGAAGGCAAGGCGACGCCCTTCTCCAAGGGCCTCTATCGCGGCGCCTCGCCGGTGAAGCTGGTGTCCGCTGCGGGTTCTGACCCGAAGGGTTTCGGCGGCTCTGGGCCGTCGACCGCCCCTGCCCGCGCGGCACCCACCGCCTTCTCAGGCTCGAACGTGCTGGCGCTGAAGCCGGCGAGCGACGAGGCCATCGCCTACAAGCGCGACTATGAGGAGCGCGCCAGGGAACTGGCCGAGGATATGGTGGAAGAAGAAGCCGAGGCCGCCGGCGGCGCCGAGGCCCTGTTCACCGACGCTGCCGCCAATGAGGCGGCCGAGGCGAAGAAGCTCGCCGCGACAAGGCGCCAGCAATCGCTTCTCCAGGGCTACACCGGCAACGAATGCTCGGAGTGCCACAACTTCACCATGGTGCGGAACGGCACCTGCGAGAAGTGCGACACTTGTGGAAGCACGAGCGGGTGCAGCTGAAAAGCTTCGCGAAATTCCTTCTACGGCTAATTAGTCCCGCGCTCAGGGCGCAGGACTTTCATTGGAAATGGACTCGACGCGATATCAGATCTTTTTCAAGCTCAAGGCTTCAGATTGGAGAACGAGCGACGAATGGTTATGCAGACTTTGCTGGAGTTGGATTGCATTCCATCCAGTATGGAGTTCTGCTTCGGACGAAGACACTTTTGAATCTATCACACTGTTATCGACGGTCGCGACGGGTAAGCCGGTGCTTGGTTCCTGATTAACCGGCCTTGCTACGCAAGCGTTGCCGGAACTGGCAAAGCCTTTTCGTTCGCCAGTTCACTGAGCCGCAGCCAAGTCGCACGGTCGACCAGCACGCCAGTTTCGGACCGTCGCATTTTTTCAAGTTTTTCGGGATCGCCCGGCGCCATAACTTGGCCGCCGGCGACGCTCTCACAAGCACGAAGCTTAGTGACGAGACTTGAAGCGACTTCCAGCAGCGGTGCCATACCGCGAAAGCGTGCTCCGTCCAGCACCAAGAAAAAGTGACCTAATGGGCTGGGCTGGCCCCTGCTGACATCATTTAAAGCCGGCAAGGTAACGGCTGCAGCGCTGCCCGTGAACATCGTGCATAGCAACTCAACCATTGTTGCCAGTCCGGCGCCTTTGTATCCATATTCGACCCCTCCCAGCGGTAGTAGGGATACCGCACGATGCGGATCGGTCGTCATCCGCCCCTCTTGATCAACCGCGACGTCCTCTGGCAATTGAGTGCCGGTATCGCGCCTGAGGTATATCCGGTTGAGAGGGATAGAGCTTGTCGCCATGTCCAGCAGCACGGGTTCTTCGCGTTCAAGCGGAACCGCGAAGGCAATCGGATTCGTTCCATGGAAAGGCTCTCGTCCGGAATGCGCGACAACACCTGGACCGGATTGCGTGAAACCGAAGGTTACGAAACCCTGGGACGCACCATGGAGAGCGTATGTCCCTGTGGCGCCATGGTGTGACGTGCGGTGGACGGCAACGGCTCCAATACCGGTCTCTTTCGCGAGCACGATCGCTTCATTAACCGCGCGGTAGCTAGCGACATGACCGAACCCACCGTCTGCATCCACAACGCCCAAGCCTGGCGCGACTTTCGAGTATTTGATATTGGCGGACGTATTCAGTCGCCCACCCTTGATCCACTGAACATAAAGCGGGAGGAGACGCACACCGTGGGTATCAACACCGCGAAGCGATGCTTCCGACAGTGCCCGGGCACAGGCCGCGGCAGCGGACTCCGAAGCACCATGGCTTTGCAAAACAAGGCTGCAGAATGCCTCTAAGGCTGCGTGACGAATTTGGACATTTTCGAAGGTTTCCATATTACAAACCCAGTCTTTGTTCCAGTCATCGTCGGCGATCAAACAGATTTCAGCAAAGATAAGCGGCGAACAACGGACGGCGCCGTCGCCGATCGCACGGATGAAACCGTCGGCCCACCAACGGAGCCTACTATATGTGAACGGAAATAGCGCAATGCTTTATGCTGTGATCATCGAAAAAGCCGGAAATAACTTTTCCGCATATGTGCCCGACCTGCCAGGCTGCATCGCTACCGGAGCGACGGTAGCTGAAGTGGAAACCGAAATCCGTGATGCGATCCGCTTCCACATCGAAAGTCTGCGTGCCGACGGACTGGGTGTGCCGAAAGGCGTCAGCCTGGCCGAGTATGTAGAGGCATAGCTGCCGCCAGCCACGCCGACCCTGGGTAAGGCCTCGCTGCCAAACGCACCCATTGACCGACAATGATCGACCACATCACCATCGAAGTGAACGACCTCGAGAAGAGCAAGCTCTTCTACGAAAAGGCCTTTTCGCCGTTGGGATATCGCCTGTCCTTCGGCAAGGAAGGCGTGTTCTGGGCCTTCGATGTCGGCAATGGCTGCCTGTTCGAGATCCAGAGCACGGGCGAGAAGCCGCCGCTCACCCATCTGCATGTCGCCTTCCGGGTGAAGAGCAAGACGGAGGTGGATGCGTTCTACCGCTCGGCGCTCGAAGCGGGCGCGGCGGACAATGGCGCGCCCGGGCCGCGTCCGGATTATGCGGAGCATTACTACGCCTGCTTCGTGCTCGACCCCGATGGTTATAATATCGAGGCGATGATCAACGGGGGGGTAGGTGGCGGCAAAACCTCCGCTTCGTCATTCCAGGGCGGAGCAAGGAGCGAAGCGACGCGCGCAGACCCTGGAATCCATTCCGTGACTCTGAAGCGTTGCAGCGGGTTCAGAATTCTGCACCGTTGCGCGCTGCGATAAGGGTCACGGCATGGATTCTCGGGTCAAGCCCGAGAATGACGAACGCGGAGGACGCGCGCCCTCTCCTTCTCCCCTTGTGGGAGAAGGTGGATCGGCGCGACAGCGCCGAGACGGATGAGGGGTGTTCCAGCGGAGTGAGACGCTGGCGATCATGCTGCAGCGCCCCAAGCCGGCAAAGGTTTCCGTCAAGCTGGAGCACCCCTCATCCGTCGCCTTCGGCGACACCTTCTCCCACAAGGGGAGAAGGGAAAGAGCCCTCAATCCGCGTCGGCTATCATCTGCCCGCCGCCCAGCCAGGCGCGCCATTGGCGCTCGTCGCCATGGAAGACGTTGAGGTCGATGCGGCCGCTGACGCCATGCGACAGGCCGGAGCCGGAATACTGCCAGAACAGCCATCTGCGGCCCGGATAAACCTTTGACGGGTGCGCCGCCACCGCGCGCAGCCAGAATGGGTAGTCCTGGAAGGCGCCGCGCAGGTTGTCGCGATAGAAGTCGGGGCTGGTGTAGATGATGGGCCGCTGACCGTAGTGGCGCTCCAGCCTGTCCATGAACACCTGCATTTTTTCCAGCACCTTTTCACGCGAAGGCCGCCGCTTGCAGGAGGACTCGCCGTTCCACTCGACGTCGATGACCGGCGGCAGCGCGCCGTCGACCTTCGGCACGTTGCGGATGAACCAGTCGGCCTGCTCGCCGGCGGTGCGGCACCAGTAGAAGAAATGATAGGCGCCGCGCTTCAGCCCGGCGGCATCGGCGTTGCGCCAGTTCTTCATGAACATCGGGTCGAGATGGTCGCCGCCGTCGGTCGCCTTGATATAGGCGAAATTGGCGCCCTGGGCGCGTAGCTTCTGCCAGTTGATGTTGCCCTGCCAGCGCGAGACGTCGACGCCGTGAACGGCAAGGTGGCGCGGCGAGGAACGGCCGAAATTGATCGGCTTGGCGTCGCGGAACGCATAGCGGGTGACCGGACCGGCGAGCATGGCGGGCGCAGCGCGCGACAGTCGCTTCGGCGGCGAGACTAGCGCTGCCTCCTGCACCGGCGGCTCGACGCTGTCCGGCAGATCGGCCGCCGGGAAGTTCACCGTCTCCTCCTCGGCAAGGCCGAAGGGGCGCGAATTCTCGTCGTCGGGGATGGCATTGTTTTCGTCGAGCAACGGCGCCGGCGGCTTGATGCGCGCGGCGCCCGACATCGATGCGGTCTCGACGGTTCTTTCGGTGACGGCTGTCCTCGCGCCCTTCGACACCGGCGAGCTCGGCCGCACGACCGAGCTCGTCGTCTCGTTGGACGGCATCTGCAAGGCATCGACGCCCGACGTGGACGAGCAGCCGGCAAGGCAAAGCGATGCGAGCACGAAACTGACGACGCCAAAAATCCGCATCTTGACCTGTACGCAAAACAAAACAGACCGAAGGCAGGGACAGCGCCGCCGGAAACGCCATTCCTAATGAGAAATTACCAACAAAGTTTGAATCAAAATTTACTTTTGGCGCGAGCGGATGATTCGGGATGGTGCCGAGGCGAGCTTCTTGGCTAGCGCCTGAACACGCCGATCATCGGCCCCAGATTCCAGAAATCGTCGTTGCGGCCGATGCCGGGCGCATAGAGGCTCGAGATCGAGCCATCGAGGAAGAGCGCGTTCGGGCAGCCGAGCCGGTCGCGGAACAGCCGCGCGAATTCGTGGAAAGTAACGACATCGTTCGAGATCGCGAAGACCGCGACCCCGTCGGCGCGCACGCCGACGCCATCGCGGATCTTGCGCGAGGTGCCGTCGTAACGGAATTTCGGATGCAGCTTGCCGTCGATGACCAGCATCGGCCCGGACTGCGTGGCATAGTCGACACGCGGCGGGCGCTTCAGGTAATCCTTGGTCGCGCGAACGCCGGCACTGCCGGCGCTGAGATAGAAGATGCCGTTGGGCTGCATGGAGAAATTGCCGGTGCCCGATCCCGTCTTCGCGGGCGTGACCTGCTCGCCGCGCTCGACATAGAGCCCGACCGGCGCGAGGTTCGGATGATACATGCCGGCATTGATGCCGAAGAGCATGGTGCGCCCCGTCGCCTGCTGCGCGCTGCGCAGATTGTGCAGCGATCGGTAGAGATCGCCGTCCTTGTTCTTCCAGAACAGCTCGATGGAAAAATGCTTGGGATCGGCCTCGCAGACCAGATAGGTCGCGTTCTCAAAAACCTGATTGCGGCACGGCGGCAGCACCGCCAGCCATTGGCCGAGGCCCATGCCGGCGCCAATTGCCGCCGGCGCCGCCGATTTCACCAGCGTCGCCAGCAACGGCACGGATTGCAGCAGAGTCACCAGATCCATCAGCGCACCCGGGCGTCGGCGTCGATATAGCGGAGTGGGCCGAGACCTCTACACAAGCCAGCCGGTCGCGACGCCGATCAGCAGCACCACGCCGAGCAGGCCGCGATAGATGACGAACGGCCAGGCGGAGAAGCGCTCGAGCACGCGCATCAGCCCCCAAATCGCGAAGAAAGCCGAGATCGAGGCGACGACAAGGCCGACGGCCAGGATCGACCAGCCATGCGCGTCGAGATGCACCTTGTGCAGTTCATAGAGTTCCTTGAGGCCGGCCAGCGCGATGGCCGGCAGGCCGAGCAGGAAAGAGAGACGCGCCGCCTCTGGCCGGGCGAAGCCCAGTCCCATCGCCGCCGTCAGCGTCGAGCCAGAGCGCGAGACGCCGGGAATAAGCGCGCCGACCTGAGCGACGCCCACCAGCAGCGCGTCGAGGATCGATGCCTGGCGCAGCACGAGCTTATGACTGGCGAAGATCTCGGCGAGCGCCAAAAGGATCGCCATGGCGATACAGGCCCAGCCGATGACGGCCAGCCCCCGCAGCGGCGAATTGCAGGCGTTGAGCACGCCCGAAAGCGCGAGGCCCACAATGACGATCGGGACGGTGGCAAGCACGATGCTGATCGCCAGGCGGAAATGGCGGTCGCCGAAATCGCGGCGCGAGATCGCCGCAACCGAACCGAACAGCACGTCCCTGACATCGCTCCAGAAATAGCTGACCACCGCCGCCAGCGCCGCCAGTTGCATGGCGGCGGAGAAAGCCGAACCGGGGTCCTGCCAGCCGAGAACGGCCGGCACGATGCGCATATGCGCCGTGGACGAAATCGGCAGCAATTCGGTGATGCCTTGCACGATGCCGAGAAATGCCACCTTGGCATAACCCAGGCCGACAAAGCCGGTATCCAGTCCTTGAGTGCAGACGTCGGTCATCCCGGTCCTTTCCCCGTGCCCCAATCATTTTGGGGGCAAAAAGTGAATCGTCATTCGAAAAGCCTGGAGGACAGGCTTAGCCTCACGATAGCGTGATTCCAACTCACGGATTTGTAAGGTGCCGCTAATCTTGCTTGACAATGGCCGCCTCCACATTATCATCCGCTAATCTTACACTGTAAGGCAAATTTGGAGGAGCATCACGATGTCGACAGCCGCCCTCTCGGAACTGCAACCAGCGGTGCCGCCGCAAACGCACGTCCCGGACATCGCGATCGAGGCGGTGTCGCGCGATTTCAGCCGCGCCATCGAACGCGCCGACGTCGCCGCCTGGCTCGACCTCTACGAAGCGGCGCCGGCGGACTTCGCGGCGCGGCACGGGCTTTCGATCGCAAGAGACGGCGACCTTGTGTGGACCACCTGCACGACGATCCCGTTTATCCATTTCAACTGCGTGAAGAATATCGGCGTCGATGGGTCGGCGACGGAAGAACAGGTCGACGCGCTGCTCGCGCACTACCGCGCGGCCGGCGTCATGCGGCCTTGGTTCTATACCAACCCGCATACCGAGCCGTCGCGGCTGAGATGCTGGCTGGAAGCGCGCGGGATGCAGCAGCAAGGCGGCTGGGAGCGCATCTATCGCGACGCGACGTCGCTGCCGGACGAACCGCTTTTCACGGGCGACCCGCTGATCCCGGTTGACGATCTGATGATCGAGGAGGTCACGCCCAGGACAGCTTCGGAGTGGGCATCTTTCATCGATGCCAAATACAGGCTCCCTACCTCGCCCTGGCTGATGGCGCTTGTCGGCCGCAAGGGCTGGCATCATTACATGCTGAAACGCAGGGGCGCGGTCGCCGCCGTGCGCTCGCTCTTCATCTCAGACGGGGCCGCCTGGAGCGGCATCGACGCGCCGGTGCCGGGCATCATGGCGCCGAGCTTCGATCTTGACGCCATGCTTGGCGAAAGGCTGGTCCGCGACGGCATAGCCGCCGGCGCGAAACTGTTTGTCGCCGATATCGAGGCGCCGCGCCCCGACCGCGACGGGCCGGCCTATCGCAACTACGACCGGCTCGGCTTCAAGCTCGCCTATTTGCGTAGCCATTACAGTTACTTGCCCGCGAATTCGAGCTGACCAATTTCCCTCGAATTGCCTCAGCGGTACAACCACTGCTTCAGGCAGCCTCTTGCCACCACATGCGCTGGCGGCACCGAAGCCTGATCGATGCGGGAATCCTCGCTCGCCCTCTCGCGAGCCTTTTCCAGAAGCAGGCGAAGCTCGGCCGGGCGCACGCGGTCGCGCGCCATCACGAGTTGGACCATCGGGTCGTTCAAAAGCTCGTCCAGGGTGTTGATGCTCTCGCTCATCCGTCGCCTCCTCGATGCCTTCCCGCAAGGCGCTTAGATAGGCAGCCAATGATGGCCCGCCAATGACGCTTTGCCGGCTATCTCGTGAATCGAAGATGAAATTTTTGTGCAGTTTTTCCTTCTCCCCTTGTTGTGGGAGAAGGTGGCCGCGAAGCGGCCGGATGAGGGGTGCTCCAGGGAAAGCCAACGTCTCACTCCGCTGGAACACCCCTCTTCCGTCTCGGCGCTACGCGCCGATCCACCTTCTCCCACAAGGGGAGAAGGAAGAAGCTACGCCGGCGGCGCGCCTTCATATTGCGGCAGGCCATCGTCGAGCATCACCCAGGGCTGCTTCGAGGCGGTCCAGAAATGCATGTCCGGCTTGAACAGCGACGGGTCGTCGAGCGAGCCGGAGGTGACGCCGAGAATGCCCCTGGAATCGCGGCGTGAGAACAAAGTCGTGCCGCAAACCGGACAGAAGCCGCGCTTGAGGTCTGGCGTGGAATTGATCGTCGCCACCGGTCCTTCGATGGTCACGTCGTCGATGCGAAACAGAACGCGCGCATTGAAGGCGGCGCCGATCGCTCTCTGGCAGATGCGGCAATGGCAGACGCGTTCGTTGATCGGCTCGGCCTCGGCCCTGTAGCGCACCGCGCCGCAAAGGCATCCGCCCTCATACTTGGTCATGGTAAAGGATCCCGTTCGCGGAATGTCGGGACGCTCTAACCGCCCGTACGGCAGCGTCAATCAAAAAGCATTGATGGAAGGCGATCGCTAACGCTGATGGGCCCGACGCGAACGAGAAATCAGTGGCGCTTGGCCTGCACGAGATAGGCGTCGATCATGGTCTCACCGAGCCATTTCGCGGCTTCGAGCCGGTGCAACCCTTCGACCAGAACGTGGCGCTTTCCGTCGTGCCGCACCTGGATCGGCGTCTTCATGCCGTTTTCGAGAATATCCTCGGCAAGATGGCGCACGGTTTCGGGATGCAGCGTCTTACGCCGTGCCGTCGGCACATAGATGTCGTCGATTTTGACCTTTTGCACACGCAGCATGTCGGCTCCTCGGCGAGAATGTCGCCTCAGCATGAATAGTTGGTTTGCCGGCGGCGGCCAAGCGCCCCTGGCCCGATGCTTTCCATTTGACGCTTGGCCGGCCAATGGTCTCAATGACGGCGTCGTGATCTCAGGTGTTCCTTGACGCAACTGCCCACCGAATTCCCCGATTTCGGGCTGACGCCCGAGCAGCGCCGCGAGGCGGTGCGCGGCCATTACTTTGAATGGCCGGGCATGGATGGTTCCAGCGGCGAGATCTGGGGCTACAGCGACCGGTTTTCCTATCGTCCGGGCGAGACGGTAACGCTCTTCGTCAGCGCGTCGGTGCCGCAATTCAGCCTTGCCGTCATCCGCGACGGCGACGGCGAAATAAAAGTCTTCGAGGGCGCGGGCCTGTCGGCGCGCTGGCAGGATACGCCCGACCAATGCTCGGTCGAAGGCTGCGGCTGGGAGGCCTCGTTCGAATTCCGCGTCGGCGACGACTGGCCGTCCGGCGCCTACCGCGCGACCCTCTCGGCCGAAGGCCGCGACGGCACGCCGACCCATAGCCACCATCTCTTCATCGTCACACCCCTGCCTGGCCGAAAAGCGAGCCGCCTGCTGCAGGTCGCCGCTACCGGCACCTGGCTCGCTTACAACACCTGGGGCGGCTCGAACCACTACCAGGGCATCACCGGCCCCAATCGCGATCAATACGCCACCACGGTATCGACGCAGCGCCCCTGGTGCCGCGGCTTCGTGGTGCTGCCCAAGGACGCGCCGCGCGTGCCGCTGGAAGTGGCGGTGCCGCCGAAGACCGTGCCACGCTATCCGCATATGGAATGGGCCTTCGCCACGGGACATTCGAAGAAATACGCCTCTTCAGGCTGGGCGAGCTTTGACAGCCATTTCTTCCGCTTCGCCGAACGCGCCGGCTATCAGGTCGATCTCGCCAGCCAGCACGAATTGCATTTCTCGCCCGAAATCCTCGACGGCTATGACTGTGTCGTCTTCGTCGGCCACGACGAATACTGGACCTGGGAGATGCGCGACGCCGTCGACAATTATGTCGAGCGCGGCGGGCATGCGGCGCGCTTCGCCGGCAATTTCATGTGGCAGACGAGGCTGGAGGACGAAGGCCGCCGCCAGGTCTGCTACAAATACAAGGCACGCGCGGAAGACCCCGCCTATCGCGGCGGCGACGTCACCCGCGCCACCAATTCCTGGGAAGCGCCTGAGATCGGCCGTCCAGGCAGCGCCACCTTCGGCCTCAATGCGACGCGAGGCGTCTATGCCGGCTGGGGCGGCTGCGCGCCGCGCGGCGTGCGCGGCTTCCCGGTCTACCGTCCCGAGCACTGGGCCTTCGCTGGCACCGGCATCTATTATGGCGACCTGCTCGGCGCCGACAGCCATGTCTATGGCTATGAGGTCGACGGGCTCGACTTCGAGATCCGCGGCGGCCTGCCCTACCCGACCGCGACCAGCGGCGCGCCGGACGGCTTGCAGGTGCTGGCGGTCGGCATGGCGAGCCAGGTCGAGGAAAGCGCCGACATCCCGATCGAGGACCAGTTCCTCACCGACGAGGACGGACGCTTCACCGCCGAGACGTTGTTCGGCGAGGCGAGCGACGCCAATCTCGACAAGGTCAAGCGCGGCAACGGCATGATCGTCAATTTCCCGCGCGGCAAAGGCGAGGTGTTCCATGCCGGAAGCTGCGAATGGGTCGCCGGCCTGCTAAGGCAGGACGCGATGGTCGAACGCGTGACCAAAAATATTCTCGACCGTTACCTCGGAAAGTCCTGACATGTCGAAACCGGAAGTCCAGCCCATAGCAGAGGCCGAAGCGCGGCCGCCGTCGCATCTGTTCTACCTCTCCAGCCTGCGCCGGCCGGTCGTCGATCGCGCCGAGGGCATCTATTTCTGGACGAAGGACGGCCGCCGCTTCATCGACGGCTCGAGCGGGCCGATGGTCGCCAATATCGGCCATTCCAACCGCAACGTGCTCGACGCCATGAAGCGGCAGATGGACAAGACCACCTTCGCCTACCGGCTGCATTTCGAGAACGAGCCCGCCGAAGAGCTGGCGCGCGCGCTGGCCGGCAAGCTGCCCGAAGGCATGGATCGCATCTTCTTCGTTTCGGGTGGCTCCGAAGCGACCGAATCCTGCATCAAGCTTGCCCGCCAATGGGCGGTCGCCACCGGCCAGCCGAAGCGCTGGAAGGTGATCGCCCGCTTCCCCTCCTATCATGGCGGCACGCTGGGCTCGCTTTCCGTCACCGGCGACGATGCGCTCGCCGAGACCTTCACGCCGATGATGCGGGTGATGCCGACGGTGCCCGCGCCGACCGCCTGGCGCGACCGCGACAACCTTTCGATGGAACAGCGCGGCATCCGCTATGCCGACATGCTGGAGGAAAAGATTGTCGCAGAAGGCCCTGAAAGCGTTTTGGCCTTCATCATGGAGCCGGTCGGCGGTGCTGCGACCGCAGCCCTTGTCGCGCCCGACAGCTACTATCCGCGCATCCGCGAAATCTGCGACCGCTACGGCATTCTTCTGATTCATGACGAAGTGATGAGCGGCGCCGGCAGGACAGGCAAGTTCCTCGGCGGCGATCACTGGAACTGCAGGCCCGACATCGTCGCCCTCTCGAAGGGGCTGGGCTCGGGTTACGCGCCACTCGGCGCCCTCGCCGCGCCGATGCGCCTGGTCGAGCCGCTGCTGGCCTCCGGCGGTTTCCAGCATGGCCACACCTATGCCGGCAATCCGCTCGCCTGCGCCGCCGGCCTCGCCGTGCTCGGCGAGATGGACCGGCTCGATCTCATCGCCAACGCCGCTGCCATGGGTGACGTGCTGATGGCAGAGTTGAAAGGCTTGCAAAAGCGCTTCCCATTCATCGCCGACGTGCGCGGCAAGGGTCTGCTCACCGGCGCCGAAATGGTCGCCGATCCCGAGACTTTGAAGCCCATCGACCCGGCCAGCAAGGCGACGCAGCGCCTGCTCGACCACGCCTATGCGCGCGGCCTGATCATCTACGGCCGCAAGGTCAAGGGCGGCGTCGACGGCGACAATTTCATGGTGGCGCCGCCGATGATCATCACCAGAAACCAGATCGGCGAGATGATTTCCATCATCGGAGATTCGCTGGCGGCTCTGGCGGAGGAACTCGATCTGCCGGTGGAGGGATAGTGGCGTTTTGAGGCAAAGCCAATCTGAGATGCTTGCGATCCTTCGCACCCCCCTCTGGCCTGCCGGCCATCTCCCCCTCAAGGGGGGAGATCAGCTGTGTTTTTCGATTTCGCCAATTTTCAGCGTTGCAGAATCGGCGGCAGCGCCGAAGCTGCTGATCTCCCCCCTTGAGGGGGAGATGGCCGGCAGGCCAGAGGGGGGCGCCTGGGCGCCACGCTCACAGTGAGCAATCCCTCGCAAGCCGTCACCCTCCGCCCTGGCACCATCAACGATGTCGAAATCATCCATGCCGCCCTGCTGCGCCTCGGCACCCATATCGGCGCGCATCAGGAAATCACCTCGACGCCCGAGGATCTGCGCCGCTACGGCTTCGGCGCCAATCCCGCTTTCTCGACCCTGATCGCCGAGATCGACGGCGAGTTCGCCGGGCTTTGCCTGCATTTTCCGATCTTCTCGACCTGGATGGGCCGTCCCGGCGTCTATGTGCAGGACCTTTATGTCGAGGATCGCTTCCGCGGCCGCCGCATCGGCGAAAAACTGCTTAGACGCGTGGCGAAGGAGTGCCGCGCGGCGGGCGGTGGCTATCTGAGGCTGTCCGTCGACACCGACAATGAGACGGCCAAGGCTTTCTACGAAAGACTGGGCATCGGCCGGTCGAGCTACGAGCAGGTGCAGAAAATCGTCGGCGATGCCTTTTTCGCCTTTGCCGATACGCGGGAGGAATGACGATGAAAGCCTTCTATGCCGAGGAGCAGAAACGCCATCATCCCAAGGCTTTCCTCTCCAGCGGGGCACCGCAGCCCAACCCGGAAAAGCCGGAGCGGATCGAACGGTTGTTAGCCGGCGCAAGATCAACCGGCTTGACGATCGAACGTCCAGGCAATCATGGGCTTGGCCCGATCGCCGCGGTGCACACGCCTGAATATCTCGACTTCCTCGAGCACATTTTTGCGCGCTGGCAGCGCATCGAAGGCGCCTCGGCGGAAGTCATCCCGAACATCCACCCGATCGCCCGCAACGGCTCTTATCCAGCCTCTGCTGTCGGCCAGGCCGGCTACCACATGGCCGACACCGCCTGCCCTATTTCGGCCGAGACCTGGAACAGCGCGCTGTGGAGCGCCTGGAGCGCGGTGGAAGCTGCCGAAGCGGTGATGGCCGGCGCGCCTTCAGCCTATGCGCTCTGCCGCCCGCCCGGCCATCATGCCTTCGCCGATGTCGCCGGCGGCTTCTGCTTCATCAACAATTCTGCCGTCGCAGCGCAGGTGCTGCGCAAGAACGCCGCCCGCGTCGCCATCCTCGATGTCGACCTCCACCACGGCAACGGCACGCAAGGGATCTTCTATGCCCGCCCCGACGTGCTGACCGTCTCGCTGCACGCCGATCCGGTGCGCTTCTACCCGTTCTTTTGGGGATATGCAGACGAGCGCGGCGAAGGTCCCGGCCTCGGCTACAATCTCAACTTGCCGCTGCCGCGCAAGTCCGGCGACGCGGCCTTTCTCGGAGCGTTGGCGACGGCCTTCCAGCGCATCCGCGCCTTCGCGCCGGAAGCGCTGGTCGTGGCGCTCGGCCTCGACGCTTTCGAGGGCGATCCGTTCGGCGGCCTGTCGGTGACGACGCCTGGCTTCTCGCGCATCGGCGAAGCGATAGCCGGGCTCGGCCTGCCGACGGTCATTGTCCAGGAAGGCGGCTATCTCTGCGATGCGCTCGGCGACAACCTCACCGCATTCCTCACCGGCTTCGGCGGCAAGCAGGGTTAGAAGCAATTCCAGGAAAGTGTGTAGCGGTTTTCCGTCCGGAATTGCGTAAAACTAAAGGACTACGAACGCTGCTGCCGCAGCATCGCGATCACGCGATGCACGCTCTCCAGCGTCTCGTCGATCTCGGCGGCCGTGTTGTAATGCGCGATGCCGATGCGCACGACGCCCTGCTCGGCGGGTAATCCGAGCTGGTGGACGACCTCCCACGCATAATTGTGGCCTGACCAGACGAAGATGTTCTCGGCATTCATCTGCCGCACGATCGTTTCCGGCGCGATGCCTTCGACGGTGAAGGAAACGGTCGGCACCCGCTCGGCGAGGCGTTCCGGATCGGTGATGCCGTGGATCACCAGGCCCTCGATGTCGGACAGGCCCTCGATCAATTCTCGGGCCAGCGCGTTCTCGTAAGCGATCGAGACCTCGAACGCCTTGGCGATCCGCTGCCGGCGCGACCCGCTCTCGCCGGCGGCAGCGCCGAGATCGGCGAAATAGTCGATTGCCGCCGTCAACCCGGCCATCAGCTCGATCTGCGGCGTGCCAAGCTCGAACCGCTCGGGCAGGACGTTCGACGAGCAGCGGCATTTGTAAGGCTGGAGCGCGTCGATGACGTCGCGGCGGCCCCATAAGATGCCCATATGCGGCCCGAAGAATTTATAGGCCGAGCAGATCAGGAAATCGCAGCCGAGCGCCTGCACGTCGATCAGCCCGTGCGGCGCGAATTGCACGGCATCGACATAGACCAGCGCGCCGGCCTGCCTGGCGATCGCCGTCAGCGCCTTCACCCGGTTGATCGAGCCGGTAAGATTGGAGGCATAGTTCAGCGCGACAATCCGCGTCTTTTCCGAAAGCAGCGCCTTGAGCGCAGCTTCCTCAATCTGCCAGCTCCGCTCGTCGAACGGCAGGAAGCGCACGACCAGGCCGATATCCTCGGCAAGCTGCAGCCAGGGCGAGACATTGCCCTCGTGATCCATGCGCGTGACGATGATCTCGTCGCCAGGCTTCATCGTGCGGCCAAGCGTGCGCGACATGTGGTAGGTCAGCGTCGTCATGTTGGCGCCGATGACGGTCTCCTCGACGCTTCCGGCGTTCAGGAAATCGGCCATCGCGGCATGCGCAGCGTCGACCACTTTTTGTGCGGCGACCGTAGTCTCAAAAAAACCGCCCAGATTGGCATTGGTCGTCAGCAGGCAGCGGGACACTGCGTCGGCCACCGCTCGCGGCACCTGCGTGCCGGCGGGATTGTCCAGATAGATGCGGCGATGGCCTTCGTCAGTCAGAGAAAGCGCCGGAAATCTGCGGCGCACGGCCTCGATCGGAAAGTCTGCCATCGTCTCCACCTCTTTGTTTTCTAAACGATTCCCGCTCAAGGACACGGATTGCCGACACGCTGGTGGATGCCGTCGACCGCCTTCTGCATCTCTTCCGTCCAGGTGACGTCGACCGAGGACAGCGCCGTCTCGAGCTGCGCAACGCTGGTGGCACCGACGATGTTCGCCGTCACAAACGGCCGGCTCGCCACATAGGCGTTGGCGAAAAGCGCCGGCTCCATGCCGAAGGAACGCGCCAGCTCATTGTATTGAAGCAGCACCTCCGCCGCGTTCGGCGTCTCGTAGCGCTGGCCTCGGTTGAAGAGCTGCGAGCGCGAGCCCAGCGGTCGCGCCCCATGATCGTATTTTCCGGTGAGATAACCCTGCGCCAGCGGCGAATAGGGAAGAAACGCGATCTCCTCGGGCTCGCAGACTTCGGCAAGGTTCACCTCGAAGGTGCGGTTGACGAGATTATAGGCGTTCTGCAACGAGGCAACGCGCGGACCGGCGCCCTTCTCTGCTTCGAAGACGAAACGCATGACGCCCCAGGAGCTTTCGTTCGAGAGGCCGAGATGGCGGATCTTGCCGGCTTTCACCAGCTCATCGAAGACGGCGAGCGTCTCGGCAACCGGTGTCTCGTCTGCGGGCGCGGCTGCGGCATCGGCCCGGCGCGCCACCGCTCCGATCCGCGTCGGATTCGAACCCCACGGAATGTCCCGGTCCGGCCAGTGGATCTGGTAGAGGTCGATATAGTCGGTGCCGAGCTTGGCCAGCGATTTCTCGACCGCGTCGAAGATGTCGGCGCGGACCAGCTTCGACGGACGATCGCCGCGGAACCACGTATTGGCCGTGCGGCCGACCACCTTCGAGGCAAGGATGATCTTGTCGCGGTTGCGGTTGGCCTTCATCCAGCTGCCGATGATCCTCTCGGTTCGCCCTTGCGTCTCCGCCTTGGGCGGGATCGGGTAAAGCTCGGCCGTGTCGATGAAATTCACCCCGCGCGAGAACGCCAGATCCATCTGCGCGTGGCCTTCGGCCTCGGTGTTCTGCTGACCCCACGTCATCGAACCGAGACAGATTTGCGAAACAAGGAGATCGGTCCGACCGAGGCGGCGTTTGTGCATGAAATGTCTCCGGCGGGAGGTTGCGCGGACAGCGCGGGGAGGAAGTCCAAGTATAAAGCAAAACGCTTGCGTTTTGCAAAGTCGCCCAGTTTCGAGATTGGCCGAAGCGTCAGTCAGTTCGTCATTCTAGGGCGGAGCAAGGAGCGAAGCGACGCGCGCAGACCCTAGAATCCATTCCGTTACCTTAAGGCGTTGCAGCGATTACAGAATTCTGCACCGTTGCACTCTACGTTGAAGGTCACGGAATGGATCCTTGGGTCTGCGCTCCGCTTCGCGTCGCTACGCCCAAGGATGACGAATATTGGAGAGCTCCAGCCAATTTCGATGGCTTGCGACGGGTCGCCGAAGCGAACAGTTGAAGTCTCTGATGGAGGGAACTACCGCCTGGCCCCGGCCAAAGCCCGCCGCTTCGCCTCGTCGATCAGCATGTTGGCAACCTGCATGCGGATCATGGCGCGCTGGCGCAGATGCGGCGCGACCCGGTCCGGATGGTTGGCGAAGGCGAAGTTGCGGCGGATGCGACCGAAATCGGCGTTCTTGGCGGGACGGTCGAGGCCGAGCTCGCCGGCGATCGCTTCGGGATCGATCGGCGGCAGCTTCTCCTCCGGCCAGTGCTCTTCGCCGGCAAGCGCCAGTTTCGCCTGGTCGAGAAGTGCAGCGAACTCGGCAGCAAGGTCGGCGCCTTGCTCGCGATATTCGGCGGCGACGCTCTCGCCGGCGACCTTGATGCGGCCGGAATGCAATTCATCGGCCACAGACAGATAATCGAACGGGATAGACGGCCGGGCGCCCTCGTCCTCGCCTTTCTCGGAGGCGACGATCAGGTCGTCGAGCAACGAAGCGAAATCGAGCTTGTTCCCGGTGCCGATCTCAACCTCCCTGTCTTAACGGCATGCAGTGATGCCGCCAAAGATAGGGTGCTCTCGTTAAGAATGAATTCTGGCGATGTTAACAATTGGCGGCTTTTCCGTCCGGCAAGACGGCATCGGAAATAAAAAGCCGGACTGCTCTTTCGTGCAGTCCGGCAAGGTCGCCAGGAGTGGCGAGGAAAAAGCCAGCCATGTGCCGGCACGGGTGCCTACGGTCGAGCCTGCCGAAAAGTTTCACGGAAAAACGATTGTGGCGGGAAAAATTGTCGCGGCATGGCAGCCATGCAAATGCTGCACTGCACAATTTTAACAAATCGCCTATATGCTGGCGTCGGGAGGACCAACTGGGGGCAACTGAGTCATGGGGTTCTTCACTGAAATGTTCGCTCGGCCGAGGCCGCAGGAACACCAGCGTTACCGCTCGGCGCTTGCGCTTCTAAACGCGATGAGCAATGCCGACCGCGCCGATATCGGCGTCAAGCCGGCGGATTTTCCGCGCATCGCGCGCGAAATGTCGATCCGCTGAGCTGAGCCAAAGAGGTTTCCCGGAATCCCGGGAAACCTCCAAGCCATTCAAAATCAACGATTTCCGAGGAAAGTCTGCTTGCTGAGCGGCACGCCATTGTGGCGCAGGATGTCGTAGGCCGTGGTGACGTGGAAATAGAAATTCGGCATCGCCAGGTGCAGCAGATATTGCAGGCCGGGCAGCGTGGTTTCGCGGCCGCCGAGCCGCACTTCGACCGTCCTGTCCTCAGATCCATCCAGATCGCCCGCCGCAAACGTCGCCAGATGATCGAGCGTCTTGGCGATCCGGGCCTGCAACTCGGCAAAGCTCGCTTCATTGTCCTCATATTTCGGCACCTCGCGCCCGGCGAGCCGCGACGGCGCGCCCTTGGCATGGTCGGTGGCGATCTGGACCTGCCTGGCCAGCGCGAACATGTCGGGCGCCAGCCGCGCCGTGAGGAACACCTGCGGATCGATCTTGCGTTCGCCGGCATTCTGCTCCGCCGCCGTCAATACGCTGGCCAGCGCCTTCAGCCTGGCGGAAAAAACGCCCACCGATATGTCGTACATGGAAATGGTCACGGGCAATCTCCCCACGCGGCCCAGCGCCGCGGGCCGTGAACTAGCGCCTCCCGCCACGATTCTTCAAGCGGCTATGGCCACGGCGTCACCGCGCCGCCGCAATCGCCGTGGTAGTATTTTCGTTACCGCGGAGGATTCGATGAAAAGAGCTACTTTCGCAGCGACTGTCTTTTTCTCATTGGCCGGCGTCACGCATTCCGCGCTCGCGGCGGATGCGCCCTATGTCGATGATCGATCAAGCGCCGATGCGGTCGTCCGCTCGCTTTACAGCGCCATCAACCGTCACGAATTCGCCCGTGCCTGGGGCTATTTCGGCGATACGAAGCCGGCAAAGGATTTCAACGCCTTCGTCAAGGGTTACGACGGCACCGACAGCGTCGAAGTCAAGACTGGCGCTGTCTCGGAGGACGGTGCTGCCGGCAGCATCTACTACAGCGTCCCGGTTGCCATCCAGGCGACCGACAAGAAAGGCGACGCCAAGGTTTTCGCCGGCTGCTACACGGTCCGCCAGGTCAATGCGCAGATCCAGGAGCCGCCCTTTCAGCCGATCTTCATCGACAAGGGCGCGTTGAAGCCGTCGACCGAGGATTTCGACAGCGCCGTGCCGGCAAGCTGCGGCGAGGGTCCGCCGCCGCCGAAGAAGGACGAGGCCCTGGAACAGGCCAAGAAGGCCTTCCTCGCCACCTATGCCGGTCAATGCGACAAGCAGGATCCAGACGGCAAGCCGATCGGCGAGCCCGAGGCTCATTCCATCCACTATAAGGACAAGGACTCCCAGCCCAGCGACCCGGAACGCGAGACGCGGCTGTTCCGCTTCTTCTGCTCGATGGCCGCCTACAACGAGACGGCGGTCTACTACATCGCCGACGACGTCAACGGCGTCTCACAGTTGCAGTTCACCGAGCCGGACCTCGACATCCGCTACGAGAACAACAACAGCGAAGGCAAGGTCGAATCGATCCACATCATTGGTTTCAAGACCAGCGGCTGGGCGACCAACTCGGACTATGACGACAACACGAAAACCATCACCACATCCAACAAATGGCGTGGTGTGGGGGATGCATCGTCATCGGGAACCTACCTTTTCCGCAACGGCGATTTCTCGCTTGTCCAGTATGACGTCGATGCATCCTACGACGGCGAGCAAAATCCGCAGACGGTCATCGACTACAACACGGCGCCTTGAGCCTCGGCAGAGGAAATCAGGGAGCCCTCGTCAGCATCCAGTTTAGCGTGCCGCGCCAGTCGACCATGCGGATCGGTGTGCCGTGCGTGCCGGTCTCGAAGCGCACGAAGCGGGTCGGATAAGCCTTCCTGGCGAGGATCGAACGGAAGAAGGCTTCCTGCTTCTCCACCGGGAAGACCACGTCGTGGCTTCCCTGGCCGAAGAACACCGGCACGCGGCGCTTGAAGGCGGGGCTGGTGAGAAAGCTGTCGTCCCACAGCGAACCGAGCAGCAGCAGGCCGTTGATGCGGCCGCCCGTGTCCTTGCGCGCGGCGAGTTTCCAGCAGATCAACCCGCCCATCGAGCCGCAGGCGACGAAGATCTTCGCGCCCGGCGATGTCTCGGCATAGTGGTCGATGAGCGCCGCGACCTGCGCTGCGCCCTTGTCGCCGAAATCGGGAAAATCGGGCGAAAGATAGAGACCGTTGTTGGCGGCCATCAGGTTCTTGATGCGGTTGAAATTGCCGCCGAAGGTGAAGTCGTCGACGCCTTGCTTGCGGCTGCCGCCTTGCCCGTGCAGGTAGAGCACGATGATGGACGCGCTTTCCGTCCTGCCGACTGCGACATGCCTGATATCGCCGGCATCGGTCTTCAGCATCAGGTCCTGCTGCACCTTGCGCACACCGGGATCGGTGTATTGCGCATGCACGCGCCTTTCCGGCACCTCGTCGCGTTGGTTTATGTCGCGCATCTCGCGATAGTCGAGGACGGTGTAAGCGCCGTTGTCGCCGGTCGACAGTGTCGCCGGATAGGCGAAGAGATCGTCCTTGAACGATTTTAGCGAAAGCGTTTGCCCCTCGGCCGTCGAGAGGGAAAGCGCTGTCGCGGCGATCAGGGCGAAGAAAAGTCGGAAACGCAAAGCCATGCCGAGAGGCATGCGAAATTCGGCTCCGCTTTGTCAATCCTGCAGAACGCCGCCCGCCCTTTCCAGCGCCTCGCGCGTGTCGACATCGATCGAGGCGCCCTGCCCGATCTCGACATCGATGACGTCGAGACCCTCGGCTTCGACCAGATGGCGCGCGCCGGTATCGCCCTCGAGCTGCGCGACGGCCGCGAAAAGCGAGCGCGGCAAAAGCACCGGATTGCCGCGCTTGCCCTGGTGCGAGGCGCGCACCACGGAGCGGCCGCCGGAGCTGCGGAACGCATCGATCAGGCTGTCGAGATCCTTCGACGAAACGCCCGGCATGTCGCCGAGCACGATCATGGCGCCGGCCGCATCGGGCGCGAGCTTCGCGATACCCGCCTTCAACGACGACGCAAGGCCATCGGCGAAATCCGGATTGTCGACGACCGTCACACCGAGACCGGAAAGCGCCGAACGCACGCGCTCGCGCTGATGACCAGTGACGACGATGGTGGCCGCGGCCTTCGAGCCCAGCGCGCGGGAGGCGGTGCGGCGAACAAGCGGCTCGCCGTCGAACAGCGCCAAAAGCTTGTTCGGGCCGCCCATGCGGCTTGAGCGGCCGGCGGCCAGAAGCACGATATCGACTTTCAGCGCCGACCTTGCCGGCTGCGGCGCCGGCTCGCGTGGCTGCGGCCTGGTCGGGATTTCCATCAAAAGCCCGCCGACGCCCATGCCGGCAATGTCGCCAGCCGTCACTTCAAGCCCGGCAACCAGGCGATCGAGCACCCAATCGAAGCCATTCTCCTTCGGGCTGCGCGCGCATCCAGGCGCGCCGACGATGCGCTTGCCGTCGAGCGTTCCGAGCACCAGCAGATTGCCGGGATCGACCGGCATGCCCGCGCGGACGACGGTACCCCCGGCCTGCTCGATCGCGGCCGGCACGACATCGGCGAAGTCGCTCATCGCCGACGCGCCGAAGATCACCACCATGTCGTTGTCGCGCGCCAGCGCGGTTGCGGCCGCGGCGACCGGCGCCACGTCGTGCGGCGTGCGCCGTTCAGCCGTCAGTCGACCGCCGAAACGCGCCAGCCGCGCCTCGGTGACGCGCAGCGTCTTGTCGAGCACACTCGGCTTGACGCCGGGAAGCATCGTCTGGATGACGCCGACTGTTATAGGACGATAGGCATTGACCGCAAATATCTCGCGACCGGCGCAAATTCTCACCACGCTGTCCACCAGGCTTGCGGCGACGGCAAAGGGGATGATCTTGACCGTTGCCACCATCTGGCCCTTCTCGGCCGGCGCATGCTGCGCCAGCGTCGCGATGGTGATGGCTGGATCGACGGCATTGATGGCGTCGATCATATCGGCGTCGACGGTAAAGACGCCTGAGGCTTCCGCATACAAATTCACCCGCCCGGTCGCAGCCGGCTTGACCTCGATGTTGCGGTGACGCATGGCGGCGGCAATCCCGGCGGCAGCGGCATCTTCGCCCAAATCGTCCGCGGCAAGAACCGCGGCGACGACTTCGCCGACGCCCGCCGCCTTGAGCACCGCGATATCCTCGCGGCTCAATCGGTGCGCTTTGCGGAAGCGTTTTTCGCCGGCGGTGGTCGCATGCGCCAGCACCGCCCCTTCCGCCTCGTCGATCGGCACCAGCCCGAATTTCACGCCACGGCGCCTTTCGCTTCGAGACCGCGCGAGCGGAAGGCGTGGATTGTCTGCGCAAGGACGGCGACGGCGATCTCGGCCGGACTGGCAGCACCGATATCGAGGCCGATCGGCGCGTGGATGCGCGCGATCTGGTCGGCACCGGCGCCGAGCGCCAGCAGGCGTTCGACACGCTTGGCGTGGGTCTTGCGGCTGCCCAGCGCCCCGACATAGAAGCATCGGGCGTCGAGCGCCGCCTTCAGCGCGAAATCGTCGATCTTCGGATCGTGGGTGACGGCGGCAAGGGCGGTATAGCTGTCGAGCGGCGCGCGCTTCAGCACATCCTGCGGCCATTCGGCATGCAGCGCGACGTCGGGGAAGCGTTCCGGGGTAGCGAAGGCAGTGCGCGGATCGATGATCTCGACCGGATAGCCGGCAATCCTGGCCATCGGCGCCAGCGCCTGGCTGATATGCACGGCGCCGATCACCACGAGGCGCGGGCGCGGCAGATGGGCGTTGAGAAAGAACGTCCGCCCTTCCGCCTCCACCGACCTCGAATTGCCGGTGCGGAACGCGTCAGCGATCGCCGTCCCGAGATCGCCTGCGACATGGTCGCCCTCGCGCACGATGCGGTCGCGGCCGTCGCCCAGGTCGGTGACAAGCACCGCGGCGCGGCGGGCGTGGCGTTCTTCGTTCAGTGTCTTCAGGACGTAGGGATCCATCTGTGATCAGCCCAGCCGCTCGACATAGACTTTGATGCGGCCGCCGCAGGACAGGCCCACCTGCCAGGCGGTCTCGTCGGCGACGCCGAATTCCAGCATCCTGGCCTTGCCCGAGCCGATGACGTCCATAGCCTCCGTCACCACGGCACCCTCGACGCAGCCGCCGGAGACCGAGCCCTGGAAATTCCCTTCGGCGTCGATGACCAGATGGCTGCCGACCGGGCGAGGCGCCGAACCCCAGGTCTCGACCACGGTCGCGATGGCGACATCCTTGCCGTCCTTCATCCAGCCTTCCGCGATGATCAGGGGATCGCGGGCCTCGTCGAGATAAATGCTCTCATCCATCGTCGCTTCTCGCAAAGTCTGTTTTTCAAGGAAAACCTTGGTCGTCCCTACGGTAAACGTTGGTTTCCCGCCAAGGAAACATATGGCTACGCGGCCTGCCTCCCGCCAGCTTGCTGCCAGCGGCGCGGATCGACCGAAGCCGCCGGCCGCTGGTCGAGCGAGGCGCAAAGATCGGCCAGCGCGTCGAGATTGTGCACTGCCCGGAACTCGTCGACATAGGGCAGCATCGCTTTCACGCCACGGGCACGGGCCTCAAAACCGTCGAAGCGCAACAGCGGATTGAGCCAGATCAGCCGCCGGCAGGATTTATGCAACCGCTCCATCTCCTGCGAGAGGCCGGCGACGTCGTCGCGCTCCAGCCCGTCGGTGATGAGAAGCACCACGGCGCCCTGTCCCAGCACGCGCCGCGACCACAGCCGGTTGAACTCGGCAAGCGTGTCGCCGATGCGGGTGCCGCCCGACCAGTCCTTCACCGCCGCCGAGCATTCGGCCAGAGCCTCGTCGGGATCGCGATGGCGCATCTGGCGGGTCAGGTTGGTCAGCCGCGTGCCGAAGACGAAGGCATGCACGCGCCGGCGCTTCTCCGTCAGCGCATGCAGGAAATGCAGGAAGATGCGCGTATACTGGCTCATCGAGCCGGAAATGTCGGCCAGCACGACCAGCGGCGGATGCGCTTCGCGCGGAGACCGGAATTTTGGCAGGATAAGTTCGCCGCCGGTGCGCGCGGCCGAGCGCATCATGGCGCGCGGATCGATGCGGCCCCCTTGCGTATCCGCCTTGAAGCGCCGCGTGCGGATCAGATCGAAGGACAGGCGCAAGGCCGCGATCGCCTTTTTGGCTTCGGCCATCTCCGCCGCATCCATCTGGGCAAAATCCTTGCCGCGCAGCACCTCATTGCCGGAAAAAGTTATCCGTGCATCGACTTCGATTTCCGGCACTTCCCGGACCGGCTGGTTTTTCCGATGGCCCTCGAACATCGCCTGGCTGACGCGGTTCTCGGCCGCCCGCGGCTTCTGCTTTTCGCGATCGTCCGGTGCGACCGGCGAGAACATCGCCAGCAGTTTCTCGATCAGTTCGCGCGATTTCCAGAACAGGCGGAAGGCCTCGTCGAAGACAGGATGATCCTCGTGCCGCGAGACGAGCACCGCATGCAGCGTCCAGTAGAAATCGTCGCGCGAGCCGATGCCGGCGGCAAGCACTGCCTCGATAGCGTCCTTCACCGAGGCCGGGCCGACGCGCATGCCGGCCTTGCGCAGCGCCCGCGCGAAATAGACGATGTTGTCGGCGATGCGCCCATCGGCGAGCGCCTCCTTGGGTTCCGGACGCGGCACAGGCATCGCGCCTACTCCGCCGCCGACAGCTCGGCCTTCACCTCATTGAGGATGCGCCGGCCCTCGCCCTCGCCGATACGGGCGATATCGTCCTGGTATTTTAGAAGCACGCCGATTGTGTCCGACACGGTCTCCGGATCGAGCGCCACCTTGTCGAGCTCGGTCAGCGCGCCAGCCCAGTCGATGGTTTCGGCGACGCCGGGCGCCTTGAACAGCTCGACCTGGCGCAGCTTCTGGATGAAGGACACGACCTCCGCCGACAGCCGGCGGTTCGCCTGCGGCACCTTGCGCCGCACGATCTCCAGCTCGCGCTCGGCGTTCGGATAGTCGACCCAGTGGTAGAGGCAGCGACGCTTCAGCGCGTCGTGGATTTCGCGCGTCCGGTTGGTGGTGATGATGACGATCGGCGGCTCTTCCGCCTTGATCGTGCCAAGTTCAGGAACCGTGACCTGGAAGTCCGACAGGATCTCGAGCAGGAACGCCTCGAAAGCTTCGTCGGTGCGATCGAGCTCGTCGATCAGGAACACCGGCGCCGCGCCAGCCTTGCCGGTCAGCGCGTCGAGCACCGGACGGCGGATCAGGTATTTCTCGGAAAAGACGTTACGCTCCATGTCGGAGCGCACGACCGTGCCCGCCGCTTCCTCCATGCGGATCTCGATCATCTGCGCGGCATAGTTCCATTCATAGACGGCCGAGGAGACGTCGAGCCCTTCATAGCACTGCAGCCGGATGAGCCGGCGGCCGAGCGTGTCGGCCAGCACTTTGGCGATCTCGGTCTTGCCGACGCCCGCCTCGCCTTCGAGGAACAAGGGCCGCTTCATGCGCAGTGAAAGAAACAGCACCGTCGCCAGCGAACGGTCCGCGACATAATCCGCGCCTGTCAAAAGATCGAGCGTTTCGTCGATCGTCTTTGGCGCGGGGCGCGGCGCGGTCATCTTGTCTCCGTGGATCCCGCTTGCACGTTCAAAGAAAATGATAGCCGCGGTTGTGGTAGATCAGCGGTCGCAAATTATCGCCGATGCGCAGGCCTGTCACCTTGCCAAAAAGCACACGGTGGGTGGCAAGGTCCTTGCTATCGATGATCTCGCAGTCGAACACGGCCAGCGCGCCTTTCAGCGTCGGGGCGCCGGTCGAGATCACATCCCATTCGGCAAGCGCGAAGCGCTCCTCCACCGGCAGGCCGGTGACGCCTGAAAAGGCGACCGATACGGCTTCCTGGTCCGATGCGAGTGTGTTGAGCGCGAACTTGCCGTTCTTGACGAAAGCCTCGTTCTTGGCGTTCTCGCGGTTGAGGCAGACCAGCACCGTCGGCGGGGTGTCCGAAACCGAACAGGCGGCGATCACCGTCGCGCCCCTTTTGCCGCCAGGCCCGTCGGTCGTCACCACATGCACATGGCCGGCAAAATGGGCCATCGCATCGCGATAATGCTGCGGCCCGATGTCATTGATCTTCAGCACCCGATGTCCACCTGTCGAAACCAGTCCGTTATATATGGCGGCATATTGCACGCCACAAGTTGCATAGCATGGGCGAAGTGCTTGACCGCAATCCGCAAATTCGCGTGTTGCGCGGCGCTTAGCCAGCCTTTAGGCATTTCCTGGAATAGTGTCGGGACTGTATTCCCGGCATGGAGGATCTCTTAGCCCGAATGCGTCTTCTCACGACGACATCAGCCGCGCTGCTCTGGTTGTCGCTGGCCGCGAGCGCCGACGCCGAGACGCTGGTCGGCGTTGCCGCGCCGCTTTCCGGCCCATCGGCGATCCTCGGCAAGCAGATCGCGGCCGGCGCCGGCCTGGCGGCCGAAGCGAACGGCATCGCGATCAAGGCCGTGGACGATGCCTGCACCGCCGATGGCGGCGCCGCGGCGGCGAAGGAATTCGTCGACGCCAAGGTCAATGTCGTGGTGGGCTTTCTCTGCACCGACGCGATCGAGGCGGCGCTGCCGATCCTCAAGGATGCCAACATCCCGGTCATCACCGTCGGCGTGCGTACCGAAAGCCTGACCGACCGGCGCGCCAAGACCGGCTGGCCGGTCTACCGGCTCGGCCCGCGCGGCGACGATGAGCGCAATGCGGTCGCCGCCAAGCTAATCCAGCTCTGGCGCGACGACCTGTTCGCCATCGTCGATGACGGCACCATCTATGGCCGCGAGATGGCCGAGACCTTTCGCGCCGCAGCCGAGCAGGCTGCCTTGAAGCCGGTCTTCACCGACACGTTCCGGCCGCAGCTCGACAACCAGATCGGGCTGATCGGCCGGTTGAAGAAGGCCGGCGCGACCAAGGTGTTCGCCGGCGGCGACGGCGACGACATCGCCATCATGGGCCGCGACGCCGCCCGTCTCGATGCCGGCATCACCTTTGCCGGCGGCGAAAACCTGCGCACGCCGCCGGGCGATGTGCCCTATGCCGTCGGCACGCTGATGATCGCCCCGCCGGAATGGTCGGAGATCGCCGATCCCAAGGTGGTGCAGGCATTCGCAGCGAAGAACATCGTGCCGGACGGCTACACGCTTCCGGCCTATGCCGCGGTCGAGGTCGCCAAGGCCGCGCTGGCCGGTGCGGAAAGCGCTGGGCAGCCGCTCGGCGAAGCCCTGACCGGCCGTGATTTTGCGACCGCGATCGGCACCGTCCGCTTCGACGACAAGGGCGATCTCAGCCAGAACCCGTTCCGCCTCTTCCGCTTCGACGGCACGCATTTTGAGCCGCTGGAGGACAAGTGATGTTCCGCACTGGTCCGCGCAATCTGATCACCGACGTCGCCGGCCTTCGCGTCGGCAATACCGCCGACGCCAGTCTCAAATCCGGCGTGACGGTGGTGCTGTGCGACGAGCCCGCGGTTGCCGGCGTCCAGGTACTGGGCGGCGCGCCGGGCACGCGCGAGACCGACCTGCTCGAGCCGCAGAACTCGATCGCGACGATCCATGCCGTCGTTCTGTCCGGCGGCTCCGCCTTCGGCCTCGACGCAGCCTCGGGCGTGCAGGCGGCGCTGCGCGAAAAGGACATCGGCGTCGAGGTCGGCGGCTTCCGCGTGCCGATCGTGCCGGCCGCGATCCTGTTCGACCTGCGCAATGGCGGCGACAAGGATTGGGGCCGCTATCCACCCTATCGCGAGCTCGGCTATGAGGCCGTGCAGGCGGCAACCGTCGACTTCGCCATCGGCACGGCGGGCGCCGGCACCGGCGCCCTGACCTCCGGCCTGAAAGGCGGGCTGGGCTCCGCCTCGACCGTGCTCGACAGCGGCGTCACCATCGGTGCGCTCGCCGCCGTCAATCCGACCGGCTCGGTGACGGTCGGCCGCAGCCCCCATTTCTGGGCGGCGCCCTTCGAGATCGGCGACGAGTTCGGCGGCCTCGGCTACCCGGCCCCGCTGCCTGAAGATGCCAGGAAGATCCTGCTGAAATACCGCGACAGGCAAATGGGCGGCGAGGTCGAAGGCGGCAGCACCACCATCGCCGTCATCGCCACGGATGCTGTCCTGACCAAGGCCGCGGCCAAGCGGCTGGCGATTTCGGCGCATGACGGCTTCGCACGCGCCATCTGGCCGACGCACACGCCGGCGGACGGCGATCTCGTGTTTGCCCTGGCGACCGGCAGGAGCGGCATCGAACTCGGCGCCGATGCCGCGATCGACCTGTTCGCCGCGGCAGGCGCCACCATGGCGCGCGCGATCAGCCGCGGCGTCCATGCCGCGACACCGGCCGAGGGCGACCTGTTTCCTGTTTGGTCGTCGCGTTGACGGCTAATCAAGTCGGATCGGATTTTTCTTCCTCGAAGGTAACCGCGACATCCGAATTCGCGGAGAGCCACACCTTCTGGCCGTCGATTTCCGCGACCAGGGCAAGCGAAATGTAGTGATGATGGTTCTTGTGCGAGCCCATGCCGCTGTCGGCCTTGGTCAGCTTGATCCGGTCACCCTCGACTTTGTCGACTGTGCCGATATGGACGCCGTCGGCGCCGATCACTTCCATGTGTCCGCGTATCTTGCTGATGTCGGTGCTCATGCTGGTTCTCCGCTGGATGGCGATTTGCCCTTTCGGATGCGAGACGGCCGACAATAACCAATGAACGCCGGATTGGATGCATCGCACGGCGCGTCTCGTCCATCGTGGCGTGATTAGCATGACGCTGATGAGACAGATGACAAACCGACGACGCTCTCGGTTTGCAACACTTGTCGGGGTCAGCATCTGGTTTGCGCGGCAGCGGCGTTGAGCATTGGGCCTGGCTCTGTTAGGACGCGGCCGACGCTTTCTCCCAGGCAGGACTTAGAAAACGGATGATCCCTCGCTATTCCCGGCCGGAAATGGTCGCCATCTGGTCGCCCGAAACCCGCTTCCGCATCTGGTTCGAGATCGAGGCGCATGCCTGCGACGCGCTGGCCGAGCTCGGCGTCATTCCGAAGGAAGCGGCGAAGACGATCTGGGAAAAGGGCGGCGCCGCCAAATTCGACGTCGCCAAGATCGACGAGATCGAACGCGTCACCAAGCATGACGTCATCGCTTTCCTGACCCATCTCGCCGAATTCGTCGGACCGGATGCCCGCTTCATCCACCAGGGCATGACCTCGTCGGACGTGCTCGACACTTGCCTTGCCGTGCAGTTGACCCGGGCCAGCGACATCCTGCTTGCCGATATCGACGCCTTGCTTGCGGCGCTGAAGCGCCGCGCCTTCGAGCACAAGGACACCGTCACCATCGGCCGCAGCCATGGCATCCATGCCGAGCCGACCACATTCGGCGTCAAGCTGGCGCAGGCCTTTGCCGAGTTCTCGCGCTGCCGCGAACGGCTGGTGCACGCGCGCGAAGACATCGCCACCTGCGCCATTTCCGGCGCCGTCGGCACCTTCGCCAACATCGAGCCTTATGTCGAAGAGCATGTGGCGGCAAAGCTTGGCCTGAAGCCGGAGCCGGTGTCCACGCAGGTCATCCCGCGCGACCGCCATGCCATGTTCTTTGCCACGCTTGGCGTCATCGCCTCGTCGGTCGAACGCCTCGCCATAGAGATCCGCCATCTGCAGCGCACCGAGGTGCTGGAAGCGGAAGAGTATTTCTCGCCGGGCCAGAAGGGCTCGTCGGCTATGCCGCACAAGCGCAACCCGGTGCTGACCGAAAATCTCACCGGCCTTGCCCGCATGGTGCGCGCCTACGCCATGCCCGCGATGGAAGACGTGGCGCTCTGGCACGAGCGCGACATTTCGCATTCCTCGGTCGAGCGCATGATCGGGCCGGATGCGACTGTGACGCTGGATTTCGCGCTGTCGCGCCTGACCGGCGTCGTCGACAAGCTGCTCGTCTACCCCGAGAACATGGAAAAGAACCTCAACAAGTTCCGCGGCCTGGTGCATTCGCAGCGCGTGCTTCTGGCGCTCACTCAGGCCGGCTTGTCACGCGAGGACGCCTATCGGCTGGTGCAGCGCAACGCTATGAAAGTCTGGGAACACGGCGCCGATTTCCTGGAGGAACTGCTTGCCGACAAGGACGTCACGGCGGCGCTGCCCGAAGCCGAAATCCGCGAGAAATTCGACCTCGGCTATCACACCAAGCATGTTGACACGATCTTCAGGCGGGTGTTCGGGGAAGCTTGAGGCCGAACAAAGGCGCGCTGGCGCCCGGCTGGAACACCCCTCATCCGTCTTGTCGCTTCGCGACAAGCCACCTTCTCACACAAGGGGAGAAGGGGGAATTTGGCGCCCGCGCCTCAGCTAATCACCGATGCCGCGATTGGCAGTGGCGCCGGCGCGGTCTTCCCTTCTCCCCTTGTGGGAGAAGGTGGATCGGCGCGCTAGCGCCGAGACGGATGAGGGGTACTCCAGCTTGACGCAGCCGTCGCTCAAGCCTTCCCAGGCACGGTCCTGATCACCGTGCCCCACGGGTCCTCACGGCTCGTCTCATCCTTGACATTGTCCGAGCGCATCTCGACCCAGGCGAGGCCCGAGCGCGACGGATCGCGGCGGCCGGCGCCGGCGCTCTGCCAGGCATTGGCGCCGATATGGTGGTGGTAATGGCCGGACGACAGGAACACCGCCTGACCGCCATATTTGGCGACGGTGTCGAAGCCGAACTGGTCATGCCACCAAGCCTCGGCGTCCTCCGGCCGGCCGACGCGCAGATGCACATGGCCGACAATGGTGTTATCCGGCGCGCCCTGCCAGCCGGCATCGCCCGCCGGCACGCTACCCACCACCGCCGGCAGATTCAGCCGCTCGGTCGCCATAGCAATACGGTCGCCGTTCCATTTCCAGTCCTGCGGGCGGCGATCGGCATAGATCTCGATGCCGTTGCCCTCTGGGTCAGTGAGATAGAGCGCCTCGCTGACCAGATGGTCGGAGGCGCCCTCGATCCCGATGTGGTTGGCGGCGGCGTGGCTGATCCAGCGGCCAAGGTCCGCGCGCGACGGCAAAAGGAAAGCTGTGTGGAAAAGGCCGGCGCTTCGCGGATCGTCGGGCTTGGCCGACGAAGCCTGTTCGAGCACCAGCAGCGGCCGATTGGCTGCGCCGAGCGTGATCGCGCCGTCGGTGCGGCTCAATTCCTGCAGGCCGACGACGGCGCGGTAATAGGCCGCCAGGCTTTCGGCATCGCGCGCCTTTAGCCCGACACGCGACACGCTGACCGGGGTGGTCGCGGCAAAAGGCAGTTCGCTCATCAAACTCTCCGTTCGGGCAGCGCTTATCCCAGCATGGGATTGTCGTGGCCGCCAGCCATTGTTCCTTGTTCCCCTCCAAATCGTCGATTGCGCTCGTTCACACAAGAGAGCAAGAATCGAACAAGTTGTTCACAATTGTGATCGCTCCGAATTTTCCGACAGGGTTGCAGCCAAGAAGGCCGCTCGCTACATCGGCGCCATGAAAGTCAAAGACGCAGATATCCTGATCGTGCCGGGCTACACCAATTCCGGCCCCGAGCACTGGCAGACCCGCTGGCAGTCGAAACTGTCGACGGCGCGCCGGGTCGAGCAGGCGGAATGGACGAAGCCTGTGCGCGAGGACTGGACGGCGAGCGTGGCGAACGCCGTCAACGAGGCCGAGCGGCCGGTAGTGCTCGTTGCGCACTCGCTGGGCGTGACTGCGGCGGTGCAGGCCATCCCGCAATTCAAGAAGCCGGTCGCCGGCGCCTTCTTCGTCGCGCCGCCCGACGTCTCCAATCCGGAAATCAGGCCAAGGCATCTGATGACCTTCGGCCCCTATTCGCGCGATCCCCTGCCCTTTCCGTCCATCGTGATCGCCAGCCGCAACGATCCGTTCTGCGCCTTCGAGGTCGCCGAGGACATTGCCGCCGCCTGGGGATCGCTCTTCATCGACGCCGGCGAGGCAGGCCATCTCAACCACGACGCCGGCTTCGGCCCGTGGCCCGAGGGTTCGATGACTTTCGCCAAATTCCTGACGGAACTGAAAGAACCCTGATCGGCGTCTAGGAGCCGATCGAATCCCGCATGCTCTTCAACAGCGTTTTCGCGCCGAGCGAGATCAGCGTGTGGTCCGAGCCCATGGCGAGCAGCCGGAAGCCCATCGACACGACGCGCCCGGCAATCGCCGGTTCGATGACATAGATCGCGGCATGCTTGCCGGCCTTGCGCGTCCGCTCGGCGATCGACGCGACCGTCTCCATCATGCTTTCCAGCGTCGAGTTGATGGTGGTGCCGTTCGACCAGGCGATCGAGAAATCCGACGGACCGACGAAGATGCCGTCGATGCCGGGCGTATCCAAAATACCGTCCAGCGCCTCGAGGGCGGCCCGCGTCTCGACCATGGCGAAAGCCATGGTGCGCTGGTTCGTGTCGCGCAGCCATTCGGCATGGTCGCCCTTGCCATGGCGCGGGAAAGCATAGGTCGGGCCCCAGGAGCGTTCGCCCAGCGGCGGATATTTCATCGCGGCGGCGAATTGCCTTGCATCGGCCACGGAGTTCACCATCGGCGCGATCACCGCCTCTGCGCCGAAATCGAGCGCGCGGCTCGCCATATCGAAGCGTCCGACCGGAATGCGCACCAGCGCCGGCTTGTTGGCGGCGAGCACCGGCACCAGGCCGCGCAGCACGCTGTCCTCATGATGTCCGCCATGCTGCATGTCGAGTGTGACGGCGTCAAAACCCTGCTTGGCGATGATTTCGACCGTCAGCGCGTCCGGCACGCCCGACCAGGCGGTGAACAGCGTTTCGTCGGCGGCCAGGCGGGACTTGAGCGACATCGGAAGTTTCCTTGTAAACAATCCGCAGTTTTGGCCGGAAATGATGTGAAGGCAAAGAAAAACCGCCCGGCTTGGCCGAGCGGTCGATTGGTCCAGTCAGAGCAATTTCAGGAGAATGCGCAACGGTTTTCCGTCCGGAATTGCGTAAAAACAAAGAGATGGCGCATGACGCCGAAAAGCGCGAGGCGGTTTTCGGACGACACAGCCTCAGCTGTTCTTGATCTCCTCGATCGCCTGCGCCATCAGCTCGTCCATGGTGCGGCGGATCTGATGGTCGGACTGGGCGACACCGGCCGCGTCAAAATCCGTGCGGATCTTGCGGAAAACATCGTGGTCGCCCGCTTCCTCGATATCGGAGACCACCACTTCCTTGGCATAGGCTTCGGCATCGGCGCCGGATTTGCCCAGTTTCTCGGCGGCCCACAGGCCAAGCGCCTTGTTGCGGCGCGCCGCAGCCTTGAAGCGAAGCTCCTCGTCGAAGGCGAATTTGCGCTCGAAGCCCTCTTCGCGGTCTTTCATGCTGCTCATGACGTCCCTCCGATCAATCCGATTCGCTTGGCGGTGAATATGTGTGATGGGCAAGCACAAACCAAAAGGTCGCGAGCGGGTCAATATGCTTCGTCGCATGCTGCGCTGCGGCATTTCAGTCCCGAAAGCAGTTGATTCGCGGGATTTGCCGATTGAGCAAACAAGGCGATTGCGATAACACCGGCATTGAACGCCGCCTTCGCCATACTAATTTAGGCAGACGGGCAGGAATCGGTCGATTGCCGCCTGCCCGCAGATCCAGAGAAAAAATCAGATGAAAAATCGCCGCCGCATTTACGAAGGCAAGGCCAAGATCCTCTATGAGGGCCCTGAGCCGGGGACGCTGATCCAGTTTTTCAAGGACGATGCCACCGCTTTCAACAAGAAGAAGCATGAAGTGGTCGATGGCAAGGGCGTGCTCAACAACCGCATTTCCGAGCACATCTTCAACCATTTGAACCGCATGGGCATCCCGACCCATTTCATCCGCCGGCTCAACATGCGCGAGCAGCTGATCAAGGAAGTCGAGATCATCCCGCTCGAGGTGGTGGTGCGCAACGTTGCCGCCGGCTCGCTGTCCAAGCGCCTTGGCATCGAGGAAGGCACGGTGCTGCCGCGCTCGATCATCGAATTCTACTACAAGGCCGACGCGCTCGACGACCCGATGGTGTCGGAAGAGCACATCACCGCCTTCGGCTGGGCAAGCCCCCAGGAAATCGACGACATCATGGCCTTGGCCATCCGCGTCAACGACTTCCTGTCCGGCCTGTTTCTGGGCGTCGGCATCCAGCTGGTCGACTTTAAGATCGAATGCGGCCGCCTGTTCGAGGGTGACATGATGCGCATCGTCGTCGCCGACGAGATCTCGCCGGATTCCTGCCGGCTGTGGGACGTCGCCACCCAGGACAAGCTCGACAAGGACCGTTTCCGCCGCGACATGGGCGGTCTGGTCGAAGCCTATCAGGAAGTTGCCCGCCGTCTCGGCATCATCAACGAAAACGAGCCGCCGCGCCCGACGGGCCCCGTGCTCGTCGCCTCTTCCGAGGCGCCCAAGGGCCTGAAGCACTGAATACTGACGGGCCTGCCGGACAATGGCAGGCCTTTCCTAAACGACGATCTGCCCAGGAGCATCGATGAAAGCCCGTATCACCGTGACCCTCAAGAACGGCGTCCTTGACCCGCAGGGCAAGGCGATCGAGCACGCGCTCTCCGGGCTTGGCTTCGACGGCGTCGGCCAGGTGCGCCAGGGCAAGGTGTTCGACGTCGAGCTCACCGGAACCGACAAGGCCAAGGCCGAAGCCGACCTAAAGGCCATGTGCGACAAGCTTCTGGCGAACACGGTGATCGAGAACTACGCGGTGGAGATCGCCTGACAATGAAATCAGCCGTCGTCCTCCTGCCAGGCCTCAACCGCGACCGCGACATGATCGCGGCGCTGACCAAGATTTCCGGCCAGGCGCCGGCGACCGTCTGGCAGACCGACACTGAAATCCCCGATGTCGATCTGATCGCTATCCCGGGCGGCTTCTCCTTCGGCGACTATCTGCGCTGCGGCGCGATCGCGGCACGCATGCCGGTGATGCGGGCGGTTGCTGAAAAGGCGGCCAAGGGCGTGACCGTCATCGGCGTCTGCAACGGCTTCCAGATTCTGGTCGAGGCGGGATTGCTGCCCGGCGCCCTGATGCGCAACGCCTCGCTGAAATTCGTCTGCCGGCAGGTGAAGCTCGAGATCGCCAACGCCAACACCATGTTCACCCGCCGCTACCAGCCGGGACAGATCATCCGCTCGCCGGTGGCGCATCATGACGGCAACTATTTCGCCGATGCCGAGACGCTTGCCCGGATAGAAGGCGAAGGCCAGGTGGTGTTCCGCTATGCGGAAAACACCAATCCCAACGGCTCGATCAACGACATTGCCGGCATCGTCAACGACAAGGGCAACGTGCTCGGCCTGATGCCGCATCCGGAAAACCTGATCGAGGCGGCGCACGGCGGCGAGGACGGACGGGCGCTTTTCCAAAGCGCGCTCGGCATCGCTGCCTGATCCTTCAAAATTTCTAGAACTCGGGGGCGGACTGACCATGAGACTGACGATTGCTCGCCTTGCTCTCCTGGCCGCCGCCGGGTTCGCCTTGGCTTCCTGCCAGTCCAGCCCCAAGACGACGCCGGTTCCCTCAGGCAAGAGCGCCTCGCTGCTCGCCATGGAACAGGTCGCGATCGCTGCGCACAAATGCTGGATCGCCAGCAAGGATCCGGCCTTCAAATCCTACCAGATGGCCAACGAGCTCAATTCCTACAGCGGCACGCCGCGCTTCCTGCTGGTACCCGCCAAGCATTATGGCGGCAAGCCGCTGCTGGTCGTGCAGGCGCAGGGCAATTCCAGCCGCGTCGATGCCTTCGGGCCGCTGATGAACGAGCCGCTCGGCGCGCGCATCGGTTCCGATCTCGCCCGCTGGCAGGCCGGCAACCCGTCCTGCGCGGCTGCCGCCTGAGGTTGCCATGGCCCGGTTCCTGCAGGCCGCGGGACTGGTTATCGGGCTGATTGCGCTTGTCCTGCAATTCGCCATTACCATCCCGGCGTCAATGGCGGCCGGACGCAGCCTGCCCGGCTCGATCGTCTTCTATTTCAGCTTCTTCACCATCCTGACCAACATCGCCGCTGTAATGGTGCACGCCTCGCTGCTGTCACCCGCCGGCTATGCGTGGTTCCCGGCCTTTGCCGGACCGCGGACGCGGACTGGCGTAGCCGTGGCCATGACTCTGGTTTTCATCGTCTACACCACGGTTCTGGCGAGGCTCTGGCAGCCGCAGGGTTTGTTCCTGCTCTGCGACGTCCTCTTGCACTATGTGACGCCGGCGCTGTTCGTGCTGTGGTGGCTGGTGGCGGGCGCCGATGGCAGGCGGCAGTGGAGCGACATCGCCTGGTGGATGATCTACCCGGTCGCCTATCTCGCCTACGCGCTGATACGCGCATCCTTCACTGGCGAAGTACCCTACCCATTCCTCGACGTCGCCAAGAACGGCGCGGCCAGCGTTGCCGTTTCGGCGCTCGGCGTCACGGCCCTGTTCATCGCATTGAGCGTGCTCGCCGTGCATGTCGATCACGGCATCGGCCGGCTGCGGAGAAAGCCCGCAACCCGCGTCCAATCGAGCCGCCGCTGGTAGGCATCACTCCCAGAACGCCCTGATGCCTTCGCGATGGGCATCGCAGCGCGAGATGCCGATATCCTTCAACTGATCGTCCGTCATCTCCATGAGCGCGAGGCGGCCGCGCCTGCGCTCCAGCATGCGGTCGATCTGCCTTACGATGGAACGGAGCACAACCGCCATACGACCGGCGAAACCGCGACGGGCCAAGAGCTCGACCTGCGCGCGAAAAGCTGGGCTATCGTGTCGAATTGTGTCGATTGTATCCATTGCCGTTCTGCCTTGTCTCGATTGTACCTTATCAATCGCGAGGTTGATATGAATTGACTCGTCGCACGGTGCAATATAGAAAATTGTCACCATGACAAATTGGCTCCCCGATCTTTCCTCCGGCTCCGGTCCGCTCTATCAGCGCCTTGCTGACAGCATTGAGTCAGATATCGACAAGGGCGTCATCGATGCCGGTGCAAAACTGCCGCCGCAGCGCGACCTCGCCTATGACATCGGCACGACCGTCGGCACCATCGGCAGGGCCTATCAGCTGCTGCGCGAGCGCGGTCTGGTGAGTGGCGAGGTCGGCCGCGGCACCTATGTGCTCGGCCAGCGCGCCGCAGACCCGAAGCCGGATTTGGAACCTGCCATCCAGGGCACGCGCCCCATCGATGCGCCGAGCGGCAAGCTGCGCTTCGACAGCACCGCCGCGCCCGATGTCGGCCAGGGCGCGGTGATTGCCGACATGCTGGCACGCACGGCGCAGGAGCATCCGCACGACATTTCGAGCTACACGCGGGATTTTCCCGAACGCTGGTACGAAGCCGGAAGCCGCTGGCTCACGCGCAATGCCTTCCACCCCTCGCTCGATTCGATCGTGCCGACGCTGGGCACGCATGCCGCGGTCATGGCGGCGATCGCGGCGCTGACCATGCCCGGCGACTACGTGGTCTTCGAGCATCTCACCTATTCGCAGATCGCGCGCAGCGCCGGGCTGATCGGCCGCCGCACGGCGTTGGTTTCGACCGACGACGATGGCATCGACCCTGACGATTTCGAGCGTGTCTGCGCGCAAAAACATCCAAAGCTGATGTTCCTGATGCCGACCGCGAAGAACCCGACGCTGGTGACGCTGTCGGCGGAGCGGCGGCAGGCGATCGCAAAGATCGCGCGCGAATACAATGTCGCGCTGATCGAGGACGATCTTTACGGCGAGCTCACCGACGACCCGACGCCGCTGCTGACCGAATACGCGCCCGAGCGCACGATCGTCGCCGGCGGCCTGTCGAAGTCGGTCGCGGCGGGCGTGCGCGGCGGCTGGCTTTCCTGCCCGCCGGCCTACCGCCACCGCATCCGTGTCGCCCACAAGATGATGACCGGCGGCCTGCCTTTCCTGCTGGCCGAGGTCGGCACGCGGCTGGTGATGTCGGGGCAGGCGGGCGAGATCCGCAAGCGCTGCATTGGCGAAATCCAGGCGCGCCTCGCCATCGTGCGCGAAGTGCTGGCGGGTTTTGATTTCAAGGCGCGCGACAACGTGCCCTTCGTCTGGCTGACCTTGCCGGACCCGTGGCTGTCCGGCACTTTCAAGAACGCCTGCCTGGCGCAAGGCGTGCTCATCGACGACGAGGACGAGTTCAAGGCCGGCCGCTCCGAGCAGGTTTTTCACGGCGTGCGCTTTGGCGTGTCGCAGCCGCGGCAAAGCAAGGATGTCGCCGGCGGCGTCGCCGTCATCCGCCGCCTGCTCGACGAAGGCCGCGCCGGCTACGACAGTTTTTCCTGATCAAGCTGGCGAGCTCTAGGCCCTGACCTCCGCCGGCAGGGGCAGTTTTCCGGCTTTTTTCGTCATCCGGTGGGGTGTATCGCGCGAAAGCTTGCGATAAGAGGAGACTCAAAGCAACTCCCCTCTCCCACGGACAAAAATCGCCGCTCATGACCATTTCGAATTCCGTGCCGATCACTCCCGAGCTCGTCGCCGCGCATGGGCTGAAGCCGGACGAATACCAGCGCATTCTCGATCTGGTCGGCCGCGAGCCAAGCTTCACCGAGCTCGGCATCTTCTCGGCGATGTGGAACGAGCACTGCTCCTACAAGTCCTCCAAGAAATGGCTGCGCACGCTGCCGACCAGCGGCCCGCAGGTCATCCAGGGTCCGGGCGAAAATGCCGGCGTGGTCGACATCGGCGACGGCGACTGCGTCGTCTTCAAGATGGAGAGCCATAACCACCCCTCCTACATCGAACCTTATCAGGGTGCCGCGACCGGCGTCGGCGGCATCCTGCGCGACGTCTTCACCATGGGCGCGCGGCCGGTGGCGGCAATGAACGCGCTGCGCTTCGGCGCGCCGGATCACCCCAAGACCCGGCACCTTGTCGCGGGCGTGGTTTCGGGCGTCGGCGGCTACGGCAATTCCTTCGGCGTGCCGACCGTCGGCGGCGAGGTCAATTTCGATGCCCGCTACAACGGCAACATTCTGGTCAACGCCTTCGCGGCGGGTCTTGCCAAGACCAACGCCATCTTCCTGTCCCAGGCCAAGGGCGTCGGCCTGCCGGTCGTCTATCTCGGCGCCAAGACCGGGCGCGACGGTGTCGGCGGCGCCACCATGGCCTCGGCCGAATTCGACGATAAGATCGAGGAGAAGCGCCCGACCGTGCAGGTCGGCGATCCCTTCACCGAAAAATGCCTGCTGGAGGCCTGTCTCGAGCTGATGGCGTCGGGCGCCGTCATCGCCATCCAGGACATGGGTGCGGCCGGCCTCACCTGCTCGGCCGTCGAGATGGGCGCCAAGGGCGATCTCGGCATCGAGCTCGACCTCGACAAGGTGCCGGTGCGCGAGGAGCGCATGAGCGCCTATGAGATGATGCTGTCGGAAAGCCAGGAGCGCATGCTGATGGTGCTGCGCCCCGAGAAGGAAGAGGAAGCCGAGGCGATCTTCCGCAAATGGGGTCTCGACTTCGCCATTGTCGGCAAGACCACCGATGACCTGCGCTTCCGCGTCATCCATCAGGGCGACGAGGTCGCCAACCTGCCGATCAAGGAACTGGGCGACGAGGCGCCGGAATATGACCGCCCCTGGGTCGAGGCGAAGAAACCAACGCCGCTTGCCGCGAACGACGCGCCGAAGGCCGATGTCGCCGACGCGTTGCTCAAGATGCTGGGGGGACCGGATCTCTCCTCGCGCCGCTGGGTGTGGGAGCAGTATGACACGCTGATCCAGGGCAATTCGCTACAGCTGCCCGGCGGCGATGCCGGCGTCGTGCGCGTCGAAGGTCACCCGACCAAGGCGCTGGCCTTCTCCTCCGACGTCACTCCGCGCTACTGCGAGGCCGACCCTTACGAAGGCGGCAAGCAGGCCGTGGCCGAATGCTGGCGCAACCTGACGGCGACCGGCGCCTTGCCGCTTGCCGCCACCGACAACCTCAATTTCGGCAATCCGGAGCGGCCCGAGATCATGGGCCAGTTGGTGGGCGCCATCAAAGGGATCGGTGATGCCTGCCGCGCTCTCGGCTTCCCGATCGTGTCCGGCAATGTCTCGCTCTACAACGAGACGAACGGCCGCGGCATCCTGCCGACGCCGACGATCGGCGGCGTCGGCCTCATCGCCGACTGGTCGAAGATGGCGCGCATCGGCTTTGCCGCCGAGGGCCAGATGATCGTGCTGGTCGGCGCGCCGCCAACATGGGGCAGCCATCTCGGCCAGTCCGCCTATATGCGTGACATCCATGGCCGCGCCGACGGTCCGCCGCCGCCCGTCGACCTCGCGCATGAGAAGCGCGTCGGCGACCATGTGCGCTCGCTGATCGCTTCCGGCGTCGTGACATCGGCCCACGATGTCTCCGACGGCGGCCTGGCGATCGCGCTCGCCGAAATGGCGATGGCCTCCGGCATCGGCGCCACCATCCCCGGCCTCACCGGCACCGACCCGATTCCGGTCTGGTTCGGCGAGGACCAGGGCCGCTATCTGCTGACGCTTTCGATCGATCCGCAAAGCGGCGAATGGGACAGGATCCGCGATGCGCAGGGCAAGCTCGGCATCTTCGCGCCGTGGATCGGCACCACCGGCGGACTTGAATTGAAGCTGGGTGACGCGCGGCCGATCCCGGTCAGTGAATTGACCGCCGCTCATGAGGGCTGGTTCCCACGCTTCATGGACCAGGCCAGTTGACCAGAAGCATGTCTCCCGAAAGTGTGCAGCGGTTTCGGGAAAAAGACATGCTTACAACAAGCGACTTAAATCATGTCGCATAAATCCTTTTTTATGCGACATGATTTAACCGCCAGGGCGCTGATTGCAGTCGTCTTCTGGCCGTCCCTGTTCTTCTTCTGGTTTCTCGGCCCGTTCGTCCTGTTCCTATTGTCGACGACCTCGAGCGAGGTCTGCCCGCGGCTGGAAACCCGCGCCGAGTTCCTGGCGGCGGCAAACGGCACGCTGCCGATGCTCATCTTGCAGACTCTGGTCTACGCAGTTCCAATCGCCTGCCTCGTGCTGTGGAACAGGCTTTCTCCGGAGCCGGCGCGGGCAAGGCACATCGCAACCTGCATGAAACTCTTTGCCGTCGCCGCGGTGGTCGGGGCGGTTTGGGACTATGGCTCGTCTTTGATCTGCGACGGCTACGGTCAGGCTTTCTTCTCAGCCGCATGGCGGATGACGAGCTATCTTCCGATCGTCAGCCTGCTGATCAACATCCCGCTCTACGTGCTGGTCTTCAGCCTCGGCCGCGCGTATTCGACGCGCGATGACATCACCGAAGACGGCGTGGTTCATCCGAGCCAGGAGAATTCTTAGGCTTCCTCCTGCGACGGAACGGCTTCAATCCGGGCTGGAAAGGTTCTAGGCTCACCCCGAGTCACACCACACAGCCTGCCCGCTTGAAACAGGATTTTGCCATGGCAATGGATGCCCACGACATCGAAAAACTGATCAAGGAAGGCATTCCGGACGCCAGGGTGACGATCCGCGATCTGGCCGGCGACGGCGACCACTACGCGGCCGAAGTGGTGGCCGAGAGTTTCCGCGGCAAGAGCCGCGTCCAGCAGCACCAGATGGTCTATGACGCGCTGAAGGGCAAGATGGGCGGCGTGCTGCATGCTCTGGCGCTGCAGACCGGCGTTCCGGACTGAAGGTTGCTTCGCTTCCGCTACCGGCGTGCCCGCAAGTGGCGGCTTGGCCCAAAATCGCGTTATCCCTTGCGCCATTGGGCCAGCGTCACGGCTAACGTCTTGTTTCAGCCAACCTATGGGTTTATTTGAAGGACATGCTTCGAGCCTGACTCCCACAGGCATGAAAGGATTGTCCATGACCGGCATCAACGACTACATCGACAATGAAGTGAAGAGCAACGACGTCGTGCTCTTCATGAAGGGCACGCCCGGTTTCCCGCAATGCGGGTTCTCCGGCCAGGTGGTGCAGATCCTCGACTATATCGGGGCCGACTACAAAGGCGTGAACGTGCTCGACTCGGCCGAACTGCGCCAGGGCATCAAGGATTATTCCAACTGGCCGACCATCCCGCAGCTCTATGTGAAGGGCGAATTCGTCGGCGGTTGCGACATCGTGCGCGAGATGTTCCAGGCCGGTGAATTGCAGGATTTCCTGGTCGAAAAGGGCGTCAGCGTCAAAGGCGCCGCCTGATCGGACTGCGTCGGCGATCGGCCGGCGGACACTAACTTCCGGGGCCGCCCCACCTCGGCATTGTAGTTCTCGGATTTGAGAACGAGACGAATGGATGCGCCGGTAATCCGGCGCATGTTCGTTTGAAGAATCGGATTTCGCGGTGGACAAGCAGGCAGCAGCGCAGCAATCGGCAACAAGCTTGCCCATTCCGCGCTGGGAATTCATCGCGCTCTGCGCGGCACTCATGGCGCTCAATTCCCTGGCCATCGACATCATGCTGCCGGCGCTTCAGCAGATCGGCGCCTCGCTCGGCGTGGAGAGCGAGAACCACCGCCAATATGTCATCACCGCCTATATGCTTGGCTTCGGCGGCGGACAGCTTTTCTTCGGACCCATTTCGGATCGCTTCGGGCGCCGTGCGCCGTTGGTCTTCGGCCTGGTCGTCTATGTTGCCGCCGCGGCTGCCGCCGCCATCGCGCCGAGTTTCGCCCTGTTGCTCACCTGCCGCCTGATACAAGGCTTCGGCGCGGCGGCGACCCGCGTCATCGCCGTTTCGATCGTGCGCGACACGTTCGAAGGTCGTCGCATGGCAGAGGTGATGTCGCTGATCTTCATGGTGTTCATGGCAATTCCGGTGATCGCGCCCGGCATCGGCCAGTTCGTCATGCTGTTTGCCAGTTGGCACTGGATTTTCGTGACCATGGCCGTCGGCGCGCTGGTCGTGTCGGCGTGGGCTCTGTTGCGCCTGCCCGAGACGCTGCATCCGGAATATCGCCGTCCGCTGACGGTAAGCTCCGTCGCCGGCGGCTTCCGCATCGTGCTCACCAACCGCCTCACGCTTTGCTACGCCTTTGCCAGCACCTTCATCTTCGCGGCCATGTTCGGCTTCATCAGCTCGGCACAGCAGATCTATATCGACGTCTTCCATGTCGGCGAATTATTCCCGCTGATCTTTGCCGGCGTCGCCGGCGTGCTGGCTTTCTCGAACTATCTGAATTCGCGGCTGGTCGGACAGATCGGCATGCGCCGCCTGTCGCAAGGCGCGCTGCTTGTCTTCCTGTGCATCAGCCTTGCCTGGCTCGTCGTCTCGCTGGAGATGCGGATGCCGCTCTGGCTCTTCATCGCGTTTTTTGCCGGCGCGATGCTGCCGTTCGGCGGACTTGGTGCGAATTTCAACGCTTTGGCCATGGAGCCGCTCGGCGAACTTGCCGGCACCGCCGCGTCCATCCTGGGCTTCATGCAGACCTTCCTCGGAGCCATCATCGGCGCGCTGATCGGCCAGGCCTATAACGGCACGGTGACGCCTCTGGCCGCCGGCTTCTGCAGTGTCTCGGTCGCGGCTCTGCTGATGATCCTGATTGCCGAGCGGGGCAAGATGTTCCAGCCTCAAAATCCCCCCGTTTCAGGGCACGTCACCGATCTGCATTAGCTGTTATCTGGCAGACGGCGCCGGCCTTAGCGCAGCAGGATTGCCCTATTCCGCCCAGAGCTCGCGACGCAACTCGTCCCAGCTTTGCTTGTCCGGTGCCACCAGCAGGCCGCCATCGACATGCGAGGGCAGGTAGGCGCTGCCGTCGACGCGCGCGACATGGCCGCCGGCTTCCTGATGGATCAGCGCGCCCGCCAGATGATCCCAGGGCATCAGCTTGTTGTAGAGCACGAAATGGGCATGGCCGCTGGCCAGAAGCCGGTATTCATGCGCCGCGCAGCGATAGGCGAATTGCGACAGCGTCTTGGTCTGGTTGCGGGCAAGCCGCGAGCGTTCAGGCTCTTGGAGAAACTGCCAGGAAACGGAACCGGTCATCTGCGACATCGGCACCGGTGCCGCGACGCGAACCTTCTCCAGCGCGCCATGCGCGTGGCGGATATGGCTGCCGGCGCCCTTGGACCCGATCAGCCAGTCCTTGCCCACCGGATCATGGATGATGCCGGCGACGGTCTCGCCGTTGACGACCACGCCGGCCATGACGCCGAACAGCGGCACGCCGGACGCGAAGTTGAAGGTGCCGTCGACCGGATCGATGACGAAGGCAAGCGCGGCATCGCCAAGCCCCGACAGCAGCGCCGGATTGTCGGAGCAGGCTTCCTCGCCGACCACCATGGCGTCGGGATAGCGCTCGCGCAGCCTGGCGGTGATCAGCCTCTCGGCGTTGACGTCCGCCTCGGTGACGAGGTCGGCGGCGGATGTCTTCTGGCGCACGTCACCCTCGCCCAGCCGGCGGAAGCGCGGCATGATTTCGGCGTTTGCGGCATCGGCGAGAAGCTCGGCCAGCCAGTCGATCGCGTTATCGTCAAATCGCATCGGGTATGTCTTGTCCTGGGTTTGAGTCGAGCCCCGCGAAGTCGAACAGCTTCCTGTCCAGGAGATGCGAGGGCCTTACATTGGCCATGGCGCGGATCATCGTGTCCTTGCGGCCCGGCATGCGCTTCTCGATGTCGTCGAGCATCGCCTTCATGGCGTTGCGCTGCAGCCCTTCCTGGCTGCCGCACAGATCGCACGGGATGATCGGAAATTTCATCGCGATGGCGAATCTTTCGAGATCGGCCTCAGCGCTATAGGCGAGCGGCCGCAGCACCATGACGTCGCCCTCGTCATTGAGAAGCTTGGGCGGCATGGCGGCAAGACGCCCGCCATGGAACAGGTTCATGAAGAAGGTCTCGAGAATATCCTCGCGGTGATGGCCAAGCACCAGCGCCGAGCACCCTTCCTCGCGCGCGATGCGGTAGAGATGGCCGCGCCGCAGCCGCGAGCAGAGCGAGCAATAGGTGCTGCCCTGCGGCAGCTTTTCGGTCACCACCGAATAGGTGTCCTGGTATTCGATGCGGTGGGCGATGCCGTTGCCGTTGAGATAGTCGGGCAGGATGTGCTTCGGGAAATTCGGCTGGCCCTGGTCGAGATTGCAGGCAAGCAGTTCGACCGGCAGCAGGCCGCGCCATTTGAGGTCGAGCAAAAGCGCCAGCAGGCCGTAGGAATCCTTGCCGCCCGACAGCGCCACCAGCCAGCGTTCGCCCGGCTTCACCATGGCGAAATCCTCGATCGCCTGGCGGGTGAGCCTCAAGAGCCGCTTGCGCAGCTTGTTGAACTCGACCGAGGACGGCACGTCGCGAAACAGCGGGTGGAAACCGCCGTCGGTCTCGTCGCCGATCGGGTCGAGCGTTTTGACATCTGGCAGCATATTCATGGCGCCGGCTCCGCGTTGTCAGCGCTCGGCTTTAGAGCATTTTGCAGCCGAGTGAAATCACATGGCGTCGCATAAATGCGGCCGAAGTGAATAGCCCTGACCGCCAAAGAAAAGGCCGCCTCGAGAGGCGGCCTTGAATGCTGCGGCTGATTGATACCGATCAGCGCGAGTAGAATTCGACGACCAGGTTCGGTTCCATCTGCACGGCGAACGGAACGTCCGAAAGGCCGGGAACGCGAGCGAAAGTCGCGGTCATCTTGTTGTGGTCGGCTTCGATGTAGTCCGGCACGTCGCGCTCGGCGAGGCCGACCGATTCCAGCACAATGACGAGCTGCTTCGACTTCTCGCGCACCTCGATAACGTCGCCCGGCTTGCAGCGATACGAGCCGATGTTCGTGCGCTTGCCGTTGACGTTGACATGGCCGTGGTTGACGAACTGACGGGCGGCGAAGATGGTCGGTACGAACTTGGCGCGGTAGACCACAGCGTCGAGACGCGACTCGAGCAGGCCGATCAGGTTCTCGGAGGTGTCACCCTTGCGGCGGTTGGCCTCTTCATAAACCTTGCGGAACTGCTTTTCCGAAACGTCGCCATAATGACCCTTCAGCTTCTGCTTGGCGCGCAGCTGCAGGCCGAAGTCGGAAAGCTTGCCCTTGCGGCGCTGGCCGTGCTGGCCGGGGCCGTATTCACGCTTGTTGACCGGGGACTTCGGACGACCCCAGATATTTTCGCCGAGACGGCGGTCGATCTTGTATTTCGCGGATTCGCGCTTGCTCATCGCATTCCCTTTCAAAACAATATACCCGGAACCCCATGGCTCCGGGCGAAGGAAACGCGCCCTCCTCTGGCCTCCGTTTTCGAGACCTGACAGGGTTTTCCACGCAAAGCGACGGAAAACCCACGGGACACGTCAAAAGAAACCACCGGGCGTCGCCACCCGGTGTTGGTGGCCTGTTAAACAGAGATTTAACCGGTGTCAAGCTTACGGCTGGCAGCGCGGGTCGCAACCCGATACATTTCCCGCGTGGCGTGCGGTGCCGGTTGTGGCGAAGGCCGTCGGCAGCAGAGCGGCTTGTGCTTTCAAGGAGCCGCACTGCTCTGCCAATTAATGAAGGGACTGGAGCAGAGGAGTCCGAATTCCCATGAAGAAGTTCTTCCTTACCCTGACCGGGGCCGCTGTATTGGCGGGATCTATGGCGGTCATGACGCCGGAACCTGCCATGGCCAGGCATTGGAGCGGCCACAGGCAGATATGCCGCGTCGTGGTGACGAAAAGAGTGGTCTGGCGCCACGGCCATCGCCACGTCATCCGCTACAAGACCAAACGCTGCTGGTGGCGCCGCTAGCTCATCTTGCGCCAAAAGGGGTTGACGGAGGCCCGCGGCCGACGCCGCGGGCCTTTCATTCGACCTACGACTTCTTGCTGGGCAGACTTTTGCGCTTGGTCTCGGCGAACTCTTCGAGCTGCTTTTCGCTCATCGATTCATACATTTCGCGCGAAGCGCCCTTGAGCTCGCTCTTCTTCGTCTCGCCGCGCTTGGCGGACAGCGCTGCGCCGGCAGCCTTTTGCTGGGCTTGCGATTTGGCGGGCATGGCGATTTCTCCTTTGCTGTGAGAAGAAACGCCGGGCTGAACCGGCAGTTCCAGCAGCAGCGGCTCGGCCCGCCGGTCTGCTTGAGTTGGCCATTAGGCGGCCGACCTTGGCGGTATCCTGGCAAGCCTTCCCGCGCCCGGAATGCCAGTGTAGGACGGTCGCATGAAATCCCTGAACGATCCCTCACAGGCGCTTTCCTCCGGCCTTGCGAAAATCCGCGCAGAATTCCATGTGCCGGGTGGATTTCCGCCTGCGGTGATGGCCGTGGCGGAGGCGGCGGCAAAGCGTGTGCCCGGGCAGCATGCCGACCGGACGGCAATGCCCTTCGTCACGCTCGATCCGGCGAGTTCCACCGATCTCGACCAGGCCTTCTCGATAGAGGCCAGCGGCGGCGATCTTCTCTTGCACTATGCCATTGCCGACGTGGCCTGGTTCGTCGAGGACGGCGATACGATTGATGGCGAAGCCTGGGGCCGGGGCGAGACGTTTTATCTGCCGGACGGCAAGGCCGGGCTCTACCCGCCACTGCTTGCCGAGGCCGCGGCGAGCCTGTTGCCCGATGGACCGCGTCCGGCGGTCGTCTTCACGGTTCGGGTTGCTGGAGACGGTGCGGTGAAGCTGGACGGCGCGGAGCGGGCAATCATTCAAAGCCGCGCCAAGCTCGCCTATGACAGCGTCAAGGCCGCCGACGTTCCGGCCGGCTTCGCGGAACTGGCGCGGCGCATGGCGGCAAACGAACAGCGCCGCGGCGCTTCGCGCGTCGATCCACCCGAGCAGGAGGTGGAAAGACAAGCCGACGACACGTTCCGGCTTTCGTTCAGGCCGCTGCTGCAATCCGAGCAGGACAATGCAGCACTTTCGCTGGCCGCCAATATGGCGATTGCCGACGCCATGCTGGCGCACAAGACCGGGTTGTTCCGGGTGATGTCGGGGCCGGACGCCTCCAACGTGCAAAGGCTGCGCAACGCGGCACAGGCGCTCGGCCTGTCCTGGCCAGCCTCCACCAGCTTGCGCGACTATCAACGCACACTCGATCCGGCCGACCCGAAACAGGCGGCGCTAATGCTGGAAATCCGCCGCGCGGGCAATGGCGCGTCCTACCAACCCTATCAGGAGGGCGTCGTCCCCTGGCATGAGGCGATGGCCGCGACCTACGCGCATGCCACTGCGCCGCTCAGGCGGCTGGCCGACCGCTACGTCGTGCGCTGCGCGCTGGCGATCGCCAACGGCCAGCCCATGCCGCAGGCCGTCACCGACGCCTTCGCCAGATTGCCGAAGGTGATGGGGCGTGCGGATGCCCGCGCCTCGCAGATCAATCATGCTGCCATCGACCTTGCCGAGGCCGTAATGCTCAAGGGACATGAGGGCGAGACGTTCAAGGCCGTCGTCACCGACTTCGTCGACCATGGCGTGCGCGTGCAGCTTGCCGATATGCCTGTCGTTGCCAATGTAAGGGCCTCAGGGCTCCGGCAGGGAGACAGCCTAACGCTAAAGCTGGTCTCGGCCGATCCGGATCAGCGCAGCATCGTCTTCGAGCCCGCCACCCCGGCTTAAGCACTAAGGCGCGGTCAGTCCAAAGCCCTGGATGAGCCGCCTCGTGGCGAAATCCACCTCGCCCGAGGTGAAAACGGCAAGATCGGGCTCGCTTTCGCCGGATGTCTCCCCAACGGGTTCAAGCAGCGACATGGCGCGCCGCGCGATCGCTTCGGCGGGATCTATCCAGTCGACCGGCCAGGGCGCGGTCTTGCGCATGCGGTTGGCGAGAAACGGGTAATGCGTGCAGGCAAGCACGACGATGTCGGTGCGGTTGCCGTCGCGCTCGATGAAGCAGGGCGCAATTTCGGCGCGCACGGCTTCTTCGTCGACGAAACCCTGGCGCATATAGATCTCGGCCAGCCCCGCCAGCCGGTCGCTGCCGACTAGGCGCACATGGCATCTCTGCGCCCATTTGCTGATCAGGTCGCGCGTGTATTGGCGCTTCACCGTGCCGGGCGTCGCCAGCACCGACACCAGGCCGGAGCGGGTGCGTTCGGCGGCCGGCTTAATCGCCGGAACGGTGCCGACAAAGGGATGGCCGGGGAATTTGTCGCGCAGCGCATCGATCACCAGGGTCGAGGCGGTGTTGCAGGCAATGACCGAAATCGCCGGCTGAAGCCGGTCGAGCAGTTTGCCGAACAGTGCAAGGATGTGTTCCTTGAGCGCCGGTTCATCCCAGGCGCCGTAAGGAAAAGCCGCGTCGTCGGCGACATAGACGAAGCGGCGGTCGGGCATCAGCACGCGCGCCTCGCGCAGCACGGTCAGCCCGCCGACGCCTGAATCGAACATCAGGATCGGGCGCTGGCTTGATCGATCGCTCATTGTCATCCGGCCGTGAGAAGCATCCGATCCGTGATTGAACCGTCGGCGCTTCTATCGCGAATGATCGTGGTCTTGAAGAGGCGAATGCGAGCAGCTTTTGCACAGTCGCCGAGACTGTTCAAATCCCACGCTTGCCAAAGCCGGCTGGACGCGGCCTGCCGAAAGGCTGCGGCGCCGGCGGGACGCGCGCGGCGGAAGCGGCGGCACGTGGGGCGGCCGGCACGCTGGTCGTCACGCTGCGGCCGGCGCGCGCCGGTGTCGGTAGCGGGCCATCGAAGTCGAAGACATCGGTCAATTCATCGATATTGCTGCCCGCGACGGGCTTCGCCCACCAAATCGTGCACCAGAGGCCGAATACCGAAAGCCCAAGCAGGTTCAGCCCGCCGGGAATGCTCTCGGGATCGTCGAATTTGACGACCAGCAGCACGCCTGCCTGCAGAAGGGCATAGACGGCCGAAAGGGCGATGTAGGCCCACAGGATCCAGCGGCGTCCGTTGGCGTCGCGGGAGCGGCACGAGGCGATGTTGCCGCGAAGCGCGACGAAGATGAGGGAGGCGATGAGCACCGCGCCTGCCATGCCCTGGCGCGCCGGGCCGGGTCCTGAATTGATCAGCCCTTCGAAGCCGATCGTGCTGACAATGCAGATGACGATCACCACGGTTTCGGCTACGGCGAGACCGAGAGAGTAAAGGAAAAAGCGCAGTCGACCAATATTGGACGTAAACATGTGCCACCCCCACTATTGCAGCAAGGATGAGGCGCAACCGAATAAAATTCGGTTACTTCAAATGCTCGCAGCTTACCGATCTTAACTTTCTTCGTCTTTGGCGCGACTGCGCGCGCCGGCCGGCAACCGTCTCGGATCGTCCCCGGGCGAGCCATCGCCCCGCGGCATGGCCGGCGAGAACCGGTCGAGCGAGGAGATGATGCCGCGCAGAACCTTGATCTCGGGTTCGGCGAAGCCCGCGCGCGTCAGCACCGCGCGCAGATTGTCGACCATCTTCGGCTTCTTTTCTTCGGGGCGAAAATAGCCGCGCGCTTCCAGCGCGTTTTCCAGGTAGGCGAACAGGCTGTGCAGCTGCTCCTTGGGCGCGGGCGCCAGCTCCGGCCCGGAGAAGCTGGTCTGGGTCTCGTCGGCGAGGCCGGACTTCATCCATTCATAGGACATCAAAAGCACCGCCTGGGCGATGTTGAGGGAGGAAAAGCCGGGATCGACCGGAAAGGTGACGATCTCGTCGGCGAGCCCGACCTCGTCATTATAGAGGCCGAAGCGCTCGCGGCCGAACAGGATACCGGTGCGCAGCCCCGCCTCGCTGCGCGCCCTGAGCGCCCTGCCCGCTTCCACCGGACCGCGCACCGGCTTGAAGCCGTCGCGCTCGCGCGCTGTCGTGGCGAAGACGAAGTTCAGGTCGGCGACCGCCGAGGGCAGATCGTCGAAGACCCGGGTAGCGTCGATGACGTGGTCGGCGCGGCTGGCGGCCGCGCGCGCCTTCTCGCTCGGCCAGCCGTCGCGCGGGTTGACCAGCCTGAGCTCGGACAAGCCGAAATTCGCCATGGCCCGCGCGACCATGCCGATATTCTCGCCGAGCTGCGGCTCGACCAGGATGATCGCCGGTCCGGCGGAAGCGATCTTGGTTGTGTCTTCGAAGGCTGGCATGGCTTTGGGTAACCGGGGTTTGCGGCGTTTCGGCGTCCCCTGCCACATCCGGACCGGAAAATGAAGCATTCACAACAGCGGCACCCGTCTGCCCCGGCGCGGATCGCGGTTTGCGCGCTGAAAAAGCCTTTGATATACGCTCCGCATCCCCGGCCGAAGCCATGCGGGCAAGGCCGTTCAGATCCCCCAGCAACGAGGCATTCTTTCCATGGCGAAGATCAAGGTGGCGAACCCGGTCGTCGAGCTCGACGGCGACGAGATGACCCGCATCATCTGGCAGTTCATCAAGGACAAGCTGATCCACCCCTATCTCGACCTGAAGCTGGAATATTACGACCTCGGCATCGAGCACCGCGACGCCACCAACGATCAGGTGACGATCGATTCGGCCAATGCCATCAAGAAATGGGGCGCCGGCGTGAAATGCGCGACGATCACCCCCGACGAGGCACGCGTCGAGGAATTCAAGCTGAAGAAGATGTGGAAGTCGCCCAACGGCACCATCCGCAACATCCTCGGCGGCACCATCTTCCGCGAGCCGATCATCATGAAGAACGTGCCGCGCCTGGTGCCGGGCTGGACCAAGCCGATCGTCGTCGGCCGTCATGCCTTCGGCGACCAGTACCGCGCCACCGACTTCCGCTTCCCCGGCAAGGGCAAGCTGACGATCAAGTTCGTCGGCGAGGACGGCCAGGTGATCGAGCACGACGTCTATGATGCGCCGGGCGCCGGCGTGGCCATGGCCATGTACAATCTCGACGAGTCGATCCGCGAGTTTGCCCGCGCCTCGCTGAACTACGGCCTGTTGCGCAACTTCCCGGTCTACCTGTCCACCAAGAACACCATCCTCAAAGCCTATGACGGTCGCTTCAAGGACATCTTCCAGGAGGTCTACGAGAAGGAGTTCGAGGCCGAGTTCAAGGCAAGGAAACTCTGGTACGAGCACCGCCTGATCGACGACATGGTCGCTTCCAGCCTGAAATGGTCGGGCGGTTATGTCTGGGCCTGCAAGAACTATGACGGCGATGTGCAGTCCGACACCGTGGCGCAAGGCTTCGGTTCGCTCGGCCTGATGACCTCGGTGCTGATGACGCCGGACGGCAAGACGGTGGAGGCGGAAGCCGCACACGGCACCGTGACGCGCCACTACCGCCAGCACCAGAAGGGCGAGGAAACCTCGACCAATTCGATCGCCTCGATCTTCGCCTGGACGCGCGGCCTCGCCCACCGCGCCAAGCTCGACGACAATGCCGAGCTCAAGCGCTTCGCCGAGACGCTGGAGAAGGTCTGCATACAGACCGTCGAGAGCGGTTTCATGACCAAGGACCTGTCGCTGCTGATCGGTCCCGACCAGCCCTGGCTCTCGACCACCGGCTTCCTCGACAAGATCGACGAGAATTTGCAGAAGGCGATGGGGTAAACCCACATTCGGCATACAGAAGGCTCCGAAAGGAGCCTTCTTTTTCGATACTCCGACGAGCGCAGGGAGAGCTGATCGATGGCCAAGCCAACTCTCTACGGCGCCGACTACAGCGTTTATGTGCGCATCGCGCGGATGGCGCTGGAGGAGAAAGGCGTCGGCTACGAGCTCGTTCCCCTCGACATCTTCGCCGCCGAGGGCATTCCCGCCTGGTATCTGGAGCATCATCCGTTCGGCCGCATACCGGCCTTCGAGCACGACGGTTTTCGTCTGTTCGAGACCGGTGCGATCACGCGCTATGTCGACGAAGCCTTCGACGGCCCGGCCTTGCAGCCGGCCGACGCGCGTGGCCGCGCCAGGATGGCCCAGATCACCGGCATGCTCGACGCCTATGGTTATCGTGCCATGGTCTGGGACGTGGCGGTCGAGCGGCTGGAGAAGGTGCCGCCGGATGAGGCGCTGATTGCCAGCGGGCTGAGCCAGGCTGAGACGGTGCTCAAGGTTCTGACCTCGCTGAAGGCTAAGGGCCCGTGGCTGCTAGGGGAGCAACTGACACTGGCCGACCTGCACGCGGCGCCGATCATCGCCTATTTCCTCAAGGTCGAGGAAGGGCGCGATCTGCTGGCGCGCTTTGCGGATATCCGGGATTGGTATGCGCGCGTTGCCGAAAGGCAGAGTTTTGCACGTGCGGAGAGGGTCGGCTGAAGTCTGCACACAAACAGAAGCGACAAATATCCCGCTATCGCACCACTGGTACAGTAGCTGGCACAGGTCCTAGATATGCGGTACAGCCTTCAATCTCGATCTTCCATTCTGCTGACGGATCTGGGTTAACTATTTGAGGTACACGCCAACTGCTTGGCTCGAGCGAGAAAGCAAACCGGCTATTCCCGCATGACACAGCGACCGAGTACTTATCTTTCCTCGCGGTTGACGGTGCAGTGAAATCGAAATGAAGCTCGCCGCCCCGCGTGTATAGCTCAGTGATGTAACTCCCGCGGCATAGAAACAATGAGCCACCTTTTTCGACCGCAAAACGCACATCAGAGACGTCAACGTTGCGAAGCAGATATCTAAGCATCCTCTCTTCGTGAATGGTACGGCAAACGACCACTCTAAGGTGGTGGGCCAGGGGCAACTCATTCCTGACTACAACCTCGGCCATCCGAGCATCATGAATAGTTTGCATCATGTCCTGCGAAACTGCTGAATCGTGATAAATATAGTTAAAATTTAGACCATCAAAATTCTTATCACCTTGTAGCGGCGCCAATGCTTGGGATGCAAAGTTTCCCGAGACAAAAAAGCTGTCTGCGAGAGTTATTACAGATGTGAAGTCAAAAACCAACATGACCGGTATAGCCATATGTGGATTGACCCGATAGGGATCAGAATTCGACTTTATCCCTTCCGTCTTGAAATGAAAGCTGTTCTTCGGTCGGAAGTAGAGCCTCACATACTCATGCGCAGCGGGATTGTTCCAAAGGGCGCCCTGGTTCGCGACATCGCACAAAACGATGGGCACATGCTGCCTGCAGACAACTTTGCGTTGACGCACTATCTCAGCGGCAGTCTCGATCTGGCATGCGTGGAAAAGAGAATTCACCCATCCGTTGCGAGATGGATACCGCGCAAGCTTTTCGTTCCATTCCCTGATATGCCGCTGAGCACGTGCTATTGAAATAGCCATTCTTGGCTATCCCTCGAAGTCGAGACACTGGAGTATGGCGTCTTTTGATCGCGATCGATAAAGAGCGCTTCGGCCCGAGTGGATCCAGTGTTACCGGCCTTGATCTTGACACTCCGGACATAGGGCAGTTCCGCGAGGATTGGGAAGAGATAACCCTTCAACCTACGGGATTTCTCGTCGGAGAAATTCTCAAAGGAGAGCAGCCGTTCACGGAGCCTAATCCAAGCCGCTTCCATCAAATCGGGATCAATCCGCTCTCTTTTCCCGGTCTCGTGCTGGACAACGACTGAGTTGTCCGGCTGCATTTCCGCACTAAAGAAGCTATCTCTAGACGTGGAGAATTTGCGCCCCCTTGAGAGTCGATCGATGTCCCTAGAAAATTCAGCAAAATCCCTTGGCACAGTTGCAGGTTCTTTGTGTTCTGGCACAAAATCCGCTGCGACTTGAATATCGTGTATGTAGATTGGAATATCAACCTTCGATAGATACTCCTCCATCACCGGTTTGACATCGGCCCAATTGAGATTCCCATTGCCGCAACCGAGCGGCGGGAACGATGCCGAACTGATGCTGAGCGCCTTATATGACTCTACAAATTTGGCCAAACCAGAGTGAATGTATTCCAGCTTAGATGGAAGTTTCCATGTGGTCTTGGTCGGAAAATTGAGGACCCACCGGGTGTCGGAACGCCACAGATGAATTTTGCCGACGCCTAGCGCTCGTTGCTCGCAGAGCTTCCGATACTCAGCAAACATTGCTGGATACCGGCTCTTAAATTCCTTGGCGATACCCTTTCCCATCACCCCGACAGTGTTAACGGTATTAACGAGCGTCTGGGCCGGGGACTCAAAAACGCTGCTCTCCAAATATGTGATCATCGCTTGCGTTCCATTTCCAACCCCGAGAATGGGAACATATAGAGAACATAGCGCACTTCGTAGCACGATTCCAGCGCTGGTGTCGCCGCGCTATCGTAAGATTGTGCCGGCGAATACGGATCAAAACAACATGTTTGGCCAAACCAAACTAGGTTGGTGAATTCGGCGGCACCAAGGCCCGCAGGTGGCGCTCCGAAGAAATATCGGCACGTAGCCACCCAGACGAGTTGTTAGACTGTCACGCCGCCTCCAGCGCCGCCTTCACCGCCGCGATCGCGTCGTTCGCCTTCGACGCGTCGGGGCCGCCGGCCTGCGCCATGTCGGGCCGGCCGCCGCCGCCCTGACCGCCAAGCGCGGCGGACGCGACGCGTACGAGATCGACGGCGCTGAAGCGGCCGGTCAAATCGTCGGTGACGCCGACGACCACGCTTGCCTTGTTGTCCTCGCCGGCGCCGACAAAGACGACCACGCCGGAGCCGAGCGTCTTCTTCCCGGCGTCCGCCAGCGGCTTCAGGTCCTTCGGCGCGACACCGCTGACTGCTTTGCCGAGGAAGCCGACGCCTGCGACGGTCTCGTTGGTGGGCGGAGCATCGGATACGGCTGGGCCGGCGCCAAGGGCCAGTTTCTTGCGCGCTTCCGTAAGCTCCTTTTCGAGCTTCTTGCGTTCCTCAAGCAATGTTTCGACGCGAGCCGGCACATCGGCCGGCGCGATCTTCAAGGTCGCCGCCGCGGCCTTCAGCCGCCTGTCCTGCTCGTCCAGATGCTTGCGCGCTGCCTCGCCGGTCAGCGCCTCGATGCGGCGCACGCCGGCCGCCACCGCGCTGTCCGACAGGATGCGCACCAGGCCGATATCGCCGGTCGATCTCACATGCGTGCCGCCGCAAAGCTCGACGGAATAAGGCCGATTGGCCTTGGCGCCATGCAGGCCGGTGCCCATCGACACGACACGCACCTCGTCGCCGTATTTCTCGCCGAACAGCGCCATGGCGCCCTCGGCGATCGCGTCGTCGACCGACATCAGCCGCGTCGTCACCGGGCTGTTCTGCACGACGATCTCGTTGGCCATGCGCTCGACTTCCTCGAGCTCGTCGGCCGAGATCGGCTTGTTGTGCGAGATATCGAAGCGCAGCCTTTCGGGCGCAACCAGCGAGCCCTTCTGCGCGACATGGGTGCCCAGCACCTCGCGTAGCGCCTCGTGAATGAGATGCGTCGCGGAGTGGTTGGCGCGCAGCCTCGAGCGGCGGGCATGATCGACCTTCAGCTCGACGGCATCACCCGTCTTGACCGTGCCTTTGGCCACCTTGCCGAGATGCACGAACAAACCATCGGCCTTCTTCTGCGTGTCCGAGATCTCGATTGAAAAACCCTCGCCGGAAATCACGCCGGTGTCGCCCATCTGGCCGCCGGATTCGCCGTAGAACGGCGTCTGGTTGACCACCACGGCGACCGCATCGCCCTGCCTCGCGCTGTCGATGGTCTTGCCGTCCTTGACCAGGGCCTGGACGATGCCTTCCGCAGCTTCAGTCTCATAGCCGAGGAATTCGGTCGCGCCGGTCTTTTCGCGTACCGAGAACCATACCGTCTCGGTCGCGGCTTCGCCCGAGCCCGCCCAATGCGCGCGCGCCTCGGTCTTTTGCCGCTCCATCGCGTCGGTGAAGCCGGCGATATCGACCGAGATGCTGCGCTGGCGCAGCGCATCCTGGGTCAGATCGAGCGGGAAGCCATAGGTGTCGTAGAGCTTGAAGGCCGTCTCGCCGTCCAGCATGTCGCCGGCTTTGAGCGTCTCGGTCGCGTCCGAAAGCAGGCCGAGGCCGCGCACCAGTGTCTTGCGGAAGCGTGTTTCCTCAAGCTTCAGCGTTTCGGTGATCAGCGCCTCGCCGCGCACGAGCTCGGGATAGGCCTGGCCCATCTCGCGCACCAGCGACGGCACCAGCTGCCACATCAGCGGCTCCTTGGCGCCCAGCAGCTGCGCGTGGCGCATGGCACGGCGCATGATGCGGCGCAGCACATAGCCGCGCCCCTCATTCGACGGCAGCACGCCGTCGGCCACCAGGAACGAGGTTGAGCGCAGATGATCCGCGATGACGCGGTACGACCCGACGTTCTCCTGGCTTGGCCCCTGACCGAGCGCCGAGGACGCGGCGTCGATCAGATGCTTGAACAGGTCGGTCTCGAAGACGCTTTCGACTCCCTGCAGGATAGAGGCCATGCGCTCCAGGCCCATGCCGGTGTCGATCGAGGGACGCGGCAGGTCGACGCGCTCATCCTTGGTCACCTGCTCGTATTGCATGAACACCAGGTTCCAGAATTCCAGGAACCGGTCGCCATCCTCTTCCGGGCTGCCGGGCGGTCCGCCCCAGATATGCTCGCCGCGATCGATGAAGATTTCCGAGCACGGGCCGCAGGGGCCGGTGTCGCCCATCGCCCAGAAATTGTCCGAGGTAGGAATCCGGATGATGCGATCATCCGAGAAGCCCGCGATCTTCTTCCAGTAAGCCGCCGCCTCGTCGTCGGTGTGGTAGACGGTGACGAGCAGCTTGTCCTTCTTGAGGCCGAAACCCTTGGTGATCAGGTTCCACGCAAGCTCGATCGCGCGCTCCTTGAAATAGTCGCCGAACGAGAAATTGCCGAGCATCTCGAAGAAGGTCAGATGGCGCGCGGTGTAGCCGACATTGTCGAGGTCGTTGTGCTTGCCGCCAGCGCGCACGCTCTTTTGCGCGGTAGAGGCCCGCGAATAGGGACGCTTCTCCAGGCCGGTGAAGACGTTCTTGAACTGCACCATGCCGGCGTTGGTGAACATCAGCGTCGGATCGTTGCGCGGCACCAGCGGGCTGGAGGCGACGATCTCGTGGCCCTCCTTGCGGAAGTAGTCGAGGAATGTCGACCGGATGTCGTTCACGCCACTCATTGCATACTGCCTTTTTCGCAAGAACCGCCGGCCCGGCCGGCGGCAAATGGGCTTTGGTGTTTCAGAAGATAGATTGGCCTTTTAGCGATAGCTCTTGTGCCTGTCCAGAAACACGGAAAACAGGCGTGTCGCTCAAAACTGCGCAAGCGGTTTTTGGGAAAACGACATGCATAAACAAAGATCAAGGCACACCGCGTGAGTTCATTGCAGCGCGACGCGCTTTGGGCCATCGGCCGACGAGCGGCGGCTCAGCGCTGCCCGCGAAACGCAAAACCGCCGGCACGAAGGCCGGCGGTTCGGGTTACGCAATACAAGAACTCGATTACATAAGCATAAGACGATAAACCAGGATTGTGGCCGAACTCCGGCTAAGCCAACCAACTATCCTCGGCCGCCCTCGGGTCGCGCAGAGCCCAAAATCCCAGGCGTAAACGCACTTTACAGGGCGCCGGCTTCGTCCTCGAAACCGTCGTCGCCGCCTTCCGAGCCGCCATTCTCGAGGAATTTCTCGGCGATCAGCCCGGCATTCTGGCGCAATGCAAGCTCGACCTCACGCGCCGTGTCGGGATTGTCGCGCAGGAACAGTTTTGCGTTCTCGCGACCCTGGCCGAGGCGCTGGGAATTGTAGGAGAACCAGGCGCCCGACTTCTCGATGACGCCGGCCTTGACGCCGAGATCGATCAGCTCGCCGGTCTTCGACACGCCCTCGCCATACATGATGTCGAACTCGACCACCTTGAAGGGCGGGGCCAGCTTGTTCTTCACCACCTTGACGCGGGTCTGGTTGCCGACGACCTCGTCGCGGTCCTTGACCGAGCCGATGCGGCGGATGTCGAGGCGCACCGAGGCGTAGAATTTCAGCGCGTTGCCGCCGGTGGTCGTCTCGGGCGAGCCGAACATGACGCCGATCTTCATGCGGATCTGGTTGATGAAGATGACCATGGTGTTGGAACGCGAGATCGAGGCGGTCAGCTTGCGCAGCGCCTGGCTCATCAGGCGAGCCTGAAGACCGGGCAGCGAATCGCCCATCTCGCCTTCGATTTCAGCGCGCGGCGTCAGTGCCGCCACCGAGTCGACGACCAGCACGTCGATGGCGCCCGAACGCACCAGCGTGTCGCAGATCTCCAGCGCCTGCTCGCCGGTGTCGGGCTGCGAGATCAAAAGGTTCTCGAGGTCGACGCCAAGCTTGCGGGCATAGACCGGATCGAGCGCGTGCTCGGCATCGACGAAGGCGCAGATGCCGCCCTTCTTCTGGGCTTCCGCAACCGTGTGCAGCGCCAGCGTCGTCTTGCCCGAGCTTTCCGGCCCGTAAATCTCGATGATGCGGCCGCGCGGCAGGCCGCCGACGCCGAGCGCGATGTCGAGGCCGAGCGAGCCGGTCGGCACGGTTTCGATCTCGACCACCTGCTCGTTGGCGCCGAGCCGCATGATCGAGCCCTTGCCGAACGCGCGCTCGATTTGCGACAGCGCCGCGTCCAGAGCCTTTGATTTGTCCACTGCCTTATCCTCTACAAGCCGCAAAGAATTCTGAGCCATGATACATCACCCCTTGGTCGTCAATGAAGGCCGGACAATCCGTGATCCCTGCTTGTTTTGTACCTTTTTTGTTCTCATTTGGCAAGGGGCAACAAATATCTGAAAAATAATCAATATCTGGATTTGTTCTATTTTTGTCTCACCAAGGCTGGTACAGGGTGCAGCCACCGGTCCAGAAGAGATTTCGATATCCGGCCGTCCGAATCGCGACCCCGATTGCAGGGCGACCTGAGGAAACCTAGACCAATTGCAGGAAAAGTGCGTAGCGGTTTTCCGTCCGGGATAAAGACTTAGGGCAGTTCGGCGATTCCGTGAAACGCTGAACCGCTCTAGTGTGCGCAGCCGCGCGACCAACGAAAGTCACCGACCCGAAATGCCGACATCCCCAACAATCCTGGCGCTTGGCGGCGCCCATATCGACCGGCGCGGCCAGGTCTCGGGCATCTATGTGCCCGCGGCTTCGAATCCCGGCATCATGCGCGAGGACGTCGGCGGCGTGGTTTTCAACGCGCTGCGCAGCGTGGTGAAGCGCGGCGTGTCGGCCTCGCTGATCTCGGTGCGTGGCGGCGACGCTGCGGCGGACACGGTCGCCTCGGCGATCGACAACGCCGGGATAACCGACTTTTCGGTGGTGTTCCTCGACCGCACGACGCCGAGCTACACGGCGCTGATCGATGCCGAAGGCGAGTTGATCGTCGGGCTTGCCGACATGGCGCTCTACGACCTTGCCTTCCCCAAGCAAATAAGGCGCGCCAAGGTGCGCGAGGCGATCGCCGCCGCCGACGCCATCATGTGCGACGCCAACCTGCCGACGGCGGCGCTGGAGCGCCTGCTGGCGCTTGCCTGCGGCCGGCCGGTCTTCGCCATAGCCGTCTCGCCGGCCAAGGTCGTCCGCCTGGCGCCGCTGCTCGACCGTCTGTCGCTGCTCTTCATGAACCGTCGCGAGGCCGCCGCGCTGGTCGGCGCCGAGCCATCCGGCAAGACCCTTGTCGACGCGCTCAGGCGCGCTGGCCTGAATGCCGGCGTGGTCACGTCCGGCAGCGCTCCGGTGCTAGGCTTCGACGACACCGGCATCTTCGAGATCGACCCGCCCGCGCCGCGCAAGGTGGCCGACGTGACCGGCGCCGGCGACGCCTTGACCGGCGCAACCGTCGCCGCCTTGCTGCGCGGCCTGTCACTGCGCGCAGCACTACGCGAAGGCCTTGCCGCGGCAATGCTCGCCATAGAGAGCCCGCAGGCCGTGCCGTCCTTCACGATCACCACCTTCACGCAGGCGCTTGCCCTTGTGCCGGAGCCGCGGGAAGTGGCATAGGGCCACCACTGCCGGAGCAATCCCTCGGATCGGAGACAGCCATGACGCCTGACACCGCCCGCCCCTTCGTCGATATCCATCCGCCCGTGGCGGAGGCGCTTGCCGCCGGCCGGCCCGTGGTGGCGCTGGAAAGCACCATCATCACCCACGGCATGCCCTACCCCGACAACGGCGCCATGGCCGCCAAGGTCGAGCAGATCATCATCGATGGCGGCGCGGTGCCGGCGACGATCGCCGTGGTCGAGGGCCGCATCAAGATCGGCCTCTCCGACGGCGAGCGCGAATCGCTTGCCATGACGGGCGATGCCATGAAGCTGTCGCGCGCCGATCTCGGTTTCGCGGTCGCTCAAACGCGTACCGGCGGCACCACGGTTGCGGCGACCATGATCGCCGCGCATATGGCCGGCATAAAAGTGTTCGCCACCGGCGGCATCGGCGGCGTCCACAAGGGCGCTGAGAAAAGCTTCGATATCTCGGCCGACCTCGACGAGCTGGCGCGCACGCCGGTCATCGTCGTCTCGGCCGGCGCCAAGGCGATCCTAGACATCGAAAAGACGCTGGAAGTCCTGGAAACGCGCGGCGTGCCGGTTATCGGCCGTGGCTGCGAGACGATGCCCGCCTTCTGGTCGAGGCAGTCGCCCTTCCGCGCGCCGCTGACCCTTCATGCGCCGGAAGACATCGCGCATTTTTACCGCACGCGTCAGGCGCTGGGCTTGGGCGGCGGCATCCTCGTCGCCAATCCGGTGCCGCAGAGCGACGAAATCCCGGCCGCCGAGATGGACGGCTATATCCAGGCCGCGCAAAAGGCGGCCGAGGCGCTCAACGTCACCGGCAAGGCGGTGACACCGTTTTTGCTGTCGAAAATTCTGGAGCTGACCGGTGGCCGCAGCCTGAAGACCAACATCGCGCTGGTCGAGAACAATGCGCGGCTGGCGGCGGAGATCGCCAAAGCTTTATAGGGCAGAATCTAATCCCTCAGCTTTGAATCCGTTCTACCGGTTGAATGCAGGGCTGAATTTCAGCTGTCCGTTGGCGGGTTCGCTCTGGAAAGGCAGTGATTGCACATATTGCGCGGGCAGATCTTGATAGCTCAAGTTGCCGTCGCTTCTGAAGCCGAAGCGCCCGTAATAGGCCGGATCACCGATTAACACGCAGCCTTTTGCTCCGTTCGCCCTGAGGATTGCAAGCCCTTCGTAAATCAATGCACTTCCGATGCCTTGCCGCTGCTTATCCGGCCATACAGATACCGGACCAAGCCCGTACCATCCATGGCTTTCAGCTCCAATTGTCACTGGTGAGAAGGCCACGTGTCCCACAATGTCTCCGCCGCTGACGGCAACAAGTGAAACCGTCAGGTCGCCATCATTCCGCAACGCGGTAATGATCGGGGCCTCCGAACCATCGCTAAACGACATGGGTTCGAAAGCGGCAATAGTCAGGTCGTGAATGACCCGCACGTCGCCAAGTTGCTCCGGTCTAATGATTACTGCCATGAAAATTGGGCTTCAAGTACGGTTAACTTAGGTTCTTGAGCGCTGCGGAAAGTCTCGCCGCGACGATACAGCCTTGCAAACTACCGTTCTCTCAGCAAGGTCGCCAATGACCGCTTCCGCCGGCATTGGCGTGCCAGCTGCTGGCTGAATTTAACGCCGGGGTTATTACTTCCCCGCCCTTCGTCCCGCTTCATAAGCCCGCTGCGCCCACACCGCCATCTCGTCCGGATCGTCGAAGGCCTCGTCGGGAACGCTCCAATATGGCATCGCCACCTCCTTGCCGCGACGCGAGCCGGTATAGGTCCACTGGCGGCAGCCGGCGGCTTCGAAGTCTGGGATGCTCTCCTCGTCCGCCTTCAGCATCAACTCGCCACGCACGACGACCGCGACGATGACGCCGTCGCAATAGATGCCCTTGCCGTCGAACAGTTTTCGGATGGCGATCGGTCCCAGGCTTTCGAACAGTTCTTCAAGACGCGCATTGTCCATGCCGCGATCATCTCATCCGTCACCGGCCTTGTCATCGCCGCAACCAAAAGCATGCTGACAGGTTGAAACCTGGAAACGGAGTTCCCGTCATGCCCGTCCTGCTCAAAGGCTCCTGCCGCTGCGGCGCCGTCCGCTTCGAGGTGGAAAGCCACACGCCCGTGCCGTTCATGCTCTGCTACTGCTCGATCTGCCGCAAGCAGCAAGGCGGCGGCGGTTTCGCCATCAATCTCGGCGCCGACTACGAGACGCTTGATACCAGGGGCAAGCGCAATCTCGGCGTCTACCGGGCCGAGATCGAGGATGACGAGCATCCGCATTGCGAGGTCTCGACCGGCGAGCGCAATTTCTGCAGGAAATGCGGCGCAGCACTCTGGCTCTACGACCCGACGTGGCCGGACCTCGTTCACCCCTTCGCTTCGGCGATCGACACCGACCTGCCGAAACCGCCGGAAAAGGTGCATCTGATGCTGAAATACAAGGCGAACTGGGTCGAGCCGGTCGTCGGCAAGAACGACAAGGTATTCGACGTCTATCCGGAGGAATCGATCGCCGACTGGCACAAGAGAACCGGCATGTGGGTTGATTAGGGCAATTCCAGCAAAGCTGCGCAGCGGTTTTCCGCCCGGGAATAATATCAAGCCAGCTGTCTGGCGACAGGAGGCAGAAATGAACCTCACGACGCACAAGAAATTCAAAGGCGATCGTTTGATGCCTTGGGGCAAGGGCACGGTCGTCTCGGACGCCAAGGGATATGTTTTTCTGTCCGGCAACACCGCCACCGTCGACGACTACGATCCGTCGAAACACCAGGGCGGCGCTGTCGGCGACGCGGCAACGCAGTGGCGCGAAATCCTGGCCAACGTCAAGTCGGATCTGGAGGAACTCGGCAGCTCGCTCGACCACCTGGTCAAGGTGACGTTCTACGTCAAAGGGCCTTTTCCGTCCGGCGGCGTTCTCAGCTCACCCAACTTTCGTCTGGACGTGCTGGACGAATTCTTTGCCGAACATTGCCCGAAGCATTGCAGCTACAACAACCCGCCGCCATCGGAGGTGATCGGTGTCGCCGCCCTGGCGCAACCTGACCTCGTCGTCGAGCTTGTCGTCATCGCCGCGCTGCCGGACTGAGTGGAAGCGCTGGCGGGCCTGGTCAAGCCGAGGCGCGTGCCTCGGCAAGCGCCTTGAGGTCGGCCGGCTTCAGCTCGACGGATTCGCCGCAGCCGCAGGCCGAGCTCTGGTTCGGATTCTTGAAGGTGAAGCCGGTGCGCAGCGTCGTCTGCTCGAAATCCATCTCGGTGCCGAACAGGAAAAGTGCCGCCTCCGGCGCGACATAGACATGCGCGCCGTCGCGCTCGATATGGTCGTCCTTGGGATTCGGCTCGGTCACAAGGTCAACCGTGTACTCCATGCCGGCGCAGCCGCCCTTCTTGATGCCGAGCCGGATGCCATGCGCACCTTCCCGCGTGGCGACGATCTCGCGCACCCGGTCGGCGGCCTTTTCGGTCATCGTGATGACGGCGAAGCGTCCCATATCTTTCCTACTCCATTCCATGCAGGTTCAACGCCTGCCGAATGATTCTCACCTAAAATGGTGAAGTTTTACAACTGGCGCAAGGTACAGGCCTCAATACCATCCGACCGCGACCTGCGCCTCTTCCGACATCCGGTCGGGCGTCCATGGCGGATCGAACACCATAGCGACCTCGACACCGGACACGCCTTCCACGGCGCCGACGGCGTTCTCGACCCAGCCCGGCATCTCGCCCGCCACCGGGCAGCCCGGCGCGGTCAGCGTCATGTCGATCTTGACTGAGCGGTCGTCCTCGATGTCGATCTTGTAGACGAGGCCGAGCTCGTAGATGTCGGCCGGGATTTCCGGGTCGTAGACGGTCTTCAGCGCCGAAACGATGTCGTCGGTCAGCCGCGCCAGCTCGTCGGCGGGGATCGCCGAGGCCGAAACGATGCCGTTCGCGGCCGTTTCCGGCGCTTTTTCCGCGGTGGTGCTCACGTCGTCCATCATCGTCACCCGAAGAACTTTCGCGCCTTTTCCAGCGCCTCGGCCAAAGCGTCGACTTCGGCCCTGGTATTATACATGCCGAACGATGCCCTGCATGTGGAGGTGACGCCGAAGCGTTTCAACAGCGGCTGGGCGCAATGCGTTCCGGCCCGGACCGCGATACCTTGCCGATCGATCACCATCGACACGTCATGCGCATGGATACCTTGCAATTCGAACGAGATGATGGCGCCCTTGCCGGGCGCGTCGCCGAAGATGCGCAGCGAGTTGATGGCGCGCAGCCGCTCATGCGCGTAAGTCTTGAGGTCCGCCTCATGCGCGGCGATGCGCTCGCGGCCGACCTTCTCCATGTAGTCGAGCGCGGCGCCCAGGCCGATCGCCTGCACGATCGGCGGCGTGCCGGCCTCGAAGCGGTGCGGCGGCTCGTTGTAGGTGACGATGTCCTCCGTCACCTCCTCGATCATCTCGCCGCCACCCATGAAGGGCCGCATCTGTTCCAGCCTGTCCTTTTTGCCGTAGAGCACGCCGATGCCCGACGGGCCATAGACCTTGTGGCCAGTGAAGACGAAGAAATCGCAGTCGAGATCCTGCACGTCGATCGGCATGTGCACGGCGCTCTGGCTGCCGTCGACGAGCACGGGAATTCCGCGCGAATGCGCGATGCGCACGATCTCCTTGATCGGCGTCACCGTGCCCAGCGCATTGGACATCTGGGTGATGGCAACCAGCTTGGTGCGGTCGGTCAGGCGTTTTTCGAATTCCTCGATGTGGAAGGCGCCGAGATCGTCGACCGGCACCCAGACGAGCTTGGCGCCCTGCCGCTCGCGGATGAAATGCCACGGCACGATGTTGGAGTGATGCTCCATGATCGACAGCACGATCTCGTCGCCCTCGCCGATCCGCGGCATGCCCCAGCCATAGGCGACCGTGTTGATCGCCGATGTGGTGTTGGAGGTGAAGACGATGTTGTCGGTGCTCGGCGCATTGAGAAACCGCTGCACCGACTTGCGCGCATTCTCATAGGCGTCCGTCGCGGCGTTCGACAGGAAATGCAGGCCGCGATGCACGTTGGCGTATTCCTGGGAATAGGCGTGCTGGATGGTGTCGAGCACCACCTGCGGCTTCTGCGCCGAGGCGCCGTTGTCGAGATAGACCAGCGGCTTGCCATAGACCTGGCGCGACAGGATCGGGAAGTCGCGGCGGATCGCCTCGACGTCGTATGGGCGGCCGTCATCCTCGGGCTTGTCCCGAGGATCTATTGCCTTCTCATCGACGGAATCGACCATCACTTTACTCCGAAACGCCGCAGATCCTCGGGACAAGCCCGAGGATGACGTCAGTACCAATTACCCGTGCGTCGAAAACCAGCCGTCGAGCCGGGCTTCCAACGCTTCGACCAGCGCCTCGTCGTCCAGTTCCTCGATCACTTCGGCGACGAACGCCTTGACCAGAAGACCCCGCGCCGACTTCTCGTCGATGCCGCGCGCCATCAGGTAGAACAGATGGTCGTGGTCGATCTCGGTGACGGTTGCGCCATGGCCGCAGACGACGTCGTCGGCGAAGATCTCCAGCTCCGGCTTGGTCGAGAACTCGCCGTCGTCAGACAGAAGCAGCGTGTTGCAGGCCATCTTGGCGTTGGTCTTCTGCGCGTATTGATGCACGTTGATGCGGCCCTGGAAGACGCCGCGCGCCTTGCCGGTCACCACGTTGCGGATCACTTCGGTCGACGTCGTGTGCGGCACGGCATGGTCGAGCACCATGGTCACGTCGGTGTGGGTGTCGCCGGCGAGAAGATTGATGCCGCGCAATTTGAAGTCGGCGCCCTCGCCTGTCGTCCTGACGACGACCTCCTGGCGAACGAGCCTGCCGCCGGCGTTCATGACGAACAGCGTCAGCTTGGCGTCCTTGCCGATATGCGCCTTGAACTGTGCGAGATGCGTGGCCGTGTCCGGCTGCTCCTGCACGATCAGCCAGGTCACCTCGGCGCCGTCGCCGATCACGAGCTGGCTGACCGAAGAGACGAGCGCCTCGTCGCCTTCGCCCGTCTGGCGCTCGACGACGACTGCCTTGGCGCCGGCCCCGACACGCGCCAAGAGCCGCACATGCGACTGGCCGCCGGCCTGCAGGTTCTGCAATTCGACCGGCTCTTCCAACTCGGCGCCGTCGGCGATGTCGACGAAATAGCCGTCGGCGACGAAAGCCGTGTTCAGCGCGCCGATCGCGTCATCGCTGCCATAGGAATCGAGCCCGGGCGCGGCGCTGCCGTCGGTCAGCTTCTCCGACAGGCGCTGCACTGTCACGCCGTCGATCTCCGGCAGCTTCGTCTGCGAGACGCCGTTCAGCACCGGTAGGACCGCCGACCCTTCAAGAACCGGCGCAAGCGCTTTGACGACGGCGCCGGCCTCGAAAGCCGGCACCGACGTCAGCAGCCGGCGCAGGTCCGTATAATGCCAGGATTCGACGCGGCGTGTCGGCAGGCCGTGCTTGATCGCCTCGATCGCGTCGTCGCGCTTGACCATCACCGCGCCGTCGCCGGGCAGCAGCGACAGCCGTTCGCCGAAGGCATCGATCAGCGCCGTCTCGGCCAAGGTCCGCTGGGGCTGTGCATGCATGTTCATGACTTTCGCCTCGACCGCTCCCATGTCACGCGGCTTGCCCGATCACGCCGGCATAGCCATTGGCCTCGAGATCGAGCGCCAGCGACTTGTCGCCCGACTTGATGACCTGGCCCCTGTAGAGCACGTGCACCGTATCAGGCACGATGTGCTCGAGCAGGCGCTGGTAGTGGGTGATGACGACGATGGCGCGGTCGGGCGAACGCAACGCATTGACGCCGTCCGAGACGATCTTCAGCGCGTCGATGTCGAGGCCGGAATCGGTCTCGTCGAGCACGCAGAGTTTTGGCTCCAAGAGCTTCATCTGCAGGATCTCGGCGCGCTTCTTCTCGCCGCCCGAGAAGCCGACATTGAGCGGCCGCTTCAGCATGTTCATGTCCATGCTGAGCGAGGCTGCCGCCTCCTTCACGCGCTTCAGGAATTCCGGGATCTTCAGCGGCTCCTCGCCGCGCGCCTTGCGCTGCTCGTTCATCGCGACCTTCAGGAATTCCATGGTCGCGACGCCCGGTATCTCCATCGGATACTGGAAGGCGAGGAAGATGCCGGCGGTGGCGCGCTCGGCCGGATCCATCTCGAGGATCGACTGGCCGTTATAGAGGATGTCGCCCTCCGTCACCTCATAGTCCTCGCGGCCGGCGAGGATATATGACAGCGTCGACTTGCCCGAACCGTTCGGACCCATGATGGCGGCGACCTCGCCGGCTTTCACCGAGAGATTCAGCCCACGGATGATCTCGGTGCCATCGTCGATGATGCGGGCGTGCAGGTTCTTGATTTCAAGCATGATTTCTTCCTGAATGTCTTTTGCGGTCAGCCGACCGAACCCTCGAGGCTGATGCCGATCAGCTTCTGCGCCTCGACGGCGAACTCCATCGGCAGCTGCTGGATGACGTCCTTGACGAAGCCGTTGACGATCAGCGCGATCGCCTCTTCCTCGGGGATGCCGCGCTGCATGACGTAGAACTTCTGGTCCTCGGAGATCTTCGAGGTCGTCGCCTCGTGCTCGAACTGCGCCGTCGAATTCTTGGCTTCCATATAAGGCACGGTATGCGCGCCGCACTGGTCGCCGATCAGAAGCGAATCGCAATTGGTGAAGTTGCGCGCGTTGGTCGCCTTGCGATGCGCCGAGACCTGGCCGCGATAGGTGTTCTGCGAGAAACCGGCGGCGATGCCCTTGGAAATGATGCGGCTCGACGTGTTCTTGCCGAGATGGATCATCTTGGTGCCGCTGTCGACCTGCTGGTAGCCGTTCGACACCGCGATCGAATAGAACTCACCGCTGGAATCGTCGCCGCGCAGGATGCAGCTCGGATATTTCCAGGTGATGGCCGAACCGGTTTCGACCTGTGTCCACGAGATTTTCGAGCGATCGCCGCGGCAATCGCCGCGCTTGGTGACGAAATTGTAGATGCCGCCCTTGCCCTCGGCGTCGCCGGGGTACCAGTTCTGCACCGTCGAATATTTGATCTCGGCATCGTCGAGCGCGATCAGCTCGACCACCGCGGCATGCAGCTGGTTCTCGTCGCGCTGCGGCGCCGTGCAGCCTTCGAGATAGGAGACATAGGCCCCCTCCTCGGCGATGATCAGCGTGCGCTCGAACTGGCCGGTGTTCTTCTCGTTGATGCGGAAATAGGTCGACAGCTCCATCGGGCAGCGAACGCCCTTCGGCACGAAGACGAACGAACCGTCGGTGAACACCGCCGAATTCAGCGTCGCGTAGAAATTGTCCGAGGTCGGCACGACGGAGCCGAGATATTTCTTCACCAGCTCCGGATGCTCGCGGATCGCTTCCGAGATCGAGCAGAAGATGACGCCGGCCTGAGCCAGCTCCTTCTTGAAGGTGGTGACCACCGAAACGGAATCGAACACCGCGTCGACCGCGACGCGGCCCGATTTGTAGACGTTGTCGCTGGCTTCCTCGAGCTCCGAGGCATCGGTCTTCTGCACGCCGGCCAGGATTTCCTGCTCCTTGAGCGGAATGCCGAGTTTTTCATAGACCTTGAGCAGTTCAGGGTCGACTTCGCTCAGCGACTTCGGCCCCGGCGTGCTCTTCGGCGCGGCGTAGTAGTGGATGTCCTGGAAATCGATCTTCGGATAGTGGACGCGCGCCCAGGTCGGCTCTTCCAGCGTCAGCCAGCGGCGATAGGCCCCCAGACGCCATTCCAGCATCCAGTCCGGCTCATCCTTCTTGGCCGAGATGAAGCGAATGATGTCTTCGCTCAGGCCCTTGGGGGCCTTGTCCATCTCGATCTCTGTCTGGAATCCATATTTATACTGGTCGACGTCGATCTTTCGAACCCGATCGATCGTCTCCTGCACTGCAGGCATAAGCGTTCTCCATCCACGCCGGGGTCAAGGCCCGGCAGTTTTCAAACTATGGCACCGCCGAAATCGCGTCCCAGGGAGGGACTCGCGGCGGAGTAAGCTCCATATAGTGCGTGTCCGCCGGAAATTCACCCGGCCAGGACAAAACGCACGGCTCTACCAGGCCCTAAAGCCCGAATTCTTGTTCGAGCAGCGGAAATCCGAGAACCGCAAGGCGTTTCCCGCTCCAATGCTCCGCCGTCAGGCGGCTTCTTCCTTGCCCGCGCGGCGGGCGACGATGCCGGCCAGTGCCGCCCGGAACGCCGCGATATCCTCGGCGCCGGTCGCACGGCCGATCGAGACGCGCAGCGCGCCCAGGCTGTCGCCATGCCCCATCGCCTTCAGCACATGGCTTGGCCCGACTTTTCCCGACGAGCAGGCCGAACCCGCAGACAGCGCGACGCCGGCAAGATCGAAAGCGATCTGCGCCGTTTCGGCCTTGACGCCGGGAATAGCGAAGAATGTCGTGTTGGCAAGCCTGGCAGCGTCATTTCCGAAGATTTCCGCGTCCGGCGCGAGGTCGCGCACAATCGCCTCGACCTCGTCGCGCCGGCTCGCGATGGCGTCCATGTCGGCGAGAGCGGCAAGCGCGGCACGCGCCGCGGCGCCGAAACCGGCGATCCCGGCGACGTTTTCCGTGCCGGCGCGGTGGCTCTTCTCCTGGCCGCCGCCATTGATCAGCGGGCGCGGCATCATCAGGTCGGATGCCCCCACGATCGCGCCGACGCCCTTCGGGCCGCCGATCTTGTGCGAGGACAGGATCAGATAATCGGCATAAGGAATTGACATATCGAGCGGAATCCGCCCCGCAGCCTGCACGGCGTCGACGACCAGCACCCCGCCGGCGGCCTTGACGACCTCGCCGATGCGCGCGATCGGCTGGATAACGCCGGTCTCGTTGTTGGCGGCGTGGATCGCCACCAGCGGCAGGCCAGCGGCCTTATCATGCGCGGCAAGCGCGGCGGCCAGCGCCTCGATATCTGCAATGCCGTTCCGGTCGACGCCGATCTTCGTCACCTGCGCCGCGGCAAACCGGCCGCCATTCAGGATGCAGGGATGGTCGGCCGCTGAGACATAGAGATGGCTCATGCGGATAGCCCCGCGCCCCATCTGCCAGTCGGGCGTGAGCAGCGTCGAGGCGGCTTCGGTGGCGCCGGACGTGAAGACGACATGTTCAGGCCTGGCGTTGACCAGCCGCGCCACGTCGCGGCGCGCGTTCTCGACCAGCCGGCGCGAGGCGCGCCCTTCCGCGTGGACCGATGACGGGTTGGCGGCATCGAGCGCGGCGACCATCGTTGCCCGCGCTTCCGCAATGAGCGGCGTGCTGGCGTTGTAGTCGAGATAGGCGCGGGTTGCGGCCATTTTCGCTCAGTTCGTCCTTCCGCCGACTATCCCGCCAGGATAGCGCGTTATTTCCTTGAAATTGCAAGGCAAGCCGTCCTATTTACCCGGCTTGCGGCGCGGGTGGCCGGACCATCGGGTTTCGGCCTCCCAGTTTTGAACAATTCTAAACTAGCTTCTAGGAACACGCTCGCCCGGCGTCAAGGCCACAGAAGATGTGGGGCCGCGGGTGAGTCGGGATCAGGAAAGTCCCGGGCTAGCGCATTCATATGCCATGTGGAGTATTTTATGCCTGAGGTCATTTTCGCCGGTCCGGCTGGTCGCCTGGAGGGACGTTATCAGCCCTCGAAGGAAAAGAGCGCCCCGATCGCTATCGTGCTGCATCCGCACCCGCAGTTCGGCGGCACGATGAACAACAAGATCGTTTACGACCTCTTCTACATGTTCCAGAAGCGCGATTTCACCACGCTGCGTTTCAATTTCCGCGGCATCGGCCGCAGCCAGGGCGAGTTCGACCATGGCACCGGCGAATTGTCGGACGCGGCCGCCGCGCTTGACTGGGTGCAGTCGCTGCATCCGGATTCGAAGAGCTGCTGGGTCGCCGGCTATTCCTTCGGCGCATGGATCGGCATGCAGCTCCTGATGCGCCGGCCCGAGATCGAGGGTTTTATTTCGGTCGCGCCGCAGCCCAACACCTACGACTTCTCGTTCCTGGCGCCCTGTCCGTCGTCCGGCCTCATCATCCATGGCGATGCCGACAAGGTGGCGCCGCCGAAGGATGTGCAGGGCCTGGTCGACAAGCTGCACACGCAAAAGGGCATCACCATCACGCAGAAGACGATCCCAGGCGCCAATCATTTCTTCGCCAACGATTCCGAGCTGCTGATCCAGGAGTGCGCCGACTATCTCGACCGTCGCCTCGCCGGCGAGCTGGCCGATCCGAGGCCGAAGCGGCTGCGCTAAGCGCGGAGGCGCCAGTCAAGGCGCCTTAAGGAATCTGGGTTTGATCGACGCCGGCCTCGACCGAATTGGCCGTCGAAGCCCTGCCTCTTGGCGCGCGGGACGGTACCAACCGGAATGTCCGCTTGCGCACCGGCAGCTTCGAGCCTGTCTGGCTGAAGATAAAGCCGAGCCGGGCAAACACCAGTCCCGATAGCACCGCGAACGCCAGGCCGAGCCCGAAGCCCGCGACCGTGTCGCTTGGATAGTGCGCGCCGACGAAGATGCGTGTGGAGGCGATGCAGGCCGTGACCGCCAGCGCGATGGTCCAGCGCCGCGGGAACAACAGCAGCAGGATGCCGAAGACCGCGCCCATCGTCGTGGCATGGCCGGACGGGAAACCGGCAAAGCGCGCGTCCATGGCGAAAGGGTGCAGCGACAGGACGCCGAAACTGTCAAAATAAAGCGGCCGAGCGCGGCCGATTCCGTATTTCAGCACGTTGACCGCAAGACCGGACAGGCCGACGGCGCAAAGCACCAGGAACGCGAAACACGTCCAGTTGTAGACGATCACCCGGCCATGCCGGGACAGGCCGCGCCAATCCATCAGATTGGCGGCAACAAGGCAGAGCGCGGCCGGAATGAGGTACCAGCCGCCGAGGCCGAATTGCGTGAAGAAATCGGTGAAGCGCACGAAGCCGGGGGACCATTCGCCGCGCATCTCGCCCGCACCGGCGTCGAGGCGCAGGAAGATCGCCATGGTGAGCAGCGCCCAGGCTATGAGCCAGACGTTCCACAAAATTCTCGGATAGCGCGCCGGCCGCACGGCAAAGCGTCGCCTCACGATCGACATCGTGTCGCGGAAATTGCCGAGCGAGCGGCGATAGAGGGCAAGGGGCGGCGCGGCGGACATGGCTTGGCGCTTATAGGGACATTCGATGCCCGACGCTATTCATCACGGCGCCACCCGGTAAAGCCCGAGCGACAGCTTGTCTCCCGACGAATAGTTGATGCCGTCGATCTCGGTCAGTCGCTTTGCCGACTTGCCCTGAGCGGTCAGCACATCGGTAAGCTTCTGCTCGTCCTTGATCGGCGCCAGCCCAAGCGCGCAGGATGGATCGGCGAGCAGATGTTGCCCCACGCCCTCGACGTCGGTCAGCACGGTCTTGGTGCCGACCAGGAAGACGAGGCTCGGCTCCTGGAATTTCGCCGAGGCAAGCACCGTGGTGTCGCAAGGACGGTTGGCGTCGACGGCGGCCTTGACGGCGGGGCTGAGCCAGATCGGTTTCAGCGACGGCGCAATGACGCCAAACAGCAGGCTGAAGGTAATGCCGGCGCCGACGGCGATCGCCGCGATGCGCGGCAGCGGCACCTGAAGCTGTCTGGGGAAGGCAAGATAGCCGGTGACCAGAGCGGCGATCGCTGCCGGTATGCTCCACCAGGAGAAGGTCTTGGCGAGGTAAAGCGGCGCGCCGACGCAGACCACGGCAAGGCCGATCGCCACCACGGCAAGGCCGAAAGCCGTCGCCCACCACAGCCATGTCTGCCAGCGCTTCAGCGGCGCGTTGGCCTTGTCCGCCGGCAAGGTGAGCAGCCAGCCGACCAGAAGCGCCATGCCCGGATAGGCCGGCATGACATAATGCGGCAGCTTGGTCGGGATCGCCTCGAACACCAGCCAGAACGGGATGTACCAGGCCAGGCAGAAGCGCAGCCGCGGATCGTCCCAGAACCGGTTGATAGCCTGGAGCCCGGCGCCGACCGCGATCAGCCCGAAGGGCCACATGAACAGCGAATAAGTCAGCATATAGAAGCCGGGCGGCAGGCCGTGCGATTCCTCGCCCTGCGCCACCTTGTTCAGCATGTCCTTGCCGACCGCTTCCTGGAAGAAGGCGCCGCCGCTCTTCCAGGTGATGAGGATCAGCCACGGCAGAACAATGACCAGCACGATGCCGACGCCGCGCACCAGCTTCATCTTGAAGAGCCAGCGCCAATCGCGGTCAAAGGCAAAGAGGGCAGCGGCGGTCAGCAGCGACAAAAGCGGTGAAACCGGGCCCTTGATGAGGATGCCGAAGCCTTGCGCGATCCAGAAGATCCACGGCAGATGCCCGGGAACCGGATCGTTGCGCTTCGAAGCCCAATAGACCTGCGCCAGCGCGCCTTGCGCAATCACGCAGCAGGCGAGAAGCATGGCATCGGTCTTGGCGTCGCGCCCCTCGAAGGCGGTGGCAAAGATCGCCGCCATCATCAGTCCGGCGGCCAGCCCGGCACTGGCGCCGAAGAGTTTTGTCCCGGTCCAGCCGATGCCGACGACCGCGAGCGCGATGCCAAGCATCGAGACCAGGCGGTAGACCCAGATCGGCGCCGCGGCCCCCTCGCCGCTCAACGCCACGGCAGCCGACTGCAGCCAGTAGATGCCGATCGGCTTCTTGTAGCGCGTGACATCCTGCAGGCGGATATCCACATAATCGCCGGTCTCGACCATCTGCTTGGTCGACTGGACGAAGCGGGATTCATCGCGGTCCACCGGCGGCAGGCTGGCAAGCCCGCTGACGGTCATCACGATGCTGAACAGAAAGAGGAAGAGGGTGTTCCTGTTCATCGCGGGAGCTTTTCCGATCTGAAACTGCGGGATGGCCCCGTCGCGGTGCATGGCGCCATGTCTTTGCGCGGCGCCTCATTACGCCAGCAAAAAGGGCGAAGCAAGGACGCGCCGCGCCGCACGCGATCGGACGCAAAACCGGAAACCACTTTTGCTGATCGCGTGTTTGTTGGTTGAAGCGCGATCGGACACAAAACCGGAAACCACTTTTGCTGATCGCGTGTTTGTTGGTTGAAGCGCGATCGGACGCAAAACCGGAAACCACTTTTGCTGATCGCGCTTGGATGCTAAACGCGCGCCTTCATATCAAGCATGGCCAAGCGCCCGGCGACCTCCAGGAAGAAAAAATGTCCGCCTTCAAATCCGATTTCCTGCGCATCATGAGCGAGCGCGGCTTCATCCATCAGATTTCGGATGAATCCGCCCTCGACCAGCTCTTCGCCAAGGAAACGGTGAGCGCCTATATCGGCTTCGACGCCACCGCCAAGAGCCTGCACGCCGGGTCGCTGATCCAGATCATGATGCTGCATTGGCTGCAGCAGACCGGTCACCGGCCGATCGCGCTGATGGGCGGCGGCACCTCGATGATCGGCGACCCGTCCTTCAAGGACGAGGCGCGCAAGCTGCTCACTCCCAAGGACATCGACGCCAACCTCGTCGGCATCCGCCGCAATTTCGCGCCTTACCTGAAGTTCGGCAGCGGTCCGGGCGACGCGGTCGTGGTCAACAATGCCGACTGGCTGATGCAGATCAACTACGTCAACTTCCTGCGCGATGTCGGCCGGCATTTCTCCGTCAACCGCATGCTGGCTTTCGATAGCGTGAAGTTGAGGCTCGACCGCGAGCAGTCGCTGTCCTTCCTCGAATTCAATTACATGATCCTGCAGGCCTACGACTTCGTCGAGCTCTACAAGCGCGTCGGCTGCCGGCTGCAGATGGGCGGCTCCGACCAGTGGGGCAACATCGTCAACGGCATCGACCTCGGCCACCGCATGGAGGGCGTGCAGCTCTTCGCCATGACCACGCCGCTGCTCACCACCTCGTCCGGCGCCAAGATGGGCAAGTCGGCTTCCGGCGCGGTCTGGCTCGACGGCGACATGCTCTCGCCTTACGAATTCTGGCAGTACTGGCGCAACACCGAGGACGCCGATGTCGGGCGCTTCCTGAAGCTCTACACGACCCTGCCGCTCGACGAGGTGGCGCGCCTTGAAAAGCTCGACGGCTCGGAGATCAACGAGGCAAAGAAGATCCTCGCCACCGAGATCACCGCCATGCTGCACGGCCGCGAGGCGGCCGAGACCGCAAGCGAGACGGCGCGCAAGACTTTCGAGGAAGGCGCGCTCGCCGACACGCTGCCCAGCGTCGAGGTAGCCAAATCGGACCTTGAGTCAGGCATCGGCATCCTGGCGCTGTTCGTAAGCGCCGGTCTGGCCGGCTCGAACGGCGAAGCGCGCCGGCATGTCCAAGGCGGCGCCGTGCGCATCAACGACCAGCCCCTGACCGACGACCGCCGCGTCGTCACGCTTCAGGACGTCGGTGTCGAAGGTGTCGTGAAGCTTTCGCTCGGCAAGAAAAAGCACGTGCTGGTGCGGGCGAGCTGATCGGCCGAAACCTTACTGCGCAGTTTGGGACGGTTGTTGCCGGTACTCGAAGATCGAGCGGAATATGCCCGGCGCCACCACAGATAGCGGATTGATGTTGAGCGTCGGCTTGTTGGCGTTGCCGCGCAGCCGGTAGGTGACGCCGATCAGGCCGCGGTCGCGCCCGTTGCCCAGCAACGGCCCGAACAAAGGCAGCTCGCCGAAGATGCGGTTGAGACCATAGACCGGCATGAAGGTGCCGGTCATGTCCATGTTGTTGTTCGGGTCGTAGAGCGTTCCCTGGAAGGTCGTGCCGATGCGCGGGCCGCGCAGCAGGCCGTTCGCCAGTTTCAGATAGCCGGAGCCCTTGTCGATCTCGGCGAAGCCGCGCTCGAACTGCACCCTGGACGTGTCGATCTTGCTTTTGACCGCCTCGTTCAGGCTGCGCGTGTCGCCGGCCGGCGTCGTCGACACGATCGAGGCCAGCTTGGGCTCGTTGACCACATAGAAATTGCGGGCATCCACCTGACCCTTCATCGGCCCGTCGCCGGCGCCGGAGAGCGAGAGCGTAATCGCGCCGCCTTCCATATGCTCGTAGACATTGAGGAAACGCAGGATCGCGCCGGCGTCGGCAGACTTGACGCTGAGCACGCGGCCGCCTTCGCTGGTGGTGTTGTTGATCGCGATCGCGGCGCCCGAGCTTGCCGCGGCGGTGACGTTTAGCCCATTCACCCGCGATCCGGCGGCGCTGTATTCGAGCTTGAGGTTGGAAAGCACCTCGTCATGAAAACCGGTCAGCGATGCCACATCGGCGCTCACCGAGATCGCGTCGCTGCCGGCGCCCTTCGTGGCTGTATCGACGTCCGAGGTGAACTGCTTGATCAGCGAGCGGGCGTCGAGCGACGCGCCGCTGACATCGACAGCGTAGCTCTTGCCGGAACGCTTGACCGAAACGGCAATGTCGTCGCCCCTGTTCAACGCGACTTTGCTGAAGCGGGCCGCTGACAGCGAGCCGTTGACCAGTGTCACATTGCCGTCGATCGAGAAGCTTTTTCCGTCGAGAGCGAAATCGGTCAATGTGGTGGTGCTGCCGGACTTCGCCATGTCGAAAGCGACCTTGGCGGGAATGCCGGCGCCCTTGCTCCAGCCTGCCCAGGGAATGTCGAGCCTGGCATTGGTCAGGTCCGCCGAAACCTGCTGGGCGCCCTCGCCGCTCTTGTCGATCGCCACCTTGATGGTTCCCGAAAGCAGGGCCGACAGTCCAGGCATGCTGGCGTTGCGCGTCTTGTCGTCGAGGACTAGCGTAACCTTGCGGCTTCGCGCCGGCCCGTCATCGGCGAGCGGCTCGACGAGGTCGAGCTCGGCCGGAATGCCGTTGAGCTTGGCCTCTGCGGAAATCACCGCCTGCTTTGGCCCGACGGTGATCGAGCCATCGGCCTCGGTCACGGTCTGGTCCTCGAAAGGCTTCGCCAGCGACAGGTCCTGGTAGTTGAGCGAAACCAGCCAATCGAGCTTCGAGGTGTCCATGCCCTTGGTCAGCGGAATGTCCGCCCTGACATGGCCGGTGACGGTGCCGGACAGGTCTTCCGGTGCCAGTCCGACATGGCGCATGGCATTGATCGGCTCATAGGAGGCCAGCTCGGCGATCGCCGGCGCCTCGCCCGCCACGTCGATGTCGAGCCCCCCGATCACAATCGGTCGGTTTGCATTCTTGACCGTCAGCGTGCCGCCGCTTGCCGCCACGGTGCGGCCGCTCGGCATATAGACGCTGCCCGAGGAGAGCGCGATATCGACATCATTGCCATGGAACGCAACCACGCCGACGGCGTCGCGGACCGGCGGGATGCGCCCGGCGGTATCGAAGCGCGATCCTTCGATCTGGAAACGGCCGAACACTTCGTCGCCGGTAAGCGGCACGCCGTTGCCGAGGCGCCCCGGCGCGACCTGGAACTGCAGCTTGGCGTCGGTCACCGTGCCGCCGAACAGGTTGCCCAGCACCCAAAGCCGCGCGTTGCGGGCCGAGAACCACGGCCACAATTGCTTGACATGCGAGACCGGCATGTCGTGCACGTTGAGCGACAGCGATACCCCTGGCGGGCCGTTGTCGACGAAGGCGACGGTGGCCGCGCCCAGCACCTCGCCCGGTCCGCCAGAGCGCACGCCGATCTGCTCGGCAACGAGCTTGCGGCTCTTCGGCTGGTAGACCCCGGCGATACGGGCCAGGAACTGAAGCGCCGGTTCCGGCGATTCGGAAGGCGCCAGCGTCGAGCCGTCGCTGGTGAGATCATAGCGGTAGGCGGGCTCCTCCCCCGCCACTGCCGGCTTCGGCCCGATCGATCCGGCAAAGTCGAAGCTGGAGCGGCTGCTCCTGATCAGCAGCCGATCGACCGAGATCTTGTTCGAACCGGCCACCAGAGTGGCATCGGCATCGACATCGGTAGGCAGCAGCCCGCGCTCGTCCAGGTCGAGCACCGAACCGTTGAGCGAGAGCGAAGCCGCCAGGCGCGATGGGTTGTCGCCCGACGCTTCCGAGCCGGAAAGCTTCAATGCGATCGAACCCAGCTTGGCGCCATCGGTCGCCCGGGCGACCTCGGTCGAACTGCCCTCGCCGGGGGCGCCTTCTATCTTGAGATTGGCGTCCAGCGACGAAATGCGCCTTGCCGTCGCATCGCGCGTCGCCGAGGCGGTCAAAGTCGCGTGCCGGCCATCGACATCGGCATCGTAGGAGACCTGCATACGTCCCGCGCCTGTCTGCGCGACGGTCGCCGAGGCGACGGTCACGCGCTTGACCAGTCCGGTGTCCGGCAGCTTGAACTCGACATTGCGCAGATCGATCTGTCGCATCGAATCCTCGCGCACGGCATCAAGCGCATCGTTGACGCCTGAAAACACCGCCGCCGACACTTTCTCCGGGTCGACAAGGCCATCCGCGTTGCGCAGCGCCGCCGTCCAGTCGCTGCCGCCGGAGGGCATGGCGGCCACCACGATATGGGCATCGGAAAATCTGGCGCTCGTCAGCCGGACGTCGCCCGAAAGCAGCGGCAGCAGGCGCATGCCGAAACGCACGCGTCCGATATCGGCCATCGGCTTGCCGTCGGCCGTCTTCAGGCTGACATCGTTCACCTGCAGGGCGACGAAGCTCGACCCGTCCAGCGTCAGCCGAGCCGCACCGACGGCGACATTGACATCGACGCCGGCCAGCTTCTCGATGGCTGTCTCCGCCTCCGTCCGCAGGCGCTCCGTGCCGATGCCGGAGGCGCCGAGGACATAGACACCTGCCGCCGCCAGAAGCATGAGCGCGCAAAACCCGGCAAACACCCGGCCGAGGATCCGGAAACGCCGCCGCACGGCTGCCCGGCCGAGCGGCGGCACGCTGCACGCGGACGGAAGCCTCGCCAGGTCGGTGATCTCGTCACGCCTGAACCTGATCTTCTCGTGCTGCGGTGCTTCCTGATCCAAGCAATATTCCGTTGTGACGAACTCGTCGTGGACGAATCCCCGCCTCACGTTATATCGATGATTTCCCGCGCGTAACCGCAAACAAGGGCATCGATATGGCTGACCTCGACGTGGGCGACGCAGCGCCGCAATTCGATCTTCCGCGTGACGGCGGCGGCTCCCTCAGCCTCGCGGCGTTCCTGGGCAAGCCAGTTGTACTCTACTTCTATCCGCAGGACGACACCACAAGTTGCACCGCCGAGGCCATCAGCTTCTCGCAGTTGAAGCCGGAGTTCGAGAAGGCCGGTGCCGTGGTGATCGGGCTGTCGCCTGATAGCGTGAAGAAACACGACAAATTCAAGGCGAAGCACGATCTCACCGTCGATCTCATCGCTGACGAGGAGCGCAAAGTGATCGACGCCTACCATTTGTGGGTCGAAAAGACGATGTATGGGCGCAAACATATGGGTGTCGAGCGCGCCACCTTCCTGATCGGCAAGGACGGGCGGATCGCCCGTATCTGGCGCAAGGTTCGCGTCAAGGGCCACGCCGAAGAGGTGCTTGAGGCCGTGCGCACGCTCTAAGGTGTGTTGAGATTCAGGTCAGGCCGCGCCGAAAACGGCGGTTTTCGAGAACCGGAGCGGAGCGTACTTAAGTACGTGAGCACCGGAAGCGCAGTAAACCGGCGTTTGCAGGCCGGCATCACCTGAATATCAACATACCTTAGAAGCAGGCGCACGCTTTCGCGGTATCGTCGGCCGTCAGCCCGGCCATTGCAACCTCCCACGCGCAATGCGCGAGATGGTTGTTTCAGACGCTGCGGCCGGCAAAACTTTGTTAACCCTAATAATGTGTAATCAGGCTTGTCGTTGGTCCCGTAACGAAAGCTTGGTCCCCGTGAAACCAACCGGTCAGTCAGCTGTCTTCGGCAGGCGTAAGGAACCGCACACGGTCATCATCGCCAGGGGCAATGAGATAAGGCATTTCACCATCCGCCCTTGGCTCGCCGCCCTCATCGGCTCGGCGCTGGCGGCGATCGCCATCGGCTATCTGCTCGCGACATCCTATCTGGTGCTGCGCGACGACCTGATCGGCGCCACGACGGCACGGCAGGCGCGCATGCAGCAGGCCTATGAGGACCGTATCTCGGCACTTCGTGCCCAGGTCGACCGCATCACCAGCCGCCAGCTTCTTGATCAGCAGCTGATGGAGACCAAGGTCAGCGAGCTGCTGGCCAGGCAGACCCAGCTCAGTGAACGGCACGGACGGCTTGGGCCGATCCTCGAGCGCGCGGAGAACGAGGTCGGCGACGCGCCCGCGACGAACGCGGTGACGCCCAAGCCCGACGAGCACGCCGAGGTCACAGGCAGCCTTTCGCAGGCGCCCACCTATTCCGTCGCATCCTTGAGCGCCGGCGACACAAGGCCCTTCTCGCTCTGGTCGACACGGTCCGATCCGCTGGACAGCGAAACGGCGGCCGATCGCGCCGACAAGCTGTTCGTCTCGATCAGTGCGTCACTGAAGGCCATCGAGGGCCAGCAGCTTTCGCGCATCGCCACGCTTGCCGACAACGCCTACAAGAATGCCGATGCCATAGCGCAGGCACTGGAAGCGGCCGGCCTGCCGGTCGACGGTGAACTGAACAAGAGCGATGTCGGCGGCCCGCTGGTTCCGCTTGATCCCTCCATGGGTTTCGACAGCAAGGTCAAGGAGTTGGACGAGGCGCTCGATGCGCTCGATCAGGTCAAGAAAGAGGCGCGCAAGCTGCCGCTCGCCAATCCCGCCCCGGGTCACACGGTGACCAGCCCCTTCGGCGTGCGCACCGATCCGATCCTGGGCAGCGCCGCCCTGCATACGGGAATGGATTTCAGGGCGCCGATCGGCATGCCGGCCAAGGTCACCGCCGCCGGCGTCGTCACAAGAGCCGGCTGGGCCGGCGGCTACGGCCGCATGGTCGAGGTCGACCACGGCAACGGCTTTGCCACACGCTACGGACATCTGAGCGAGATCGATGTGAGTGTCGGCCAGAAGCTCGCCGCCGGCGACGTCATCGGCAAGACCGGCAGCAGCGGCCGCTCGACGGGTCCGCACCTGCACTACGAAGTGCGCCACGATGGCGAGGCGGTCGACCCGCTGCGCTTCCTCACCGTCGGCAAGAAGGTTGCGCAGTACCTTTGACCGGCTGATCCAAACCGGCGCCGTGCCCGATCTCGATCATCCGATCAAGAATCCCGGCATCAATATCGCCGCGGAACCGCTCGCGCCGGCCAGTCACGCTTTGACATAGATATCCCGCGGGAACTTCGTCAGCGTCTCGTTGCCGGTATCGGTTACCAGAATGGTTTCGCTGATCTCGATGCCCCAGCCATCCATCCACATGCCCAGGATGGAATGAACGACATTGCCGGGCTGGAGCACCGTCTTGTCGCCGGGCCTCAGGCTGATCGTATGCTCGCCCCAATCCGGCGGATAGGCGACGCCGATGGAATAGCCGATGCGCGATTCCTTCTTCAGCCCGTGGCGCTCTATGATCTTGCGCCAAGCAGCTTCGACCGCCTCCGCGGTCGTTCCCGGCCGTGCGGTGTCGAGAACCGCATCCATTCCCTCGATCACCGCCTTTGCCGTGTCCGCGACGCGGGTTGGCATCTTGCCGAGCTGCATGGTCCTGGCGAGCCCGGCGGCGTAGCGGCGGCAGACGCCGGCCAGTTCGAGCGCGATCGTTTCGTCCTTTCCGAACCGCCTGTCGCTCCACATGATGTGCGGCGCGGAAGCGTTTTCGCCGCCGAGGATCGTCGGCGGCAGCGCCGTGATGTCGCCGGCGAAATCCGGACTGCCGGCAATCTGCGCGGCCTGGATGGCGGCGATCGCATCGCATTCGCGCACGCCCGGCGCGATAACTTCGAATGCGCGCGCGACGGCTGCTTCGGCCAGCATCGAGGCCTTGCGCAGATAGGCGATTTCCGGCGCCGATTTCACCGCGCGGATCCAGTTCACGAGCAGGTCGGCGTCGTGCCATTTCGCATTGGGCAATCCGGCGACGAGCCGCGCATGTGCCTTCGGCGAAAAATAATAGGCTTCGAGCTCGACGCCGATATGGCGGCTGCCCCAGCCTTTGGCGACGATCCACGCCGCGATCCAGTCCATGGGATGCCGATCGGCGCGCTGAACATGGTCTTCCGGAAATCCGACCACGTTTTCCGGCTTCATCCAGGCCGTCAGCAACCCGCCGGCCGCATCCATGGCGCGGCCGATCCAGACCGGCTCGGCGTCCTCGATCGGCACAAGCACCAGCTGGGGCGTGTAGAACGACCAGCCGTCATAACCGGTGATGTAGTGCTGGTTGGCGACGTCGTTGACGATCAGGAGCTCGATACCGCGCTTTGCCATCTCGGCGCGGATTCTTGCGAGCCGCCGCTGGTACTCTTCGCGGGCAAAAGGCAGCTCAATCATCTTTTCTCCTCATCGGGATCGATCTGGTCGGGGATGAGCCGCGGGCTTTCTCCTGCCGCCCACCATCGCGATGCGTTTGGCGGCCGGCAATCGGCCAGGCCGACGCATAGGCAGGGCCTGTACTGAACTGGATCAATGCTGAGCCAGTCGGTCGGACCGCGGCGCGCTGCGCCCACTTCGAAATGGATGTCAGGCTCCCGAGACAACCAGGCATTCATCGCGCATTTATTCGGCCTGCGGTAGGATGCCGGCGTGCAACCGAACCGGGAGACAATTCGTGTCAAAAACTTTTCACGTCTCGATCCGAACGACGCTGGCCTTCATATGTCTGGCCGGGCTGGTCGCCATGGCGTCCGCCCTTTTCCCCACCACCGCCTCGGCGCAGCAACTGCGGCGATGCGCGAATGAGGGCGGCATATGCCGCTTGCCCTACCCCACCCAAGTTATCTACGGCGCCCGGGGCCGAACCACTGCACGGTTTTTCGACCGTCAGGCTGTGCCCTGCTCGAATCGCCTGTTTGGCGACCCCGCCCCCGGCCGCGAAAAGGCCTGTTATTTCGTGGCGCGCGGCGGCAGCGACTATGGCGACAACGACTACGGGGACGACGATTACGGTTCTCGCCCGGACCGCGGCGGATGGGCCGCCTGCGCCAGGGAGGGTGAGTTCTGCGATTTCCGCGGCCGCGCGATGGTCAGATACGGCGCACGTGGCCAGTACACGCAGGATGTTTTCAGGAACGGTGTCAGATGCGGCAACGACGCCTTTGGCGATGATCCCGCTCCTGGCGCTCACAAGCGCTGCTACGTCAGGCAGTAGCCGCGCCTGAACCCGGCGCAATAAGGTGGCGGCCCACGCGAGGGCCGTCGCCGCATTCTGCTTCGGCTTGTCCGGCAGGCTGGTGGGCGATGACGGGCTCGAACCGCCGACATCTTCGGTGTAAACGAAGCGCTCTACCAACTGAGCTAATCGCCCGCTTGAGCGCGGACCTTTAAGCAGTTAGGGCCGCGTTCGCAAGGCTAAATGAACGGACCGCGCACCCGTCGGGGCGCGGATTTCCCCAGCCTCGGCGCCGCTGTCAAAAAACCTTCTCCTGATTGCTGTAATGCTTGAATGCCGCGCTTGACACCCGCAGGCGAACCCCTTATCCACCGCCCAACGACGAACACGCCTGACACGTGCTCGTCAAGTGCGCGGGTGTAGCTCAGTCGGTTAGAGTGCCGGCCTGTCACGCCGGAGGTCGCGGGTTCGAGCCCCGTCACTCGCGCCATCTTTTCAAGGGCTTAGGCCCTTTCCCTCCAAGAAAATTTCAACTTTGCGTTCTTGGCCGCGCAATTTGCGGCCTTTGCGCCGCAAGCGTCGGCGGCTCTTACCGCGCCAAGTAGACCGTAAGTCGGCTCCGGAGCATGATCTCGAGAAGTGTGGAGCGGTTTTCGGACGACATCATGCTATCTCTTTGATTTAGAGCCGGATTCGGATTTCAGGTCGACTCGACCTGAAATCATCCGGCTCTCGGCCTTGATCCCGGAACCATTCCAATCTTGTCCCGTTCAGCCAACGGGCGAAAAGACGGGAGAGATAAGATGGCTGTGAGATGTCGGATTTCCATCGACGATGAGAGGGATGTCGACGAGCTCGCCTTCCAGGAATTGCCACGGGTCGGCGAAAGCGTGTCGATGCCGGTCGAAGGGTCGAGCAGGGACCTTCGTGTGCTTCGTGTCGTGCATATGCCCGGCAGCGAGCAAGGCGCAACGACGATGCTGGAGCTGACCAGCAGGATTCTTTAGCGCTGCCTGTTGAAAATCATTCGCCCAGTACAACCCCGGAAGCGACGATCTGGGCCGTCCGTTCGGTGAGCTTCTGGCGCTTTACCAGCGTGGGCTTTTCGTAAGGCTTTTTCATCCTACCGTTCCAAATCGGCGCGCCGACAGCACGATGAACGCGCTCGCCTCGGTTGCGTTCCGCAATAAGGGACCGCTAAAAAAGCCGCAAAAAATCGAAGGCGGAGGTCTCAGGCCCCGGCGAGCAGCGCCTCGACCTCCTGCGATGTCGGCATCGACGGCGCGGTGCCGGGGCGGGTCACCGAGATGCCGGCGACCGCGCAGGCAAAGCGTACGGCCTCCAGCGGCTCGACGCCTTTTGCCAGGGCGGCTGCGAGACCGCCGTTGAACGCATCGCCCGCTCCCGTCGTCTCGATCACCGGGCCGGCATTGACCGCGCCGACATGCTCCGAACGGGTCTTGGTGTGTAGCAAAGCGCCCTTCTCGCCGAGCGTCACGATGACGGCGCCGACACCCTTGGCCAGCAGCGCGTCGGCGGCGCGGCGGGGATCGTCGATCGACGAAACCTTGATGCCGGTCAGCCCTTCGGCCTCTGTCTCGTTTGGCGTGACATAGTCGCAGAGCGCGTAGACGCGGTCAGGCAGGCTGGCGGCGGGGGCGGGGTTGAGGATGGTCGTCACCCCTGCCCCGCGCGCGATCTCGAGCGCCTTCAATGCTGCGTCGATCGGCTGTTCGAGCTGGGTGACGAAGACGCCGGCGGACCGGATCAGGTCGGCATGCGCCTCAATGTCTTCGGGCGAGATCAGCATTGCCGCGCCCGGGCTGACGATGATGGCGTTGTTGCCGCTGCCTTCTTCGACAAAGATATAGGCCGCGCCCGTATAGCTGTCCGGCGTGTCGATGACGGCGCTTTTCACGCCTGCGTCCTTCCAGGTCTGCTTCGCCATGTCGGCGAAGGCATCGACGCCGAGCCTGGTCAGGAAGGTGATGTCGGCGCCGAGCTTGCCTGCCGCCACGGCCTGGTTCGAGCCCTTGCCGCCCGGGCCGAGCTTGAAGGAATTGCCGAGGATCGTTTCGCCCAGGCGCGGCTGGCGGTCGGCGCGATAGGCGGTGTCGGCGACGAACACGCCCAGGATCACAACAGGCTTCATGATGACGGGCTCGCCTTTGGCCATGTCCTTACTCCGCATCCGGCGGCACGACGCCCTTGCGGAAGGCAAAGCAGCCATAGAAGCGGCGCTCGCCGGTCTGGATCACGCAATAGGCTTTCTTGGAGCGCTCGTAGAAGGCGTAGCGCTCGATCGAGATCATCGGCCAAGGCTTGCCCTCGGCGGCGTCGATCTCCTTCTGCACCTCCCTCTGCACCGGCGGGATTTCGTTCGGCTTGCCGACGATCTCCATGCGCGCTGCCGCATCGTCGACGAAAGTATCCAGCGGATAGAGCGACAGCACCGCCTTCACCACCTCCGCCGCCGTCGCGTCGATGCGCAGGAGCTTGCCGAGCACTGTCTGCCTGGCCACGGAATCGGACGGGAAATTGGTGTCGGCGATAATCAGGTCGTCGCCATGGCCCATCGCCCGCAGCGCCTGGAGCACATCGGCATTGAGCAGCGGGTTAATCCCTTTGAGCATGGTTTCCTCTTGAAGGGTTGTGTGCGGTTAGAGACGCTTGCCGGTTGCGGCGTCGAAGAGGTGGACCTGGTCGAGACGCGGCTTGAACTTGAGCGTGTCGCCCGGCTTGAAGTCGTGACGCTCCCGGAATAGCGCCACCATCTCCCCCTCGCCGAACCGTAGGAACACCAACGTCTCCGAGCCTGTCGGTTCGACCACCGAAATCGTCGATGCGACGCCATCGGGATGGATTTCCAGGTGCTCGGGGCGCATGCCATAGACGACGGCCTGGCCGTCCGCCGCGGCGATACTGGTCGGCATTGGAAACGCCGAGCTTGCAATGTCGACCACGGGCTTCTCGCCCTTTTTCACGGTGCCCTTGAGCAGGTTCATCGCCGGCGAGCCGATGAAGCCGGCGACGAACAGATTGGCCGGCCGGTCGAACAGCTCCAGCGGCGCACCGACCTGCTCGATGCGGCCGTCGCGCATCACGACGATCTTGTCGGCCATGGTCATGGCCTCGATCTGGTCGTGGGTGACGTAGATGGTGGTCGTCTTCAGCCGCTGGTGCAGCTCCTTGATTTCGGTGCGCATCTGCACGCGCAGCTTGGCGTCGAGGTTGGAAAGCGGCTCGTCGAACAGGAACACTTGCGGATTGCGCACGATGGCGCGGCCCATGGCGACGCGCTGGCGCTGGCCGCCCGAAAGCTGGCGCGGATAGCGCTTGAGATAAGGCGCAAGGTCGAGAATATCGGCGGCGCGCTTGACCCGTTCGGCGACGACGGCCGGATCGGTGCCGCGCAGCTTCAGCGCGAAAGCCATGTTCTGCTCCACCGTCTTGTGCGGATAGAGCGCATAGTTCTGGAACACCATGGCAATGTCGCGCTTCGCCGGCGGCAGGTTGTTGACGACGCGGTCGCCGATCGAGATCGTGCCACCGGAAACGGTCTCCAGCCCGGCCACCATCCTCAAGAGCGTGGACTTGCCGCATCCCGACGGACCGACCAGCACGACGAACTGTCCGTCCGCAATGTCGACGCTGACTTCATGCAGGACCTTGACGGTTCCGAACGCCTTGGCCACACTGCTGATCGCGACTTGAGCCATCGTCTCCCCTTTATCGTTTGCGGTGAAGCTAGCCATTGCGAACGGCAACGGCAAGTCGGTATCTTATAGATAAAAAGCCAATCTTGTTGACAAGGTAATCGATTACGCGAATAGTGGCGAGTGCCAATCCGAGAGCAGGCCTGTTACCCTGAAATCGGAGCTCCGGCGACGCAGGGTGGGGTCCCACGTCCGGTATGATCGAGGAGAACCGAGAGGCGTTTCGACGTCTGAGAGATTGGCACTTCAATTCAAGCGTTGTTGTTCTGGGAGGAACCTGTAGATGAGAGTCGATCTGTATGAAAAACTGATGCGCGCCGGCGCCAGCCGCCGCGATGTGCTGAAGGGTGCGGCCAGCATGGCCGCAATCGCCGCCGCCTCGGGCGCCGGGCTTGGAGCACTGACGAAGCCTGCGGCCGCCGACGACAGTCTGCGCGCGAAAATCCTGCAGATCCCGGGCGTCGGCAAAGGCCAGCCGACGGATGCCGACTTCCAGAAAGTCGGCGAGCTCTGCCTCGAAGCGACTAAGGCCAATGTCAAGGAAGGCGAGTTCGCCGGTGTCGAGCTCACCTTCATGGGCCTCAACAACCAGAACCTCCACAACGTGCTGTTCCGCGGCTTCCTGAAGCCATGGGAAACTTATACCGGTGCCAAGATCAATTGGATCGACCTGGCGCAGGCTGACTACAACCCGCGTCTACAGCAGGCCATCGCCACCAACACAGTCGATTTTGATATCGTCGAGATGGGCGCGCCTTTCGAAGGCGATGTCTGCGGCAAGGGCCTTACCTCCGAAATGCCTGACTGGGTGAAGAAGCAGGTCGATATGGACGATCTGGTGGCCTATCTGAAGCCGCCGGTCGGCACCTGGAATGGGAAGCAGTATCGGGTGACCGTCGATGGCGACACGCACAACTTCAACTACCGCACCGACGTGTTCTCCGACTCAGACCTGGCGGCGGCTTGGAAAGCTGACAGCGGCGACAAGGCAGGCCTGACGGAATGGGGCGTGCCGAAGACCTGGCAGCAGGTGCAGGCCGTGACCAAATTCCTCAAGGGTAAGCAGATGAAGGGCCAAGACATCTATGGCTATCTCGACGCGCCCAAGCCCTGGGGCGGTTTCGGCTTCTACTTCCTTGGCAGCCGCGCCAGCGCCTATGCCAAGCACCCCGATGACAAGGCATGGCTGTTCGATCCGGATACTATGAAACCGCGCGTCAACAACCCGGCTTGGGTGCGGGCGATTCAGGACGTCATCGATGCGCTGCCTTTCGAACCCCAAGATCAAATTAACGCCGACCCTAACCAGACCTGCTTTTCCCAATTCCTAGGCGGCACTGGTTCGATGCTGGCTTGGTGGGGAGATGCTGGGTCGAATGCGAAGACCAACGACTCCTCGGTCGTCGGCGACGTCACCGGCTTCTCGATCCTGCCGGGCTCTGACGACGTCTACAATTCCAAGACCGGCAAGTGGGAAAAGCTCGCCAGCGGTCCGAACTACGCGCCGAACTGCGCCTATCTCGGCTGGGGCGTCTATGTCATGGCCCGCGTCGATTCCGACGAAAAGAAGAAGAAGGCCGCATGGTCGGCGGCGGCTCATCTCGGCGGCAAGGACCTGTCGCTGTGGTGCGCGGCCTACCCGTCGGGCTTCCAGCCCTACCGCAACTCCCATTTCAATATCCCGGAATGGGTGGCAGCCGGCTATGACGAGGCTTTCATCAGTTCGTATCTGAAGTCTGAAGCCGACAGCTACAACCATCCAAACGCGGCGATCGAGCCGCGCATCCCCGGCATCTTCCAGTACTATTCTGCCGCCGAGGACATCCTGGCCAACACCTTTGCCGGCAAGATGAAGGCGCAGGAAGGCGCCGACGCCATCGCCGCCGCCTGGGAAAAGCTGACCGACCAGATCGGCCGCGAAAACCAGATCAAGCTCTACAAAGCCTCGCTCGGCATGTAGGCTGGCTTATGAGACGTCGCGGCCCGGTGGCGCATCGTCACCGGGCCGCATTTTTGCCGGCTCGGCCGGTTTGATGCGTTAGAGCAATTCCAGGAAAAGTGTGAGCGGTTTTCCGTCCGGAATTGCGTAAAAACAAAGAGATAGAGCGGTTCGCCGTTTCCGTGAAACGGTGAAGCGCTCTAGAAGGCGAGAGGCGTGGCTGAGCAGACTTCGACCGTGAATGCGTGGCCGGCAGATCCGGCCGACCTGATCCCGGCGGGCCGCAAGCGCCTCGGCTGGGGCGTGCTGGCCATTGCAACCCTTGGCCTGCTGGCGATCATCGTCGTGCAGATCCTCTACAAGACCGAGATGTCCACGGTCGGCTTCGACACCTGGCGCCCCGTGGTCTACGCTTATGTGCTGTGGGGTGTGGCGCTCGGCGCCTGGCAGGTGCTGACGCGCGGCGAGGACGGCCAGCGCGCGCTGTTCCTGTTGCCGGCCCTGCTTTTCACCATCGCCATGGTGATTTTCCCGACGCTGTTCGGCTTCTACATCGCGCTCACCGACTGGAACCTCAGTTCCTTCAGCGGGCGCAGGTTCAACGGCCTCGACAATTTCTGGCAGATGCTGGCCGACCCTTACTACCGCAACGCTCTGTTCAACATGGTGCTCTATGTGCTTGCGGTGCTGGTCGAATATGTCATCGCCTTCGGCTTGGCGCTGCTGCTCAATGCGCAGATCCGCGCCCGCAAATTCTTCCGCGTCGTTTTCCTGCTGCCGCTGATGCTGTCGCCGGTCGCAGTCTCCTGGATGATCGGCAAATCGCTGATGGAGTACCGGTTCGGACCGGCGGCGACGCTGGCGCGTCATCTCGGCTGGAACAATCCCGCCTTCTTCTCCGATCCGATCACTGCCCGCATCTCGATCATGGTGCTCGACGCCTGGACCTTCATTCCGTTCATGATGATCATGCTGCTCGCCGGACTGCAGGCGATGTCGCGGGAGGTGATCGAGGCGGCGCGCGTCGATGGCGCGAATGCGTGGCAGAGTTTCTGGCAGGTTACCTTTCCGCTGATGCTGCCGGTGTCGGTGACGGCGTTAATCCTGCGCGTTATCTTCAAGCTGAAGCTCGCCGACATCATTATCACGGTGACCTCCGGCGGCCCCGGCGGCGCCACCGATTCCGTTTCGAGCTTCATCTACCGCGAATACCGCGACCGCTCGAATGTCGGCTACGGCACCATGCTGGCCATGGCCTATCTGGTCATCATCGTCGTGTTCGTGACCTGGCTGCTGAAATTCGCCAGTCGCTTCGTGCGCAACGTCAACTGAGCGGCATCATGAGCGTCCAGACCACCGACTACACCGTCTCCGAAATCCGCTCGCCGGCGGCCTTCGTCGCCAGCCGCGTCTTCATCTATGGCGCGCTTATCTTCTGGGCTTTCGTCTGCCTGTTCCCGATCTATTGGACGATCACCACCTCGTTCAAATCGGCGGTCGACGTCACCCAAGGTCATCTCATTCCCTTCGTCGACTTCACGCCTGACTGGAAGGGCTGGCGCTCGCTCGGCCTGTCGCCGGATTCGATCTCCCAGACCTCGACCGTGCGCGACGAATTCCTCAAACGTTTCATGAACTCGGTCATCACCTCTGTCGGCGCATCGAGCCTCGCCATCATCATCGGCAGCCTCGCCGCCTACGGCCTTGTCCGCTATCGTTACAAATTCGCCTGGTTCAAGAACGAGGACATCTCCTTCTTCTTCCTGTCGCAGCTGATCCTGCCGCCGGTCGTGCTGGCGCTGCCTTTCCTGGTGCTCTACCGCGAAGTGGCCCTCCTCGACACGCGCATCGGGCTCGTGCTCCTCTATACGTTGATGGTGCTGCCGATCGTCATCTGGATCATGCGCGATCAGTTCAATTCGATACCCGTTGAATTGGAGGAAGCAGCCCTTGTCGACGGGCTGTCGATCTGGGGCGCCTTCTTCCGCATCGTCATGCCGATCGCGCTGCCCGGCATGGTCGCCGCCTTCATCCTGGCGATGGTGCTGTGCTGGAACGAGTATTTCTTCGCCGCCCTGCTGACGTCGACCGATGCCAAGACCATCCCCGTCATGGTGGCGAGCCAGACCGGCTCGCAAGGTATCAACTGGTGGTCGATGGCGGCCTTGGCCACCGCCGCGATCGCGCCGCTGGCGATCATCGGCATCGCGCTCGAGCGCTATCTGATCATGGGCATGACGGCCGGCTCGGTGAAGTAGGCGGCGCTTCCCTTCTCCCCTTGTGCAAGGTGTCGCCGAAGGCGACGGATGAGGGGTGTTCCAGGGAACGCCGGCGTCTCGCTCCGCTGGAACACCCCTCATCCGTCTCGGCGCTGCGCGCCGATCCACCTTCTCCCACAAGGGGAGAAGGAAGAACCGCGCCTATCGCACCAGGATCGAACGCAAATGGTCGAGGATCATCGCAACCCCGATCTTGCCGAGGCCCGCCGAGGCTTCCGCGGCACTTTTCGTGTACCAGCCGGTGTTGTCGGCGAAATGCTTCTCGTCCACGGCTTCGGGGCAAAGCGCCAACATCAGCGAGGTTTCGCCGATGCCGGCATGGTCGAACGGATATTTTCCGTTCATCGCGGCCGGCATCAGCGGGTGCACCTGCACCCAGTTGAAGACATTCTCACCCTGCGCATGGCCGGCATAGTAATCGGCCATCGCGTTCGAGCCCCACCAGCCTTCGCCGCGCTCCTTTTCGAGGAAGCGGAAGATCGCTTGCCGGCCGGCGGTCTTGAAGGCGAGATCGGTCGGCATGCCGGCCGCGAAATTCTCGGTCTGATGATGGATGATGGCGTGGATGTTGCGGAAGCCGATGCGCAGCAGGCCGTAGAACAACTCCTCCGCGAAAGGCGAAAGCGCCGGGCCGCCGACCTGCACCGAGCCGCTGCCTTCCGGCGCCGCCACCGCATAGCTTGCCGCGCCGTAATAGAAGGGCGGCAGGATGACGAGGTCCCTCTCCTTCTCGATCAGCTCCACCGTCTTGATCACCGCCAGCGTGTCCATGCCGACCGCCATGTGCTCGCCGTGATATTCGAGCACGCCGAGCGGCAGCACGACCGGCCAGTTCTCCTCGATCGCCTGGCGGATCTGGTGTGGCAGCATCAGCTCGTAGCGCATCCCCTACTCCATATTGGTATGCCTGGCGCGCATCGCGTCCGGCGTGGCATTGGTCAGCGCCTGGAGCTTCAGCACCATGATCTCGAACAAAAGAAACAGCGCGCCTTCGAACAGCGAGCCCATCGGCAGCACCGAGCTTCTTGCCTCGCCCTGGTCGCTGGCCATCGTCTGCGCCGGGATGACGAGCGTGAAGTCGGCGAGCTTGGCGGCGCTGCTTGCCGGTTCTGCCGTCAAGAGCAGCACCTTCGCGCCGGCCTCGCGGGCAATCCGCATCAAGGTCAGCACCGTGGCGGTCTCGCCGGGACCTGAGCTCGCCAGGAACACATCCCCTCGCCCCAGCGGCGGCGTGGTCATGTCGCCGACGACCGAGACCGGCAGGCCGAGATGGTAGAGCCGCATGGCGAAGCCCTTGACCTGCAGCGCCTCGCGGCCGCAGCCATAGGCAGCGATCCTGCCGGCATCGACAAGCATTTCGCAGGCGGCGTCGATGCGAGCTTCATCCGTCCGCGCCAGCACCGCGCCAAGCTCGTCCAGCGCAGTCGCGAACATGCCTGATCCAGCTTTGGTCATGACGGCTCACCTTGCCTGCCGGGGCGTCGCTTGCCTCCATGGAATTGCGGCTCGCGACCACGAAAGGCTTGTTTTTGTTCATGCTACCACTGCGAAAATCACTGTCCAACGAGCCTCGGCACTTTTGCTGGGCCACGAGCGTGATAGTGTCATGTCAGACAAATCACTCCGGGACATCGTCAGACATGAAGACACGGCACTTCGACCGCATCGGCAATGGCGGCATCACCTTCACCGAGCTCGGCTTCGGCACCGCGCCGCTCGGCAATCTCTATCGCGCCATCTCCGACGAGGACGCCAATGCCACCCTGGAAGCGGCATGGGCGACCGGCTGCCGCTACTATGATACGGCACCGCTCTACGGCCTCGGCCTGTCGGAAACCCGCCTCAACCCGTTCCTGCGCGGCAGGAAGCGCGACGATTACGTGCTGTCGAGCAAGGTCGGGCGCATCATGCGCGTCGCCCCGCCGGACCAGCGCACCGGCATCGGCAAGTTCTTCGAGACGCCGTCGCGCCGGGAGGTCTACGACTACTCCTATGACGGCGTCATGCGCTCCTTCGAGGCCTCGCTTGAACGTCTAGGTGTCGACCGCATCGACATCCTCTTCGTCCACGACGTCGACATCTTTACCCATGGCAGCAAGGAAGCCTCCGATGCCCGCATCGAGGAGTTCATGTCGTCCGGTTATTACGGTCTGCTTTCGCTGCGCGACCAGGGCGTCATCAAGGCCTTTGGCGGCGGCATCAACGAGTGGCAGGTGGCACAGACACTCGCCGAACGCGGCGATTTCGACCTGTTCCTGCTCGCCGGCCGCTACACGCTGCTCGAACAGGAGGCGCTGCAGTCGTTCCTGCCGCTCTGCCAGAAGCGCGGCATCGGCATCGTGCTGGGCGGCCCCTACAATTCCGGCGTGCTGGCGACCGGCCCGAAGCCAGGAGCCTTCTACAATTACAGCGAGGCGCCGAAGGAGATCCTGGATCGCGTTGCGCGTATCGAAGCTGTCTGCAAGCGCCACAATGTGCGCCTGATCGAGGCGGCGCTCCAATTCCCTCTGCAGCATCCTTCGGTGGTGTCGGTAATCCCTGGCGGCCAGCGGCCGGCCGAGGTCGAAAGCAACCGCGCCCTGCTCGACACCAAGATACCTGCGGCGCTGTGGGCGGATTTGAAACAGGAAGGCCTGATGCGCGCCGACGCGCCGACGGCCTGAGCGGCCGCGAACAGCCGCAAAAAAAGAAAAGCCGGGCTTGCCCGGCTTTTCTGCTCTTAAAAGAAAAGATCTTAGTTGACCGCGTCCTTGAGGCCCTTGCCGGCCGAGAACTTCGGCACGGTGCGCGCCGGAATCTGCACTTCCGCGCCGGTCTGCGGGTTGCGGCCGGTCGAAGCAGCGCGTTTTGACACGGTGAAATTTCCGAAGCCGACAAGCCGGACATCGCCGCCCTTCTTCAGTTCGCCAGTGATCACGGAGAACACCGCGTCGACGGCGGACTGCGCATCAGCCTTCGAAATGCTTGCGGAGTCGGCGACGGCGGACACCAGTTCGTTCTTGTTCATAAAAATTCCCTTCCATGAGAAAACCGGAACCACGACTCATCCGGCAGGAAACGGACTTTAGAAAGAAGCGCTCCGGAACCCAAGCCCGAAAACCGCGGAATTCCGGGCTTTTTTCCACTTTTTCGTGGCTTTTCACATGAAAAAGCCGGGCTTGAAGCCCGGCTCTCTCTTTGTGCGCTGCAATATTAGCAAGAACTAATGAGCAAGCGACTTTCCGGCTTCGTCGCCGCTGTCGACCGGAGCCGGCGCATTGACCGGCTCGACCCACTCGATCGGCTCCGGCATCCTGGTCAGCGCGTGCGCGAGCACCTCGCCGACCCGCGAGACCGGGACGATCTCCATGCCGTTCTTCACATTGTCCGGAATCTCCGCCAAATCCTTGACGTTTTCTTCCGGGATCAGGACCTTCTTGATGCCGCCGCGCAACGCCGCGAGCAGCTTCTCCTTCAGGCCGCCAATCGGCAGAATACGGCCGCGCAGCGTGATCTCGCCGGTCATCGCCACATCGGCGCGGACCGGAATACCCGTCAGCACCGACACGATGGCCGTGGCCATGGCCGCACCGGCGGACGGGCCGTCCTTCGGCGTGGCACCCTCCGGCAAATGCACGTGGATGTCGCGCTTGTCGAACAGCGGCGGCTCGATGCCGAAATCGATGGCGCGCGAGCGAACGTAGGACGCCGCCGCCGAGATCGATTCCTTCATCACGTCGCGCAAATTGCCGGTCACCGTCATGCGACCCTTGCCGGGCATCATGACGCCTTCGACCGTCAGCAGCTCGCCGCCGACTTCCGTCCAGGCAAGACCCGTGACCACGCCGACCTGATCGTCAGCCTCAATCTGGCCGAAGCGGAAGCGCGGCACGCCGAGATAATCGGCGAGGTTGTCCGCCGTGATCTTCACCGTCTTCTTCTTGGTCCGCAGGATCTCGGTCACCGCCTTACGGCCGAGCTTCATCAGCTCGCGCTCCAGGCTGCGCACGCCGGCTTCCCGCGTGTAGGTCTGGATGATGCCGCGGATCGCGTCCTCGCCGACCGAGAATTCGTTCGGCTGCAGGGCATGGTCGCGGATCACCTTGGGCATCAGGTGACGCTTGGCGATCTCGATCTTCTCGTCCTCGGTGTAACCGGCGATACGGATGATCTCCATACGGTCCATCAGAGGCGCAGGGATGTTCAGCGTGTTCGCCGTCGTCACGAACATCACGCTCGACAGGTCGTATTCGACCTCGAGGTAATGATCCATGAACGTCGAGTTCTGTTCCGGATCGAGCACTTCGAGCAGTGCCGAGGACGGATCGCCGCGGAAGTCCTGGCCCATCTTGTCGATCTCGTCGAGCAGGAAGAGCGGGTTGGACTTCTTGGCCTTCTTCATCGACTGGATGACCTTGCCGGGCATCGAGCCGATATAGGTCCGCCTGTGGCCACGGATCTCGGCCTCGTCGCGCACGCCGCCGAGCGCCATGCGGATGAACTCGCGGCCGGTGGCCTTGGCGATCGACTTGCCGAGCGAGGTCTTGCCGACGCCGGGCGGGCCGACGAGGCACAGGATCGGCCCTTTCAGCTTCTTCTGGCGGCTCTGCACGGCGAGATACTCGACGATGCGTTCCTTGACCTTGTCGAGGCCGAAGTGATCGGCATCGAGCACGTCCTGCGCAAAGGCGAGGTCCTGCTTGACCTTGGAGTTCTTGCCCCACGGGATCGACAAGAGCCAATCGAGATAGTTGCGCACGACCGTCGATTCAGCCGACATCGGCGACATCGAGCGCAGCTTCTTCAACTCGGCCTCCGCCTTTTCGCGGGCCTCCTTGGAGAGCTTGGTCTTCTTGATGCGCGCCTCGATCTCGGCGGCCTCGTCGCGGCCGTCCTCGCCCTCGCCGAGCTCCTTCTGGATCGCCTTCATCTGCTCGTTGAGGTAGTACTCGCGCTGCGTCTTCTCCATCTGGCGCTTGACGCGCGAACGGATGCGCTTTTCCACCTGGAGCACGGAGATTTCGGCTTCCATGAAGCCCATCGCCTTCTCCAGACGCTCCTTGACGGAAAGCGTCGCAAGCATCTCCTGCTTCTCGGGGATCTTGATGGCGAGATGCGATGCAACCGTATCGGCGAGCTTGGAATAGTCGTCGATCTGGCTGGCGGCACCCACCACTTCGGGCGAGATCTTCTTGTTCAGCTTGACGTAATTCTCGAAGTCGGTGACGACCGAGCGGGCAAGCGCCTCGATTTCGACCTCTTCCTCTTCCGGCTCGGCGAGCGCCGTGGCGCGGGCCTCATGGAAATCGGCACGGTCGGTGAACGAGACGATCTTGGCGCGCGAGGCGCCCTCGACCAGCACCTTCACGGTGCCGTCGGGAAGCTTCAAAAGCTGCAGCACATTGGCGAGCGTGCCGATGTCGAAAATCGCACCGGGCTCAGGATCGTCGTCGGCTGCATTCATCTGGGTGGCAAGCAGGATCTGTTTTTCCTGACCCATCACCTCTTCCAGCGCCTTGATCGACTTTTCACGGCCCACGAAGAGCGGAACGATCATATGCGGGAACACGACGATATCGCGCAGTGGGAGGACTGCGAAAACGCCGTCGCCGGAAGCCTTGGATATCTTGGCCATTGTCCAACCTTTCATGTCGCGGCCGCTTATTTAGCCAACCGCGAATCTCATATTAACGACCGAGCGTCGTTCCGCCTACCACCGTTTGTGACGGGAATTTTACAGCACAGAATTCGGCGCCTCGGCCTTCTGCTGTTAGGTGGATGTAACCGAGGCAAAGATCAAGGGTTAACACGGTCGTTCGAGCCCTTCCACTGCCCGCCTCCCCGCCCTTGACAGCAAAACGGCGCCACGCGGGCGCCGTTCCATGAAAATTGTCGGGCGCAGTGCCATTTCAGGCGCTGACATTGCCCTTCTTTTCCTTCTGCTCGGAGTAGATGTAGAGCGGCCGGGCGTTGCCGGACACCACTTCTTCCGAAATCACCACCTCGCGCACGCCTTCCAGCGCCGGCAGCTCGAACATGGTGTCGAGCAGGATCGCTTCCATGATGGAGCGCAGGCCGCGCGCGCCTGTCTTGCGCTCGATGGCGCGCTTGGCGATCGCCGACAGCGCGTTCTCGTGGAACGTCAGGTCGACATTCTCCATCTCGAACAGCCGCTGATATTGCTTGACCAGCGCGTTCTTCGGTTCGGTCAGGATCTGGATCAGCGCCGGCTCGTCGAGGTCTTCCAGCGTCGCCAGGACCGGCAGACGGCCGACGAATTCCGGGATCAGGCCGAATTTCAGGAGATCCTCCGGCTCGACCTGGCGGAACAGGTCGCCCGTGCGCCGATCCTCGGGCGAAGCCACGGTGGCGCCGAAGCCGATCGAGGTCTTGCGGCCGCGATCCGAGATGATCTTGTCCAACCCCGCGAAGGCGCCGCCGCAGATGAACAGGATGTTGGCGGTGTCGACCTGCAGGAATTCCTGCTGCGGATGCTTGCGGCCGCCCTGCGGCGGCACGGAGGCGACGGTGCCTTCCATGATCTTCAGGAGCGCCTGCTGCACGCCCTCGCCCGACACGTCGCGGGTGATCGAGGGATTGTCCGACTTGCGCGAGATCTTGTCGATTTCGTCGATATAGACGATGCCGCGCTGCGCCCGCTCGACATTGTAGTCGGCCGACTGCAACAGCTTCAGGATGATGTTCTCGACGTCCTCGCCGACGTAGCCGGCCTCGGTCAGCGTCGTGGCGTCGGCCATGGTGAACGGCACGTCGATGATGCGGGCCAGCGTCTGCGCAAGAAGCGTCTTGCCGCAGCCGGTCGGGCCGATCAGAAGGATGTTCGACTTGGCCAGCTCGACGTCGTTGTTCTTGCCGGCATGCGCCAGGCGCTTGTAGTGGTTGTGAACCGCCACCGACAGCACGCGCTTGGCATAGGGCTGGCCGATGACATAGTCGTCGAGGACCTTGAGGATCTCCTGCGGTGTCGGCACGCCTTCGCGCGACTTCACCATCGAGGTCTTGTTCTCCTCGCGGATGATGTCCATGCACAGCTCGACGCATTCGTCGCAGATGAAGACCGTCGGCCCCGCGATCAGCTTGCGGACCTCGTGCTGGCTCTTGCCGCAAAACGAGCAGTAGAGGGTGTTCTTTGAATCACCGCCGCCGTTGCTGACCTTGCTCATTTTTCTGTCCTTTCACCGACGCCCGCCGACCGTCTGGCTTTGAGTGACGTCTTCACCAATCTATCGCGGGAATCCGCCACCGCCAGTGTCCCGGCTCACACAGCGCATTCCGTACGAAACACAAATCAGAAAACGCGGCAATGATTCGCAGCAACCCCACGCAAAGCTAAGCCGTCGAAAATCAACATAGCCTTAACGTAGGCAATCCCAACGCCTGAGGGAACAGCCAAATGTGGCCGAAATGCCGCAAGACGCGCCAAAACCGCGTTATGCTGCCATTTGCCGTCGAGGTCAGGCTGAAGCGGTGGCTGTCTCGACCGCCTCGCGGCTGGAAATGACCTTGTCGATCAGACCGAAGTCCCTGGCCTCATCCGCGGTCATGAAATGGTCGCGGTCGAGCGTCTTCTCGATCTCGTCATAGCTCTTGCCGGTATGCTTGACATAGACCTCGTTCAAGCGGCGCTTCAGCTTGATGATGTCTTGCGCATGACGTTCGATGTCCGAAGCCTGGCCCTGGAAGCCGCCGGACGGCTGATGGACCATGATGCGGGCGTTCGGCGTGGCAAAACGCATGTCCTTGTGGCCGGCGGTCAGAAGCAGCGAACCCATCGAGGCAGCCTGGCCGATGCAGAGCGTCGACACCGCCGGCTTGATGAACTGCATCGTGTCGTAGATCGCCATGCCCGAGGTGACGACGCCGCCCGGCGAATTGATATAGAGGTTGATTTCCTTCTTGGGGTTCTCCGCCTCGAGGAACAAAAGCTGTGCACAAACCAGCGTCGCCATCCCGTCCTCGACCGGACCGGTGATGAAGATGATGCGTTCCTTCAAGAGGCGCGAGAAAATGTCATAGGCACGCTCGCCGCGGTTGGTCTGCTCGACCACCATCGGAACGAGGTTCATGTAGGTTTCAACGGGGTTCTTCATGGACTACCCTTGTTGGAGATGGATTCCGGCACCTTGGTATATCAGCAATCGCGCGGAATCGTTCTGGATTGGTTACGACCTAAATAGGATGCCGGCTCACCCTAGCGCAAGGCCGCCTCTCCTAGCCACCTGGTTAAGTCGAATCAAGCGCGGCAAGCCCGCGGAGCACGGGCGCCCTGGCCTAATGGGACAGGCCCGGTCTCGGCTGGCCCCGTAAGCCGCTCGCAAGGTAGCAATTCCTTAACCGCGACGCTTAACGAAAAGCCTTGAAATCGCTGTCCGCCCCAGGAGCTTCCGTTACAGTCCTGCGTTGTGAAGGCGTCCTTTTCAACGGGGGAATGTCATGATCCGCAAAAGCTCCGCATCGCTGGCGGCAGTCGCGATGCTTGCCAGCGTCTGTGAAACCGCCGCAGGCAGCCGCGCGCTCGAATGCTACGAGCCGGTCCACAGGGCGGCGCTTTACGATACCGTCTACGAGGACGTGATGCTGAGCCCCGGCGGACAGGTGGTCGACTACGACGCGCCGATTTACGGCACCTACCAGGGCCTGGAGCAGATCGCGCCGTCGCGCGTCACCTATGAGAGGGTGCCTGCGGTGACGCGCACGGTCTACCACACGGTCAAGGTCGACGATGCCGGCTATGCCTGGGAGTGGCGCGTCATCCATGGCCGCAAGGTGCTGTGCAAAGTATGGCGCAAGGCTCGCTATGCCCGTGTCGCCGAAACGGTCGTGGTCCAGCCGGAGCGCGTCCGGCGCGTGGTTCAGCCGGCGGAATTTGAAGCGGTTGCCCATGAAGTGCTGGTGCGGCCGCAACAGGTCCGCATCCGGGAAATCCCGCCGTCTTACGGGACGGTAGCGCGTAGAGTGGCGGTGCGGGAAGGTTCGACCAGTTGGCGGCGCGTGCACATTCCGCGGCACTGCCAGGATTAGGCGGTACTTCGCCTGAGGATTGCAGCCGGCCGGGCGACGGTGTCGCCCGGCCGGCCGGAGCTGTCGCCGGCTTAGTTAGGCGAGGTCGATGTCGAGGATCGCCATCGAGAAATTGTAGTCGCCGTCGTCCTCGTCCTTGAAGACGATGCCGAGGAATTCGTCGCCGACATAGACTTCGGCCGAGTCTTCCTTGCGCGGACGCGCCTTCACCTGCAGCTTGGGATTTTGGAAGACGCGCTTGAAATAGGCGTCCAGCTTTCTGATTTCGTCAGGCTTCAAAAGACTTCTCCGAAATGTCGGCTTAATTCATGGGAACGCGCTTCTGACACGCCGACGATGGCGATGTAAAGGCAAGCTGACAGGATAACACGTGACAACCGGCACCTGAAAACCGTGGCCGGATTCCGGTCACCAGGCGGGCTGATAGTCTCAGATGTCGAAGCTGACCACGTGGTCCATGCTCTGCGACGGCAGGAGCTGGTCCATCTGCCGCGAAGGCTGGTCGCAGCCGGTTTCCCCCACGACCCGCGCCGGCACGCCGGCGACCGTCTTGTTGTGCGGCACGGGCGACAGCACCACCGAACCGGCGGCAATCTTCGAGCAATGACCGACCTCGATATTGCCGAGAATCTTGGCGCCGGCGCCGATCAGCACGCCACGGCGGATCTTCGGATGACGGTCGCCATTGGCCTTGCCGGTGCCGCCCAGCGTCACGCCGTGCAAGATCGACACGTCATCCTCGATGACCGCCGTCTCGCCGACGACCAGCCCGGTGGCGTGATCGATAAAGATACCCTTGCCGATGCGAGCGGCCGGGTTAATATCGGTCTGGAACACCGATGACGACCTGCTCTGCAGGTAGAGCGCGAAGTCCCGGCGGCCATGGTTCCACAGCCAGTGCGCCAGACGATGCGTCTGGATGGCGTGAAAACCCTTGAAATAGAGCACCGGCATGATGAAACGGTCGCAGGCCGGGTCTCGGTCGTAATAGGCCTGGATGTCGACCCGCACCGTCGTGCTCCAGTCGGGATCGTCGTCCAGCATGGCTTTGAAGGTCTGGCGGATGAGATCGGAGCCGATATCCTGGTGGTCGAGGCGCTCGGCAAGCCGGTGGATCACCGCTTCTTCCAGGCTCTCCTGGTTGAGGATCGTCGAATAGAGGAACGCAGCTAGCAATGGATCGCGGTTCACCGCCTCCATCGCTTCGTCGCGGATCGACCGCCAGATCGGATCGACCGGCTGCACCCTGCTGGGGCGGGCAATCGTAACGCTGTTCATCGACGCTCTCCGGCCTTGCTCATTCTCCGGCGGCACATATAGGCCAGATCATAGCACGGTTGAACTCAATTTTCCTTAGTGCTTTGTCAAATGGACCTGGTTCACGCAAATTCAAGCGACGATGGAAAACGAACCCTTGATCGACGACGCGCTGAAAAGCGAGCTTGCGGCGCTCTACCGGGCTGCCGATCGCCACTACCATGGCTTGGCCCACATCGAGGCTATGCTGGCGCTGGCGGCCGAATACCGACGGCTTCTGCATGACCCCGAGGCTGTCGAAGCGGCGATCTGGTTTCATGACGCGATCTATGACAGCCGCGCCAAGGACAATGAGGCAAAAAGCGCAGACCTGGCCGAGAAAAAGCTCGCTGGGCGCGTCGATCCGCCTCGCCTCGCCCGCATAGCGGCGATGATCAACGCCACCGCCACCCATCAATTGCCGCCTTTACGCGACGAGAATGCGCTCAACGATGCGGCGCTTTTGCTCGACATGGATCTGGCGATCCTCGGCGCCGAACCCGCGGTCTTCGATGCTTATGAGAAGGCGGTCCGGCTGGAATATGGCTGGGTGGAGGAGCCGATGTGGCGCGCCGGCCGCGCGGCGGTCCTGAAGAGTTTCCTCGCCCGTCCGCATATTTTCTACACATCCGGATTCCGGCAGCGTTTCGAGACCCGGGCAAGGACGAACCTCCAGCGCTCGCTCGCAGCGTTGGAGGGCTGAAAAGCCTAATCCGGAAAAGTCTCCATCCGTTGCGCATAAGGCTTGAATCCCGCGCCTCCATAGACCGACTGGGCGGCCGGATGGTCATAAGTGTCGGTGTGGAGCCAAAGCCTTCGCGGCCGATGCGACCACGCCGCGCGTAACGCCTGGTCGAGCAGGAACGGCCCCAGCCGCTTTCCTTGAAAAGCCGGGACCAGTCCGAAGTGAACGAGCTCGACAGCCTCTTCGCCGACATTGTTGAACTCGCAGAAGCCGGCGGCCTCGCCGGCGACACGCAGCACATGGATGTGCGTGGCGTCATCGGCGAGCAGCTTTTCGAGGTCCGCCTCTGACATGCGCAGTCGCTGGTCCCATTGCACCGGTCCGCCGACGGCACGATAGAGATCGAGATAGCCCGAAAGATCGGGCCTTTCGCGCGCCACGACCGCGACGGGCGACGGTGACGCAAGCGGCACGCCCTGAGGCGGCGCCAGCATCTCCATATAGGTGACCAGCAGATCGACCATTGTCAGCCCAGCAGCGCCGCGCGCTTAGAGCGGGTTCTCGGCGTAGAACTCGAGCACGCGTTGCTTGAAGCTCTTGTCGCCGACGGCGAGCATGTGGTCGCGGCCCTCGATATGAAAGGCACTGGCATTCGGCATCAGCGCCGCAAGCTCGTCCGGCGAACCGCCGATGTCGTCCTTCGTGCCGACGGCAATCAGCGTCGGCTGGGCGATGCGGGCCATGTCATCCTCGCTCAGCAACTCGCGCGACTTTGCGATGCAAGCCGCAAGCGCACGACGGTCGCTGCGCGTCTGATCTGCGAAAGCGCGAAAGGAGCGGCCGCGCGGATGCGTGGTGGCGGCGGGATCCTCCGTCAGCAGGGCTGCAGCGATCGGGTCCCAGTCGCCGACCCCGTCGACCATGCCGATGCCGAGGCCGCCGAACACCAGCGTCGCCACCTTTTGCGGATCGGAGAGCGCCAGGAAAGCCGAGACGCGCGCGCCCATTGAATAACCCATGACATGCGCGCGCTCGATGCCGAGATTATCAAGTAGCGCGGCCGCATCGGACGCCATCTTGGCCGGCGTGTAATCGGCCTCGTCATAGCTCTTCGACGACGAGCCATGGCCGCGATGGTCGAAGGCAATCGCCCGGTAGCCGGCGTCGTTCAGCGTCTTGAACCAGCCCGGCGAGACCCAGTTGACGTAGTGGCTGGAGGCAAAGCCGTGGATCATCAGCACCGGGTTGCCCTGCCCCGAGGCCGGTTGGCGATCGAGATAGGCAAGTTCGAAACCGTCATGGGAAAAGAACTGCATCGGCGGAACTGCTTCTCAGTTGGAACTGGAGGCGATAGCCGGGTGGCGCAACAGATCGCCTTCCTTGATGCCGTCCCTGGCGGCTGTGCCGGCCTTGAGTTCAAGCACGAAGCGCACGGGCTGTCCCGGCGAGATGATCGCTTCGGATTCGGGCTCGCCGCGCTTGATGGCTTTGATCCTGCCATCCTCACCGATGAAGATGAGGTCGAGCGCCATCGGCGTGTTCTTCATCCAGAAGTCCACCTCGTCCGTTCTTTCAAAGACGAACAACATGCCGTGATCGTCTGCCATGGTCCGGCGAAACATCAATCCCGCCTCCCGTTCGGCGGAGGTATCGGCGATCTCGATCGAGAAGGAACGCTCGCCGGAGCCGGTCGACACCACAAGCGGCGTCCGGTCGATCGGCAGCAGCATCGCATCCGCCGAACTTGGCTTCGCAGCGATGAAACAGGCGGCGAAAACGATCGCGGCGCAGAATATGCCCGCAGTCAGCCAATTGCGATGAACCATGCGTACCTCTTCCAGACGCTCGTCCTAAACCATGATTCGGACAAGTGGAACCGGTTTTCGGACAAGATGGTCGCGCCGCGGCAAAGGGACTTTTCGACTGCGTCGAGAAGCCCTCAGTGCGAGACCGACAAGGTACCCATATCGGGGTGGATTTCGGCGGCCATAAGGCCTTTGTCGCCGCGTCCGAAGCGAACTAGCACGACTTGGCCGGGCCGGAGCTCGGTTATGCCGTAGCGCCGCAGCGTCTCCATGTGGACGAAGATGTCTTCCGTCCCCTCGCCCCGCGTCAGGAAGCCGAAACCCTTGGTGCGGTTGAACCACTTGACCAAGGCTCGCTCGAGGCCGCTCTCCGGATTGACCGTGACGTGGGTGCGCTGTTCCTGCTCTGCAGGGTGGACGGCCGTCGAGGCGTCCATGGAAAGGACGCGGAAAGCCTGCAAGCCGCGCTCGCCCTGTTTCACCAGGCAGACGACCCGGGCGCCCTCGAGCGCCGTCTGGAAACCGTCCCTTCGAAGACATGTCACATGGAGGAGAATATCACCCGAGACGCCGTCGTCCGGAAGAATGAAGCCGTAGCCCTTAGCCACGTCGAACCATTTGATAGCGCCGGCGATTTCGACAAGCTCGGCGGAGTCGCCGCCATTGTCCCGCTGCAAGGCGTCGTCAAGGCTTCCGTCCCGCCTCGTGAAAGAGGCTTTTTCCCCCATAAGAATGCCCCCCTTTTTCAACTGAACCGCAACTGATTCTTGCCAAGAGATTAACACTGCGGCTTCCGGGGTGTGCAAGGGCTGACGTGCCTTTTTTCACCGTTCAGCACCGGAAAGGCTGAAATGTCCTTTGCCGGCGCTTCCGGAAGCCGGAATCGCAAGGCCTGAAATCGACCGCGCCGCCGCTATTGTCGGACGATTGCCCTTTCACCGGACGGCTCCTATGGTGCCCGCAACCCCAACACTTTGAGGAAGCCGCCATGCGCTATCTGCACACAATGGTCCGCGTCGCCGATATCGACCAGTCGCTCGATTTCTACTGCAACAAGCTCGGCCTCAAGGAGGTGCGCCGCTACGAGAGCGAGCAGGGCCGCTACACGCTCATCTTCCTCGCCGCGCCGGAAGACGAGCAGAGCGGCATCCATGAAAAGGCGCCGCTGGTCGAATTGACCTACAATTGGGATCCGGAGGACTATAAGGGCGGCCGCAATTTCGGCCACCTCGCCTATGAGGTCGACGACATCTACGCAACCTGCCAGAAGCTGATGGACAATGGCGTGACCATCAATCGTCCGCCGCGCGACGGCAACATGGCTTTTGTCCGCTCGCCGGACGGCATCTCGATCGAGCTGCTGCAGAAAGGCCCGGCCAAGGCGAAGGCCGAACCATGGGTCTCGATGCCGAACACAGGGGCCTGGTAAATCCGGCGATACCACGCCGATTTGGCCGGCCGCAGCCAGAGCAATTCCAGCAAAAGTGTGGGCGGTTTTCCGTTCGGAATTGCGTCAAAACGAAGAGATAGAGCGGTTAGCCGTTTCGGCGAAACGGTGAAATGCTCTGGCGTTTCGCCCGGCGCTGCCTATCTATCCGCAATTGGCGCCAGCCTCGTCCAGGCTGGCGTTTCTTCATCCGCCAGGAGAATCTCATGCTGACCAGCCGCGCCGATGTCGCCACCGAACATGCCAGCCGCTACCTGCAGCAGCTCTGCAAGCACTGGTCGCATAAATTCCCGGTCGAGTTCGACCCGCGGCATGGTGCTATCCAACTCTCGATCGGCCGCACCGTGATGGACGCCGACGATCAGGCGCTGCACATCGCTGTGGCCGCCGACGATGAAGCGTCGCTGGAGCGGCTGGAGAGCGTGGTCGCCGACCATATCAAGCGCTTCGCCTTTCGCGAGGAATTGAGCTTCGATTGGCAAAAGGCCGCCTGAGCCGGAGCAATTCCGGGAAAAGTGCCTCGAACAGTCAGCCGCCGGCCTTGCCGGCCATGTCGAGCAGCGCCAACACGCTGCGCCAGTTGCGCGCCGTGCCCGGCACCTTCAAGGTACGCGGGATGAGATTGGCGAAGACCGATTTGCCGAGACCGTTCGGCGCATGCAGGTAAAGCACGTCGCCCTTGACCTCGAAGCGCTCGGGGCCGGTGCACTTGTCGGCGAGCCGCTTGGTCTCCTCGGCGGTCGGCTCTCGTTCCAGCGCATAAGCGTGCAGCTTGGTCGGCTCGCCGGCGACCTCGGGATAGGGGTTGTCCTTCACCAGCCGCTCGAACCAGCCGGCATCGCGCACCATGATGCGCGAATGAAAACCCCACTTGTTCTCGAAGGCAGCCTCGATCTCCCTGGTCAGCGCCGCCGCGTCCCCCTTCTTCGCCCGGAACACGACATTGCCGCTCTGCACATAGGTCGCGACATCGCTGAAGCCGAGACTTTCGAAGAAGGCTTTGAGCTCCGCCATTTTGACGATGCGGTTGCCGCCGACATTGATGCCGGAAAATAGCGCAACGAAAACCGTGCCCTTCATATGATGAATCCCGCCAGCGTCTCGTTGTCGGTGATGTCCTGATATTGCACGCCTTCGGCGTCGAAATTGGCTTTCAGCAGGTCGAAATTGCGCCGGTCCTTGGTCTCGATGCCGATCAGCACCGAGCCGAAGTTGCGCGCCGACTTTTTCAGATACTCGAACCGGGCGATGTCGTCGTCGGGACCGAGCAACTCGAGGAAATCGCGCAGCGCGCCCGGCCGTTGCGGGAAGCGGATGATGAAATACTTCTTCAGTCCCTCGAAGCGCAGCGCCCGCTCCTTCACGTCCGGCAGCCGCTCGAAGTCGAAATTGCCGCCGGAGACGACGGCGACGATGGTCTTGCCCCTGATCTCCTTGCGCGAAAAATCCTTGAGCGCGTCGATCGCCAGCGCGCCGGCCGGCTCCAGCACGACGCCCTCGACATTGAGCATCTCGATCATGGTGGCGCAGAGCCGGTTCTCCGGAACCAGCCGCACGGAATCGGCGGTGAAGTCCTTGAGATGGCGCAACGGCTCGCGTCCGATCTCGGCCACCGCGGCACCGTCGACAAAATTATCGACCTTGGCGAGCCTGACCCGCTTGCCGCCGGCAAGGCTCTCGCGCAGGCTCGGCGCGCCCGCCGGCTCGCAGAACACGAAACGCGGGTCGCGATGCTGGTCGGCGAAATAGTGGGTCACACCGGCGGCAAGACCGCCGCCGCCCACCGGCAGCATGACGATGTCGGGCACGCGCCCGCCCGGCATCTGGGCCGCAATCTCGTAGGCAACCGTCGCCTGGCCCTCGATAATGTCCTTGTGGTCGAAGGGCGGCACCATATGCGCGCCGGCGGTCTCGGTGAATTCGAAGGCGGCGCGGTAGCAATCGTCGAAGAAGTCGCCGACCAGCCTGATCTCGACGAAATCGCCGCCGAACAGCCGCGTCTTGTCGATCTTCTGCTGCGGCGTCGTCACCGGCATGAACACGACGCCCTTCTTGCCGAAATGGCGGCAGACGAAGGCAAAGCCCTGGGCGTGATTGCCTGCCGAGGCGCAGACGAACAGCTCGGCATTGTTGCCGGCGGCGAGCGCCTTGCGGAAGAAGTTGAACGCGCCCCTGATCTTGTAGGAGCGCACCGGCGTCAGGTCCTCACGCTTCAAAAGGATGCGCGCGCCTGTCTTCTTGGACAGGTAATCGTTCTCCTGCAGCGGCGTTTCCGGAAAGATTTCGCGGATCGCCTCGGCGGCAGCGGCGACGCGAGAAGAGAAGCTGTTCAATAGAAGTCCCTCATTTGGTCTCGGCGGTACGCCAGGACAGCCATATCCCGTGCCGGCAACCTTCCTGCCGCCGTTTTGGCTTTCGCGCAACAGTGCAATGGCCGTCGCCCGACGCTGAGCCAATTTCCACTGGACACGACTTACTTTAGCCGCACTTCGGCTGTCCGGGAGATTTCCGCGGAGGTGGGACGGCCAATCGTGGCCGGAGTGGAATTGCCAGTGAAAGTGTCGACGTGCGGTTGAAGACAATTCTGATCATTGCCTTTGCCCTGCTGATAGCAGGCTGCGCGGGCCACCAGACGCAGGAAATCCTGGGCAGCGTCGTCGTGCCGACGACGGCGACCGAGATCGCCGGCAACCACTCGATCTTCATCGCCACGACCCGCAAGCGGTCCGACGACCCGAACAAGGTTTTTGACGGCGAACGCTCGGCGACGCTCAACTATGCGCGTGTCAACGTTACCGTTCCCCCCATTCACCAGACCGGCCAGATCGAGCGCCGTTCGCGCGGCAAGTCGAACGACCCTACGAAATATTTCATGGCCTCCGAAGTCGTCGGCTACGACACGCAGCCGAAATTCGCCAGCGCCCTCAACGCCGACATCGACGCCCGCGGCGGCCGCGTCATGGTTTTCGTCCACGGCTACAACACCGGCTTCGACGACGCCGTCTACCGGCTGACCCAGATCGTCCATGATTCCGGCTATCCGGGCACGCCGGTGCTGTTTTCCTGGGCCTCCGGCGCCAAGACCACCGACTATGTCTATGACAAGGAAAGCGCCGCCGCCGCCCGCGACCAGCTGGAGGTAACGTTGCGGATGCTGGCGCAGACCGGCGCCCGGCGCATCGACATTGTCGCCCATTCGATGGGAACCTGGGTGACCATGGAAACGCTGCGCCAGCTTGCCATCACCGGCGACCGCGATCTCGGCGGCAAGCTCGGCGACGTGGTGCTCGCCTCGCCCGACATCGATGTCGATGTCTTCAAGAGCCAGATGCGACGCTACGGCAAGCCGGACAAGCCCTTCATCCTGCTCCTGTCGGACGACGACCGGGCGCTGCGGCTCTCCGGCCTGATCGCCGGCGCGCGGCCGCGCGTCGGCGACTATCGTGATGCCGCAGATCTCGCCTCCTATGGCGTCACGGTGGTCGACCTCTCCAAGATCAAGGGCGTCGACAGTTTCAACCACACCAAATTCGCCGACAATCCGATGATGGTGCAGATGATCGGACAGCGGCTGCGTGAGGACGATGGCTTTGCCAGCGATCGTGATGTGACGGACCGCATCCGTCAGCTGGCTGCGCAGTAACCGTATCGGTGCGGGTTCCGCGCCGCAGGGACTTTGAACTGGACCCGGCCGCTCTCTGGCTTTATCGCAGTAGCAAGAGACGTTGCCGCCTTGGGGGACCCCGGGTGACTGTGCATGTGAAGATCGTTGTCGGCCTTGCCTTCACGCTCGCCCTCGCCGGCTGCGCCGGTCCCACGCATGATCTTCTCAACCGCAAAACGGTTACAGCGCCTGCCTCCGACATTGCCGCCACGCATGAGGTCTTCGTCGCCACCACCCGCCAGCAGGCGACCAAGGATCCGCGCCAGGTCTTCGACGGCGACCGTTCGCTGACCACCAGCTATGCCCGCGTCGACGTCACCGTGCCGAAGATCCACCAGGTCGGCGCGATCGAACGCGCCAAGGGTTCGGCAGACTCCAATCCGGCCAAGCAGTTCACCGCCACCGATGTCGCCCACTATGGCGACGCGCGGCAATTCGCCAATGCGGTCGGCGCCGACATTTCCATGCGCGGCGACCGTGCCCTGGTGTTCGTGCACGGCTTCAACAACGGTTTCGACGACGGTGTCTACCGCATCACCCAGATAGCGCATGACACCAAATATCCCGGAACGCCGGTGCTGTTCTCATGGGCATCGAGTGCCAAGGCGACCGGCTACATCTACGACAAGGACAGTTCGACCGCCGCGCGCGACGATCTCGAGGCGACGCTGCGGATGCTTGCCAAGACACGCGTCAAGAGCATCGACATCATCGCCCATTCGATGGGCACCTGGCTGACGATGGAGGCGCTGCGCCAGCTCGCCATCACTGGCGACCGCGATCTCGGCGGCAAGCTCGGTTACGTCATCCTCGCCTCGCCCGACATCGACGTCGATGTCTTCAAGAAGCAGATGATCCGCTACGGCAAGCCGGACAAACCATTCGCCATCCTGCTTTCCGGCGACGACCGGGCGCTGAAGCTGTCGAGCTTCATTTCCGGCGACAAGCCGCGCGTCGGCGACTACGGCAACGCGGCCGACCTCGCTGATTACGGCGTGACGGTGGTCGACCTGACCCACGCCAAGGGTGGCGACGGCGGCCTGAACCATGCCAAATTCGCAGACAATCCGATCCTGGTGCAATTGCTGGGCAACCGGCTGCGCACACCGGCCGGCCTTGCTTCGGACGAGCCCGACCCGACGCAGCTCAACAATATCGGCCAGGGTCTCGGCAAGGCGGTCGGCTCGGTCGCCGAGGTCGTCATCACCACGCCGTTCAGGGTGTTGACCATCGCTACCGGCGGATAGCTGACGCTCAGATAAAAAGATCGACCTTCTGGAACGTCGTCACGTCGACCAGGCCGACGTCCGAGATCCTGAGTTCCGGAATGACCACCAGCGCCAGCAGCGAGTGCTGCATATAGGCGTTGTTGAGCGAGCAGCCGACCTTGCGCATCGCCTCGGTCAGTTGATCGGCCTTGGCCGCGACGATCTCGGCGCGTTCGTCGGACATCAGGCCGGCGATCGGCATCTCGACCAGCGCCAGTTCCTTGCCCTCGGAATAAAGCACGACGCCGCCGCCCACCTCGCTCAGCCGGTTGACGGCCAAAGCCATATCCTCCTTGTTGGTGCCGACGACGATGATGTGGTGCGCGTCATGCGCCACGCTGGACGCCATTGCGCAGTCTTTTACATAGCCGAAGCCGGAGACGAAGGCGTTGGTGACGCCGCCCGTGCCGCGATGCCGCTCGACCAGGGCGATCTGGCAGATGTCGTTGCGGCGATCCATGGCGACCAGCCCGTCCTCGACCGGCAGGTCGGCTTCCAAAGCCCGCGTCGGCGCCTGGTTCTCGATCACGCCGATCACCCGCGCCCGCACCTCGTTGGCGCCCTGCGGCGCGGAAATGTCAAAATCCTTCGCCGCGAGCTTCTTGCCGAGCTTGACCGTGTTCTTCGCGGATTGCGGATAGTCGTAGGCCGCAATGTCGATCTCCAGCTTGCCGCCCTTCGCCAGCCGGACGCCGCGGGCATAGACCTCGTCGATGGTCATCCGGGCAAGGTCCGAAACGATCAGCAGATCGGCGAGCCGTCCGGGCGCGATGGAGCCGATCTCGCGCTCCAGCCTGAAATGCTGCGCGGTGTTGAGCGTCGCCATCTGGATCGCCGTCACCGGCTTCAGCCCCTGGCTAATGGCATGCCGCACCACCCGGTCCATATGGCCTTCATGCACAAGCGTGCCGGAATGGCTGTCATCGGTGCACAGGATGAAGTTGCGCGGGTCGATGCCACCTTCGGTCACCGCCTTGATCTGCGAAGCGACGTCGTACCAGGCCGAGCCCAGCCTCAGCATTGCCTTCATGCCCTGGCGCACGCGCGCGACCGCATCCTCGGCGCGCGTGCCTTCATGGTCGTCCTCCGCCCCGCCGGCGACATAGCCGTGGAACGGCAGGCCGAGATCGGGCGACGCATAATGCCCGCCGACCGTCTTGCCGGCCTTGACCGTCTCGGCGATCTCGCCCGACATCACCGGATCGTTGGCAACAACGCCGGGGAAATTCATCACCTCGCCAAGCCCGATGATGTTTTCCCAGGTCATGGCCTCGGCCACGTCGGCGACCGTCAATTCGGCGCCGGCATGCTCCAGCCCCGGCGCCGAGGGCACGCAGGACGGCATCTGCACATGCACGTTGATCGGCATCGCGACCGCCTCGTCATGCATCAGGCGCACACCCGGCAGTCCAAGCACATTGGCGATCTCGTGCGGATCGATGAACATAGAGGTCGTGCCGTGCGGGATGACGGCGCGGCAGAACTCCGTCACCGTCACCATGCCGCTCTCGACATGCATATGCGCGTCGCAAAGGCCGGGGACCAAATAGCGCCCGCCGGCATCGACCACCTTCGTCCCCTGCCCGATGGCATGGCCGGCGTTCGGCCCGCAATAGGCGAAGCGGCCGGCTGCGATCGCGATATCGGTGCCGGGGATGATCTCGCCCGAATGGACGTTCACCCAGCGACCGTTGCGGATGACCAGATCGGCCGGCTTCCGGCCCACCGCGACGTCGACCAGATGTGTCGCCACTTCCGTCCACGGCTTTGGCTTTGCGGTGCTGGTCGGCTTGGCGTTCGTCATGAGCTTTGAGTCCTCTGCGTAGGTCACTTTGGCAAATCTCGGCGTCCGGAGCCAGAGCGTCAGGTCGTAAACCACTGTTGCAGAGATGCAATTCCGTTTCGCGGCGAATGGGGCTAGTCTGTTTCGAGGAGTCGTTCGAAACCGCCATTTCGGAGCGATCGATGCGTCGACTGACGCTTGCCAGTGCCGGCTTTCTTGTCCTGCTGTCCGGATCCGCCCGGGCGGCGGATCTGGGTGCCGATCTGCCGATGACCGCGGCCGGCTTCGACTGGACCGGCTATTACGCCGGCCTGCAGGCCGGCTATGGCTGGGGCCGCTCCGACATCAGCGGCGACGGTGGCGGTCCGTTTTCGGTCAAGCCCGACATCGACGGCGGTTTCGTCGGCGGCCATGTCGCGGGGCTCTGGCAATTCGACCAGGCTGTGATCGGCGCCGAGGCCTATCTGAACTACGCCTCGATCGACGGCACCGCCGAGGCCGGCCCGGCAAACACATTCGGCACCGACATCAAATGGTTCGGATCGATCGATGCCAAGGCCGGCTACGCCATGGATCGCGTGCTGATCTACGGCATCGGCGGCGTCGCTTTCGCCGGCATTGAGACCTCACAGGCGGCAGGCACGGCCTTTGCCCAAACCCGCACCAACACCGGCTGGACGCTCGGCGCCGGCGTCGACTATGCCTTGACCAACAATGTCGTCGTCGGCGCGCAATACCGCTACTACGATTTCGGCAAGGAGCATTTCGATGCGCCGGACACCTTCGCCGACCGCGACCAGGACGTGAAGCTGCAGACGCTGGGCGTGAATTTCAGCTATAAATTCTAGGGTTTGCGGCACCGCGACGACGCGCAACACCCCTCTGGCATGCCTTGAAAATTCAGGTGGCCGGCGCCCGCAGGGGGCGGGGGAATGGGTAGGGGCCTGATGGACGCCGGCCTCGGCGGATCGATCCGCCGCGGCGCAAACATTAGCGCTCCCAGGGCAGGCCGTAATAGCGTGATCGCGCCACTTTCCCACCGCCCTGCCCCGCCTAGCGGACATGCTTGGCTGAACAGTCAGGACCGGTCCGAAGCCCTCTTGCCTTCAGGCATGGCCTCGAGGCACTCCTCCAGCCGCCGCAGCCGGGCCTTTTGCCAGCGCAACGTGTGAGCGACCTCGTGCAGGTTCCATTTAGCCTTCGAATTGGCGGCCTCGATCAGCCCTCGTTCGAGCCGACCGATCTCGCGGCGCAGCTGCCGCGCCTCCTCCTCCCGCAGTCCCCTGATCCAGCCTGGCCCACGCATGGTTCCACCATCAAAGCCGGCCATAGACTCGCACACAAACGCTAATGGGATCAGTTCGGAGAAACTGGCATTTAAATATCACTAATATTAAATCTGCGCCTGAGAACGGGCAGGACGGCGGCACAAAGTCCAGCCGATCCGAAACATGGCTTGACGGCTCATATCAGGCATCTGAAAAGGGCACGCCTGCGGACGTGGCGGAATTGGTAGACGCAAGGGACTTAAAATCCCTCGATCTCTGATCATACGGGTTCGATTCCCGTCGTCCGCACCACTTTGAATTGCTAGCTTATTCGCCTCATACCGCAGCGGCAGGCTACCTTGACAAAGCCTGCCGTGGGTAGCCGCAAGGGTAACCGGAATGGTGGAATAGGAGATATTTGCATGCAAACTGCCAAAGCTAAGGGCCATCGAGGATCGTGGTTCGCCACCGTCGACGGCGAAGATCTCCCGTGCGTCCACAAGTATTGGGTCAAGGGCCTCCTCCACCACGACCGCTTTCAGCGGCATGGATATGCCAACTCTTTGCAGATTTTGGAATTGGTCCAAGCAGTTCGAAACGGACAGCGCGTGATCCTGACCGATGACAAGCCGCTATTTGATGCTGCTGGCAACCTGATTGGCTTCGAACGTAAGGGCTACATCGCGGTCTATGCGGTAGATGATGTCACATACAGCCCGGAGGAGGGTCTGAAGTTCCAATTGGTAGAGAGAATACGGAATCTCGAATGACTTACTCCTAGCGACACACACGCACCCGTATCCGGTGCCAATTGCAGGGCCAACTCTTTCCTGTAACTATCTCGTGTCGCAAAGAGGGGAGGCGATGATGCGGTGGGGACGAGGGTTTTTCAGGCTATGGCTGCTCGTGGCCGTGATCTGGGTCAGTGCGGCAGTCTTCGAAAATGTCACCGGCCGGCCAAACTTTCCGGAGGTTTACGTAGAAGTGGTCGGGCACGATGAACAACTGGAAGGCGTGATGCCTGGATCGGAACAGGGCAAATCCCTTGATAGAATCGCCCGCAAATCTACGCTTATGCAGCGGATTCCGATGAGCGATAAGTATCCGAACGCCAGCTACTACGAATGGGTCTACTTTGACGAATCCGCGCGCGCTAGGAGGATGCAAAAGGCCGCTTCCTTTCTTGAAGTAGAGCGAGATCGCATCGTCTCAGAATATCGAAGAGGCTTCCTATATCGTGGCATGTTGCCCCCGCTGCTACTTCTAGCGCTAGGCGCCGCAATTGGATGGGCGCTGGCAGGTTTTCACCGTGCTGCTCAATGAAAGAAGCTCGGCCACCTAAGAATGCTCCCCTTTCCTGGTAACTATTCTTGTGCAAGCCCGCTTTTCAGCCCCGGCTAAAGGATGATACGTTCTCGCCAGTTGATCCGGAGGGATCGGGATGTTGTCCGGAACAGCGTTGGGCTTTGCCGCGTGTCTTGTGCCGACTTTGGCATTAGCGAACGACGAGGAATTGCAGCGAGCTGGGTTACTTGAAAATCGGCTACGGGATCGAGAGCGTGGAAGTACGCGCTGAGGGCGTCGGCACCAAAGTTCCCATTGGCGTAGATTCCGTCATTACCAACTTCAGCGATGTCATGTGGAACACTGCGCAGCGCGCAAGTCTGATGAGCCCGGCGCCTCTTGGCAGTCGAACAGCATTCGGCCTTCGGAGGCGTTACTGGAAAGCGCCTCTGCTATCTGGACAAGCCAATGTCGGACGATGTCTACGTGCAGGCTTACCACTTCGGGGGATTGAACGCCGTCAACGCCATTATTAAGCGGCTCCCGACGGATGAAGATCGGGTTCGAGTTATGGAGGACATTTTGAAGACACAGGACTGTGGGAAATCAAGTAGCACCACACCGCCGGGGATGGACAAAGACACCGGGAAAGCGGTTTTGTAAGTCATATTTGAGCGCCGATTAGAGACACCAAGATTGAACCATTGGCTACGAAGCACGCTGCCCCTCCTCGACAACGCCACAGACCGAATAAAATTCTGGTTCGCTTTCCCATTCGTTCGGGCTGCATTCTATCTGCGCGAGCGTAAGCGCAATCGACTGCGTTATCCGAGGCGGTGGTTAAGTCCGCAACAGATCGTCAGTCTTGATCTCGGTTTGATCGACGATGACGATCAACCGAAGATGGATCGCGGCCTGCTGGACCTTTTGGTTGCTAGAAGAGACCAGATAAAGGCCAACAGCAGCAGGGTTTCTGTCGTCAACCTTTCCCTATCGGTTTTCCTCCTGGCTACGTATTTCAAGGTTGGCGCAGATGTGAGCGTGCTCGGAATATCAATCAAGGATTCCCCCGGAGTGCCTGAATTCCTCCTTGCAACAAACGCCACGATGGCCTTGTACATATCGTCGCTACAAGGCAACGTGTCCATACTTGAAGGTGCAATTAGCCACTTAATTGAAAAGGTGTTCCCAGTTGGGATGTCCAACGTTATGCGGGCCGCTCTCTTAACCGAGGCTACAATTAGGAAATATTTTCCACTGAATATGCCTCATCTCTTATTTACCGATTTCCATAGGCGCCTCGGGAATTTTCTCGCCTACTTTATGATTGTCGTTGCCTTTGGCGTGGCGATCATAATTATCGGATTTAACGCAGCCTTGATCTTCAGCATATGGCAACAGTCGTGGATCGGTGTTTACAGCAAGCTTATCGTAATTTATGTCGCCATCTGCGGTATTTTCTCTTTTCTATTCATGTTTTTGACGAGGCTTCCGACAACCTTTACCGACTATTCGCTCTTGCATCAGATGCAAATTGCAGAGCAGTTGAATCCAAAGCATGCCGTGGAAATTAGAAGGGAGGCTTATCGATCCTCCATCGAAGATCAAAGTGATTTGGAGCGAAGGGGGTTCATTAAGCAGCGCTCACCCGACCTACGGAAATGAACCTCGTCCCGCTCTACATGCGCCGCGATCGGCCTTGCGCTGCTCGCCAGCGCGGTCTGCAAGGGCCGCGTGGCCGGCGCTAACGAAACCAGTGGAAAAGGCATAGAAATCTATATCAATGCTGAGACGCTAATTTAGTCCCGGCTTTAGCTGACTCTCTCCTACCGAGTCGGTTAGGCTCGGCGGTTCAACCCAGCGCAAACCCCAAGGCGACTGTCGGGCCGCTCCACGGGCAAGACGTCTCCGGCGTCACCGCGTAGTTTGTGAACTGCAGGTTCCGATCGTCGCGGCCGGCAGTGATGCCGGTCACTCAACCCCTCATCGGATTGAGCTTCAGATGCTGGATCAGGATGATCGTCTTGGCGTCGACGATGCGGCCGTCGGCGATGCCGGCCAGCGCCTCGTCCAAGGGCATTTCCAGAACCTCGATGTCCTCGCCCTCCTCCGGCGCGCCGCCGCCGTCGGAAATGCGGTCGGCCGGCGAATAGCGCGCGGTGAAGAACCAGAGCCGTTCCGTCACGCTGCCCGGGCTCATGAACGGCGAAAACAGCCGCTCGACATCCTTCAGGTGATAACCCAGTTCCTCTTCCGCTTCCTTGCGAATGGCGGTTTCGGGATCGTTCTCGTCGAGCAAGCCGGCGCAAGCCTCGATCAGCGGCTCGTGGTGGCCTACGGCGTAAGCCGGGAAGCGGAATTGACGCACCAAGAGGACGGTCGAGCGCTGCGGATCGAAGGGCAGGATCACCGCGCCGTCGCCGCGGTCGTAGGTCTGGCGGGTCTGCGTCTCCCATCGCCCATCGCGGCGGCGATAGTCGAGCACCGTCTTCTTCAGCACCGCCCAGTCGTCCGAAAGGACCTCCTGCGAACGGATGCGAATGCGATCTTCCATGACGACCTCCGTATTGGTCGCAAAGGCGTAGCGATGAAAGGTGTCGCAGGCAATCCAGGAAACCGACTGGCCTGGACTCCGACTGGCCTCGAAACCGATTGGTCCAGCGAGGAGTCTCACCGGCTCGTGTCTGGCGCGCCGCGCCGCGACTGCCTAGATAGCGGTATCTCTCCAGGAGCCCGTTTCACATGACGTCGTCGCTTTTCCAGCCGATCACCCTCGGCGGCCTCATCTTCCCCAACCGCATCGCGGTTGCCCCCATGTGCCAGTATTCGGCCGAGGACGGCTCGGCCAGCGACTGGCATCTCCATCACTGGATGAACCTGGCAATGTCGGGCGCCGGCATGGTGACCGTCGAGATGACCGATGTCGAGCGGCGCGGGCGCATCTCGCATGGCTGCCTCGGCCTCTATTCGGACGACAACGAGGCAGCCGCCAAGCGCACGCTCGACGCCGCCAGGCGCGTCGCCGCGCCCGGCACGAAGTTCGGTGTCCAGCTTGCCCATGCCGGCCGCAAGGCCTCCAACCGCAAACCCTGGGAAGGCGGCGGTCCGCTGCAGCCGGGCGAAGATCCTTGGCAGACGGTTTCGGCCTCGGCCATCGCTTACGACACCGGCTGGAACGTGCCGCATGCGTTGGAGGAGGACGAAATCCTGGAGCTCATTGCACGTTTTGCGCAGGCGGCCGTGCGCGCCGAACGCGCCGGCTTCGACTTTGCCGAACTGCACGCCGCGCATGGCTATCTGATCTTCCAGTTCCTCTCGCCTCTCTCCAACCAGCGTACCGACCGTTGGGGCGGGTCGCTGGAAAACCGCATGCGCTTCGCTCTCGAAATCGCCAGGGCGGTGAGAAAGGCCGCCCCGTCCATGATGCTGGGCGCGCGCCTTTCGGTGAAGGAATGGGTCGAAGGCGGTTTCGACGTCGAGGACGCAATCGAGGTGGCCAAGGCGCTGAAGGCCGAGGGCATCGCCTATATCTGCTGCTCCAGCGGCGGCAATTCGCCCCTGCAGCAGGTGCCGCCCGGCCCCGGCTACCAGGTGCATCTGGCCGAAGCCGTGCGCAACGGCGCCGGCATTCCGACGCGCGCCGTGGGGCTGATCGACGATCCGAGCCAGGCCGAGGCTATCGTCGCCGACGGCCGTGCCGACATGGTGGCTTTGGCGCGCGCATTCCTCGCCGACCCACGCTGGGGCTGGCGCGCGGCCGCCGCCTTCGGCGAGGAAATCCATCCGGCGCCGCAGCTGGCACGTTCGGTGACGACGATGCGGCATTGGATGAAGGCCGCCGGCTAGGGCAATTCCAAGAAAAGTGTGACACGGTCAGGCTCGGCGGCTTCGCCGTGGCCCGCAATTGCGTCAAAACGAAACCGGAAATCGGCACAGTCCTGAGACGTTTGGGCGCAGGATCATCGCCACAACTGCAACCAATTTGGCCGCTTTACGTTGGCGGCCATGATGGACAACAAACCCTTTGAAAAGCCGGTGGTGGTCGAGCTCGGTCATGTCGGCAAATACCGCCAGATAAGCAGCACCCGCGAGGCTGCCGAGTGCCTGATGACCGTTTGGCCGCTCAATCGCGGCGATCGCCATCGTTATGCTCTCGACACTTGCCTCAAAGCGCTGGAAGGTTATCGTTCGACAGCGGACGCGCGTCGCGCCCTTGTCGAGGCGGCCAGGGAATCGGAAGTTCTGGTTCCCGAAGACAGGCTGCCCGACGGAAAGCTGCACTGAGCATGCTTCTTAACCGGAGGATTCCATGGCGAAGCTGACTTACAAGATCGTCGAGCATGATGGCGGCTGGGCCTACAAGGTCGGCTCGACATTTTCCGAGACTTTCCGCACGCACCAGGAAGCGCTGCGCGCCGCCGAGATCGCCTCGTCCGAGCAGCAGGTTGCCGGCACCACCGACGGCATCCAATATGAGGACGCCGAAGGCACGTGGCACGACGAACTCGCCGACGGCCGCGACCGCCCGCAAACCGAAGTCTCCGACTAAGCGAGTTGCAACCGCCCCGCGACCGGCGAAGCCGGAAGGCCTCACACCGGCCGACGGTGGCTATGCGGCGCTACTTACCGCAGTAATGATCGTTGACGTTCTGTTGCGAGTTGGCATCCGGACCGGGTGTGTTGTGGGCGCACGGCCCCATGCCACCGGTATGGCCATAGGTGGTCAGCCCGGAGCCGCCATTGATGCTGCCTGTGGTATAGGGATCTACCTGCTGGCTCGTGTCGGGACGATGGTCGCGGTGCCACCACCACCAGTCATCGGACGACTGCGCCATGGCTGCGCCACCCATGGCCAGCACCAGCGCCGAAGCTGCAATGAGTCTTGTAATCATTGGATTCTCCATTCTCTTGATCGCCAGAAAATCGGGCACCAAGGCCCTGGCGACACCATCGAAACCCTGGGTTGGGTGCGAAGGTTCCGCTGGAAATTCCGGGTGGGACAGAATGTCCGACACATTTGCGTGACGCCGCGTGAAGAGCCGCGAGCCCCCGCCAAGGTCAATTGCGGTCAATGCGCGAAAGCGCGCGCGGCGATACGCTGGACGAAGGCGACGACCCGTTCAGGATCCGAAAATTGCGGCATGTGGCCCAGGCCTTCGATCCGCTCAAAGTCGAGGCCCTCGATCTTGTCCAGCATCGGTTCGCCGTGCACGGCCTCGGCGATCACTCGGTCGCCGGTGCCGAACAGAATGCCTGCCGGCATCGCTATTTCGCGGTAAGACCGTTCGATTTCGCCAAGATCCCGTTCCACGGCCACGACATCGGTGGACGTGGCGAAATAGTGGGACGGACGCAGCCCAAGCCATCCGCCGCCGCCGATCATGTAGTCGGCCGGAACCGCTTGCGGCGCGAAAATGAACCGCAGCGTCGGCTGCGCGTAACGGAGGCTGAGCGGTATCGCCACCGTGTGGGCCAGGACGCGGCGCAGCAGCCGTGACGGAACATAGAGCAGGTCAAATCCCTGACGCCCCCTCGCTTCCTGATGCGTCAGCGGCGAGAGCAGCGCAACGCCGGAAATCGCTGTCGGATGCCCGATCGCCAGCGCAAGCGCGATGGCCCCGCCGAGCGAATGGCCGACGACCAAAGGCCGTTCCAGGCGCAATTCGTCGATGAAGCGCCGCACGATGTCAGCCTGCTCGGGCAGCCGGCCGGTGGCCCCGCTTGCCCGAACTGAATAGCCCGAGCCCGGCCGGTCGAGGGCGATCAGCCGGTAGCCAGGACCGAAGCGGCCGAACAGCGTCTGGCGGAAGTGGTGGAGTTGAGCGCCCAGCCCGTGCACAAAGACGATCGGCCTGCCGTCGCCCTCTTCCACATAGTGGATGCGGTTGCCGTCGATCTCGACGAATTTGCCGCAAGCCGGCACCAGTCTTTCGGCCTTTGCCGCGATCCGCCAGGTCGCAACCGTCACGGCGAGCACGGCAAGCGCCGCCGCGACAAGCAAGCCGGCGAGCAACCACAGGACAAACGACATCAGCATGTTTTCACCCCAAGCCGACCGACCGCACCATATCCGCAACGGCCACCGCTACAAGCACGGATCCGGCTTTCGCATTGCGGCCGGCCGCGGGCCGCGTTATCTCAGGCGACCTTTGCTGCCGGAGCCCGCCATGCCTGAAATCGTCACCGCCGCCATGCTCGTCATCGGCGACGAAATCCTCTCCGGCCGCACCAAGGACAAGAACATCGGCCACCTCGCCGATATCATGACGGCGATCGGCATCGACCTGAAGGAAGTGCGCATCGTCCCCGACGAGGAGGACGAGATCGTTGCGGCGGTGAATGCCGTGCGTGCCCGCTATACCTACGTCTTTACCACCGGCGGCATCGGCCCGACGCATGACGACATCACCGCCGACTCCATCGCCAAGGCCTTCGGCGTGCCTTGCGAATACGACGCCAAGGCCTATGCGCTGCTCGAAGCAAGCTATGCCGCGCGCGGCATCGAGTTCACCGACGCGCGCAAGCGCATGGCTCGCATGCCGCGCGGCGCCGACCATATCGACAATCCCGTCTCGGTCGCGCCGGGCTTCCGCGTCGGCAATGTCCATGTCATGGCCGGCGTGCCGTCGATCTTCCAGGCCATGCTCGACAATGTGGTGCCGACGCTGAAGGCCGGCACCAAAATGCTGTCGGCCACGGTGCACTGCCCCTTCGGCGAGGGCCTGATCGGCGGGCCGCTGGCCGAGATCCAGAAGGCGCATCCAGGCACCATCATCGGCTCCTATCCCAAATATGGCGACGGCAAGTTCTGGACCGAGCTCGTTGTCCGCGCCCGCAGCGAGGAAGCGCTCGAGGCCGCGCGCAAGGACGTCGAGGCGATGGTGGCGGGCTTGGCCAAGGCAGGCTGATCCGCGGCTGGAACCAGTCAATGCGCTGAGGCGTTCCCTTGCCGCGCGGATGCGCGGGGCAAACAATCGAGGGACCACACATGCGCTTCAAGACGATCGTGGCCATTTTGCAGAACGAACAGGACGCCGAGCGCGTTCTCGATTGCGCCCTTCCGCTTGCCGAAAGATTCGAGAGCCATCTCGTCGGCATCCATGCCGAGGCGCTTCCCGTGCCCTACACATCGGCCACGGGCTTTCCCGATACCGAATTCCTGCAGGTCTCGGCCGAGATGAACAAGGAGCGCGCCGACAAGTTACATGCCTATTTCCTGAAGCGGATCGAGGAATCCGGCCTGTCCTTCGAATGGCGAAGCCTGGAGAGCTTTTCCGGCGACAGCGCGCTGACCGGCATATCGAGCGTGCGCGCCGCCGATCTGATCATCGCCGCTCAGCGTGACACGGGCGGCGATCCGAGCGCCGATGTCGACACGCTGGTCTATGATGCCGGCCGGCCGGTGCTGGTCGTGCCGCATGACGGCCCGCTGGTGACAACCTTCAGGCGTGTGTTGCTGGCCTGGAACGGCAGCAAGGAAGCGGCCCGCGCGGCCTTCGACGCCCTGCCCTTCATTGCCGAGGCCGACAAGACCGACATTCTCGTCATCGATCCGCCCGAGAGCCTGGACGAATCCCCCGAGGCGGCCGGAGCCGAGATCGCTGCCGCCCTGTCGCGCCACGGCGCCAATGTCAGCGTCTCGGTGCAGAAGTCGGATGGCTCGGCAATCGACGACATCATCCAGTCGAGGATGGCCGAATCCGGCACCGACCTGCTCGTGCTCGGCGCCTACAGCCACTCCTGGCTGCGCCAGCTCCTGTTCGGCGGCGTTACCCGCACGGTACTGCGCAGCACGAATGTAGCCGCTTTCCTGTCTCGGTGACGCCGGAGCAATTTCGGGAATCATCCGGGGGCGTCCATCCGCTGTCCCTTGCCAAGAGCAAGGCTTTCCAGCTAATTCCGCCTGCATTCGATTGTTTCTGCGCGCTGATGCGCGCGCTTGCGGAGTGCGCGAACATGTCCCTTCCCGAAAAAGCCTTTCCCGTCTCCTGGGACCAGTTCCACCGCGACGCCCGCGCGCTTTCCTGGCGGCTGTCCGGTGCCAACAAGGGACAATGGAAGGCGATCGTCTGCATCACGCGCGGCGGCCTGGTGCCCGCCGCCATCATCGCGCGCGAGCTCGGCATCCGCGTCATCGAGACGGTGTGCGTCGCCTCCTATCATGACTACACCAGCCAGGGTCAATTGCAGGTCCTGAAGGAGATTTCGCCTCCGCTGCTCGCCGATGACGGGGCCGGCGTGCTGATCATCGACGACCTGACCGATACCGGCAAGACGGCCGGCATAGTGCGCGCGATGATGCCGAAGGCGCATTTCGCGACGGTCTATGCCAAGCCGAAGGGCCGTCCGCTGGTCGACACGTTCGTCACTGAAGTCAGTCAGGACACCTGGATCTACTTCCCGTGGGACATGGGCTTCACTTACCAGAAGCCGATCGCGGACGATCACGCCGGCTGAACGGCCATCTTATTCTCCAGAGAATCTGCCTTAAACCTGGGTCGTGTAGTCGTGCCAACGAGCACGACTACTTTGCAGGATTGACTTTTTCTGGTGGAGTTTTCCGGCAGAGTGAAGTTTTTTACTTTTAAAGCCCACAATTCGCCGTAAGATTCGTAAGGTGGCAAAACGATTCTGGAGGCTGGGGCAGCTTCTTACCATGTTGACGAGGCCGACGACGCACAACCAGATGGCCGAAAGAGTCCGGCGGCTCTTCGGCGTTGCGCCTTGTCGCCTTCAGGTTGCCGCCTTGCCTTGGCGCGAGAGCGAGAACGGCGTCGAGATCATGCTGATCACCAGCCGCGACACCGGTCGTTGGGTGCTGCCCAAGGGTTGGCCCGAAGCCAGGGAACCGCTTTGCGAAGCCGCCGCTCGCGAAGCAGGCGAGGAAGCCGGACTGCGCGGCTCCATATCGCACGTTGAAGCCGGCCGCTATTTCTACGCCAAGGTCCTTGCTTCCGGCGAGGAAGTGCCTTGCGAGGTACTGGTCTTTCCGCTGCATGTCGACCGCGTCGCGGATCGCTGGAAAGAGAAGCGCGCGCGAACGCGCAAATGGGTTGGCCCGAACGAAGCCGTCCAGATGGTCAACGAACCCGACCTTTGCCAGATCATTGCCGGCTTCTGCGCCGCGCCGCGCAAGTTCGCCTGACCCGCTCAGGCACGGCCAAAATCGTCGGAACTGAGCCGGGTCCAGCGATCGCCCATCAACCCGCCGATGAAAATGTCGCCGGAGCGGACCGCTTCGGTGACCTCGGCGATGCGCGAGCGGACCATCGTGCCGCCGGCATAGCGGAAGAAGACGTCCTTGTGGCCGAAGAGTTGCGGCATGAACCGGCTCTGCGTCTGCCCGGTGATGCCGACGCAACCCATCTCCCGCGCAGCCGCGATGAGGCCGTCCAGCGTCACGCCCCAATGGGATCCGGACGCCTGGATTTGCAACAGGTTCGCGATGCCGCCGGCCTGGCCGTAGAAGGCGTAGCAGCCCAGCATCCTGCCCGTTTCGTCGTAGGTCCCGCCGAAATGAAGTGGCCCGTCGGCTCGTTTCTCGGCCGCCAGCGCGAGCAGCCGCGGCAACTCCCCGTCCGTCCAACTCGGTCGAAGGGAGTAATCGGTCATGAGGGCAGGCAGTTGCTCCGCAAATTGGGCAGCATCGATCGGCTTCCGGTGGATCCGTTGGGATGACGAATGCTGGGCCGATGGCTCGAACCTTCTTCTTGCAAGAGCGTCGAACGCTCTCGCGCAAGGATCGAGCGCCAGGCGAGGCAGCCCGGGCCATTTACGGCGCAGCACGGCTGCGGCCATGGCGCCCGGCCGGAAAATACAGGTCCACTCCAGGCAATGCACCGGCAGCAGCTGATACTTCATCGGGCGCGCGAACGCCAAGGATGTCCGGTTGGCGGAATCGGTCAGGTACATGTCGAATTCGCTCTGATGCAGGGCACGCAGCAATTGCGGCCCGGCCCAACCGTGATCGGTGCGGGAGTCGGTCATGAAGGGACCGATGATGGCCGCGCTCAGTGCCCTTCCATTGAGCTCATAGCGGGCTTTCAGAACGCCCATGAAGCCACCCAAGCGGCCCTGCGGATTGATCTGGACAAGAGCCTTGCTCTCATCCCCGTCCAGGTAAAGCCCCCTCATATAGTCCGCCGTCTGCGCAATCGCGCGATCGCGCTGACCGCGACGATGACGAAACTTCATCAGGAACAGCGCGGCGACCTGCTCGAGATCCTCGGCGGCTAAGGGCCGAACCGAACCATGCTGGGATTCCAGTGGCGCAACCACCTGTCCCGGACCCGCTTTTGCGGAGACAAGATTCATTTGATTGCCTATACGAAAGCGCTAAAGGCGGCCGTGCTTCCCAAAGGAAATCTCCATCCGGTCGGCTTCCTGCAAAAAATCTCCAAGAGGACTTCTTCTGCCATATCTGATTTTCTTTTCTGTAAATACATTAAAAATCACCGTTTCAAAGCGAGTTAATAGCTAAAAACTAAAATAGAACCTTCTAAAACTTCAATATATATAAAGTAATTTGAAAAACATATTGAGCCGCTCTAACCGCATGACGGGAGGGCGGTTGCAACCGTGTTGCGGCTGATGGCGCCCGGCGGAGGCCGGGCGCCATCCCTTTCCTCAGGCGACGAGGCCCTTGGTCAGCTCGAGCGCCTGACGCTCGAACAGCCGCCGATAGATGCCGCCGCTCAGCCGGATCAGGTCGTCGTGCGAACCTTCCTCGGCGATACGCCCGCGATCGAAGACCAGCAGCCGGTCGAGCGCGCGCACTGTCGAGAGCCGGTGCGCGATCACCAGGGTCGTGCGCCCGACCATCAACCGCTCCATCGCCTTCTGGATCAGCACTTCCGATTCCGAATCGAGGCTCGATGTCGCCTCGTCCAGGATCAGGATGCGCGCGTCGGCCAGGAAGGCGCGGGCGATCGCCACACGTTGACGCTCGCCGCCCGACAGTTTCACGCCACGCTCACCGACCAGGGTTCCATAACCCTTGGGCAGGCTAGTGATGAAATCATGCGCGCTCGCGAGTTTGGCCGCATGCTCGATCTCGGCCTGGCTGGCGCCGGGCCTGGCATAGGCGATGTTCTCGGCAAGCGACCGGTGGAACAGGATCGGCTCCTGCTGGACGATGGCGATCTGGCTGCGCAATGAAGCCTGCTCGACCTGCGAGATGTCCTGCCCGTCGATCAGGATCCGCCCGGCATTCACATCATAGAGCCGCTGGATCAGCTTGACGAAGGTCGTCTTGCCCGAGCCCGAATGCCCGACCAGTCCGATGCGCTCGCCGGCCGCGATGTCGACCGAGAAATCGCGGTAAAGCGGCAGAAGGTGGGTGCCGTAGTGGAACGTCACCTTGTCGAAGGCGATGTGCCCGTCGCTGATCCGGATCGGCCGGGCGCCGGGCCGGTCCTCGATGCCGAGCGGCTCGGACTGGAAGTCGACCAGTTCCTCCATGTCGTTGATCGAGCGCTGCAGGTTGCGGATATGCGTGCCGATGTCGCGCAGATAGCCCTGCAGCACGAAGAACGAGGTCAGCACGAAGGCGACGTCGCCGGCGCTCGCCTGGCCCCAGGCCCACAACATGAGGGCAAGACCGATCACCGCCGCCCGCATCAGCAGCAGCAGCGCTCCTTGCGTGGTGCCGTTGGCGGTGCCGCGCATCCAGGTGCGGCCGGTGCGCAGGCGCCATTTGGCGACGACGCGCGCCAGCCGCGCTTCCTCGCGAGCCTCCGCGCCGAATCCCTTGACGACGGCGTTGCAGCTCACCGCGTCCGCCAGCGAGCCGCCCAGCCGCGTGTCCCAGCTGTTGGCGAGCCGTGCGGCAGGCGCGACATAGCCGAGCGACAGCGTCGCCGTGACGGTGATGAACAGCACCGAACCGGCGGCCACCACGGCCCCCATCAACGGCCAGAACCAGCCAAGCAGCAGTGTCGAACCGACGAGCATGACGACCGACGGCAGCAGCGCGATCAGGATCGTGTCGTTGAGCAGGTCCAGCGCCCACATGCCGCGCGTTATCTTGCGCACCGTCGATCCGGCAAAGCTGTTGGCGTGCCAATCCGTCGAGAAGCGCTGCACCCGATGGAAGGCATCGGCGGCGATGTCCGACATCATCTTCAGCGTCAACTCGACGATACACAGGAACGCGACATTGCGCAGCACGACGCCGGCCAGCGCCAGCGCCATCAGGGTCGAGAGCGCCGTCATCGCCGAATTCCAGGCGACTGCCTCGGTTCCGGCGCCGCTGGCGACGGCATCGACCAGGCGGCCGGAATAGAAGGGTGTCAGCACGTCGGCGAGCGTCGAGAGCAGGAAGGCGCCCATGATGAGCGAAAGCCGCCAAGGCTGGTGGCGCCAGTGGCTGAACGTAAAGCCAAGCACGCTGCGAAAGGCGCTTGCGCGCAGGTCGATCTTGAAACGAGCCATGATGTCATACGGGCGCAAACGAGCCCGGTCCCGGAAAAATCGAATTGGAAAACCCGCGTCCGCGCCTTGCGGCGACCCTGAAAGCGGGAGGTTCAGTATGGTAGGTCGCCTGCCCTGTGGCGGCGACCGGCAGCGGCAAATGCCTGTTCCGCGTCCGGCTCTCCGAGAAACCCTCGGAGCGCCGGCGCCGACCTAGGCCTCGCGGCCTCGCATAACGATGTCAAATCCTGCCATACGGTCCTCCCGGAAGGGAATCGCGGAAGGGTTGTTATAGGCAGGCATCAGCCGATCGCCAAGTCGGCCCGTCGCCAAACGACATCTGGTCCAAGCAGTGCGACGAATTTGCAACAACGGCGGGTTGTGCAGCCATTAGACAGTCAGGCTGTCGGCTTGCGATCCAACCGCATGTAGCGCCCGTCGGTCGACGCCTTGAAGCCAAACTTCTCGTAGAGGCTCTGGGCGTCGTTGGTCGAAAGGCTCCAATGCGTCACCATCCCGACCTCCGGGTGATCGATCAGCGCCTGGACGAGCCGCTTGCCGATCCCCCGTCCGCGATGTTCCGGCCAGATGATGACGTCGGCAACATAGGCAAAGACCGTGTAGTCGGTGATCGCGCGGGCAAAGCCGACTTGCCTGCCGTCAAGATAGGCGCCGACGCAAAGCGAGTTGTCGAAGGCGCGACGGTGGGCCTCGTCGGTTCTGGATGCGCCCCAATAGCTTTGCATGAGCTGGTCGGAGGTTGCCCGGAAATCGATCCGCGACAGGTCGAAACTGATTTCAACATCCTGCATGCGCGCGCAATCTCGCGGACTAGCCGCGGTCCCGGAACCGGTTGGTGATCGGATAACGGCGGTCGCGGCCGAAATTCTTCCGTGTGATCTTGACGCCGGGCGCCGCCTGGCGGCGCTTGTATTCGGCGATGTAGAGCAGGTGCTCGACGCGCGTCACCGTCGCCCGGTCGTGGCCGCGCGCGACGATTTCGTCGACGCCCATCTCGTTCTCCACCAGGCATTCCAGAATGTCGTCCAGCACCGGATAGGGCGGCAGCGAATCCTGGTCGGTCTGGTTCTCGCGCAGCTCCGCCGACGGCGCCTTGTCGATGATGTTGTTGGGGATCACTTCGCCCGACGGTCCGAGCGCACCCGGCGGCACATGGTTGTTGCGCCAGCGCGACAGCGCGTAGACCTGCATCTTGTAGAGATCCTTGATCGGGTTGAAGCCGCCATTCATGTCGCCGTAGAGCGTGGCGTAGCCGACCGACATCTCGCTCTTGTTGCCGGTGGTGACCACCATCGAGCCGAACTTGTTGGAGATCGCCATCAGGATCGTGCCGCGGGCGCGGCTCTGCAGGTTTTCCTCGGTGATGCCTTCCTGGGTGCCTTCGAAGAGCTGCGTCAGCGCGTGCCTGAAGCCTTCGACCGGCTCGGAGATCGGCACGATGTCATAGCGGCAGCCAAGCGCGCGCGCGCAGTCCTCGGCGTCCTTCAGCGAATCCTTCGACGTGTAGCGGTAAGGCATCATGACGGTGCGCAGCCGCTCTTCGCCCAGCGCATCGACGGCCAAAGCCGCGCAGATCGCCGAGTCGATGCCGCCGGAGAGGCCGAGCACGACGTTCTTGAAACCGTTCTTGTTGACGTAGTCGCGCAGACCCAGCATGCAGGCACGGTAGTCGGCCTCTTCACGCTCGGGGATCTTCGACATCGGGCCTTCCGAGCAGACCCAATGATCGCCTTTCCGTTTCCAGGTGGTGACGGCGACCGCCTCCTCGAACTGGCTCATCTGGAAGGCCAGCGTCTTGTCGGCCCCGATGGCGAACGAAGCGCCGTCGAAGATCAGCTCGTCCTGGCCGCCGAGCTGATTGGCATAGATCATCGGCAGGCCGGTCTCGATGACCTGGCGGATGACGACCTGGTGGCGAACGTCGATCTTGGCGCGATAGTAGGGAGAGCCGTTCGGCACCAGCAGGATCTCGGCGCCGCTTTCGGCCAGCGTCTCGCACACGGCGATGTCGCCCCAGATGTCCTCGCAAATCGGAATGCCGATGCGCACGCCGCGGAAGTTGACCGGACCCTGCAGCTCCGGTCCGGCCTGGAAGACGCGCTTCTCGTCGAACTCGCCATAATTCGGCAGGTCGAGCTTGTAGCGCTCGGCGATGATCTTGCCGCCGTCGGCGAAGACGATCGAGTTATGCGTGCCGGTCCGGCGCTTCAGCGGCGTGCCGACGATGACGCCCGGCCCGCCATCGGCGGTGTCCTCGGCGAGGTCCTGCGCCGCCTTCTCGCAAGCCTTCAGGAAGGAAGGCTTCAGCACCAGGTCTTCCGGCGGATAGCCGGCGAGGAAGAGCTCGGTGTAGAGCACCAGATCGGCGCCCTGGCGCGCCGCGTCCGCCCTCGCCTCGCGCGCTTTTGCCAGATTGCCGGCGACGTCGCCGACGGTCGGGTTGAGCTGGGCGACGGCGATGCGCAGGATATCGGGAGCGGTCTTGGTCATGGAACGGATTTAGCGTGACTGAAATCGCCCCGCAATGACGTTTGGTTGTGCCACTTAGGATCGATCGAAGATCGTATCCAGACTAATCGGCGGAGCCGATTATGTCCTCATCGATCGAAGATCGTATCCTGATTAATCGGCGGAGCCGATTATGTCCCTGATCGATCGACCGATGTCGATCGTATCCGGCTCGCCTGACGGCACTGCACAGGGATTTTGACCGGTCGGCTCTGTTTGCGTTGGCAGGTGGCATGCGTTGGAGATTGGCCGAAACGCCCATCGCGATCGTCATTCCAGGGCGGAGCAGGAGCGAAGCTCCGTCGCGAAGACCCTGGAATCCATGCCGTTACCTTCGCCAAGGCGTGCATCGGAGCAGAATTCTGCACCGTGGCGGCGCTTCCAAGTCACGGTATTCTATGGTCTGCGCCGCGTCGCTTCGCTCCTTGCTCCGCCATAGAATGACGAGGTTGGGGTGGCTTCAACCAATCTCCGGCGTTTGCGCTGATTTCACGCAAATGAACGGAAAATCTTGCACCAAGACATATGGCAGCCTTTCAAAATCCCTGTATCGGTGGGAACTAGTCGCCCATATACTCGCGCAATGCCTCTGCCGAGCGGTTCTCGCCGATCGACATCGCCAGGATGCGCGAGATGTGGCGGCGCGGCAGGCCGGTCTCGGCCGACCATTGGTTGATCTGCGCCTGGATCTTGTCGAGGTCCCGCTTCGAGGTCGGGTTTTCGGCGATATCGAGGCCGGCATCGCGCAATGCCGCCGCCATGTCAGTGGAGACGACAAACGTGTCCCATTCGAGCCAGCGCAGGAGATACTGGCCGGTGTTGCCGCCGAGCCGGCTGCCATGCTTGGCGAGATAAGCGGTCAGGCCGACCTGATCGTCCGCGGGCCAGGAGGCGATGAATTTGCCGAAGCTGCCATGTTCCTTCGAGACGCGATCGACGAAGGCGGCATTGTCGCGCACCGACTTGATCTTCTGCGGATTGCGCACGATGCGGCTGTCGGATGCAAGCTCGTGCCAGAAGTCGTCCGGCTGGAACAGAAGCCGCTTCGGCTCGAAGCCTAGGAACGCTTCCTCGAAACCCGGCCATTTCTGCTCGATCACCCGCCACACGAAGCCGGCGGCGAAAATGCGTTCGGCCATGGTGGAGAGGATGCGGTCGTCGGGGATCTTTGCCACCGCCTTGTTGTCGGGCGCGGGACCAAGCAGTGGTGCCAGCACGGCCTCCCCGCCCTTGCGCTTTGCCGCCCGCGCGTGGATTTTCTGGAAATCGAGCATCATTGTCCTCGCTTGTTCGCCGCAATCTATCACTTCACGTCCGGCCCGGCAGCCTCTACCTCTATCGACGCCCGGCCGAAGGAGGGGACAAATGAACAAGATCGTCGAAGACATGGCCAACCGTTTGCTCAAGCGAAAGCCGGACGGTTTCGGTCCGCTCGAGAGCCGCGTGCTCCAGTCGACGCTCGAGCGCACCACCATCGCGCGCGACACCAACAAGGCCGTCGCCTTCCACGAGACCTATGGAGACCGTGTTGCCGACACCATTGCCAGGATCGGCGGCTCCTGGTCTTTCATCCTGAGCTTCCTGGCCTTTCTTGTTGTCTGGACTGCCGGCAACGCCTGGCTGCTCACCCGCGACGCCTTCGACCCCTACCCTTTCATCTTCCTAAACCTTGTTCTGTCGATGCTGGCGGCGATCCAGGCGCCGGTGATCATGATGTCGCAGAACCGCCAGACCGAGCGCGACCGCATCGACGCCGCCCATGACTATGAGGTCAATCTGAAGGCCGAGATCGAGATCATGGCCCTGCATGAAAAGCTCGACGAGCTTCGCCATAGCGAGATCATCGGCATGCGTGACGAAATCCAGCGCATGGCCGAGCAGATCAGGCGCATCGACGAAAAACTGTCCGCGCGGCCCGCAACGGAATGAGCGACACCATCCACCGCCTCATCGAGCAATATGGGCTGATCGCGGTCTTCCTGGGTTGCGTGGCCGAAGGCGAAAGCGCGGCGATCCTGGGCGGCTTCTTCGCTCATCAGCATGTTTTCGTGCTGTGGCAGACTTTCTTTGCCGCCTTCCTCGGCGCCTTCGCCGGCGACACCTTCTTCTTCACCATGGGGCGCAGCTTCGCCGAACATCGCTATGTGAGACTGTTGCGCAGGCGTCCGGGCTTCAGCCGCGCCTATCGCCTGCTCAACACCCATCCCAACATTTTCGTGCTGACCAACCGCTATATCTACGGCATGCGCCTGGTCGGCGGCGTCGCCGCCGGCCTGTCGACCGTGTCCATGCCGCGTTTCGTCATCTTGAACGCCATCTCGTCCGCGGTCTGGTCGGCCCTGTTCAGCGGCATCGGCTATGTCTTCGGCCTGGGCGCGGAGGAAATCGTGGGCCAGGCGTTTGCTCGCCATGAGCGCCTGCTCATCGCCCTCGGCGTCGGCATCGTTATCGCCGTGGTCGCTTGGTTGGTAGGCCATCACTTCGCGAAGCGCGAACGCGCCAAGGAAGACCAGGCAGGATCTTGATCAATCCGCGAGGATCAAATCGGCGCGCCGACAAGGCGTTCGATGAGGGCGACGCCCCATACGCCGCCGGCGATCACGATCGAAATCAGCACGGCCAGCGAACCGCAGTCCTTGGCAAGTTGGATGTCGATGTGGAATTCGCGCGAGATCGCGTCGCAGGCCGCTTCGATGCCGGTGTTGAGCACTTCGACCATGATCAGGAGCAGCACAGCGCCGATCAGCAGGGCATAGCCGCGCCATGAAACCGAGATGAACCAGCCGGCCGGCAAGGCGAGCGCCAGCAACAGCAATTCCTGCTGGAACGCCTTTTCGTGGGCGGCCAACTTGCGGAAAGCCCGCACTGAATTGATAAAAGCATCGATCAGCCGCTGCATGCCTCTGCCCCGTTGCGAGTCACCGGCAGGGGATATCGCAATGGTGGGATCAAGGGAATAAGGCAGCCGCCGCAAAATTCATCCGCCCGCGACCTTTATCGAGGGCGCCGATTTCTCGAACTGCGGCAACTCGTCCTCGATCGAATAGTAATCGCCCTTGTCGCCGACGAAGATGTGGCATTCGCCCTGGAGCCCGCTCGGTTCCTCGAATGAACCCGCCATAACCGAAACATAGGCATCGCCTTTCGGCTTCCAGAACAGCACCGAGCCGCATGTCTTGCAGAAGCCACGCTTGGCGAAGTCGGATGCCTCATACCAGGTGAGATTTTCCATGCCTTCGATAACGATGTCGGCGTCCGCAACGTTGGTTGCGGCGTAGAAATGGCCGCTCTGCTTGCGGCATTGTGAACAATGGCAATAAATCACGCCGCGTAGTGGGCCCTTCGTTCTGAAACGCACCGCCCCACACAGGCACGATCCGCTATGGTTGTCGTCCATTTCACCCTCCTGTTGCTTCCGCCTCAATCCAATCAGCGCACAGGATTCCAGTTTCATCGACGTCTGGCATCGGCAAAAGCGACATCGCAAGGACGTGCTTCAAAACCTGCGCCTGCACCGCTTTGCACCCTGTGGTAGCAGGGACAATGAGGAAATCCAGGCTATTAAGGAAACTTTAGCGAAACTGCATCTATGGTTCCCACAAGCGATGGTCGTGTTGGGGACGCGCCGTCGCACCACAATTCTGATTCAAATCCCCGCGTGAGCGACTCCCGGCGGTGGCATGTCTCCGGTCGCACTGAAGGGGCAGTGAACAGAACATGAAGCCGGCAGCCATTCCGACCGATAGGAACACCGACATCGCCAGCACCGTCGTTGCGACGATGCGACAGCTCGGCGTGCTTGGCCTACCGCGTAACTATGAAATCTTCTACGAGGCGCTCAGCAGCAGCAATCGCGAGCTCAGCCTTGCCGTCGTCTCGTTGAGCAACCGTCCGACCCAGGAAGATCTCGACCGCATCGGACGGAACTTCTTCCCGCAGCACCACGGCCCCGCCATTGTCGAGCACGCCCGTGAGGTGGTGGCCAAGGAGCTCGAGGACATCGCCGCGCTGTTGCGCAGCGAGCGCTCGCATATCGAGAAGTATGGCCGCATCCTCGACGAGACATCGAGCGGCCTGAGCAATCGCAGCCTGCTTTCGCAAGAACTCCTGCAGAAGATCGCAGGCGCGATGTCGGCCGCCACCAGCTCGACGATCGACCACGGCCGTCAGATTGCCAGCACGCTCAGCGAGAAGACAGCCGAGCTTGAAAGCGTCAAGTCGAAGCTCGAGGAATACAAGCGGCTCGCCGACACCGACCCGCTTACGCAGCTGTGGAACCGCCGCGCCTTCGACAAGGAGATCACCCGGATCTACAACAGCAACCGCGGCATCCTGTTCAACGCCTTGATCCTTGCCGATATCGATCATTTCAAGGACATAAACGATCGCTATGGCCACCCGGTCGGCGATAGGATCCTGCAGATCATCGCCGAGATCTTCCAGTCCAGCGTGCGTGCCGACATATTTGTCGCGCGCACCGGCGGCGAGGAGTTCGCGCTTATCGTCGAAGGCGCCAGCGAGGAAGCCACATACGAAATCGCCGAGCGCATCCGCGCGCTCGTCGAGCAGACCCCGTTCACCGGCAGCCAGACCGGTATGAACTACGGCACCGTTACCGTGTCGCTGGGCATCTGCATGGCCTCGGAGGCGGAAAACCCCGAGGATCTCTATACCAAGGCCGACCAGGCGCTTTACCGCTCTAAGGTCGGCGGCCGCAACCGTGTGACAAAGCATTCGGCCATGGTCAGCCGGGCCGGCAAAGGCTGGCTGCTTTACAAGAAAGACTGACACACCCCTTTCCAGACGAATTTTTGTGGACTATATTTTCCACAGAAATGAAAGGGTGCGCTTATGCAACGTCCAGTCGCGGCCGCGACGGCGGCCGAAAATGCCGTCATCACCAAGGCCACGCTGCGTGCGGCCGACCTGCTCGACATCACCGCCAGGACGCTTGCTTTGGTCATCGGCGTGTCGGAAGCAACGGTCTCGCGCATGCGCCGGCAGGAATTCCTGCTTGAACGCGGCACCAAGCCGTTCGAGTTGGCCGTGCTGTTCGTGCGCCTGTTCCGCTCGCTCGACGCCATCGTCGGCGGCGACGAGACCGTCGCCCGGGCGTGGCTGAAGAATCCCAACACCACGCTCGACGGCACGCCGCTCGAAAAAATCCTGACGATTGCCGGACTTGTCGATGTCATTGCCTACCTGGACTCCCGGCGCGCTCTCGTCTGAGGCCGTCCGGCTCGAAGGCAAGTATTGGCGGATGGTCGAGGCGCAGCACCGCGTCTCGACCCTTAAGCTCATCGACACGCTCGATGAGCAGGCGGTGCTTGAGGACCTCATCGAGGACACCAAGCCGCGGATCCCGCTTGAGTGCCGCCATCTCCACTACCTGTTGGCGACGCCTTTTCGCTATGGCTCCGTCTATCCATACGGCTCCCGCTTCCGCCGCGCCGGCAAGACCAAAGGCGTCTATTACGCCGCCGAGACGGTGCTGACTGCGGTGGCGGAGATGGCCTTCTACCGCTTGCTGTTTTTTGCGGAATCGCCGGCGACGCAATGGCCGAGCGACGCGGCGGAATACACCGCCTTCGCCGCCGCGATAAAATGCGACCGCGCAATCGATCTGACACGGCCGCCGCTCGATCGCGACGAGAAAGCCTGGACGCACGCCACCGACTACACCGCCTGCCAGGCGATCGCCGATGTCGCGCGTGAGGCCGAGCTGCAGGCGATCCGCTATCGCTCGGTGCGCGATCCCAAGGGCGTCAATATCGCGCTGTTGACGTGCAAGGGCTTTGCCAAGGCAAAACCGCTGGAGCCGCAGACCTGGCGCATCCGGATCGGCTCTTTCGGCCTTCAGGCGATCTGCGAATTCCCGGACAAGCGGCTGGAATTCTCACGCACTGCCTTTGCCGATCCGCGATTGGCCGGCATGCGCTGGGAGCGGGCCACCTGATATCGGCGATGAGCTGCGTTGAGATTCAGGTCAGGCCGGGCAGAAAACCGTCATTCGCAGGCGGCCCCACCTGAAGGTCGATACAGTTTAGGCCAGGATGTTGACGGCCCGCGCCGCCACTAGCGCGATCGTCAGGAGCGAGATCATTGCTTCGGCCATCATCAGGAGCTTCGCGCGCTGCGTGAGCGGCAAGGTGTCGGTCGGCGAGAACGCCGTGGCATTGGTGAAGGCGAGGAAGACATAGTCGACGAAACCCGGCAGCCAGCCCTGTATCTCGCGATCGGGCAGCGTCATTTGCGGAAACAGGAAGTCCGCCTGCGCCCGCTTGACCAGCCCGCAGGTCGGCGGACCGCCCCGATCGGTGCTCCAGAACCACAGCGCAAAGACAATCACGTTGGTGACCCAGATGTTGAGCGCGTCGACGAGCAGCGTCGTGCCGGCCCCGGCATGCCCTTCCAGCAATGCCCGCACCAGGAAGACCAGCGATCCGCAATTCATGATGCTGATGACCCCCGTCATCACCAGTGCCGCGCGGCGGATGTAAAGGCGAAGTTGGCCGATCGCGTACCAATGTTCATGGTCGACGGCGTTGCGCGTCGCCATTTGCGTCCAGGCCGTCGCAATCGACAGGGGCACGAGCAGTGCCGCCTCCACCGTAGGGGCCAGCCAGCGCGGACCGAAGGACAGGTTGTTGATGACCAGAAGCTGCAGGCAGATGACGACGAGAACCGCGGCGCGCGCCGACCAGAAATCGAGCCCACGGTGATGGATGACGGCATGCTGATGGCGCATGGAGGAACCTGTATTGCTAAAACCGCGGTGCCACGGACGGGCTCCGGCAACGATCAGCCGGCCGGTCCTGACCGAAGCGCCGGCGACGGGTTCCATCGCAATCTTGGTTTTACAATGTTGCGGAAGAATACTTTTTCGTAAGCTTTTGCTATCGGACTGTTCAGCAATCCATCGGTATGATTTTAGGCCCGTATGTCGAGAACCAGTGAAACCGTGCATGTCTGGCCCGCCGCGGCTGCGGCGGAAGACGATCTGTCTTCCATCTGGAACGGTCTGGTCCGGCATCCATGGCGGTTGCTGGCGCTTTTGTGCACGATCCAGGTCGCCTGCTGGACGGTCATGCCCGCGCTCGTCAACGTTGGGCCGCCGCGCGACGTCGTCGAGGGCTTCATGTGGGGCCGCGAATGGGTGCTGCTGACCTACAAGCACCCGCAACTCCCCTGCTGGCTGCTCGAGATCAGCCACCTGATCACCGGCTCATTCCGCTGGCCGCAATACATGCTGTCGCAGTTGATGATCTCGACGACTTTCGTCCTGGTCTACTTTCTAGCGCGCGACATCATGGGCCCGACCCGGGCGATCGCCGCCGTGCTCTTGATGCCGTCGATCTATTTCTTCGGCTGGCCGACCCCGCAATTCAACCATGACTATGCGCAGATGCCGTTCTGGGCCGCAATCTCATGGTTGCTGTGGCGCTCGGCGCGCGACGGCCGTCCAGGCTGGTGGCTCGCCCTCGGCCTCGTCTCCGGCATCGGGGTCTACGCCAAGTTCTCGACAGCTCTGCTACTGGTCTTCGGTGGTATCTGGATTTTGTACGACGCCCGCGCTCGAAGCCGGCTTGCCACGCCATGGCCATGGCTCGGTCTTGCGGTTTTTCTGGGCCTCGCGGCGCCGCTGGCAATTGCGCTTTTCCGCCTCGATTTCCTGCCGCTGACCTATGCCGAGCATCGCAACGCCTGGGTGCTCGCCAACCGCGCACGGCTTTACTATATCGGCGTTCAGCTTGCAGGGCTTGCCGCTCTTCCCGCCGTTCTTGCTATTTCAGGCCTGCTGCGACGGCGGGCCGACCCGGCACGAGATCCCTTACCGGCCCGCCCTGCCCCCGAGCGGCGCGCGATTGTCTACCTGGCATGGATGGGCCTGGGGCCGGCGCTCCTGATCATGGCCGCCTCGCTGTTTACCGGCACCGGCGAGTCCTGGGGCGCGACGATGTACAATTTGGTCGGCACCCTCGCGGTTGCGCTCTTGGGCCAGCGCGTGGGGGCGGCCGAGTTGCGCCGGCTGACGCTGCTGGCACTGCTCTGCGTGGTCGGCGTATCGAGCGCCTATGCGATTACACGCTGGACCAGTTGCAACGTCCTCGGTCGCCTGCAGCCGATGTGCTGGCCGGCACGATCGATCTCGCAGACGGCCGAAGCAATCTGGCATGAGACGGTACCAGGACCACTGGGCATCGTCGGCGGGGAGGACGGCGTGGCTCAGCTTGCCGGGCTGGAAGCGGCGGACCAGCCGTCGATTTTCACGACACTCGACAGGCGGCTTGCCCCCTGGATCACGGACCAGCGCCTGCGGGATCAGGGCATGCTGCTGGTGTGGCCGACCGGTTGGAGGCTCTCCCCGCAACAGCAGGCCTGGATCGCCGGCCTGCCGGTCAAGACCGTGCCATTCGACTGGTCGCTTAAGGCACCGCCGCTGGAGATCAGCTTTGCCATCATTCCGCCCGGCAGAACCAGTTTCCCGGGCGATCCGCCCGGACCGCCCGATCCGGAATGACCCGCGATCCGACTTGAAGTTCATCAGCCGACGTCAAAAGGCGCCAGCGTCGCCGCCAGCGCCTCCCGACGTTAGGAGTCAAGCCTCTGTTCAGGCGTTGGCGGCCTGCTTGTGCTGGACCGGATGGCTCTTCTTGAGCAGGTCCGAGACCAGGAAGGCGAGCTCGATCGCCTGGTCGGCATTGAGGCGCGGGTCGCAATGGGTGTGATAGCGGTCCTGCAAGTCTTCCGCCGTGATGGCGCGGGCGCCGCCCGTGCATTCGGTGACGTTCTTGCCGGTCATTTCCACATGGATGCCGCCCGGATGCGTGCCTTCCGCGCGATGAACTTCGAAAAAGGTCTGCACTTCCTTGAGGATGCGGTCGAACGGCCGCGTCTTGTAGCCGGCCGCCTCGATCGTGTTGCCATGCATCGGATCCGACGACCAGACAACGTTGCGGCCTTCCTTCTTAACTGCCCGCACCAGCTTCGGCAGATGCTCGGCGACCTTGTCGGAGCCGAAGCGCGCGATCAGCGTCAGACGGCCCGGCTCGTTTTCGGGATTGAGCAGGTCGATCAATTCCATCAGGCCGTCCGGCGTCAGCGACGGCCCGCATTTCAGGCCGAGCGGATTCTTGATGCCGCGGCAATATTCGATATGCGCGTGATCGGGCTGGCGGGTGCGATCGCCAATCCAGATCATGTGGCCGGAGGTCGCGTACCAGTCGCCGGAAGTCGAATCAACGCGCGTCAGCGCTTCCTCATAGCCGAGCAGCAGCGCCTCGTGGCTCGTATAGAAATCGGTCTCGCGCAGCGCGAAATTGGTTTCGGACGTGATGCCCACCGCGCGCATGAAATCCATCGTCTCGGTGATGCGGTTGGCGAGCGATTCGTATTTTTCTCCCTGCGGGCTGTCGGCGACGAAGCCCAGCATCCAGCGATGCACGTTCTCAAGGCTGGCATAGCCACCCTGCGCGAAGGCGCGCAGAAGGTTGAGCGTCGCAGCGGACTGGCGATACGCCATCTCCTGGCGCGCCGGATCCGGAATGCGCGAGGAGGCGTCAAATTCGATGCCGTTGATGATGTCGCCGCGGTAGCTCGGCAGGGTCACGCCGGCCTTGGTCTCGTTGTCGGACGAGCGCGGCTTGGCGAACTGGCCGGCGACGCGGCCGACCTTCACCACCGGCTGCGCGCCGGCGAAGGTAAGCACCACCGACATCTGCAGGAAGACGCGGAAGAAGTCGCGGATGTTGTCGGCGCCATGCTCGGCAAAGCTCTCGGCGCAGTCACCGCCCTGGAGCAGGAAGGCTTCGCCGGCGGCTACGGCCGCCAGCTGCTTCTTCAGCTTGCGCGCCTCGCCGGCAAAGACCAGCGGCGGATAGGTCGCAAGCCGCGCTTCCGTGGCTTGCAAAGCCCCAAGGTCCGGGTAGGCCGGGACCTGCTTGATCGGCTTTGCTCTCCACGAATTCGGCGACCATTTCGTCATCGCTGCACCCAACGCCCTTCCAGAGCAACTCCAGGAAAGTGAAACGGCTTTCCGTCCGGAATTGCGTCAAACAAACCGGCGAGCGCGCTTGCCCGCCATTCCAGCCTCGATACGAGGTCGCGGCTCCTTACACGAAGCCGATTATCTATTCTAGCCGGGTTTTTCAGCGGTGGCGAATGGTCCGCCGCTCGCTATGCCGCGTCCGCCAGCGAGAGCAGGAACAAGCCCAGCCTCAACAACAGACAAGATGGGCTGTAAAGCAGGCTGTCATATCTGGCGAAACGCGTGGTCCTGACCCGCTTGAACAGACCGAAATATCGCGACCAGCTCAACGCCCGCAGTGTGAATATCGCCGCCCACAGGATGATAAATATCATTTTATGATATATATGTCCTGCAGCGGTTCCGTTGCAGGTGGGGCTGCTGTTGTGGTTGTCGAGCCCAAAGGGCATTGTTGGTCAAAGCGACGGTGAAAGATGAACAAGATCCAGACTTTGATCCATCGACGAGCCGATGAACGCAGGAGGGCCGCGCAGGCTTGCGTGTCGCGCATTCTTCAGAGCGCAAAAGGCCGCGGGATCGACATCTCCGTTGTCGGTTCCCTCGCGAAAGGTCGTTTCCGTGTTCATTCGGATATCGACTTGCTGGTTCACGGGAGAACCGATCCCGCGCGGCGGGCTATGGTCGAACATCTGGTCGCCGACCATCTCCGGGGAATGGATATTCCTTACGATCTCATTTTTGCGTCAGATATTTCGCCCGAACGGGTTCAGGAATTGCTCAATGACTGCGTTTAAGCATCCGGCATTCGCAAAGCTGTCGCCAAAAATCGACCGCGCGGCAAAGGAGCTGCAGCAGATTGATGAGTATTTGTCAGAGCACGGCAGCGAGATGGCACTTGGCGAATGGGGAGCGGTTGCAGCTGTTTCGCTTGGAATCCACAATATCTACAATGGCATCGAAGATATTCTGCTCAGTCTGGCCAACGATGTGGACGATCTCGTCCCCAAAGGGCCTTCGATGCACCAGGACGTGCTCGATCAAATGTCAGTGCAAATTGCTGGCATCCGCCCTGCTGTCCTCGACCCTGCGCTTTACGAGGCTTTCGGTGAGTTGAAAGGATTTCGTCATCTGGTTAGGCATCGGTACGGCTTTGACCTGAAAACGGACAAGGCTCAAGAAAATCTCGACCGAGCAAGAAAGGCATTCCCGGCTTTCGTGGAAGCCATTGTTTCCCTGGAGAGAGCCCTCACCGAGGAAAACACGGACGATAATGGTGACGGCTCGGGAGACGGGGCCTCCGGCGGCCGTTGAGTAGATGACCCCGTCACGTACGCCGGAACAGATCTTGCGAGCGCTGACACCTGAGAACTGTCGGCTGGTGGCGCTGATCCATCGGCATCGGCCGCAAAGCGTCACGGAATTGTGCAATTTGGCAGCGCGGCCGCAACCGAACGTTTCACGCTCATTGGCGATTCTTGAGCGAGCCGGGATTATCTCAATGACGGGTTCTCGACCCAAGAGGCCAGAACTGGCCGTGCAGCGGGTAACTATTGAACTCGTCGATCTCCAAAACGCCTGACATTGAATTAGTCGACTGGTCGTCGCGTTTGGCGGTCCCCTCATCATCCCAGGCCTACGCGGCCTTGTCGACGAGCCGCGCCAGTTGCGTCATCACCACGGCCGATCCGGCGAGCCGCTTCTCCGCGTTCGGCCAGTCGCGGGTGAAAACGACGCTATGGTCGGCCCTGATCTTGGCCAGCGATCCCTGCTCGCCGATGAACTTGACCAGCCCGACCGGATTGGGGAACTCGCGCTTGCGGAAATGAATGACGACGCCCTTGGGCCCGGCATCGAGCTTCTCGACATTGGCCCTGCGGCAGAGCGCCTTGATGAAGACGATCTTCAACAGGTGCGTCACCTCTTCCGGCAAAGGCCCGAAGCGGTCGATCAGCTCGGCGCCGAAGCCGTCGATCTCCTCGGTGGTCTCGAGATCGCCCAGGCGTCGGTAGAGCGCCATGCGGAGCTGCAGGTCGGGCACATAGCTTTCCGGGATCATAACCGCGGTGCCGACTGCGATCTGCGGCGACCAGCCGCCGTCCTGCGCCTCGCCGGTATCCTTCACCTCGGCCACCGCCTCTTCCAGCATCTGCTGGTAGAGCTCGAAGCCGACCTCCTTGATATGGCCGGACTGCTCTTCGCCCAGAAGATTGCCGGCGCCACGGATGTCGAGGTCGTGGCTGGCGAGCTGGAACCCGGCGCCGAGCGTGTCGAGCGACTGCAGCACCTTCAGCCTGCGCTCGGCCGTATCGGTGAGCTTGCGGTTCGCCGGCAGCGTGAACAGCGCATAGGCGCGCACCTTCGAACGGCCGACGCGGCCGCGCAACTGATAAAGCTGCGCCAGGCCGAACATGTCGGCGCGGTGGATGATCAGCGTGTTTGCGGTCGGGATATCGAGCCCGGATTCGACGATGGTCGTCGACAGGAGCACGTCGTACTGACCGTCGTAGAAAGCGTTCATGATGTCGTCGAGCTCGCCCGGCGGCATCTGGCCATGCGCCACCGCCACTTTCAGCTCCGGCACGGATTCCCTCAGGAAATCATGGATTTCGGCCAGGTCGCTGATACGCGGCACGACATAGAAGGAATGGCCGCCGCGATAGCGCTCGCGCAGCAGCGTCTCGCGGATGACCAGCGGATCGAACGGTGAGATGAAAGTGCGCACCGCCATGCGGTCGACCGGCGGCGTGGCGATCAGCGAGAGCTCGCGAACGCCGGTCAGCGCCAGTTGCAGCGTGCGCGGGATTGGCGTCGCCGACAGCGTCAGCACATGCACGTCGGACTTGAGATCCTTCAGCCGCTCCTTGTGCTTGACGCCGAAATGTTGCTCCTCGTCGATGATCAGAAGGCCGAGGCGCTTGAACGAGATCGAGCTGCCGAGCAGCGCGTGCGTGCCGACGACGATGTCGACCGTGCCTTCGGCGATGCCCTTCTTGGTCTCTGCCAATTCTTTTGAACCAACCAGGCGCGACGCCTGCGCAATGCGGATCGGAAGGCCCGAAAAGCGCTGCGAGAAGGTTTTGAAGTGCTGCCGCGACAACAATGTCGTCGGCACCACGACCGCGACCTGGAACCCTTCCATGGCCGCGATGAAGGCGGCGCGCAACGCAACTTCCGTCTTGCCGAAGCCGACGTCGCCGCAGATCAGCCGGTCCATCGGTTTGCCGGCGCCGAGATCATCCAGGACGGAATCGATCGCCGTCTGCTGGTCGTCGGTCTCCTCATAGGGGAAACGTGCGGCGAACTCGCCATAAAGCCCTTCCGCCGGGATCATGGAGGGCGCTGCACGCATCTGCCGCTCGGCGGCGATGCGGATCAATTGCCCGGCCATATCGAGCAGGCGCCGCTTCAGCCGTGCCTTGCGCGCCTGCCAGGCGCCACCGCCCAGCTTGTCGAGCGTCGCTTCGGCCGAATCCGAGCCATAGCGCGACAGAAGCTCGATGTTTTCCACCGGCAGGAACAGGCGATCGTCGCCGGCATAGTGGATTTCGAGACAGTCATGCGGCGCGCCGAGCGCTTCGATGGTGCGCAAGCCGATGAAGCGGCCGATGCCATGGTCGGCATGGACGACGATGTCGCCTGCCGACAGCGACGAGGCTTCGGCTATGAAATCGGAGGCCTTCTTCTTGCGCTTGGAACGCCGAATGAGCCTGTCGCCGAGGATGTCCTGCTCGGCGACGACGACCAGATCGTCGGTCTCAAAGCCGGATTCGAGCGGCAGCACGGCAAGGCCCGCCTGCCCCGACTCGAGCTTTTCGACCTCGGCCAGCGTCGCGACAGGTTTCAGATTACCGAGGTGGTGCTCCGCGAGAATTTGCCCGAGCCGGTCGAGCGAGCCTTCAGTCCAGCCGGCGACGACGACGCGGCGGCGCGCGGCGCGCTCGTCGGCAATATGCTTCACGACCACGTCGAAGACGTTGATGTTGGGATCGGCGCGCTCCTCGGCAAAGCTGCGGCCTTGCCGCGAGCCGCCATGGAAGACCTTTTTGCCGCCGACATCAGGGGCGTCGAAGACGGTGAAGTCTATGTCCTCGCGCGGTCCGAGCGACGCCTTGAGGTTTTCGGGCGAGAGATACAGCAGATCCGGCGCCACCGGCTTGTAAGGGACGGCATCCTTGAGCGCGCTGTCGGCCTGCTTGCGGCGCGCCTCGTAGTGGTCGAGGATCAGCGTGTGGCGCTCGGCCAACGCCTCATGTGCCAGATGGTCGAACACGACAGGTGCGTCCGGCAGATAGTCGAACACGGTCGCCAGCCGCTCATAGAAGAACGGCAGCCAGTGCTCCATGCCGGCGAAGCGGCGGCCTTCGCTGACCGCCGCGTAGAGCGCGTCGTCGCGCGACGGCGCGCCGAAGGCCTCGATATAGGAGCGGCGAAAGCGGCTGATCGTTTCCGGTATCAGCGCCACCTCGCTCATCGCTTGCAGCGACATGGACTTGCGCTGCCCGGTGGTGCGCTGCGTCGCGACGTCGAAGACGCGGATCGATTCCAGCGTGTCTCCGAAGAAGTCGAGCCTGAGCGCCTCGCTCCAGCCGGGGGCGAAGAGGTCGAGAATGCCGCCGCGCACCGCGAATTCGCCGAGGCCGCGCACGGTCGGTACGCGCTCGAAGCCGGAGACCTCCAGCCGCGCGATCAGCGCGTTCATATCGATCTGGTTGCCGGGCCTGGCATGAAACGTCTGCGCTTCGATCAATTCGGCCGGCGGAATGCGCTGCAGCAACGCATTGGCGGTGGTGAGGATCACCGCGCGATGCGGTTTCTTCGCCAGCGCGATCATGGCCGAAAGCGCGTCGAGCCGCCGCGCCGCCGCATCGGCGCCGGGCGAGACGCGGTCGTAAGGCAGGCAGTCCCAGGCCGGCAGCTCCAGCACCGGCAGGCCGGGCGCGGCAAAGGCGAGCGCTTCGATGATCGCCGGCAGCCGCTGGCCGTCGCGCGCGACGAACAGCACCGGCTTGTCGGGCGCGATCTCCTGCGCCGTCCGCACCAGGGCGAAGGCTTCGTAGCCGTCGGCGACGCCGTCGACGATGAACTGGCCGGCGCGGCCCATGGGCAGGCCGATGGAAGGAATGAGGGTCATGGATATGCGTTTTTCAAAATGTCGTGGTCCGGCGCGATGCCAGGATCTTTTGCAGCACCGCGCAATCGATATCGGGCGAAACCGGGCGCTCGCCGGTGACCATCGGGAAAAATTCAGTGTCGGGAATTTCGAGAAGTCTCTCATATTGGTCGATTTCATCGCCGGTCAAGGCGCCGATCTCGGCGTCGGCGAAGGAACCGAGGATCAGGTCCATCTCGCGCATGCCGCGATGCCAGGAGCGGAACAGGAGCTTGCGGCGGCGCGCGTCCAACCCCTCGCTTGATCGCTGTGTTCCGGTCATGGCGCCGCATCCCTGTCCAAAGCGGCGCATATAGCGTGGATAGAGAGCGGTGTCAGCCTTTGCGCTGCCCTCGTCGCGACATAAGCTGACACGATGCGTCCCACCGTCCTCGATCCCTTGTTCGTTCCGATCACTTCGCTTGCCGGCGTCGGCCCGAAGGTCGGGTTGCTGATCGAGCGTGTCGTGCCGGCCGACCTCGGCGATCGCGCCGCGCGCGCGGCCGACCTTCTGTTCGTGCTGCCCAACACCGTCATCGACCGCCGCAACCGGCCCGGCATCGCGCTGTCGGCCGAGGGCCAGATCGTCACGCTCGAGGTGCGCGTCGACCGCCATCAGCCGCCGCCGCGCGGCAACAGGTCGGTGCCGTACAGGATTTACGCCCATGACGACACCGGCGAGGTCGCGCTGACCTTCTTCCATGCCCATGCCGCCTATCTGCAGAAGATGCTTCCCGAAGGCGAGCGTGTGGTGATCTCGGGTCGCATGGAATGGTTCAACGGCCGCCCGACGATGGTCCATCCCGACCATATCGCACCGATCGACGAGGCCGAGGGCCTACCGTTGGTCGAACCGGTCTATCCGCTCACCGCCGGCCTGTCGTCCAAGGTGCTGCGCCGCGCCATCGGCCAGGCACTTGGACGCCTGCCGGAGCTGCCTGAGTGGCAGGACGACGCCTTCATGCGCCGCCACACCTTCCCGTCCTTCGGCGATGCGCTTGCGCGCATCCATTATCCGAAGGACCCGATCGACGTTGCCGTCGAAGGCTCTGCCTGGCGACGCCTCGCCTATGACGAATTGCTGGCCGGGCAGGTTTCGCTGGCGCTGGTCCGTTCCAGAATCCGCCGTCTCTCGGGCCGGCCGCTTACCGGCGACGGCAGCATCGTCGAGAAGCTGCGCGCCGCCCTGCCCTACAAGCTCACTGCCAGCCAGGAATTCGCGCTCGGCGAGATCAACGCCGACCTCGCCGATCCCGAACGCATGCTGCGCCTGCTGCAGGGCGATGTCGGCTCCGGCAAGACGGTGGTGGCGCTGCTCGCCATGGCGCGCGCGGTCGAGGCCGGCGGCCAGGCGGCGCTGATGGCGCCGACCGAGATCCTGGCGCGCCAGCATCTGGCGACGATCGCGCCGCTGGCGGAAAAAGCCGGCCTGCGCCTCGCTATCCTGACCGGGCGCGAGAAGGGCCGCGAGCGTGCCGAGACGCTTGCAGGTCTTGCCGGCGGCGAAATCGACATCGTCGTCGGCACCCATGCGCTGTTCCAGGAAAGCGTGGCGTTTCACGACCTGGTGCTGGCCGTCGTCGACGAGCAGCATCGCTTCGGCGTCCACCAGCGCCTCGCCATCACCGCCAAGGGTGACGCGCCGGACATGCTGGTGATGACGGCGACCCCCATCCCGCGCACGCTGGTGCTGACCGCCTTCGGCGACATGGATGTCTCGAAGCTCACCGAAAAACCGGCCGGCCGGCAGCCGATCCGCACCGTCACCTTGCCGATGGAACGGCTGGATGAGCTGGTCGGCCGCATGCTTGACGCCGTCGCCGATGGCCAAAAGATCTACTGGATCTGCCCGCTGGTCGAGGAATCCGAAGAGATCAAGCTGATGTCGGCGGAAGATCGTTTCGCCTCGCTGAAACCGCTCTTCGGCGACCGGATCGGCCTGGTGCACGGTCGCATGAAGGGTGCGGAGAAAGACGAGGCGATGCGCGCCTTCAAGCAGGGCGAAACGCGCATCCTCATCGCCACCACCGTGATCGAGGTCGGCGTCGACGTGCCCGACGCCACGATCATGGTGATCGAGCATGCCGAACGCTTCGGCCTTGCCCAGTTGCACCAGTTGCGCGGCCGGGTCGGGCGCGGCGACAAGCCCTCCTCCTGCGTCCTGCTCTACAAGGAGCCGCTCGGCGAGACGGCCAAACGCCGGCTCTCGGTGATGCGCGAGACCGAGGACGGCTTCAAGATCGCCGAGGAGGACCTGAAACTGCGCGGCGAAGGCGAGTTGCTGGGCACCCGCCAATCAGGCACGCCCGGCTTCCAGGTGGCGCGCCTCGAGTTCCATGCCGATCTGCTCGAAGCCGCGCGTGACGACGCGCGCCTGATCCTGTCGCGCGACCCGGAATTGCAATCCGAACGCGGTGAGGCGCTGCGGCTGTTGCTTTACCTGTTCGGCCGCGACGAGGCGGTGCGGTTGCTGCGCGCCGGTTGAGCGGCGCCAATCGCCGGGTTGGCGAGGCCGCCTTCGACGGGCTCGCCGTTCAACGTCACCAGCTTGGCCTTGACCTCCGGCGCCACCATGCCGGCCGAAACGATCAGCTTGGCGCCGTCCTCGATCGACATGTCGAGCGGCACGATCTCGGATTTGTGCACATACATCAGGAAACCGGTGGTCGGATTGGGCGTGCAGGGCATGAACACCGCAATCAGCGGATCGCCTTCCTGATCAAGCTTCTGGTTGATCTCCGTTTCCTTGTCGTTGGCGACGAAGACCAGCGACCAGACGCCTTTGCGCGGATATTCCACCAGCCCCACCTGGCGGAACATGTCACCCTTGTTCGATAGCACCGTCTCAAAAATCTGCTTCAGCGAGCCATAGATGCCGCGCACCAGCGGCATGCGGCCAAGCAGCCGCTCGCCGAAATTGACGATGGCGCGGCCGACGATGTTCGCCGTCAGGAAGCCGATCAGCGTGATCAGCACCAGCGCCACGATCAGCCCGAAGCCCGGAACCGGGAACGGCAGATAGGTATCGGGATTGTAGCGGGCTGGAATATAGGGTTTTACCCAGGAATCGACCCAGCCGATCAGCGACCAGGCGATATAGACCGTGATTGCCAGCGGCGCGCAGACGATGAAGCCGGTCAGGAAATAGTTCCTTAGCCGGGTCATGCCAGAGGTCTTCAGGGCGTCGGACATGAGTTCACCGCGGCGCAGGTTGCAACGCTGAGATTAGTGAACCGCGAGCCGGTTTGGAACTGCGAAGTTTTTAAAGAGCGATTGTCAGGCCGCTGTATCCAGCGGCACGATCTTCTCGAGTTCCGACGCTATTTTGCTCGCTTCGATCTCCAACTCGTAGGCCTTCTGGAAGTTCATCCAGAACTCGGGCGTGGTGTTGAAGAACCTGGCGAGGCGAAGCGCCGTATCCGGAGTAAGACCGACTTCCTCCTTGACGATGCGCTCGATCCGGGTGCGCGGAAGATTAAGCTTCTTTGCAAGCACGCCGGCACTCATGCCGAGCGGCACCAGATACTCCTCGCGCAGGAATTCTCCCGGGTGGATGGGGCGTGCGAACTTGAGCATAACTCCGTATCCTCAAAGGGTTAGGGCGAGTGCCGTTCAATGGTAGTCGACAATTTCCACATCTTCGGCTCCGGCGGCTGTCCATCTGAAACAGATGCGCCATTGGCCGTTGATGCGTATGGAATGTTGCCCGACACGATCCCGCTTCAGAGCCTCCAGATGGTTTCCAGGTGGCGACCGAAGGTCATTCAGTTGGACGGCATTATCAATCGCCCGGAGCCGCCTTTCAGCCCGGGCGACCAGATCCGGCGGAAATCCCTTAGGTGCCCTGCCAGCCGCTACCTCTTCGACCGTCTTGCCTTTGAATGAAACGATCAACAGCCATCCCCACGTGCCGTATCATACTCTGATACGTAGCCGGCAGCAAGATCATGTATCATTAATTGATACAGATCAATCGTGGAAACGAAACCTACTCCACCGTCACCGATTTCGCCAGATTGCGCGGCTGGTCGACGTCGGTGCCCATGAAGACGGCGGTGAAATAGGCCAGCATCTGGATCGGCAGCGCGTAGATGATCGGCGAGATGATCTCCGGCACTTCGGGCAGGATAATCGTCTCCATCGTCTTGATGCCGGCCTGCGCGGCGCCCTTTTTGTCGGTGATCAGGATGATCTTGCCGCCGCGCGCCGCCACTTCCTGCATGTTCGACACGGTCTTTTCGAAGATACGGTCATGCGGCGCGATCACGATCACCGGCATGTTCTCGTCGATCAGCGCGATCGGACCATGCTTCAGCTCGCCGCCGGCATAGCCTTCGGCGTGGATATAGGAGATTTCCTTGAGCTTCAGCGCGCCTTCCATGGCCAGCGGGAAATTGGTGTCGCGGCCGAGATAGAGCACGTCCTTGTAGCGCGACAGCTCGCGCGAGATGCGCTCGATCTGCTCGTCGAGCTTCAGCACCTGGGTGGCGTAGCGCGGCGCCTCGGAAAGCTCGCGCACCAGCTGCTTTTCCTGATCGGGCGAGATCGTGCCGCGCGCCACGCCCGCGCGGACCGCGAGCGCAGCCAAGACGGATAGCTGACAGGTGAAAGCCTTGGTCGAGGCGACGCCGATCTCCGGCCCGGCAAGCGTCGGCAGCACGACGTCTGATTCGCGCGCCATGGTCGATTCCCGCACATTGACGACAGCACCGATTTTCATGCCGGCCTTGCGGCAATAGCGCAGCGAAGCAAGCGTGTCGGCGGTCTCGCCCGACTGCGAGATGAAGAACGCCGCATCATTGGCCGAAAGCGGCATCTCGCGATAGCGGAACTCGGAGGCGACATCGATGTCGATCGGCAGCCGCGCATAGCGCTCGAACCAGTATTTCGAGATAAGCCCGGCGAGATAGGCGGTGCCGCAGGCCGAAAGCGCAAGGCGGCCGATCTTGGCGAAGTCGAACGGCAGGTCGAGCGGCTTCGACACCCCCGATGCGAAATCCACGTAATGCGCCAGCGTGTGCGAGATCACCTCGGGCTGCTCATGGATTTCCTTTTCCATGAAATGGCGGCGGTTTCCCTTGTCGACCATGAAGCTGGTCGACAGTGACTGCTGGCGCTTGCGGTCGACTTGTCTACCGTCGATGTCGTAGATGGTCACGCTTTCGCGACGCACGACCGCCCAGTCGCCGTCTTCCAGATATGTGACCGCATTGGTGAAAGGCGCCAGCGCGATGGCGTCCGAGCCCAAAAACATCTCGCCCTCGCCATGGCCGACGGCCAGAGGCGGGCCGTTGCGGGCGCCGACGATCAGGTCCTCGTCGCCCTTGAACATGATCGCCAGGGCAAAGGCGCCGGAAAGCCGCTTCAGCGCCGCATGCGCGGCTTCCACCGGCTTCAGCCCCTTGGCGAGCTCGCGCGCCACCAGATGCGCGACGACCTCGGTGTCGGTCTGCGAAGAGAATGAGTAGCCGTCGCGGGTGAGCTCGTCGCGCAGCTCGGCGAAATTCTCGATGATGCCGTTGTGGACGATGGCGACGCCCTCGGAAAAATGCGGATGCGCATTGGTCTCGTTGGGCACGCCATGCGTCGCCCAGCGGGTGTGGCCGATGCCGATCGTGCCGTCGAGCGGCTCGTCCTTCAGCCGGCGTTCGAGATTGACCAGCTTGCCCTCGGCGCGGCGGCGGCCGAGCTCGCCCTTTTCGATGGTGGCGACGCCAGCCGAGTCGTAGCCGCGATATTCAAGCCGCTTCAGCGCATCGACGATGAGCGGCGCGACTTGGCTTCGGCCAACGATTCCAACGATACCGCACATGGCGATTGCCCCCGATTCCCAGCAGAAAACCCAGCGCTATCTATGGATTGCCGGGCTGCCGTAAAAGTCACTTTGCGTTTCGTTCCGTGTCAACCGGAACCCTGTTTGAAGACCACCATGGCAGAGGGCCATTGCGATCCAGTTACCGCAATTGCTCGGTTTTTCAGCCGCTTCAGCGCCGAAGCGTGCACACGCATTGCCGTTCGTCTCCGCTGTGAGGTGCTGCTGGGGTGTCGAGTATCATTTGCCGCGGCGGTGCGTCATCCTCCAAATGACGATCCACGCTGGATCGCGCAAGCCGGCTTTGAGACGCGGCTCGCGCTGCCGCTGTTCTTCCTGATCCCCAATCCCTGCTCGCTATTCCGCCGCAGCCTTCTTCTTCGCCGCGGCGGCCGAGGCGAAGCGCTCGCGCAACTCCTTGCCCTTGCCGGGAATCGTCTTCTGGCGGGCGCGGCCGAAGGCGAGCGCATCATCGGGCACACTCTCGGTGATCACGCTGCCGGAAGCGATATAGCCGCCTTTGCCGATCGAAACCGGCGCCACCAGCGAGGAATTCGAACCGACAAAGGCCCCCTCGCCGATGTCGGTGAAGAATTTCGAGTAGCCGTCATAATTGCAGGTGATGGCGCCGGCGCCGATATTGGCTGCCGCACCCACGCGCGCATCGCCGATATAGGTCAGGTGGTTGACCTTGGCGCCCTCCTCGATCGTCGCCTGCTTGACCTCGCAGAAATTGCCGACCTTTGCCTTGTTTCGAAGGTCCGCGCCGGGCCGCAGCCGCGCGAACGGCCCGACATCACAGTTTGAGGCGATCGTTGCGCCCTCGATATGGCTGAAAGCATGGATCTTGGCGCCCGATGCGATCTTGACGCCCGGCCCGAACCAGACATTCGGCTCGACGATCGTATCGGTGCCGATCTCGGTATCGTGCGAGAAATAGACGGTTTCGGGCGCGATCAGCGTGACCCCAGACAGCATCGCCTCGCGCCGCCGGCGCGTCTGCCAGATGGCTTCCGCCTCGGCGAGCTCGGCCCGGTTGTTGATGCCGAGCGCGCTTTCGAAACTCGCTTCCGTCGCTACCACGTCGAGCCCTTCCGCGCCGGCGATCTCAACGATGTCGGTGAGGTAGAATTCGCCCTTCGCGTTCTTGTTGCCGACCTTGTCGAGCAGCCGCAGCGCATGCTTGGCCGCAACCGCCATCATGCCGGCATTGCAGAAGCCGATCTTTTTCTCTTCCTCCGAGCAGTCTTTCTCCTCGCGGATGGCGATGAGACGGCCGCCCTTTTCGATCAACCGGCCGTAGCCGGTCGGGCTTGGCGGACGGAAGCCGATGACCGCGACGGCGGCACCCTCCGCCAGCTTCTGCCGCGCTGCGGCCAGCGCCTGCGCATCGATTAGCGGCGTGTCGCCGAACATCACGAGAATGTCGTCATAACCCTTTGATATCGCTTCACGCGCGGCAAGGACCGCATGCCCGGTGCCGAGCCGCTTCTCCTGCACGAAGGTCTCCGCCTTTGGCGCGAATTTCTGCACCGCCTTGCGCATCTCGTCTGTGCCGTGGCCGATCACCAGCGCCACACCGGTCGCGCCGGCAGCCTCAGCGGCTTTCACGACGTGCGCCACCATCGGCAGGCCGGCAATGGCATGCAGCACCTTGGGCATCGCGCTTTTCATGCGCGTGCCTTCGCCGGCGGCGAGGATAACGGACAGGCAGGTTCTCTGGCTCATGGATGGGCAACCGTATGAAAAAGGTTTGAATCAATGCATGCTAGCAGCGCAGGCCATGCTGCACCAATGCGGTTAAATTCCGGTGAGATAGGTTCAGCAACTGACTTTCAATCAGTAGCTCTACCAAGGAAAAATCCCGCAATCGCCGCTACAGCAGCCCGTGCCTCTTGAGCTCCGCCTGTTCATCGCCCGAAATCCAGCCGAACACCTTTAAGCTGCCATCGCGCCGTTCGACGAGATAGTCGACTTCGAAATCGATGGTGACCGAACTTTTGTCCTTGCGCTCATATTCGCCCGACCATTGCACCTTGGCCACGCAATGGTCCTGATCGATTGGGGTCACCGAGACATCCTTGCAGGTCATCCTCTTGCTGCCCAGCGCGCGATAGGCCTCAAAACCCTTCTTCATCGTGTCTTTCAGCTGCTGGCCGTTCTCGCCCGCCATGACACCGGCCGGCGTCACCGAGACGAAGCCGGTCGAATACAGTGCGCCGACATCGCCCCTATCGACATTGCCGGCGATCGCATCGTTGTAGAACTTCTCATAGCTCTTGAAGAACGTCTGCACATCCGCCTTGGCTATCATTCCCGCCTCGTTGCAACTGCTTGCGTACAAGCTTGTAACATCGGCTCTCAGCCATCGTTCCGGGTCGGCGGTGGCGCCTATCCCAGCCTTCCCAGAACCGGGAAATTCTCCAAGAGCCAGTAGGACGCGCTCTGCACGCCGCCAGTGAGGAAAAACACGCCGGCGACGACCAGCAGCGCGCCGATCGTCTTCTCGACGCGGCCGAGATGGACGCGGAATTTGCCGAGAAAGCGCATGAAGGCGCCGGAAAACAGCGCCGCGATCAGGAACGGGATGCCGAGGCCGAGGGAATAGGCGGCAAGCAGCAGCGCGCCCTCGCCCACGGTCTCGCGCCCGCCGGCCAAAGTCAGGATCGGCCCCAGCACCGGGCCGATGCAAGGTGTCCAGCCGAAGGCGAAGGCCAGCCCCATGACATAGGCCGCGATCATGCTGGCCGGCTTGCCCTGCGACTGGAAGCGCGCCTCGCGTGACAAAAGCGGAATGCGCAGGATACCGAGGAAGTTGAGGCCCATGATGATGATCAGCACGCCCGCCGCCATCGCCAGCGGCTCCTGCCAGACGCGCAGCAGGCGGCCGATGGTCGAGGCGCCGGCCCCAAGCGCCACGAAGACGGTGGAAAAGCCGAGCACGAAGGCCACGGAAGCATAAAGCAGCGCGCCGCGCGCGCCTTCCTTTGCCGTCACGCTTTGATTGCCACGGAAATCGTCGACCGAAACGCCGGCCATGTAGCAAAGATAGGGCGGCACCAGCGGCAGCACGCAAGGCGACAGGAACGAGATCGCCCCTGCCCCGACCGCGCTGACATAGCCGATGTCCAATGCCATTCAATGAGTCCCGATTGTGCTGGCGTCGATATAGCGATGCGGGCACGCCCGTGCCAATCACCATTGTGTGGCACGTCGCCGCTTCGCCTCAGGAAGAAACAGGCATCCCAACGCGTTGACCGAACAAGCGCGCGACTGCCGCGCGCTTGTTTCAGGGAGACTACCGTGAAAGCAATCGCACTCGGCTTTGCCGCGCTACTGCTGGGCACCGCCGCATCCCAGGCCGCCGAAGCCTGGAAGGAAGCCGAAGTCAGCGGCACCAAGATCTATACCGACGCCAAGGGCATGACGCTCTATACCTTCGACAAGGACGAGAAGGGCAAGTCCAATTGCTACGACAAATGCGCCGCCAACTGGCCGCCGCTGAAGGCCGAGGCCGGGGCCAAGGCCGACGATGAATGGACGATCGTCGACCGCACCGACGGCAGCAAGATGTGGGCCTATGACGGCAAGCCGGTCTATACCTTCGTTAAGGACGAGAAGGCCGGCGACATGACCGGCGAAGGCGTTGCCGGCGCCTGGCACGTGGTCAAGGCCGACTGAGGCAACGCTGTTGAATGCCCCGGCTGCCGGTTCCCTTGATCCGGCAGCCTGTTGTTGATTACCGATCGTCCGCCCGGTTCGAGGCGTGCATGCCTCCATCCCCAAAAATGTGATCTTTGCCATACACTCTAAGAGTGTATTGCCAGCGGCCGCTTCCCAAATTGGCGGCTTCCCCTTGACCGATCGCAAAAGCACGGCCATGTGAGCGACGAAAAGAGTGGGATTTCGTCGCGCGTCGCGGAGTTCTTCCGCCACCTCACAGCTGAATAAGAGACCTCATGGACGTCGTCGTCGTCGAATCGCCGGCCAAGGCGAAGACAATCAACAAATATCTCGGCAAGAACTATAAGGTTCTGGCCTCGTTCGGCCATGTCCGCGATCTGCCGGCCAAGGATGGCTCGGTGCGCCCTGACGAGGACTTCGCCATGTCCTGGTCGGTCGACACCGCATCGGGCAAGCGCCTCGCCGACATCGCCAAGGCGGTCAAGGATGCCGATGGGCTGATCCTCGCCACTGACCCGGATCGCGAGGGCGAGGCGATTTCCTGGCACGTGCTCGAAGTCCTGAAGCAGAAGCGCGCGCTGAAGGACAAGCCGGTCAGCCGCGTCGTCTTCAACGCCATCACCAAGGCCTCGGTGCTGGATGCCATGGCCAATCCGCGCCAGATCGACGCGCCGCTTGTCGACGCCTATCTCGCCCGCCGCGCGCTCGATTATCTCGTCGGCTTCACGCTGTCGCCGGTGCTGTGGCGCAAGCTGCCGGGCGCCCGCTCCGCCGGCCGCGTGCAGTCGGTGGCGTTGCGCCTGGTCTGCGACCGCGAATCCGAGATCGAGCGCTTCATCCGCGAGGAATACTGGCAGATCGCAGCCATCCTCGGCACGCCGCGCAACGACAGTTTCGAGGCGCGGCTGACCGCCTTTGCCGGCAAGAAGCTGCAAAAACTCGACATCGCCAACAAGACTCAGGCCGACGACATCAAGGCGATGCTCGAAGGCGCGACCTTCAAGGCATTGTCGGTCGAGGCCAAGCCTACCAAGCGCAATCCCGGCCCGCCCTTCACCACCTCGACGCTGCAGCAGGCCGCCTCGTCAGGCCTCGGTTTCTCGGCCACGCGCACCATGCAGGTCGCGCAAAAGCTCTATGAAGGCATGGACATCGGAGGCGAGACCGCCGGCCTCATCACCTATATGCGTACCGACGGCGTGCAGATGGCGCCGGAGGCGATCGAGGCTGCCCGCAGCGCCATAGTCAGCGAGTTCGGCGCGAAGTACCTGCCGGAGAAGCCGCGTTTCTACACCACCAAGGCGAAGAACGCCCAGGAAGCGCATGAGGCGATCCGCCCGACCGATTTCGGGCGCACGCCTCAGTCGGTCAGGCAGTATCTCGACGCCGACCAGGCGCGCCTCTACGAGCTGATTTGGAAGCGTGCCATCGCCAGCCAGATGCAGCCGGCCGAGATCGAACGCACCACGGTCGAGATCGAAGCCGTCAACGGCGCTCGTGCTGCCGAGCTTCGGGCCGTCGGTTCGGTTATCCGCTTCGACGGCTTCATCGCCGCCTATACCGACCAGAAGGACGAGGACGCGGAGGACGAGGAGAGCCGCCGCCTGCCCGAGATCCGCTCCGGCGAGCAGCTCGCCCGCCAGGCGATCAACGCCACCCAGCATACCACCGAGCCGCCGCCGCGCTATTCCGAGGCGTCGCTGATCAAGAAGCTGGAAGAGCTCGGCATCGGCCGGCCATCGACCTACACCGCGATCCTGAAGACGCTCGAGGACCGCGACTACGTGACCATCGACCGACGCCGGCTGGTGCCGCAGGCAAAGGGCCGGCTGCTCTCGGCCTTCCTCGAAAGCTTCTTCGAACGTTACGTCGAATACGACTTCACCGCTTCGCTCGAGGAGAAGCTCGACGAGATTTCCGACGGCAAGCTCGCCTGGAAGGACGTGCTGCGCGACTTCTGGAAGGATTTCTCCGGCGCCGTCGACGACATCAAGGAACTGCGCGTCGCCGACGTGCTCGATGCGCTCAATGAAGAACTCGCGCCGCTGGTCTTCCCGGAACGCGAGGACGGCTCCAATCCGCGCATCTGCCCGAAATGCGGCACCGGCAATCTGTCGCTGAAGCTCGGCAAGTTCGGCGCCTTTGTCGGCTGCTCGAACTATCCCGAGTGCTCCTACACACGCCAGCTCGGCGACGCCGCCAATCCCAATGGCGAGAACGGCAATGGCGAGGACGGCGTCAAGCTGCTCGGCAAGGACCCTTACACCGCCGAGGAAATTACCCTGCGCAGCGGCCGTTTCGGCCCCTATATCCAGCGCGGCGAGGGCAAGGAGGCCAAGCGCTCCAGCCTGCCCAAGGGCTGGACGCCCGACTCGATCGACCACGAGAAGGCGCTGGCGCTGCTGGGTCTGCCGCGCGATGTCGGCAAGCATCCCGAAACCGGCAAGATGATCTCGGCCGGCCTCGGACGCTACGGCCCGTTCGTGCTGCATGACGGCACCTATGCCAATCTGGAAAGCATCGAGGACGTGTTCTCGATCGGGCTGAACCGCGCCGTTTCGGTGATCGCCGAGAAGCAGCAGAAGGGCAAGGGTGGCCGCAACGGCGCCACGCCGGCGGCGTTGAAGGACCTCGGTGACCATCCCGACGGCGGCGGCAAGATCGTCGTGCGCGACGGCAAATATGGTCCGTATGTGAACTACGGCAAGGTCAATGCGACGCTGCCAAAAGGCAAGGACCCGCAATCGGTGACGATGGACGAAGCGCTCGCCCTGATTGCCGAGAAGGAAGCCAAGGGCGGAGGCGGCAAAAAGCCCTTCCGCCGGGCGGCGAAGAAGGGATAGCAGGACGTGGCGCGCAGGATCTCCGGAAGAAGCCACGGCGATCCGCGCAACGCCGACACCAGGGCCAAGGTCAAGGACGACTATCGTCCCTCGCGTGACGAGGTCCTGCGCTACATCGCCGAAAATCCCGATCGCTCCGGAAAGCGCGAGATCGCCAAGGCCTTCGCGCTGCGCGGCGAGGACCGCATCTGGCTGAAAGACCTGTTGCGAGACCTTCAGGACGAAGGCCTCCTCAACAAGGAGCGCAAGCGCCTCACCCGCGCGGGCGCCGTGCCTCATGTCGCGGTGCTCGACATTTTTGGCCGCGACGATGACGGCGTGCTTCTGGCGAATCCAAGTGAATATACCGGCGCCGGCTCGCCCCCCGTCATCGCCATCCGCATCTCGCGCGCCGCCGGAGGCCCGGTCCCCGGCATTGGCGACCGTGTGCTTGCCAAGACTTTCCCGACCGACGATCCGTCAGGCCCTGCCTATACCGGGCGGGTGATGAAGATCTTCGAGAAGCGCAGCGACGCCGTGCTCGGCGTCTTTCGCGTGCTGAAGGATGGGACGTTCCGCATCGAGCCGGTCGAACGGCGCCAGCCGGAACTGATCGTCGACAAGGAATTCCAGAACGGCGCCAGGAATGGCGATCTGGTGGAGGTGGAGCCGGCGCGGGCATCCCGTTACGGACTGCCCCGGGCAAAGGTGCTGGCGGTGCTGGGCTCGCTGAGCAGCGAGAAGGCGGTCTCGATGATCGCCATCCACGCCCACGACATTCCCCATGTCTTTCCTGCGGACGTGATTGCCGAGGCCGAAGCGATGAAGCCGGCGACGCTCGATCACCGCGAGGACTGGCGCAGTCTGCCGCTGGTGACCATCGATCCGGCCGATGCCAAGGACCATGACGACGCGGTCTTCGCCACGCCGGACATGGACAAGAAGAATCCCGGCGGCGTTGTCATCACCGTGGCGATCGCCGATGTCGCAACCTATGTTCGCTACGGCACGCCGCTCGACCGCGAAGCCCTGAAGCGCGGCAATTCGGTCTATTTTCCGGACCGCGTCGTGCCCATGCTTCCTGAACGCATCTCCAACGATCTCTGCTCGCTGCGCGAGGGCGAAGACAGGCCGGCAATCGCCGTGCGCATGACCTTCTCCTCGGAAGGCCGCAAGCTCAGGCATTCCTTCCACCGCGTCATGATGAAGTCGGCCGCCAAGCTCGCCTACCCGCAGGCGCAGGCCGCGATCGACGGCGTGCCCGACGACAAGACACGGCCGATCCTCGACAGCGCTTTGAAGCCGCTATGGGACGCCTACGCCGTGCTCAGGCGCGGCCGCCAGTCCCGCCAGCCGCTTGAGCTCGACCTGCCCGAGCGCAAGATCCTGCTGAAGCCCGACGGCACGGTCGACCGCGTCGTCGTGCCGGAGCGCCTCGACGCGCATAAGCTCATTGAGGAATTCATGATCCAGGCCAATGTCGCGGCCGCCGAGACATTGGAGGGCAAGAAAGAGCCGCTCGTCTACCGCATCCATGACGCGCCGTCGCTCGCCAAGCAGGAATCGCTGCGCGAGTTCCTGGCAACGCTCAGCCTGTCGTTGGCGCGCGGCGCGCAGATGCGGCCGAGCCAGTTCAACGGCATTCTGGAGCGGGTGCGCGGCGCCGACAACGAGGCGCTGGTCAACGAAGTGGTGCTGCGCTCGCAGAGCCAGGCGGAGTACTCGCCGAAGAACATCGGCCATTTCGGCCTCAACCTCCGGCGCTACGCCCATTTCACCTCGCCGATCCGCCGCTACGCCGATCTGATCGTGCACCGTGGACTGATCGCGGCGCTTGGCCTCGGGCCCGGCGGCCTGGCGCAGCAGGAGGCGGACCGGCTGGAAGAGGTCGCCGCGCTGATCTCGGCGACCGAGCGTCGCGCCATGGCGGCCGAGCGCGATACGGTCGACCGGCTGATTGCCGCTTATCTCGCCGAGCGCGTCAACGACACGTTCGACGCGCGCATCTCCGGCGTCACCAAGGCGGGACTCTTTGTCCAATTGCCGCAGTATGGCGCCGACGGCTTTATTCCGGTGTCAACTCTGGGCGGCGACTACTATATCTACGACGAAACCGCCCGATCGCTGTTCGGGGAACGCACCGGCAAGGGCTATCAGCTTGCCGATCGTGTCGAAGTCCGGCTGGTCGAGGTCGCGCCAATGGCCGGCGCGATGCGTTTCGAGATGCTGACCGACCCGAAGCCCCTGCCCGGCTCAAGGCGGTCGTTCCACAAGGCCAAGGGCCGCGCCCGCGCGTCGCAATCGCGCTCGGGACCGCGCGGCAGGAGACGATAATGCCAGGTAACGTCCAAGTGCAAGAACAGGTTTTCGGCGGCAAGCATCATTCGGGCCGCGTCGCGCGTCCGCTGTGGACGGCGATCAAGCGCGGGATACTCGGCCGCTGCCCGCATTGCGGCAAGGGAAAGCTGTTCCGCGCTTTCGTGAAGCCCGTCGACAAGTGCGGGGTCTGCGGCGAGGAACTGCACCACCATCGCGCGGACGACCTGCCTGCCTATCTGGTCATCGTCATTGTCGGCCACATCGTGGTCGGCTCCTTCATGGCAGTGGAGGCGACCACCACGCTGTCTACGTGGCAGCACGCGCTGATCTGGGTGCCGTTGACCATCATTCTGGCCGTTGCGCTGCTGCAGCCAGTCAAGGGCGCTGTCATCGGCCTGCAATGGGCGCTTTATATGCACGGCTTCGGCGACGAGAAGGACGAATTCGAGAGCCATTGATAAGCCAGGCCGCACCGCGGTCGGCCCTGGTGCAAAGGCCGCGACGCGCAAGCCACTTTCGCATCAAGGAAGTTTCCGCTAGGTCGAGCGCATGGAAGGAATGACCAAGGCGGATGTCGACAAGCTCGATAAGGGCCTGGCCGTACGCAGCGGCCGGGCGTTGCGCCCGCGTGATGCGGCGACCCTCATTCTGCTCGATCGCCGGGACAAGGATGTTCTGGTGCTGATGGGCCGGCGCCATGCCGGGCACGCCTTCATGCCCGGAAAATTCGTCTTCCCCGGCGGCCGCACCGATCCCGCCGACAGCCGCGTTCCCGTCGCTGCCCCTCTGCGGGGTGAAGAAGAAGGCAAGCTGGCCGCAGGCCCCGGCGGCGCGAGCGCGGCGCGGGCCCGCGCAATCGCCCTATCGGCGATTCGCGAGACCTATGAGGAAGCCGGCCTGCTGATCGGCCGCAAGGGCGCCTTCTCGACCGCGAAGCGCGACTGGCAGGGTTTTGCCGAACATGGCGTAGTCCCCTCGCTTGACGCGCTCCGCTTCGTCGCCCGCGCCATCACTCCGCCCAATCGCGTGCGCCGTTTCGACACGCGTTTTTTCAGCGCCTGGCGCCACGACGTTGCCGTGGAATTGCCCGGCGGCGGTCCGACGAACGAACTCGAAGAACTTGTCTGGCTGCCGCTTGCCGATGCCCGCAAGGCCGACATCCCCGACATCACCGGCGTGGTCCTGGAAGAACTGGAAAGTCGGCTTGCCGAAGATCCATTGCTGCGGCCGGGGGGCGCCGTGCCGTTCTTCCGGCTCGTCCGCAACCGCTTCGTCCGCGAAGTCCTTTAGAAACAGAGCATTTTGATCCCATGACGGTCGATACCCAACAACAGGGCGACGAACGCGTACACTGGCTGCCGATGGTCGCGGCGATCTCTTCGATCAGCGTCGTCGGCATCGCCATAGGCTTAGGCATGCCGCTGCTCAGCGTCATTCTGGAAAGTCGCGGCCATTCCGCTTCGATGATCGGTCTCAACACCGCTGTCGCCGGTCTCGCCTCGATTGCCGGCGCGCCGCTCGCTACCCCGCTTGCCATGCGGCTAGGCGTCGCCTGGACCATGCTGTTGATGATTGCCATCGGCGCGCTCGCCTTCGTCGGCTTCCATTTCGCGCCGGAATTCTGGATGTGGTTTCCGCTCCGCGTCGCCCTGCATATTTCGCTGACGGTATTGTTCATCCTGTCGGAATTCTGGATCAGCACCTCCGCCCCGCCGAACCGGCGCGGCCTTGTGCTCGGCATCTACGCCACCGTGCTGTCGCTCGGCTTCGCCGCCGGACCATGGCTGTTCGCCCATCTAGGCAGCACGGGCTTCCTGCCGTTCGGCGTCACCATAGCGCTGGTGACGCTTGCCGCCATTCCGGTGCTGGCCGCCCGCAACGAGAGCCCGACCATCGTCGCCGACAGCGAGACCAGCCACTTCCTGCGCTATATCTGGCTGGTGCCGACCGCGACCTTCGCCGTGCTTGTTTTCGGCGCCGTCGAGACCGGCGGTTTCTCGCTCTTCCCCGTCTACGGCAATCGCATCGGCTATTCGGAAGCCGACGCCGCGCTGCTCCTGACAATGATCGGGCTCGGCAATGTGCTGCTGCAGATCCCGATCGGCATGATCAGCGACCGCGTTTCCGACCGCCGCTACCTGCTGCTGGCCTGCGCCACGGTCGGGCTCATCGGCACCGTCTTCATGCCGTTCTTCGCGCAGAACTGGCATCTGATGGCGGCCCTCTTGTTCGTCTGGGGCGGCGTCGTCGCCGCCATGTACACGATCGGCCTTGCCCATCTCGGCTCGCAGCTGTCCGGCCATGAACTGGCATCCGCCAATGCTGCCTTCGTGCTTTGCTATGGCGTCGGCATGGTGCTGGGTCCGCAGGCGATCGGCATCGGCATGGATGCCTTTGGCCCATCCGGCTTCGGCTGGTCGCTGGCCTTTTTCTTCGCCGCCTACATGGCTCTGATCCTGGTCAGGCTGGTGCGCAAGATTCTCTAGGCAATGCCGCTGAAGCGTCGGGCATCCTGACATCACCGTGTCAGCAGCACCCCTGCTATAACCTGCCTCCGACGCGAGGTAGGAGAATTGCGATGGTCGACAGCGGCTTTGAAACCAGATCCCTCAGGATGGAACTGCTTCTGCTCGTCACGTTCCAGGCACCGGCCGTCGATGTCGAGCGCATCATGGAGGCCGTGGTGGCGATCACGCCGCTGCGCATGGGCAAGTATGACGCCAACGCCTATCAATCGGCGCAAGGCATCGAGCATTACCGGCCTCTCGAAGGCGCCGCGGCCGGCGCTGAGACCGAACTGCGCCGGCGACCCGGCACCGTCGAAGTGTCGTTCGAGATCGCCGACGACCAGGTGCTCGCCGCCCGTGTCGTCGAGGCGATATTCCAGGCCCATTCCTATCAGGAGCCCGTCATCCGCATCCAGCCGCTGCTCGCCAGCCGTTCCAAGGGTCTTGACGACCGTGCCAATCCCAACCGCTGGTGGAACACCACGGGCGACTGGAAAAAGGCGGGTGAGGATCGACTCGGCAAGGCGCCAAGCCCGGAATCGGTTGCGGCGGAGTAAAGCCGGAGCCTTGCAGCGCTTGGAAATCGCCGATGAATGACCACGCAACCCGCATGCCCGCACGCGATCCTCAGGACCTGGCGCGGCTTTTGGTTGCTCGCCAGCAGGCGGGAGACGCTGAAGGCATGGCCGCTCTCTACGCGCCCGATGCCATCCTCGATATCGGCAGCGGGCAGTTGGCGCGCGGCAGGGACGCCATCCGCGCGTTCTACGCCAAGTTGGTGATGGCGGGGCCAAAGTTTGAACTTGGAGATCAGCGTCCGGCTATGATCAACGGAGATTTGGCTCTCACCTCCACGCGCCTTCCCAATGGCACGGTGACTGTGGAAATTGCTCGCCGGCAAGGCGACGGCACATGGCTCTGGGTGATCGACCAGCCATCCATCCTTCCATGAGCCGTGACTCATCGTCGTATCCGGAACGATCCTCGGGCGCTCGCGGGCTCGGAGGGCGCTCGGGCTTGACTTTCCGGGCGCGTTCTTTATGTGTCGCGCCAAGTTTCCCGCGTCCGGGTGTTTTCCCCGTGCTTCAGCGGCCAAAACTCCACGAACATTAACGGACGAAAATCATGGCCAAAGCCGCAAACATCAAGATCAAGCTTCTGTCGACCGCCGACACCGGGTTCTTCTACGTCACCAGCAAGAACAGCCGTACCAAGACGGACAAGCTCTCGTTCCGCAAGTACGATCCGGTCGCCAAGAAGCACGTCGAGTTCAAGGAAACCAAGATCAAGTAATCTGGTTATCCTGCGAAACCAAAAACGCCGCCCAGAGGGCGGCGTTTTTGTTTTAGGTCGCCCGTACGACAAAGGAGCCGTGCCACGATCAAGCACGGGGTTCCGATGTCGGTTTTTGAGAAAAGGGGGCCGGTCGGCGGTTGGCAGCGGTACGAGGAGGCCACTATGTGCCAGCGCCGGCCGGCCGACCCCACGGACCCAGGAGATGCGGCGGACCTGAGCATCATGGGGTATTTTTGGATCGAGCCGGCTACTCTACCCTCGCGCCGGCCTCGTCTTCTGTCTATGCGTCGCAGATTTGCGCAAGACCTTATAAAAATCAACCATTTCTTAACCACCGCTCACGAATCGCTTGGGTTAAGGTAAATTCGTAACCCTGTTGGGACGGCCGAGAATCGTCGCCTTTTTGCCGAGCATGTCTCCCGAAACTGGAAACCGGTTTCGGGATAAAGACCGGCGCGTGCGGGGTCTGAAAGATCGCGACGTGTTTTCAGGCAGCCTTGGCGACCACCCTGTTGCGGCCGCCGCTTTTGGCCTCATAGAGCGCAAGGTCGGCGCGCTTCATCAGGGCGGCGACGCTGTCGGTCCCTTTCAGAAGCGAGGACACGCCGACGCTGACCGTGACCTCGATCGCCTTGCCGTCGGCACCGATGGCAAAAGGCGCTTGCGCGATCTCGGCGCGAATGCGTTCGGCAACCTTCTCGGCGACCGCGCCGTCGGTGTCAGGCATAACCACGACGAACTCCTCGCCGCCAAAGCGGCAGGCGAGATCGATGCCGCGCACATTCTTGCGCAGCCGCCGGGCGAACTCGCGCAGAACGTCGTCACCGCCGTCATGGCCATGGGTATCGTTGATCGACTTGAAGCGATCGAGATCGGTGATCATCACCGACAGGGGCCGCCGCCGCGCCACGGCGCGATCGAACAGCGTCTGCAGATGGCTGTCGAGGTAGCGGCGGTTGTGCAGCCCGGTCAGCCCGTCGATCACCGCCATCTCGATCGTCTGCGCGACGCTGGCGCGCAATTGGTCGTTGTAGCGCTTGCGCCGCACCTGTGTGCGCAGGCGCGCCGTCAGCTCGTGCTGGTCGATCGGCCGGATCAGGTAGTCATTGATGCCAAGTTCCAGGCCACGCAGGATGCGGCCCTCCTCGCCCTCGTCGGCGAGCAGCATGATCGGCAGGAAGCGGGTGCGGTCGAGCGAACGCAGCTGCGAGCAGAGTCTCAGCGCATCGAAGTCGGAGAAGGCAGTCGAGATCAGCACGCATTCATACGCCGTCTCGGCCGCCTGGAAGAACCCCGCATTCGGGTCGGTCGCGACATCGAGCTCGGCGGTGTTGCGCAGCATCTTCTGGATGCGTTCGACGGAAGTTTTGCGCTCATCGATGAGAAGCACCCGCGGCTTGGCGTCTTCGGTCGCGAAATCGCGGCTCAGAAGCTCCTCGATGCCGATATTGCGCGTGGTCGAGGCGCGCAGCCTGAGCTCGTCGGTCAGCGACTTCAGCCTGACCAGGCTCTTGACGCGTGTCATCAGCTGCAGGTCGTTGACCGGCTTGGTCAGGAAATCGTCGGCGCCCGCCTCGAGGCCGCGCACCCGGTCCGACACCTGGTCGAGCGCGGTGATCATGACGACAGGAATATGCGAGGTCGCCGGATCGCTCTTCAAGCGCTTGCAGACCTCGAACCCGTCCATGTCCGGCATCATCACATCGAGCAGCACGACGTCGACCTTGCCGTTCTCGCAGGTCTCGATCGCATCCGGGCCGTTATTGGCCGTCAGCACCTCGAAATACTCGGCAAGCAGCCGAACCTCCAGCAGCCGCACATTGGCGGGGATATCGTCGACGACGAGGATCCGCGCGGTCATCTCAAAACTCCGGTTCTGCTGGTCTCGGGCATCAGGCGTCGCCCAGATAGGATTTGATCGTCTCGATGAAGCGCGGCACCGAGATCGGCTTGGAAATATAGGCCTCGCAGCCGCCCTGGCGGATGCGCTCCTCATCGCCCTTCATGGCGAAGGCGGTGACGGCGATGACGGGGATCGAATGCAATTCGTCGTCTTCCTTCAGCCATTTGGTCACTTCCAGGCCGGACACTTCCGGCAGCTGGATGTCCATCAGGATGAGGTCCGGCCGGTGCTGGCGCGCGAGGTCGAGCGCCTCCAGGCCATTGCGCGTGCGAACCGTGTCGTAACCGCTGGCTTCGATGAGGTCCCGAAAGAGCTTCATGTTAAGCTCATTGTCCTCGACGATCATCACCTTCTTAGCCATCAGTTTCCCGTCCCGACCGCCCTCGAAGCCGAAGGCCGTCGCAATGCGTCCCCTTCGGACCGCACCCAACCCATTTCCACTCTAACCCAATATGATTGACGAAACGGAAACCGGAGGTTGGAAAGCTGCACCAATTCCACCTTCGGACGTTGCATGGGAAAGAGCGGAGGCTTGCCGCAAGCGACGCTTGCCGTTACTGCGGAAGGAGACTCGAAAAAATCCACCATTGCAAAGGTAACGATGGCGAACGCAGCGTCAATGCGCGAGGAAGCGGAAACCGTTGCCGTCAAGGCCCTGGCCTTCGTCGCCGCCGACCCGGAGCTTCTGCCCCGCTTCCTGGCGATCACCGGCATCGAGGCGAACTCGATCCGCAGGGCCGCAGCTGAGCCGGGCTTCCTTGCCGGCGTTCTGCAATTCATCCTGGCGCACGAGCCGACGCTTCTGCGCTTCGCCGAAGAGACCGGCACGCCGCCTGCCGCCGTCGGCAAGGCGCTGCGCGCCCTTCCGCTCGGCGACGACGATCACGAGCGCTCGACATGAGCGACGATCCCGAGACGGCGCGGCAGATCGAAGAGCTTGCCGTCGATGACCGGCCGCTGCTGGTGCTCGATGTCGACGATGTCGTGCTCGAATTCGTCCGGCCCTTCCCGCATTTCCTGAAGTCGCGCGGCTTCGGGCTGACGCTGGCTTCCTTCCGCCTCACCGGCAACATCGCCGAGACGGCGAGCGGGCGGCTGATCGAGCAGCCGGAAGTGACGGCGCTTTTGGGCGAATTCTTCGACGCCCAGGCGGATTGGCAAAGCATCGCCGAGGGCGCGGCGGACGCGCTGGCGATGCTCGGACGAAGCGCCGAGATCGTCCTGCTGACCGCCATGCCGCACAAGCACCGCGCCGTGCGCCGCGCGCATCTCGATGCGCTGGGACTCAATTATCCGCTGCTGACGACGGAAATGGCCAAGGGACCTGCCATCGCGAAACTGCGCGGCGTCAAGAGCCGGCCCGTCGCCTTCGTCGACGACCAGCCTTCCAACCTGGTTTCGGCGCGCAATTCCGTGGCCGATGCCCACCTCTTCCATTTGATGGCTGACAACTCGCTGCGCGCCCTTCCTGCCGCCGACGCCGGAAGACATCATCTCGGTCGAGGACTGGCGCGATGCGGCGCCAAAGATCGCAGCCGCGCTCGGGCTTTAACCTAAGCACTCAAGGCTTCAGCTTCGCTCCGGCCCCACCATTGTCGCCGCCGTCCGAATCATCGCCGCCGGCGGAATCATCCGTTCCGCCCGCGCCGTCGTCGCCTGAGTTGTCATCCTGGCCCGCGCTGTCGTCCTGGGCGGCGTCCGGTCCCTTCAGCATGGCGCCGTTGACCGTGACTGATCCATCGGCCTTGGTGTTGATCATCCACTCCAGCCGGCCGTCCGGCAGCGTCTTGCCAAAACCTTTGACGGCCAACGCAAATGGGAAGGCCTGCGCCATCTGCTCATCGCTTTTGGCGGCTTCCTTCAAGGCATCGATGATCTTGTCATAGCCGGCGACATCGACGGTCACGGTCGCATCGGGTTTCTCGCCGGGAAAGGTCATCTCGCCTTCCAGCGCAACCTCGATACTTCCGTTCTTCACCGTGCTGTGCCCGATCACGACCTTCGGATTTTTGGCCTTGAAATCGGCGACCAAAGCTTTGCCGAATTCGTCCGACAGCGGCGGATTCTTATTGAGATCAAAGGCTTCGATCGCCTTTTTCGCCATCGTATCGAGATCGATATTGGCGCCGCCGAAATTCAGGTCGATGTCGGTGGGCAGCAATGGCGTGGTCCATTCCGGCAGGGTCTGATGCGGGATCGTCAGGCCGGCAGCCTTGATCGCGTAATCGACCTTGCCGTTCTGGGAGACGCCATCCATGCCGAATGCGGTGCTGAATTGCGTAGCGCCGAACTTGCCGACCGGGCTGTCCACCTCGAAATTCTTGAAGCCGTAATTGCCGTCGACCCTTTCCCAGATGGGCAGCGCGGCCAGCATCAACGATTTGAGCTCGGCCTGGTTGGCCTTGAGCTTGGCTTCGTCTTCATTGGCCACGGCAAAGGCAAGCAGGTCGAGCAGCGGCTTCGTCCGCACGCCTTTGCCGTGTGCGTCCACCGAAAGTTCCGGCGTCTTCAAGGTGAGCGGAAAGTTCATCCCGCTGTCGGGGTCGTTCACCTTGATCATCTCGACGAAGTCCGAGACTTTCTGCGTAGCCGTGAAGTCGACGCCGCCATTGGCGGATTTGGTCGCGGTAACGTTGGCGGTGCCGGCGCCGGTCGAGACATCTGCCTGCTGCTTGGCTTGCCGGGACGTCATGGTCATTCCGGCCAATGAGCTGGTCGCGCTGGTGAAGGCGGCAAGGGCCGGATCGTAGACGCTGGTCAGCTTGCCGTCCTTGATCGTGAACTCCATGCTCTGACGGCCTTCCGGTCCTTCGAACTCGAAGGATGCGCCTTGCGAGAAATTCGACGAGACGTCCCAGGACCCGTCGCTGCGCGGCTTCACCATCAGCGCGTATGGCGCCATGTCGAATTTCAGGAGCTTCTGTTCCGGCAGCGCATTGACGAGCGCCTTGACGTCAAGCGCGATCTTGTAGGCGTCGCCCTCGACCGAAACCTTGAGCACGCCTTTGTCGAACGCCTGCTTGCCGAAATAGCGCGCCAGATTGTCGGACAGATCTTTGGCGCCTTGATTGTCGACGGTCTGGGCAAAAGCCGGCGCGCTGAGCGCAAGGGCAAAGGCAAATGGCAAAATACGCTTCACGTCAGTTCTCCGTGATTTCGGAAGACGAAATATTCATGCTTCTGGTAGGCAAGAAGCGTAACAGCCGCAAGACGCCGACTGTAGGCCAAAAGCTCATCCGGCTAAAGCACCAGACGCATCAGCCGCCTAAAGCACAAGGCGCATCAGCGGCCGGCCGGGCTTGCGCTCCACCAGCCTCTCGAAACCGGCCTTCTCGAACACCCGCGACGAGCCGACGAAAAGCCCGATCGAGCGCGAATCGCGCGACAGGTCGATCGGGCAGGCTTCCAGCAGCCTCGCTCTATTCTCGCGGGCGAAAGCGATGCCGCCCTCGACAAGGCGATGCGTGATGCCCCGGCCCCTTGCCCTGGCGCGGATGAAGAAGCAGGAGATCGCCCAGACGGCCGGGTCGCCGGCATCGGCAGGATCAACCGGCGCCGAGCCCCTGCCCTGATTGTTCCACTCAGGCACGTCGGCGCGAGGGCCGATCTGCATCCAGCCGACGGCCTTGCCGTCATCGAGCGCCAAGAGCCCCGGCGGCGGGCCCGTTTCGATTCGCGCCTTGATGAGATCCTTGTTGCGCTCCTTGTCGCTGGCGCGGCGCTCCGCCGGCGACAACCGGAAATGCGTGCACCAGCAGCCGTAGCAGGCGCCCTGCTTGCCGAACAGGTCCTCGAAATCGGGCCAGCGTTCAGGAGTCAGCGGTGCTATGGTCGTGCTCATGCGTTCTCCCCAGGCCAAGCTTGTTGCCAGCCTTGCGCTGTCGTACCATTGCATTTGTTCTCTTTATGTTCGCAGCGATGGCGGCTCCTGTCAACAATCCCGAACACGGTTTTTGCCGTGACTGCCTGGCTTTCCAGCGCGGCGAGACGCGTCGCTGCGATCGCTGCGGCAGCCCGCGCCTCGTCCGTCACGCCGAGCTCTACCGGCTGCGGATCGCCCACATCGATTGCGACGCCTTCTACGCGGCGGTCGAAAAGCGTGACAACCCGGCGCTGAAGGACAGGCCGGTCATCATCGGCGGCGGCCGGCGCGGCGTCGTTTCCACCGCCTGCTATATCGCCCGCATCCATGGCGTCCGCTCGGCCATGCCGATGTTCAAGGCGCTCGAACTGTGCCCCGAAGCGGTGGTGATCCCGCCCAACATGGAAAAATATGTCGGCGTCGGCCGCCAGGTGCGGGCGTTGATGCAGGCGTTGACGCCGCAGGTCGAGCCGCTGTCGATCGACGAGGCCTTTCTCGACCTCGCCGGTACCGAGCGGCTGCACGGCATGCCGCCGGCGCTGGTGCTGGGGCGCTTCGCGCAGACGGTGGAAAAGGAGCTCGGCATCACCGTTTCGGCCGGCCTCTCCTACTGCAAGTTCCTGGCGAAAATTGCCTCGGACTTTCGCAAGCCGCGCGGCTTTTCCGTGATCGGCGAAGCCGAGGCGCCAAGCTTCCTCGCCGCGCAGCCGGTGACGATGATCTGGGGCGTCGGCAAGGCGCTGGCCGCGACACTGGAGCGCGACGGCATCCGCATGATCGGGCAGCTGCAGCGCATGGAACGCGGCGACCTGATGCGCCGCTATGGCGTGATGGGCGACCGGCTCTACCGCCTGTCGCGCGGCGAGGACGACCGCCCGGTCGATCCGGACGGCGATGCCAAGAGCGTCTCGGCCGAAACCACCTTCGACAACGACATCGCCGCCTTGGCGGAGCTGGTGCCGGTGCTGCGCGGGCTGTCGGAAAAGGTCTCGGCGCGGCTGAAGAAATCCGGCATCGCCGGCCGCACCGTGGTGCTGAAGCTGAAGACGCAGGACTTCAAGACCCGCACCCGTAACCGCCAGCTCGGCGATCCGACGCGCCTGGCCGACCGCATTTTCCAGACCGGGCTCGACCTGTTGCGCCGCGAGGCCGACGGCACAAAATTCCGCCTGCTCGGCATCGGCGTCAGCGACCTCTCCGACGACGAAAAGGCCGATCCGCCGGATCTGGTCGACGTGCAGTCGCGCAAGCGCGCGCTTGCCGAAGGCGCGATGGACACGCTGCGCGACAAGTTCGGCAGGAAAGCCGTCGAGACCGGCTATACATTCGGCAAGGGCCGCGCCGCCAATCCGCCCGAGCCGCTGGAAGATTGAAGCGTCAGGTGCGCTTGAGGTCGATCCGGCTCGTCACCACCATCTTGCCGGTTGCCGGATCCATGTCGGTCACCGTCATGCGCATATTGTCCGGCCCGATCTTTTCTACGGTCAGCTCCGCATTGCGGTCGCCATTGACGACTTTCGCCCAGTGGATGTCGAGGTTGATTGCATCGCCCTTGCGGCTTCCGCTGAGCCCGGCAGGTCCGCTGCGCGAACCTATGTAAGTGCCAGTGTAGCTCGCCCCGTCGACCTTCAGGTCGGCGCGGATTTCCCGCGACATGATCAACAACGCACGACAGGTGCCGTCAAGCGAGAGCGAGTCCGCCGTCGCGTCCGAAGTGAAGTTGCAGTTGATGTTCATCACCGGCGTGTTCGTTCTGATCCTGACCGTCCCCTTACCGGCGAACTTCCCCTGCAGCGATCGCAGGAAAGCCGCCTCGTCGGCATGCGCGGCCGTCGCGCAGAAAAGACAGGCGGCGGCCAGCACAGCGGCGGTCAATTTCATCAAGACGTTTCCCTCTCGCGATCATGCGCCTTCCGACGGAAGGCGTGGACTTAACGGATGCCCAGGCGCCAGGTTCCGCCGCCGCGATGACGGTTTTTTGACGCCCGCTCCGCTGGCCCAGTGGAATGATGCCGCTAACGGTTGCGACCCGGGTCCGGGCTTGCGACATAGGGCCCCAATGGCGCCCGCTCCCTCGATCCCAAAAGCCGCGTTCTGGATGGCTCTGTCAATCGCCTCGATGCTGGCGATGTCGGTTGCCGGCCGCGAGACGACGGCCGAGCTCAACGTCTTCCAGGTGCTGGAGCTGCGCTCGGTGATCGGTTTCTTCATCCTTTTGCCGCTGGTGATGATGAGCGGCGGTTTTGCCGCGATGCGCAGTGAGCGCCCCCTCGCCCATATCGCCCGCAACATGATCCACTATACCGGCCAGGCCGCCTGGCTCTACGCGCTGACGCTCATTCCGCTCGCCGTGCTGATCTCGATCGAGTTCACCACGCCGATCTGGACGGCGATCCTGGCGGTCAGCTTTCTGGGGGAAAGACTGTCCCGGTCGAAGCTCACGGCGATCGTGCTTGGCCTGATCGGCGTGGTCGTCATCGTGCGTCCCAGCGCCGGCTCGATGGATCCGGGCCACCTCGTCGTCCTGGGCGCCGCGGTCTGCTTCGGCATCTCGATGGTGCTGGTCAAGTCGATGACCAAAACCGAAAGCGTGGTGCGCATCATCTTCTGGATGCTGATCATCCAGTCGGCGGTTGGCCTGATCCCGGCTCTCTATAGCTGGCACAACCCTTCGCCAGGGCTCTGGCCGTGGATCTTCGTCATCGCCTTCACCGGCATGTCGTCGCATTTCTGCCTGGCCCGCGCGCTGGTCCATGCCGATGCCACGATCATCTCGCCGATGGACTTCCTGCGCGTGCCGCTGACGGCGCTGGTCGGCTGGCTGCTATATCATGAGCAGATCGACGTCTTCACCGCCGGCGGCGCGGCTCTGATTCTCGCCGGCAATTTGCTCAACCTGCAGAAGAAGACGCCGCGGGTGGCAGAGGCGGAGGCGGCAACGCCTTGAGCTCGGGTGTGTTGACACTCAGGTCAGGCCAAGCCGAAAATGCTGGCTTTCGAGAACCGGCCTACGCCGGCCGTAGCCTTCATAGAGCGGAGACACTTATGAGGGCTTCGGCCGGCGTAGGCCGGAGCGGAGCGGACATTGGGGTTCGTGAGCACCGGAAGCGCAGAAAGCCATCATTTGCAGGCTGGCATCACCTGAATATCAACACACAACTAGACCAACTCCACGTCCACCACGCCCTGCACCGCGCGCATGGCGGAGGCGATCTGCGGCGAGACGCGATAATTACCCAGGCCGATCTCAATCTCGCCCTGCGCCTCTCCCTTGAGAACGATGATGCTGACTTGACTGTCGCCACGCTGTCTGAGCTGCGATTGAATGATCGACGATGGTGCATCGTCCCTGACGAAGATGCGCAGCGCTTTCTGGATTCGGCTGGCTTCATCATCCAGTGATTGCACCGAGTTGATGCGCAGGTTTACGCCCTCAGGCCTGTCTTCGGCCGCAACCATGATCACCACCGAACTGCCGGGCTCCAGCATGTCGCGATACTGCGCCAGGCCTTCGGAAAACAGTACGGCCTCATACTGTCCCGTCGTGTCGGAAAACTGCACGACGCCCATCTTGTTGCCGGTACGGGTCTTGCGCTCCTGCTTGGAGGTAACTGTGCCGGCGAGGCGCCCGGCGGCGGCGCCGCGTTTGACCGCAGCCGAGAATTCCGCCCAGTTCTGCACCCGCATTTTTTGCAGCGCAGCCTTGTACTCGTCGAGCGGATGCGCCGAAAGATAGAAGCCGACGATCTGGAATTCACGGTGCAGTTTGTCGGCGGCAAGCCACGGATCGGTCGCCGGCAGGTTGAGCGCCTGCGACTGGCTCCCAAGCGAAGCGCCGAAAATGTCGGCCTGGCCGGAGATGGCGTTTTGCTGCGCCAGCGAGGCAAGGCCCATCATCCGCTCGACGCCGGCCATCATCTGCGCGCGGTCGTGGCCGAAGCAATCGAGCGCGCCCGCCATGATCAGGCTTTCGAAGACGCGCTTGCCGACGATCTTCGGATCGACCCGCTCGCAGAAATCGGCAAGGTTCTTGAAAGGCTTCTCGCCGCGTTTCTCGACGATGTGCTCGACCGCCGCGTCGCCGACGCCTTTCAGCGCCGCCAGCGAATAGAAGATCTTGTTCCCGCCGACCTCGAATGGACGGAAGCTCGACATCACTGACGGCGCCACCACCTCGATGCCGAGGCGCATGGCGTCCTGGCGGAAATCGGCCAGCTTGTCGGTATTGCTCATGTCGAGCGTCATCGACGCCGCAAGGAACTCGACCGGGTAATGCGCCTTGAGATAGGCGGTCTGGTAGGAAACGACCGCGTAGGCCGCGGCGTGCGACTTGTTGAAGCCGTAATCGGCGAACTTGGCCAGGAGGTCGAAGATGAAATCCGCCTGCGGCTTGCTGACGCCGCGCTCGACCGCGCCGGTGACGAAGCGCTCTCGCTGCTTGTCCATCTCGGCGCGGATCTTCTTGCCCATGGCGCGCCGCAGGAGGTCGGCTTCGCCGAGCGAATAGCCGGAAAGCTCCTGCGCGATCTGCATCACCTGTTCCTGGTAGACGATGACGCCCTGGGTTTCCTTCACCAGATGGTCGATCTTGGGATGGATCGAGGCCATCTCCTCCTCGCCATGCTTTCTGGCGTTGTAGGTCGGGATGTTCTCCATCGGGCCGGGGCGATAGAGCGCCACCAGCGCGATGATGTCCTCGATGCAGTCCGGCCGCATGCCGATCAGCGCCTTGCGCATGCCGGCACTTTCAACCTGGAACACGCCGACCACCTCGCCGCGCGACAGCATCGCGTAGGTGTCGGGATCGTCGAGCGGGATCGTCGCGAGATCGATGTCGACGCCGCGCCGGCGGATCAGCTTCACCGCCGTTTCCAGCACGGTCAGCGTCTTCAGGCCGAGGAAGTCGAACTTCACCAGCCCCGCCTGCTCGACATATTTCATGTTGAACTGGGTGACCGGCATGTCCGAGCGCGGATCGCGGTACATCGGCACCAGCTCGGACAGCGGACGGTCGCCGATGACGATGCCCGCGGCGTGCGTCGAGGCATGGCGGTAGAGGCCTTCGAGCTTCTGCGCCGTGTCGAGCAGCGTCTGCACGATCGGCTCCTTCTCCGCCTCCTCGGCGAAACGCGGCTCGTTGGCGATGGCATCCGCCAGCTTGACCGGGTTGGCCGGGTTCTGCGGCACCATCTTGGAGAGCTTGTCGACCTGGCCGTAAGGCATCTGCAGCACGCGGCCGACGTCGCGCAGCACCGCGCGCGCCTGCAGCGTTCCGAAGGTGATAATCTGCCCGACCTGGTCGCGCCCGTATTTCTGCTGGACGTAGCGGATGACTTCTTCGCGCCGGTCCTGGCAGAAGTCGATGTCGAAGTCCGGCATCGACACCCGGTCCGGATTGAGGAAGCGCTCGAACAGCAGCGAGAAACGCAGCGGGTCGATGTCGGTGATGGTGGTCGAATAGGCGACCAGAGAGCCGGCGCCCGAACCGCGCCCCGGCCCGACGGGAATGCCTTGCGCCTTCGCCCATTTGATGAAGTCGGCAACGATCAGGAAGTAGCCCGGGAACTTCATCTTCTCGATGATGCCGAGCTCGAATTCGAGCCGCTCGCGATATTGCTCGACCGTGTAGCCCGGCGTCGGCCCGTGCGCGGCCAGCCGCGCCTCCAGGCCTTCGCGCGCCTGGCGGGCAAGCTCGGCCGCCTCCGCCTTCTCGGCTGCGTCCTTGTCGGCGGCGTCGGCGCCGGTGAAGCGCGGCAGGATCGGGCTGCGGGTCTTCGGATAGTAGGAGCAGCGCATCGCGATTTCGACCGTGTTGTCGATCGCTTCGGGCAAGTCGGAAAAGAGCCGCGCCATCTCGGCCTGGCCGCGCAGGAAATTGTCAGGCGAAAGCCGCCGGCGGTTGTCGGCGGCGACCACCGAGCCTTCGGCAATCGCAATCAGCGCGTCATGCGCCTCGTAATCCTCGCGTTTGGAGAAGAAGGCCTCGTTGGTGGCGACCAGCGGCAGGTCATGCGTATAGGCAAGGTCGACGGTCGATTTCTCGACCATGCGGTCATAGCCGGCGACCCGCTCCAGCTCGACATAAAGCCTGTCGCCGAACAGGCCCCTGAGGAACAGCAACCGCTGTTCGGCGAGATCGCGCCGGTCCGCTTTGAGCGCACTGCCGATCGGACCGCGCGGCCCACCGGTCAGACAGATCAGCCCGCCGCACCGATCTTCCAGCATAGCGCTGGTCAAATGCACCGGCTCGCCTGGCGGCGTCTCCAGATAGACCTTGCTGATCAGCCGCACGAGATTGCTGTAGCCGTCCTCGCTGGCGGCGATCAGCACGACCGGCGACATCTCCGGCCCGTGGCGGCGGCGATCGCGCTGGCCGTCGCTCGCTTCCCCGGAAAAGGCCAGATCGATCTGGCAGCCGATGATCGGCTGGATGCCGTCCTTGACCGCCTTCTGGGCGAATTCCAGCGCGCCGAACAGATTGTTGGTGTCGGTGACGGCGATCGCCGGCGCCTCGTCCTTGACGGCATGGCCGACGATCGCGCCAAGCTGCAAGGCGCCCTCGAGCAGCGAATAGGCCGAATGCACGCGCAAATGAATGAACCTACGCGCCGGCGTTTCGGGCCGGCTGGCCTTCACTGCGGCTTCGCGCTGCAAAGGATCGCGTGGAAGTCGTTCATCCGCCATTTTTTTCACGCTGTGCCAAGACTCATCGGTGCAGATGTATTGTCCCGGACGGGGCCATGCCAGTCCAGCACAATCGACCGCGACCAGAGGCTTTGCGTCCCGCAACGCCCTTTCTCAGGCAAACTGCATGATCACCGCATCGACCGCCAGGCTGTCGCCGGGCTTCGCGTTGAGTTTTGCTATCGTGAGGTCGCGTTCGGCGCGCAGCACGTTTTCCATCTTCATCGCCTCGACCACGGCCAGCGTCTCGCCGGCCTTGACCTCCTGCCCCTCCGCCACGGCGATCGAGACGACGAGACCAGGCATCGGGCAAAGCAGCATCTTCGAGGTGTCGGGCGGCAGCTTCTCCGGCATCAGCCTTTCGAGCTCCGCGATGCGCGGCAGCATGGCGCGCGCTGTCACCGACATGCCTTTCCAGGCGATGCGCAAGCCATTCAGCGTCGGACGGATCTGCGCCGCGACCTTGTCGGCGCCGGCCGTGCCCTGCCAGATCGCGTCGCCCGGCCGCCAGTCCGAAGCGACGGTCAGCGGCTTGCCGCCATCGATCGACAAATCGACCTCCATCGGGATGGAAATCATGCCGTCGACGATCTCGACCGGAAGATAGTCCGCGCCGATCTTTACAACCCAGTCGCGCTTGAGATGGCCGGAATGCGGCGCCAGCCTGCCGCTGAGGCGGTCGAGCCGGTCGCGGCGCAGCAGCTCGATCGCCGTTGCGACGGCGGCGAACACCGCCCTCTCGTCGCCATCCGGCCCGACCGGCGCAAAACCGTCAGGATATTCCTCGGCGATAAAACCGGTCGACAGCCGGCCCTCGCGCCAGCGCGGGTGCTGCATCAGCGCTGAAAGGAACGGTATGTTGTGCTCGATGCCGTCGACGACGAAGCTGTCCAGCGCCTCCGACATGGCGTCGATAGCCTCGAGCCTTGTCGGCGCCCAGGTGCAGAGCTTGGCCACCATGGGATCGTAGAACATCGAGATTTCCGACCCTTCGGCGACGCCGGTATCGTTGCGGACCACGACATCGCCGAACCTGCCTTCTTCCGGCGGCCGGTATCGCGTCAGCCGGCCGATCGAAGGCAGGAAGTTGCGGAAGGGATCCTCCGCGTAAAGGCGGCTCTCTACCGCCCAGCCGTTGAGCTTCACGTCGCTCTGCTTGATGCCGAGCTTCTCGCCGGCGGCGACGCGGATCATCTGTTCGACCAGGTCGATGCCGGTGACCAGCTCGGTCACCGGGTGCTCGACCTGCAATCGCGTATTCATTTCAAGGAAATAGAAATTCTTGTCCTTGTCGACGATGAACTCGACGGTGCCGGCGCTCTGGTAGTCGACGGCCTTCGCCAGCGCCACCGCCTGCTCGCCCATCGCCTTTCTGGTCTTGGCATCGAGGAACGGCGACGGCGCTTCTTCCACCACTTTCTGGTTGCGGCGCTGGATCGAGCATTCGCGCTCGCCGAGATAGACTGCCGTGCCATGCGCGTCGGCCAGCACCTGGATTTCGATATGGCGGGGATCGACGACGAACTTTTCGATGAAGACGCGGTCGTCGCCGAAGGAGCTTTTCGCTTCCGAACGCGCCCGCTCGAAACCGTCGCGCACCTCCGCTTTGCTCCAGGCGATGCGCATGCCCTTGCCGCCGCCGCCGGCCGAGGCCTTGATCATGACCGGATAGCCGATCTCGCCGGCGATCCTTTCGGCATGGTCGGCGTCTTCGATGACGCCCAGCCATCCAGGCACGGTCGAGACCTTGGCCTCGTTGGCGAACTTCTTCGATTCGATCTTGTCGCCCATGGCCTTGATAGCCTTGGGCTTCGGCCCGATGAAGACGATGCCTTCCTTCTCCAGCGCCTCGCAGAAAGAGGCGCGCTCCGACAGGAAGCCATAGCCCGGATGCACGGCTTCCGCGCCGGTTTGCTTGCTGGCGGCGATGATCTTCTCAGGCAGCAGATAGCTCTGTGCCGCCGGCGAAGGTCCGATGTGCACCGCTTCGTCGGCCATCTCGACATGCACGGCATCGCGATCGGCATCCGAATAGACCGCGACGGTGGCAATCCCCATCTTGCGCGCGGTCTTGATCACGCGGCAGGCGATCTCGCCGCGATTGGCGATCAGGATTTTCTTGAACATTCGGATGTCGTCCTCCGGCGAAGCGGTCCAGTTCTATGGACAATCCCGCCATGTCTCAAGTGGCCGGCCGGTGCGCATCCGACTTGCTCGAATTGCGACTGCCGCGCCGAAAAACGTCGCAAGGGAAGTTGGCCGCCACCAAGGAAAGCGATAAGGTGGTCGATGGGCTCGGAGAAACAAACGGCGGGCAGAGATTTCGTCCCGCCAGGCGGGAACGGCGGCCTGCCGTAACCTGAAACTTACTGATTGCCTTGGGAGGAAACGCCTGATGAAAACGCGTGCCGCAGTCGCCGTCGCCGCCGGAAAGCCGTTGGAGATCATGGAGGTCGACCTCGAGGGGCCGCGCGAAGGCGAAGTGCTGGTCGAGGTCAAGGCGACCGGCATCTGCCATACCGACGAGTTCACCCTGTCGGGCGCCGATCCGGAAGGGCTGTTTCCGGCCATCCTCGGCCATGAGGGCGCCGGCGTGGTCGTCGATGTCGGCAAGGGCGTGACCTCGGTCAAGAAGGGCGACCATGTCATCCCGCTCTACACGCCCGAATGCCGGCAGTGCCCGTCGTGTCTGTCGCGGAAGACAAACCTGTGCACCGCCATCCGCGCCACGCAGGGACAGGGCCTGATGCCCGACGGCACCTCGCGCTTCTCGATGGGCAAGGACAAGCTGTTTCATTACATGGGCTGCTCGACCTTCTCCAACTTCACCGTGCTGCCCGAGATCGCGGTGGCCAAGGTCAATCCCGACGCCCCCTTCGACAAGATCTGCTACATCGGCTGCGGGGTCACCACCGGCATCGGCGCGGTCATCAACACCGCCAAGGTCGAGCAAGGCGCAACCGCCGTGGTCTTCGGCCTCGGCGGCATTGGCTTGAATGTCATCCAGGGCCTTCGCCTGGCCGGCGCCGACATGATCATCGGCGTCGATGTCAACAACGACAAGAAGGCCTGGGGCGAGAAGTTCGGCATGACGCATTTCGTCAATCCGAAGGAGATCGACGGCGATATCGTGCCTTACCTCGTCAACCTGACCAAGCGCGGCGCCGACCAGATCGGCGGCGCCGACTACACTTTCGACTGCACCGGCAACACCAAGGTGATGCGCCAGGCGCTGGAGGCCTCGCATCGCGGCTGGGGCAAGTCGGTCATCATCGGCGTCGCCGGCGCCGGCCAGGAGATTGCGACGAGGCCCTTCCAGCTGGTCACCGGCCGCACCTGGATGGGCACCGCCTTCGGCGGCGCGCGCGGCCGCACCGATGTGCCGAGGATCGTGGATTGGTACATGGAGAAAAAGATCCAGATCGACCCGATGATCACGCATACGTTGAAGCTCGAGGACATCAACAAGGGCTTCGACCTCATGCATGAGGGCAAGTCGATCCGCAGCGTCGTGGTTTACTGAGGAAAAACAAGTCGCCGACCTATGGCCGGTGACTGAAGTTGCACAGGTTCAACAAGGGAGGAACTCAATGCCTGAAAAACTGCATCCGAAGATCGACAACGGCTTGCCGAGGGAGAGCGCGAGCTTTGCTGGCGGGACGCTGGTATGCGCCTGCACCAGCAATCCGGTGAAGGTGAAGGTCAAGGGCCAGATCGCCCACAACCATGCCTGCGGCTGCACCAAATGCTGGAAGCCGGACGGCGCTATCTTCTCGGTCGTGGCCGTTGCCGGCACCGGCGATGTCACCGTCACCGAGAACGGTGACAAGCTGAAGGTGGTCGACCCCGCGGCGCTGATCCAGCGCCATGCCTGCACCGGCTGCGGCGTCCACATGCACGGCCCGGTCGAGCGCGACCATCCCTTCAAGGGCCTGTCCTTCATCCATCCCGAGCGCTTCGAGGAGGATGGCTGGTCGCCGCCGGGATTCGCCGCGTTCGTCTCCTCGATCATCGAATCCGGCGTCGACCCGAGCCGCATGGCCGGCATCCGAGGCCAGCTGAAGTCGATTGGGCTTGAGCCCTATGACTGCCTCAATCCCGGCCTGATGGACTATATGGCCACCTGGACCGCCAAGAAGTCCGGAGCCTTGGCGGCCTGACAATTGCGAAATTTCATGCGAAGGGGCCGGCCTGTGTCGGCCCTTTCGTACATTTGGAGATAAGGTTGCCTGCCCCCATCATTTACGTCGACGCGGATGCCTGTCCGGTCAAGGCCGAGGTCGAGAAGGTCGCGGAGCGTCATGGCGTCGTCGTCACCTATGTCTCCAATGGCGGCCTGCGGCCGTCGCGCGATCCGATGATCCGCAACGTCGTCGTCTCCAAGGGCGCGGATGCGGCCGACGACTGGATCGCCGAGAACGCGAGGGCCAACGATGTCGTGATCACGGCCGACATTCCGCTTGCCGCGCGCACGGTGGCGCTAGGCGCGCATGTGCTCGGCCCCACCGGCCGCCCCTTCACCCCGGAAACCATCGGCATGGCGGTGGCGATGCGCGATCTCAAGCAGCATCTGCGCGAGACCGGCGAGAGCCGGGGCTTCAATGCCTCCTTCACACCGAAGGACCGGTCGCAGTTTCTCGGCGAGCTCGACCGCATCTTGCGGCGCGCGCTCAAATCCGTCACACCGGACTGATCCAAGTTCTTCAAGGGCCTCGGGCCATGGGTGACGATCTCAAGACGCCGATGCATCGGCACATGCAGTTCGCCCTCGCCGCGGCCATCGGCATCGTGGCCCTGCTGCTTGCCTTGTTGCTGCGCTGGCCGCTCCCCTACTCGATCGGCGCCAATGTGTTCTTTGCAAGCTATATCGCCCTTGTGCTGACCCTGATGCCGGGCCTTACCGGCCGCTATCTCAGCAAGAATGCGCGCGCGACCGACCTGCCCGTGCTGCTGATCTTTGCCATCACGCTCTTTGTCGTCGGCGCGGCCATCGTCTCGCTGTTCCTGCTGATCAACCGCAAGGATGCCGCGCATCCCCTGCAGCTCGCCTTCGCCATGCTGTCGATCCCGCTCGGCTGGTTCACAATCCACGCCATGGCGTCGCTGCACTACGCGCACGTCTATTGGAAGGATGGCGACGGGATCGACGAGAAAACCCACAAGAAGATGCCGGTCGGCGGCCTCGATTTTCCGGGCGGCAAAAGGCCGGAAGGCTGGGATTTCCTCTATTTCGCGACGGTCATTGGCATGACGGCGCAGACGGCGGACACGGCCGTCACCACCTCGCAAATGCGGCTGGTCGTGCTTGTTCATTCGATCCTGACCTTTTTCTTCAACACGGTGATCGTCGCGGCGGCAGTCAATCTCGCGGTCAGCCTCGGCTCTCCGTAATAAATCCGTGATCGCATGAAACATTGCCTTGTGCGGCGACGTATTGAGGGGGAGACAATGACCTGAGAAGCCGCTTGCTTGAGGCGGCCGGAGGCAAGATGGACACTGTTGCCAATAATCATTCCGCCGCCGAGGCGGACGGCAAGGACACGACCCTCATCTATCGGCAGTCGCGCTGGACGCGGTTGACCCACTGGATCTGGGCTTTCTCGCTCTTCTTCATGCTGCTTTCCGGCCTGCAGATCTTCAACGCGCGGCCGCAGCTCTATGTCGGCAAGCAGTCCGGCTTCGAGTTCAACAACACGATCCTCCAGATCGGCGCCGAAAACACCGCCAACGGACCGCGCGGCTTCACTGAAATCTTCGGCCATCGCTTCGACACCACCGGCGTGCTCGGCTGGTCGGGTCCCCCGGGACAAGAGACGCCTCGCGCCTTCCCTTCCTGGGCGACGATCCCGTCCTATTACGACCTCGGCACCGCCCGCGTCGTGCATTTCTTCTTTGCCTGGATCCTGACCACGACCCTGCTCATCTGGCTGATCGCCAGCCTGGTCAACGGCCATATCCATCGCGATCTTGCCCCTCGCGTGTCGGACCTGCGCAAGCTGCCGCGCGATATTGTCGATCATGCGAAGCTGAAATTCCACCACGCGCGCGAATACAACACGCTGCAGAAAATGGCCTATGGCGGCGTGCTCTTCGTGCTTTTGCCGCTGATGATCGTCACAGGCCTCGCAATGTCGCCGAGCATGAATTCGGTGCTGCCCTGGCTCAACGAAATCCTCGGCGGCAGGCAGACGGCGCGCACCATCCACTTCACAGTCATGGTGCTGCTCGTGCTATTCTTCATCGTCCACATCCTGATGATCCTCGCCGCCGGCCCGATCAACGAGCTGCGCTCGATCATCACCGGCTGGTATCGCACCGACCCGCCTGCGAAGCACGACCAGCCGACCGAGAGGAGCGCCTGACATGGCAAAATTTGAGATCAGCCGCCGCAAATTGCTCACCTCCGCCAGCCTCGGCCTGTCCGGCATCGCGCTGTCCGGCTGCGATGTGTTCGACAGCGGCCTCGGCATCGGCGGCGGACTGCGCAGCTTCCTCGAAAACGCCAATGGCCTGACCTGGCGCGCGCAGCGCCTGCTTGCCGGCCGGGACGCGCTGGCGCCGGAATTCACCGAGGCCGACATCCGCCAGCCGCAGCGGCCGAACGGCGTCACGGCGCCCGATGACGACACCTACAAGGGTCTGCTCGCCAACAATTTCGCGGACTGGCGGCTGGAAGTTACCGGCCTCGTGGAGAAGCCGCTGTCGTTGAGCCGCGAGCAGCTTCAGAACATGCCGAGCCGCACGCAGATCACCCGTCATGACTGCGTCGAAGGCTGGAGCTGCATCGCCAAATGGACCGGCACGCCGCTGTCGCTGGTGCTCAACCAGGCAGTGGTCAAGCCGCAGGCCCGCTATGTCATGTTCCACTGCCTCGACACGATCGAGCAAAGCCTGTCCGGCGACATCAAATATTACGGCACCATCGACCTGATCGACGCCCGCCACCCGCAGACGATTCTGGCCTACGGCCTGAACGGCAATCCCCTGCCGGTCGAGAACGGCGCGCCGTTGCGCGTGCGGGTCGAGCGCCAGCTCGGCTACAAGATGCCGAAATACATTCACAAGATCGAGCTGGTCGACAGTTTTGCCAATGTCGGCGGCGGCCGCGGCGGCTACTGGGAGGACAATGGCTACGACTGGTATGGCGGGATTTGACGGTCCTTCGCCTGCAGGCCGAGCATGGTCTAGCGGCCGCCGAGCTTGGTGCCATCGAGGAGCGTCTCGACAACGACAACCGGCGGCTGACCGGTCGTGGCGACGACCGCGCCATCGTCTTTGCGCTGCGGGATGAGCAAGGCCGCGCCGTCGGGGCGGCCGCCGGCTATTCCTGGGCCGGCATTGCCGAGCTCACGCTGATGTGGGTCGACGAAGCCTATCGAGGCCTTGGCCACGGCAGGAAGCTACTCGATGCCTTCGTCGCGGAAGCTGCCGCGCGCGGCTCGCTGCGGATATGGGTTTCGACCCATGACTTCCAGGCGCCGGGCTTATATGAAAAAGCCGGTTTCGAGCGCATGGCCGAATTCGCCGGGTGGCCCGAAGGCCATTCCAACATCATTCTTTGCAAGACGATTGCAGGAAACGCCTAAGCCACTTTCTCGAGCAGCGGTTTCAGCGCCGGATGGATTTCCGGCGCCGCGTGCTTGATCAGCGTCAGCAGCGCGCGCTCATTGTCGCGCAGCGGCCGCTGGCCGCCGCCGACACGCTCGGCAAGCCATTCGGCCTCGCCGGCGTCGATCGTCTCGGCGCGGCGGGCAAGCGCTTCGGCGGCCCGGTTCCTGGCTTCCCATTCGGCCTCGATATCGCCGGGCGAATGATACGCTTCGAGGATCGCCGCGAAACCACCCGAGACCATCCGGCTGAAGAAGCCGCCAAGCGTCGGCGCCGCCTCGTCGAGGAGGTTCTCGTGGCGCAGCGCCACTTCCCGCGTCGGCGGCTCGTAGCCGGTCGAGCACATGACGTAGTTGGCGATCGCCTTGACGAAGAGGTCGCTCCAGGACGGATCGTTGTCGGCTGCCGCGGTCCGGTCGTTGATCCTGAACAGGACCTCCGCCTCGGCCTTGCTGATGGCGATGTTGCCGTCGCCGCCATAGGCATAGAGGATGCGCCGCAGCAGATCGACCTCAGCCTTCGCGATATGGCCGGGAACCAGGCTGCCGCCATGCATCAGCGGACCCTTGCCGTCGATTACCGCATGCGCGACCTGTTCCAGCGCATAGGCCGAGAGCTCGCTGGGCGAGGACTTCGCTTCCTCCAGCACATGCACCAGCAATTCAAGCTCGGTGCGGCCGTCGACTATGCCGTCGCGCGAGACGGTGCGGACGAGCCAGTCGGCATTCTGCTCGGAGATATAGCCTTCCGGCTTTTCCTGGTGGACGATGTAGTCGGTCACCGCCTCGACGAAGAACGGCGCCCATTCGCCGCACTTGTCGCGCGCCGTCTGGTCGAGCGCGAACAGCGCCTCCGCCTCGCCGCGACTTACCAGGCCGTCGGCGAAGACCTCGCGCCGCAGCATCGTCACGTCCTCGGCCGTGATCTTGTTCTTCGAGGTCAGCCCCGCGACCGGAGCGCTCATGATCAATTCGCCCATTGCCGTCCCTGTCCGTCGCCACGTTGCCGGCGAGCTGCGTGCACTACCCCGCCGAGCTTTATCAGCATTGTCTTGAGAAACCGGCAAACGGCGTGGTTAGCGAAGCCTTGTCGGCCAATTCATGTCGCTGAAAAGCAGGGCGCGCTTAAAATGTCGCTGGGAGGTGACAAGGTGTCGCCGACGGGCTATGGATGACATGTCGAGGACTCAGGCGACTGAGTCCTACCTGTTTGCGGGAGAGAGCAGCGCAAGCTGTCGCCGAAGGGGAAATCGCCCGAAATCTCTCAGGCAAAAGAACCGTGGACGGGAAAGACAACTCTGGAAAGTCGGGATTCGTCCCGCGCCGAAGGTGTAAGCGCTGCCGACAGAGTTACGGGGCGCGAGTCTCTCAGGCTTCAGACAGAGGGGCACGGACTGGACCGCGAACGGCGGTCGATTGCGTGCGACTCTGGAGAAGACATGACAGGCGACGACACCAGACATCTCCCCCTTGAAGATTTGCACCAGGCCGCGGGCGCGCGTTTCGGCGCTTTCGCCGGCTGGTCGATGCCGCTCACCTACTCGCCGGGCGTGATGAAGGAGCATCTTCACACACGCGAGCATGCCGGCCTGTTCGACATCTCGCATATGAAGCTGTTCGAGGTCGCCGGTCCGGGCAGCGCCGCATTGCTGAACCGCGCCTGCCCGCTCGATGCCGACGCGCTGGAAATCTCGCAGTCCAAATACGCCTTCTTCCTCAACGAGGCTGCCGGCATCATCGACGACCTCATCGTGACGCGCCTGGGCGATGACCGGTTCATGGTGGTGGCCAACGCCGGCAACGCGGCGGAGGACGAGAAGCATCTGCGCGCGCTTGCCGCCGGTTTCGATGCCAGGGTCGATCCGCTCGACCGCGTCTTCCTGGCGATCCAGGGACCGGACGCCTGGGCGGCTTTGGCGCGGGCCGGCATCGAGACCGGCTCGCTGCTCTTCATGCATGGGGTCGAGCCCCGGCAAAACTGGTTCATGAGCCGCTCCGGCTACACCGGGGAGGACGGATTCGAGATCGGCCTGCCGGAGAAGGACGCGCGGGATCTGGTCGCCAAGCTGCTGGGAGACGAGCGCGTGCAATGGATCGGGCTTGCCGCCCGCGACAGCCTGCGGCTCGAGGCCGGGCTTTGCCTGCACGGCCAGGACCTGACGCCCGAGATAGACCCGGCAAGCGCGGGATTGATGTGGGCAATTCCCAAGGAAGTTCGCGCTTCCGGCCATTTCATCGGCGCCGACGCGCTGCGCTCGATCATCGAGCGCGGGCCGTCGCAGAAGCGCGTCGGCCTGAAGCCCGACGGACGCCAGCCGGTGCGCGCGGGCGCCGCGTTGATCGATGCCGGCGGCCATCCGGCCGGTCATGTCGCTTCGGGCGGCTTCGGCCCCTCGGCGGGCCACCCGGTCGCTATGGGCTATGTCAACACCGCGCTTGCCAAGGCCGGCACGAAACTCTTCGCCGATGTCCGCGGAACGAAAATTCCGGTGGACGTCACGCCCCTGCCCTTCACCCCACACCGCTACCGCAAAGGATGATTTCCAGATGGCAAAGACCTATTTCACGGAAGACCATGAGTGGCTGCGCGTCGACGGCGGCGTCGCCACGGTCGGCATCACCGACTATGCGCAGGAACAGCTCGGCGATCTCGTTTTCGTCGAGCTGCCGGAAATCGGCCGCAAGCTCGCCAAGGGCGACACCGCCGTCGTGGTCGAATCCGTCAAGGCGGCCTCGGACGTCTACGCGCCGGTCGACGGCGAGATCACCGAAGCCAACGCCTCCCTGTCGTCCGACCCCTCGCTGGTCAATTCGGCCGCGACCGGCGACGGCTGGCTCTGGAAGATGAAGCTGGCCAACGAAAGCCAGCTCGACAGCCTCATGGATGAAGCCGCCTACAAAGCCCATATCGGCTGATATCAGGATCCTGGAAATGACCGCAGCACCTATTCCCTTCTCGGCCCGCCATATTGGCCCAGGCGTCAACGACGTCAGGGCAATGCTCGCCGTCATCGGCGTTCCATCCGTCGAGACGTTGATCAGCCAAGCCGTGCCGAGATCGATCCGCCTCGACCTGCCGCTCAACCTGCCCGCTCCGGCGAGCGAAGCCGAAGCGCTGGCCGAATTGTCGGCGATCATGGCGAAGAACACGGTGCTGAAGAGCTTCATCGGCGCCGGCTATCACGGCGTCTTCGTGCCGCCGGTCATCCAGCGCAACCTGTTCGAGAACCCGGCCTGGTACACGGCCTACACCCCATACCAGGCCGAGATCAGCCAGGGCCGGCTGGAGATGCTGTTCAACTTCCAGACCCTGGTCGCCGAGCTCACCGGCCTGCCGGTGGCGTCGGCCTCGCTGCTCGATGAAGCCACCGCCGTTGCCGAAGCCGTCGGCATTGCGCTGCGCCACCACCGCGACAAGCGCACCAAAGTGGCGCTTGCCGGCACGGCGCATCCGCAGACGCTGGACGTCGTGCGCACCCGCGCCGAGCCGCTCGACATCGAGGTCGACGGCGAGACGATCGACGACAACACCGCCGCACTGCTCGTCTCCTGGCCGGACACGCTCGGCGTCTATGGCGACCACAAGGCGGCGATCGAGAAGGCCCGCGCCGCCGGCGCGCTGGTCGTCTTCATCGCCGATCCGCTGGCGCTGACGCTGACGGATGCGCCGGCGAAGCTCGGCGCCGACATCGCCGTCGGTCCGATGCAGCGCTTCGGCGTGCCGATGGGCTTCGGCGGCCCGCATGCCGCCTATTGCGCCGTCTCCGACAAGCTGACCCGCCTGATGCCCGGCCGCCTTGTCGGCCAGTCGACCGATACCAAGGGCCGCCCGGGCTACAGGTTGGCGCTGCAGACGCGCGAGCAGCATATCCGCCGCGACAAGGCCACCTCCAACATCTGCACCGCGCAGGCGCTGCTGGCCAATATGGCGACGGCCTATGCGATCTGGCACGGCCCCGCCGGCCTGCAGGCGATTGCCGGGCAGATCCACGCGTTGGCCGGCCGCCTCGCCTCGGGCCTTGAGGCAACCGGCGTTTCGGTGCTCGGCGCGAGGCGCTTCGATACGGTCACGGCCGAGGTGAAGGGCAAGGCCGCTTCGATCGCGCAAGCCGCCGAGAAGACCGGCCGGCTGTTGCGCGTCATCGATGCCGACCATGTCAGCATCGCCTTCGACGAGACCTCCACGGAAGCCGATCTCGAGGCGATCGCGGCCCTGTTTGGCGCCAAGCCCGGCGCGGCTGGAGGCAGCTCCATGCCGGGCAAGCCGCGCGGCAAGGAATTCCTCACCCAGCCGGTCTTCCACGACAATCATTCCGAAACCGAGATGATGCGCTTCCTGCGCAGGCTGGCCGACAAGGACCTGGCGCTCGACCGCACCATGATCCCGCTCGGCTCCTGCACCATGAAGCTCAACGCCGCCGCCGAGATGATGCCGGTGAGCTGGCCGAGCGTCGCCAATCTGCACCCCTTCGCGCCGGCCGGCCATTCGGCGGGCTATCGCAAGATGGCCGCCGACCTGGAGGCATGGCTGTCGGAAATCACCGGCTTCGACGCCGTCAGCCTGCAGCCCAATGCCGGCAGCCAAGGCGAATATGCCGGCCTGCTCGCCATCCGCGCCTATCACCGCGCGCGCGGCGAAGGCCACCGCACGATCTGCCTGATCCCCTCTTCCGCGCATGGCACCAATCCGGCGAGCGCCGCGATGGCCGGCATGAGCGTCGTCGTCGTGCGTTGCCTGGATGACGGCAATATCGACATGGACGATCTGCGCGCCAAGGCCAACGAGCATTCCAAGAACCTTGCAGCGCTGATGTTCACCTATCCTTCGACGCATGGCGTCTACGAGGAAGGCGCGCGTCATCTGTGTGCGCTGATCCACGAGCATGGCGGCCAGGTCTATTTCGACGGCGCCAACCTCAACGCCCTGGTCGGCCTCGCCCGTCCCGGCGACATCGGCGCCGACGTCTGCCACATGAACCTGCACAAGACCTTCTGCATCCCGCATGGCGGCGGCGGCCCGGGCGTCGGTCCGATCGGCGTCAGGGCGCATCTGAAACCCTATTTGCCGGGCCATGTCACCGAAGGCTCGGCGCATGCCGTGGCGGCGGCGCCCTTCGGCAGCGCTTCGATCCTGCCGATCACCTGGATGTATATCCGCATGATGGGCGGCACCGGCCTAAAACAGGCGACGGAGACGGCGATCGTCTCGGCCAACTATGTGGCGACGCGGCTCGCGCCGCACTACCCGCTGCTCTACAAAGGCAGAAGCGACCGCATCGCCCATGAATGCATCCTCGACACACGCGTGCTCAAGGAGAATGCCGGCATCAGCGTCGACGACATCGCCAAGCGCCTGATCGACTACGGCTTCCATGCGCCGACCATGTCGTTCCCGGTTGCCGGCACGCTGATGGTCGAGCCGACCGAGTCCGAGCCCAAGCGTGAGCTCGACCGGTTTTGCGAGGCGATGATCGCCATCGCCGCCGAGGCGGCGAAAGTGGCGAAGGGCGAGTGGCCGTCCAACGACAACCCGCTGGTCAACGCCCCGCATACCGCGGCGGAAGCGCTTGCCGGCGAGTGGAAGCATCCCTATTCGCGGCTGGAGGCGGCCTATCCGGCGGGCGACGCCGATCTGGCGGCGAAATACTGGCCGCCGGTCTCGCGCATCGACAACGTCGCAGGCGACCGCAACCTGGTCTGCTCCTGCCCGCCGCTGTCGGAATATCTCGGCGCCGCCGAGTAACCGCTAGAGCGGTTCACCGTTGCACGGAAACGGCAAACCGCTCTATCTCTTTGTTTCAACGCAATTCCAGACGGAAAACCGTTCACACTTTTCCTGGAATTGCTCTCTGCTCAGGCAGTCTTCAGGGCCGGCCCGGCATCGGGCTGGCCCGCTCTGTCCTGAACGACGACACGGTTGCGCCCGGCACGCTTGGCCGCATAAAGCGCGGCGTCGGCCTGCGCCAGCACCTCATGGAGTGGATGGCCCGCGATCGAGCCGAATCCCATGCCGCCGCTGACGCTGCTGCGCAGCGGCCCGCGATGGGTCGCGACGACCTCGGTGCCGAAAGCGACGCCGATCCGGCTTGCAATGTCATGCGCCTTTTCCGGTGTCACGCGCGACATGACGAGCGCGAATTCCTCGCCGCCCAGCCGGAACGCGTCGATCCCTGTCCTGCCGTATTTCCTGATCACCGCCGCGAAGCGGCAAAGCACCTGGTCGCCGACGGGATGACCGAAGACGTCGTTGGTCATCTTGAAATGGTCGAGATCGAACATGGCGATCGCCATGAACGGACCGAAGCTGCGCTCGCCGTAAAGCTCGGTGAGCGCCCTGCGGTTCATCAGGCCGGTCAGCGGATCGGTCATGGTTTCGGCCTTGAGCTCGATCTGCGCCTGCAGATGGTGCAGTGAAAGCGTCAGCGCGCCGAGGCCGGTCATGCAAGCGACCGCGACGACGGAGTTCAATCGCTCCGCCCAATTGTCGGGCGCGGCGCCGAGAACCCATTGCTCTTGCGTCAGCAACGCCAGGCCGCACAGCGCGAAGGACAAGCCGCAGGCGCCGCTGAGGAACGAAACGATGAACAATATCCGGCGGTCGTGATCCCCCTTCATCCAGAACATCGCCCCGATCGCCGCGAGCAACGCCGTCACGGCCGCATAGGTGATCTGGAAGCCGATGCCGTCGAAACCGAGAAAGGTGACGATCGCGCAGGCAGCCATCGCGGCCAGCGTCGGCACGATGGCGCGGCGGTAGTCGCGAAAGCCGAGATACTGCATCGCCGACAGGCAGAGGACCAGGAAACCCAGGGTCAGCAGCGCGAGCACGACCTGGCACAGCCAGGGATCGGCATCCTTGCTATAGCGCCAGAACGCGACGACATGGGCGACGAGCACGAGGATGCCGCAGGCGACCGTGAGCACGAAGCGCGCCCTCGGTGTCGCGAGCCAGATCGCAAACATGGTGATGCTGAGGCATGTGCCCGACAGCGCCGCCGCGAGCAGGAGCGAACTGAAATCCAACATCGGTGAAGAACTGCCTCTAGCGGGTGCCCGTCGCTCCTCAATGTAGGCTGGCGACGGCTGGCGCAAACCGTTTTCGGCGGACACCCAACGCTACCTCGACACAGGGTTTACAAAGCGTCGACATGTGAGGCGAAATCCCATGACGGCACACGGAATACGCGAACCGGGAGCAGGATCAGCCCTTGTCGAGCAGCGCCAGATTGGCATTGACCACCGTCTGGTCGGCCATGCCGGCCTTGGCCTCGAGCAGCAGCGCGCGCGCTTTTTTCTTGTTGCCGCGCAGAAGCTGCGAATAACCCATATTGTTGACGATCTGCGGCTTGCGCCCGGCGACCTTCAACAGCTGCATATAGGCGCGATCGGCGAAGTCGAAGCGGCCAAGCTCGTCATAGGATGCGGCAAGCCCCATCCAGGCCTCGGCATTGTCGGACTTGAGCTCGACCGCTTTGCGGAAATGCTGTTCGGCAAGGCCGAAATTCGCCTCGCGGAACTGCGCCTTGCCTTCAACGAGGTCGTTGGCGCTGACGTCCTTGGCCACCGGCTGGATCGCCGTGGTCTTGGTCGTGTCGACATTGTTGTTCGTCGTGCAGCCGGTAATCATCAAGACGGCCGCCAATGCCGCCGCTGCCCTGGGAAGTCTCTGACGCATGCCCCTGCCCCATCGCCCGATTTGCCGGGTCGTTCTTCAGGAAAAACGATACAGGACAGCGATTAAGCTTCGGTGCCGAAATGCAGATAAAATTCGGTCGCGCGCCAAGGATGCGTTAACCACAGCAATGTCCTGGATTCAGGTCAGGCCGAGTCGAAAATGGCGGATTCCGAGAACCGGGGCGGAGCGCAGGAAGCTGCCATTTGCAGGGCGGCCTCACCTGAATACTCAGTGCGCGGTCAGCTTCACGATGATCGGAATGATCGCGATCATCAGCACCACCGGCAGGATGCAGACCGTCACCGGGACCGACATCTTGGCCGGCAGGGCATGCGCCTTCTCCTCGGCCAGCGACATGCGCTTGTGCCGCATTTCGTCGGAAAAGACGCGCAGCGAGCCCGACAGGCTGGTGCCGAGCTCCTTGGATTGCTGCAGCAGCGTCGCGAAGGAGCGAACCTCGTCGAGGCTGAGGCGGTCGGCAAGCGCCTTCAGCGCATCGTCGAGGCTGCGCCCGGCCCGCAACTCCAGCGACACCAGGATCAGGTTCTGGCTGAGCGACGGATAGGTCCTGGCAAGCTCCCTGGAGACCCGCTCGATGCCGGCCTCCATGCTCATGCCGGCATCTGAGCAGACAATCATCAAATCCATGAAATCGGGAAAGCCGTTGCGGTATTCGCGCATCTTTTCCCGAATCTTCTGCGTCAGCACCAGGCCAGGCAGGAAATAGCCGCCGGCTGCCGACAGGATGATGAAGGTCCAGCGGCTGGTCATGGTCGACTCCGCACTTGCCGCCCAGTGGTTGACCAGGAATGCGCCGAGCGCCGCGCCGACCAGCGCGGCGAAACGGATCAGGAAGAACATGCCGACGGCACGCGGTTCCATGTAGCCGCCCTGGATGAGCTTCAGGCGCAGCCGCGCGACATTTTCCGGATCGCTCTTGGCATAGAACTCCTGCGCCCGTTTCACCGCCTTCTCGCGCACGGCGTTGGTGCTCTTCTTGGGCGCGGGCTCCACCTGCTCGGCCGGCTGCAATGTCTCCACCTTCAGCCGGCGCTTGACCTCGCCGCGATCACCCTTGGCGAGTACCAGCGGCCAGGCGACGGCGCCCCCGCCCAGCACAAGGAGCAGCATGGCGACCGGTACCATCGAGGTCGGCGCGAGCGAGGCGAGGAAGCGGATGACGTCTTCCATCTCAGAACCTGAAATTCGACATCTTGAACATGATGGCGTTGCCGAGCAGCAGCCAGATGATGGAGCCGCCCATCATGTACCAGGTCTTCGGCACGTCCCAGACATCCTGGTAGAATTGCGGCATCAGCACCATGATGGCGGTGAACAGAAGCACCGGCACCGCGGTCAGGATGTAGGCCGACATGCGCCCTTCCGTCGAAATGGCGCGCACCTTGCGGCGCAACTTGCCGCGGTCGCGGATCGTCGCCGACAGGCCGTCGAGGATCTCGCGCAGATTGCCGCCCGAACTGCTCTGGATCGACACCGCCGTGACGAACAGCGGCAGGTCCTCATGCCCCACCCGGTCGAAAAGATTGTTCAACGCCGAGACCAGGTCGGAGCCAAAGGTCACCTCGTCGGCCACGATGCCGAACTCGGTGCCGATCGGATCGGCCATCTCGCGCGACACCATGGCAATCGCCACCGGCACCGGATGGCCTGCCTTCAGGCCGCGCGTGATCAATTCAAGCGCCTCGGGCAGCTGCATCCCGAAGCGCTTGTGCCGGCGCTTGCGCATCCAGCGCAATGCCATGACCGGCAGCACCGGCAACAGCAGGAGAAGCAGGATAAGGCCGAACAGGAGCGGCAAGCCCTTCCAGATCGCCACAAGCGCCAGGGCGAGAGCGATCCCCGATGTGATCGTCAGGAATTTCGGCAGCGGCGTGCTTATGCCGGATTGCGTGCGCAGGGCGCGAAAGCGGTCGAGGGAAAAGATGGAGGTGCCGCCGTCGATCCCGCGTTCCTTGCGCAGTTGGATCAGAACCTGCTCCTGGCTGATCTTGTTCTCCGCGAGCTTCATGCGGCGGTTGATGGCCGTGCGCTTGTCGCTGCGCCCGGCATAGAGCAGATAAAGGCCCTCGGCGATCATGATGCCGGTGAGCGCCGCCGCGGCGTAGACGACGTAGACCGGGCTGAATCCCTCGAACACCGGCCTAGTCCTGCGGCCGGCCGGGTTCGAAATACTTGCCCGGGAATTCGATGCCCATGTTGCGCAGGTCCTCGAGGAAGCGTGGGCGGATGCCGGTCGCCTCGAAGTGGCCGAGGATCTTTCCGTCCGCCTCCATGCCGGTGCGCACGAAGCGGAAGATCTCCTGCATCTGGATGACGTCGCCTTCCATGCCGGTCACTTCGGCGACGCTGGTCACCTTGCGCTTGCCGTCGGAAAGGCGCGTCAGCTGGACGATGATGTCGATGGCGCTGGAAATCTGGCTGCGGATCGACTGTACGGTCATCGGCATGCCGGTCATTCCGAGCATCTGTTCCAGACGCGAGATGGCATCGCGCGGCGTGTTGGCATGGATGGTGGCCATCGAGCCTTCATGACCGGTGTTCATCGCCTGCAGCATGTCGAAGGCTTCCTCGCCGCGGCATTCGCCGAGGATGACGCGGTCGGGGCGCATGCGCAGCGCATTCTTGACCAGGTCGCGCTGCTTCAATTCGCCGTGGCCCTCGATGTTGGCCGGACGTGTCTCCATGCGCGCGACATGCGGCTGCTGCAATTGCAGCTCGGCCGCGTCCTCGATGGTGATCAGGCGCTCGTCTTCCGGAATGAAGGCCGACAAAGCGTTGAGCATCGTCGTCTTGCCCGTGCCGGTGCCGCCGGAGATGATCGTGGTTTTGCGGGCATGCACCGCCGCCGCCAGCACTTCGGCCATGTTCTGGGTGATGGCGCCGAATTCGACGAGCTTGTGCAGGCCGAGCTTGTTCTTGGAGAACTTGCGGATCGACACCAGCGGGCCGTCGACGCCGACGGGGCGGATCGCCGCGTTGAAGCGCGAGCCGTCGAGCATTCGGGCGTCGACCATGGGCTGCGATTCATCGACGCGGCGGCCGACCGCCGCGACGATTTTATTAATGATTCTAAGCAGATGCGCCTCATCCTTGAACGGGATGTGGACCTGCTGCAGCTTGCCGCGCTTTTCGACGAAGCAGTTCTGGTGGCCATTGATCAGGATATCGTTGATCTCGGGATCCTTGAGCAGCGGCTCCAGCGGGCCGAGGCCGACCATCTCGTCGACGATGTCGTCGACCAGCGCGTCGAGCTCGGCATTGTTGATCGCCATCCGCTCCTGGCGCGTCTTTTCCGAGACGAAATCATGCACCTGCCGGCGCATTTCATCCCGGGGCAGCCGCTCCAGCGCCACGAGGTTGATCTCCTCGAGCAGCATGCGATGGATGCGCACGCGTGCGTCCAGCACCTTGTTGGCGCTCTTTGCGGGGGCTGCCTCAGGCCTGGGCGGCGCCGGTTTGCGGGTCGTCGGGATGATCACTGCATTGTGCGTGACCGGCGCGGGTTCGGGCGCCCGCTGCGGGCGGACGTCGCGGCTCTGCAGGTTGGAGAAGCGGCTGGTCATCCTGCCTTCCTCTTCAGCAAGCCCTTGCCCAGGCCGAACAGCGACCTCGACTTGGCCATCGTCTGGACGGCCTCCTCCGGCAGGATGATCTTCTTCAGGTCGTTGACGACATTGGCGTTGGGGTCGATGGCGTGCAGCGGCACGCCGCGGTCGACCGCCTCGCGCACCAGCCGGTAGTTGTTGGAGATGCCGCCGACGAAATGCTCGCCGAGTATCTCCTGAACGTCGGCCTGCTTGATGCCGCTGTCGAACATCTTCTGCTCGAAGCGATTGACGATGACGTTGGGCTTCACTTCCTTGCCGGCGGTCTCGTAGACGGCCTGGATGAGACGCTGCGTATGGCGCAGGCAGGGCACCGTCATCTCGGCGACGATATAGAGCTTGTTGGAACCCAGCAGCACCGTCTCGGTCCAGGGGAACCAGGTGCGCGGCATGTCGATGACGACGTTGTCGAAATAGGCCGCCACGAGGTCGAGCATGCGCACCACGACATCGGTCTTGAACGAGCGCATGTCCGAGGGGCGCGTCGGCGCGGCAAGCACGCACAGCCCGCTCGCATGCTTGGACAGCATCACGTCAAGCAGCTGCCGGTCGAGGCGCTCCGGCTGGTTCTCGATTTCGGTGATGTCAAAGCGCGGTTCGAGGTCGAGATATTCGGCGCAGGCGCCTTGCTGGAAATTGAGGTCGACGACGCAGGTCGAGGCGCCCCGGATCACCGAATGATGCAGCTGGAAGGCCGTCTGCAAGGCGAGCGTGGTTGTGCCGACGCCGCCGGCTGCCGGCATGAACGTATAGATATGCGATTCGGTATTCTCTTCCCGCCCCGGTCCTTGCAGCGCACGGATGACTGAACGCACGAGATCGGCCGTGGTGATCGGCTTGACCAGGAAATCGGCGACCTTGAGCTGCACCAGGATGCGCACCGCCGCCGCGTTGAATTCCTGGGTGACGACGACCACCGGAACGCTGCCTTCCAGCCGCCGCATGACGCGCTGCAGCGACTCGATTTCCTCGAGCTTGGCTGCATCCATGTCGACGATGACCGTGCCGAAGTCCGCCTCGAGGATCTCGCCGCGCAGTTCGTTGACGCTCTTTTCCAGCGTCAAGAGCTCGATGACCTCGGAGGCCGCAAAAGCCGTCCGCGTGTCCTGCAAGAACGTCCTGTCCGTCGAAACGAGCAGGATCTTTTTGGTCTTGCTACCAGATGCCATCCTCGCCAGCCCATCAATTCGATGTTGTTGATGATGTCGTCGGTGACGACACGGAGCCGGCCTTCGCACCGACGGCAGCGCTCTCGGAACCCGGACGCTGGGCCGGCACCAGAAGCCTTGTGTTCTGCACGCCGTACTTCCAGGGATCGACCATCTGCATGGCGGTGTTGGACGCCTGCGCGTTGCCGGCCGCCAAGGTCACCCCTTCGGAGCGTACATAGTCGTCGCTGGTGCAACCGCCGGCGAAACCGGCGAGCAGCAGAGCGATGCAAACGGGGATGCGCATGGCCTTAATCCTTTGGCAGATCGAGGAAGTGGCCGGACGTGGCGGCAGCCACCGGGCGGGCGGCGCTGCCGTCTGCCAGCGCCACCGGACGCTTTGACGCCGAGGCATTCACTTCCTCGGTGTTGTTCAGGAAATAGTCGGCGGGACTTGCCGGCTGGGTGCCGTCGGTCGGCTCGACCATCTTCTTCGAGGGATCGACCGGCTTGACCAGGTAGGGCGTGACGATGATCACCAGATCGGTCTCGCGCCGCTGATAGGACTTCGAGGAAAACAGCGGGCCGAGCACCGGCAGCTTGCCGATCCCCGGCACCCGCGACGTCGTGATGTCGTTCTGCGATTGCAGGAGGCCGGCGATCATGAAGCTCTGGCCGTTCTTGAGGTCGACCGATGTCCTGGCGCGGCGCACGATGAAGGCCGGGATGGAAATGCCGCTGCTGACCTGGATGGAAGCAGACGGGTCGATCGAGGACACTTCCGGCGCGATGTCGAGGCTGACCAGCCCGTCCTTCAGCACCGTCGGCGTGAAATCGAGGCCGACGCCGTACTTCTTGTAGGTGACGCTGATCTTGCCATTGTCTTCGGAAACCGGGATCGGAAACTCGCCGCCGGCAAGGAAGCTCGCCGTCTGGCCCGAACGCGCAATCAGGTTCGGCTCCGCCAGCCGTCGCGCCAGGCCGCGTTCCTCCAGTGCTTTGATGGCGATGTCGATGGAAACGCCGTTCGAAAGCAAGCTGCCGATGATCTCGCCTGTTCCCGCAGCCGTCAGGTCTCCTCCATCAGGGTTCAGCACGACTTTGCGGTTGCCGATGCCATAGGCGAAATTGGCGGCGTATTTGGCGCCGAGGTCCTGGCCGGCCTGGCGGTTGATCTCGACGAATCGGACGTTGAGCTGAACCTGCTGCGAGGACGAGATGTTGACCGAATTGATGACTTCCTCATTGCCGGAGAAGCGCGACGCAATCTTGCTGGCCTTGTCGGCGGCGACCGCATCGTCCGCCTCGCCCGACAGCACGACGCGCCCGTTCGCCGAGCCGACCTTGATCTTGGCGTCGGGCACGCTGGCGCGGATGGTGCTGGCCAGCTGGTCGGTATCCAGCGTCACCTCGATGTCGATGGTGCCGACAAGCTGCTTGTTCTGGTCGAACAGGGCGATGCCGGTGGTGCCCAGGTTGTTGCCCAGCACATAGAAGGACTTGTCGGTCAGCGGGTTGACGTTGGCGATCTCCGGATCGCCGATGACGATCTGGTAGAAGGCGGCGCTCGTCATGATCGTCTTCGGCTTGCCCTTGGCGACCTTGATCGAGGCGTTCTTGTTCGCCGAGACATAGACGACGTCATTGCCAGCCCTTGCCGGCGCGGCGACGGCAAGCACTGTCGCCGCCAGCGCGATCACGCCGAGAAGACGCCATCCCCCGGTCGTCCGAAATGCATCAAACCCGAACATCTTGCCCCGTCCCGCCGGTCCCCACCGGCTATTGCTGCAGTTCCTGCGGCGGTTGCCGCGAAGGAACCTTGTATTCCTCGACCTTGTCGCCGCGCGTCACGATCACCGTCTTGAATTTCGGCTCGTCCTGGTCCTTCGTCACCGCATTGACGAGCGAGGCGGCGCTCGCCTGCGCATTTGCGGCAACCGAGCCGCCGAAGGACGAGATGGTCGTAAGCCCGCCATTGCTGGCAGTTGCGTCGGCGGCCGACCGCAGCGACAACGACAGCGTGCCGACGGTGCGGGCAAGCGCCACTTTCTGCGCCCCTTCGTTGGTCACCTCGATGGTCACCGAATTGGCGACTTGCGGCTCGGTCTTGCGTTCGTCGGCGCCCTGTCCGACCGAAAGCACCTTGACGTCGGCAACGACGACCTCGGACGTGACGGTCGAGCCGGCGGCCCCTTGAGCATTCTTGGATACTTCCTGGATGTCCCCAGCATCGCGCGTCAGCACGACATCGACGCGGTCTCCCGGCGTGATGAAGCCACCGACACCGGCGATCTCGTCGGTGCGGACGGTGACGGCCCGCATTCCCGGCGACAGCATGTTGGAAAGGGTAGCGCGGCCGTTCGGCCCCGACAGCTTGGTGAGCAGCACCGGTTCGTTGACCTCGATCGGCGACAGCACGACCCGGCCGCCGTCCGCGAGCAGCTTGTCGATGGTCGGGAAAGCGCCTTGCGGCAGGGAATCCTGCGGCCACGGGATCTCGGCGAGCTGCGGCCGTGCGAGCTCCATGCCGTAACGCAGCGGCGCTTGCGCCACCACGATGGTCTTGAACTCGACCTTGGGCTGCTGCGGCGCCGTGACGGAGACGACCTTGATCTCGGCCTGGGCCTTTGCCTGGCTCTTGACCCAGAAATCCGCCGCAAAGATCGAGATCGCGCCGAAAACGGCGGCGATGCCGATCATGGTTATGGCCCTGCCCCTCACAACGAAACCCCTGACGCCCGTGGTCTTTTGTTGGTTGGGTCTCACGCTAGGCGTTAATGTTAAAGAATCAGGAATCCCACGACCCGCCGATCGCCCTATTTCGGCCGGCTTGGTTATCGAATGGTTTTGGAATAAGAGACAGTTTGATCCCTGAACGGAACAGGAACTCGTTCGCCCGCCAAAAGCGTGGCAGTATCGAGGAATGATTCGCATTACCGGACGCTAGGCCCAGCATGGACGACAGCAACGACCTCTTCGGCAAGATGGAAAAGCCGGCACAGCCGGTGCGCGCGCCCTCGCGGCCCGCCGATCCGCTGGTGCAGGCCGCGAAGCGTTCGACCGCCACACGCGACGGCAGCGAGGGCTACAGCGCCGCCGATATCGAGGTGCTGGAAGGGCTCGAGCCGGTACGGCGCCGTCCGGGCATGTATATCGGCGGCACCGACGACAAGGCGATGCATCACCTGTTCGCCGAGGTCATCGACAATTCGATGGACGAAGCGGTGGCCGGCCACGCCACCTTCATCGACGTCGAGCTTTCCGCCGACGGCTTCCTGACCGTCACCGACAACGGCCGCGGCATCCCCGTCGATCCGCATCCGAAATTCAAGAAGCCGGCGCTCGAAGTCATCATGACGACGCTGCATTCGGGCGGCAAGTTCGACTCCAAGGTCTACGAGACCTCCGGCGGCTTGCACGGCGTCGGCGTCTCGGTCGTCAATGCGCTGTCCGACCACCTCGAGGTCGAGGTCGCGCGGGGTCGTCAACTTTACCGCCAAAGATTCTCCCGCGGCGTCCCGGTCAGCGGTCTCGAGCATCTCGGCGAGGTCCACAACCGCCGCGGCACAAAGACCCGTTTCCATCCCGACGAGCAGATTTTCGGCAAGGGCGCCGCCTTCGAACCGGCGCGCCTTTACCGCATGACGCGCTCGAAGGCCTATCTGTTCGGGGGCGTCGAGATCCGCTGGACCTGCGATCCGTCGCTGATCAAGGACAAGGACCAGACGCCGGCCAAGGCCGAGTTCCACTTCCCCGGCGGCCTCAAGGACTATCTCAAGGCGACGCTCGGCGACGAATTCCAGGTCACGCGCGAGGTCTTCGCCGGGAAGAGCGACAAGCAGGGCGGCCACGGTTCGCTCGAATGGGCCGTCACCTGGTTCGGCGGCGACGGTTTCCTCAACTCCTATTGCAACACCATTCCGACCCCCGAGGGCGGCACGCATGAGGCGGGCTTCCGCAACGTGCTGACGCGCGGACTGCGCGCCTATGCCGACCTCATCGGCAACAAGCGCGCCTCGATCATCACCACCGACGACGTGATGATCTCGGCCGCCGGCATGCTGTCGGTGTTCATCCGCGAGCCGGAATTCGTCGGCCAGACCAAGGACAGGCTGGCGACGATCGAGGCGATGCGCATCGTCGAAAACGCCCTTCGCGACCCGTTCGACCACTGGCTGGCAGACAATCCGCAGGAAGCCTCGAAGCTTCTCGACTGGGTCATCGCGCGCGCCGACGAACGCGTGCGGCGCCGCCAGGAAAAGGAAGTCTCGCGCAAGAGCGCGGTGCGCAAGCTGCGCCTTCCGGGCAAGCTTGCCGACTGCACGCAGAACGCCGCCGCCGGCGCCGAGATCTTCATCGTCGAGGGCGACTCGGCCGGCGGCTCGGCCAAGCAGGCGCGCGACCGCGCCAGCCAGGCAGTGCTGCCGCTACGCGGCAAGATCCTCAACGTCGCCTCCGCCGGCAACGACAAGCTTGCCGCCAACCAGCAGATTTCCGATCTCATCCAGGCGCTCGGCTGCGGCACGCGTTCGAAATATCGCGACGAGGATCTGCGCTACGACCGCGTGATCATCATGACCGACGCCGACGTCGACGGCGCGCACATCGCTTCGTTGCTGATCACCTTCTTCTATCAGGAGATGCCGAACCTGATCCGCGGCGGCCATCTCTACATGGCCGTGCCGCCGCTCTATTCGATCCGGCAAGGCGGCAAGGTCGGCTACGCCCGCGACGACGCGCACAAGGACGAACTGCTGCGCACCGAATTCACCGGGCGCGGCAAGGTCGAGATCGGCCGCTTCAAGGGCCTGGGCGAGATGATGGCCGCGCAGCTCAAGGAGACCACGATGGATCCGAGGAAGCGCACGCTTTTGAGGGTCGACGTGATCGACGCCGAGCAGGCCACCAAGGATGCCGTCGACGCGCTGATGGGCACCAAGCCCGAGGCGCGTTTCCGCTTCATCCAGGAGCGCGCCGAATTCGCCGAGGCGGACGTGCTGGATATCTGATCGCCTGCCGGTCCATAACAGTCTCCGGCACGGAGAACCGGTGTGACCTGGACGCGGTTGAAAGAGCTTGTCGAGACGCCCTTAAGCGGTCTGACGCAGCCGACCCGTTCGGACTGGATTTTTGCCCTGCGCACGGTTTCGGCCGGACTGGTCGCGCTGCTTGTCGCCTATGCATTGAAGCTCGATCATCCGCAATGGGCGATGATGACGGTGTTCATCGTCGCCCAGCCGGTCGCCGGCATGGTGCTGGCAAAGGGCTTCTACCGGCTGCTCGGCACGCTGGCCGGCGGTCTGGCGGCCGTCGGCATCACATCGCTGTTCGGCGCCAATCCCTGGCTATTGGTGAGCGTGCTGGCGCTCTGGATCGGCGTCTGCACGCTGGTCTCGTCGCTGTTGCGCAACCCGGAAGCCTATGGCGCCGCGCTTGCCGGCTATACGGCGATGATCATCAGCCTGCCGGCCCTCGGACAACCGCATATTGTCGTCGACCTCGCCGTCGCGCGCTGCGCCGAGATCGTGCTCGGCATCGTCTGCGCCGGCGTCACCAGCCGGCTGATCCTGCCAAAGCTCGCGGCCGACGCTATCATTTCCAGGTTGAAGCGCAGCATCCTCGACCTCGCCGAATATGCCGGCGGCGCTTTCTCCGGCGGCGACCCGGCAAGCCTCGCCGCGCTCCAGCGCAAGCTGATCGCCGATGCCCAGACGCTCGCCGAGATGCGCACCTATGCGCGGCTGGAGGCGCCGAGCTTCGCCACCCGCGCCCACCCGGTGCGGCGCACGATCGGCCAGCTTCTGTGGGCGCTTTCGGCGGCGCGCGCCCTGCACAGCCACCGCAGACCGAAGAACGCGGCGCTCATTCCCATGCGCAGCGAATTGAAAGCCTTCGTCGGCGAACTGGCGGCGACGCCCGGCGCGCTCGACGATACCGGGCCCTGGGTGGCACGGCTCGATGCGATCGCCAGCAAGGCCATGGAGATGCCGGACCTGCCCACAGATACCCAGCCGAACGATACGGGCTCCCACGATGCCGGCGAAGACAAGGTCGGCACCATCACCCGCCTGACCATTGCCGGCGATTTCGCCGAGGCGCTGAAGCAGGTGATGCGCGGGCTGGAGGCGCTGCGCTCGCCCGTCTCCCGGAAATCGGGCGAGCGGAGCCAGCCGGCGCTGGTCGTCCACCGCGACTACGAGGCCGCATGGCGCAACGCCCTGCGCGCCGCGCTGGCGACCTTGCTCGTGGCGATCTTTTGGCTGACGACCAGATGGTCGGAAGCGGCCGGCACCGTTATCCTCGTCGCCGTCGTCTCCAGCCTGTTCGCATCGCGCCCGGATCCCGTGCAGTCCGCCTGGGGTTTTTTCACCGGCACGCTGATCGCGCTGCCTTTTGCCTTCGTTGTCGGCCAGGTCGCGCTGCCGGCGCTGCCGGGCTTCGGCTGGTTCACGCTCTTCGTCGTGCCGATCCTGGTGCCCGCGGCGCTCGGCATGGCCAATCCGCGCCATGTCGGCGTCGCCACCGCCTTCGCCATCAACTTCCTCGCCTTCCTCAGCCCGCATCAGCAGATGATCTATGATCCCGGGCCGTTCTTCGCCGGCTCGGCCTCGATCCTGGTCGGCATCCTGATTGCTATCGGCGTCTTCATTGTCGTGCTGCCGGCCGATCCCTGGGCCACCATGGAGCGCATCTCGCAGGCGATGCGCGAGGACCTGGCCCGGCTTTGCCTGCACGAGCGCATTCCCCGCCGTTCGGCCTTCGAAAGCCTCGCCTATGACCGGATCAACCAGCTGATGCCGCAGGTGCAGCGGACGGGCCGCAAGGGTGATCCCATTCTTGGCGGCAGCATCGCGGCCGTCACCGTCGGGCTGGAAGTGCTGCGGCTGCGCCAGGCGCAACTGAACTCCGCCGTCCCGCACGAAACAGTCGAGTCCATCGGCAATTTCCTGCGCGGCCTGGCGCGCGAATTGCTGTTTCGGCAACCGGGCGAGCCGCAGACGGCGACCATCGCGGTGGCGAGGCAATACGCGGCCAGCATCGCGCAACGCAACGATCGGCTCGAAATGCTGCAGATCGCCGCCTCGCTGCGCATCATTGCCGCGGCGATGGAAGATTACCCGGATTTCTTCGCGAAGGGTCGCGCTTAACCACCTCGGGACGTGTCTGGTTTGGGCCCTTCCGAGAATAGGTCCTTGCTGGACTGGGCGACACCTTTTAGGTTGGACACATGGCGCTCAAGCGGATGGACAATGTCGGAATCGTCGTCGATGACCTCGACAGCACGGTTGATTTCTTTCGCGAGCTCGGCCTTGAACTCGAAGGGCGTGCCGCGATCGAAGGAGAGTGGGCCGGGCGTGTCACCGGGCTCGGCGACCAGCATGTCGAGATCGCCATGATGCGCACGCCGGACGGCCACAGCCGCCTCGAGCTGTCCCGCTTTCTCAGGCCGCCTGTCGTGGCGGATCACCGCAACGCCCCTGTGAATGCATTGGGCTATCTCCGCGTCATGTTCGCCGTGGACGACATCGACGACACGCTGGAGAGGCTCCGCAAGCGCGGCGCCGAGCTCGTCGGCGAAGTCGTCCGGTACAAGGACGCGTATCGGCTTTGCTACATCCGTGGGCCTGAAGGGCTTCTCATCGGACTCGCCCAGGAACTCAGCTGAGATCTGATTGTGATCCGCTCAGGCCGCGGCGATGGCCAGCGCGTGCCCACGCGCGTTTTCACGCAGGGCGTCGAGATGGATCGACTTCACCAACCCGGCAAGATCGCCCTCGGCCGATTGGCCGCCGAGCTCCTTCAGCATCAGCCAGCTCACTTCCTGCACGCCGGCGACACGCCGGCCGTTGGCCACCTCGCGCCAGACTTTCAGCGCCCTCAGGATGATGCCATGCGTGGCCGGTGCAAGCCCGGCGCTGCGGAACAGCGCCTGCAGCGCAACGTCGTGCCCGCCGGCGAGAAGTGCCGTTACCCGCTGCTCAGACTGTCGGGCTAAAGCCACCAGCGTCGAGCCGAAGAAGTCGACCTTGCCATGCGCGATGGTGCGGATGATGAAACCGGCGGTGAGGTCGCCGCGCAGCCGCAGATGCTCGATCAGTGCGGCATGCTCCTCCATGCGCGTTCCCTCGATCAGCGTCACCGAGGCTTTCACGCAGGCGTCGCGCATGACGCGATCGGCGCGCGCCGCCCCCATCATCGCCAGCACCAGCGGCGAACCTTTCAGGGTCTCGCCGAGCTTGACCAGCAACATGTGCCGGCAGTCGGCCGGCAGGCGCCGATCGGCAATCAGCGCCTCGCGCACCAGCGGCAGGTGGCCGTGCCGCTCAGCCATGCGGCGGAAGCTCAGCGAAGCGATCTCGGCGCCGCTGTTGCCGACCAGCGCGGCGCAGGCTTCCGCTTCGCCGATCTCGGCGATCGCCGCCGCCAGCGACATCGAGACCACCGGGCGGTTGGCGATCAGCTTCTGCGTCGCCTTGTGGCCGCAGGCGATGCGCTCGACCAGATCGGCGTCGGTAAGCAGCGGCGAACGCGCAAGCACCAGCGCCGCCACTTCCGGCTGGTCGGCGGCCAAGGCGCTGATCACCTGCGGCGGCGCGTGATGGCTCATCGACAGCGCCTCGGCCAGCGCCAGGCGCACCTTGGACGAAGCGTCGTCCAGAAGCAGCGTCAGCGCCGCCTCGGCGGCACAGCGATCCTCGAACGGCAGATCGGAATTGATATAGGCGCGCGCCAGCGCGCTCGCGGCGGCGGCACGCTCGGAAACCCTTGCCGTATCAATCCATTTTAGAAAATGCGAAACAACCATACCGACCAGCTGCGCCCTTGCCGGAAAGGTCCCGGCCCCGTTGTGAACGGTAAGCTGCAAATGGTTTACGAACGGTTCACCATGTTTCTTAACCGGCTTGATGGGGGCGCAGCCAACGCCTATCAAGCAAGGACATTGGAGGAAATCGAACCATGGCCGGGCTTTATCTGGAAGAGTTTGTCGTCGGCCATGTCTTCCGCCACACGCTGCGCAAGACTGTGACCGAGAGCGACAACATGCTGTTTTCGGTGATGACGTTGAACCCGCAGCCCTTGCACATCGATTTCGACTTTGCCGCGAAAACCGAGTGGGGCAAGCCGCTGGTGAACTCCCTGTTCACGCTCGGCCTGATGATCGGCATCTCGGTGAACGACATCACCGTCGGCACCACGGTCGCCAACCTCGGCATGAAGGAAACGGTGTTCCCGCACCCCGTCTTCCACGGCGACACCATCCGGGTCGAGACGACGGTTGTCTCCGTGCGCGACTCCAAGTCGAAACCCGATCGCGGCATCGTCGAGCTCGAGCACCGCGCCTACAATCAGAATGACGTTCTTGTCGCCAAATGCACCAGGCAGGCGATGATGCTGAGGAAGGCGGCCTGATGCGCTCGCTGCTGTTCGTGCCCGGCGATTCCGAGCGCAAGCTGGAAAAGGGGTTCGAGGCCGGCGCCGACGTGGTCATCGTCGATCTCGAGGATTCCGTTGCCGCCACTAGCAAGGCGGCGGCGCGCGCGACCGCGGCCGAGTTCATCTCAAGTCAAAGACACCGGACGGGTTCGGCCATCTATGTGCGGGTCAACGATCTTTCCACCGGCCTGACAGACGCCGATCTCGCGGCGCTCGTCCTGGCGAAGCCCGACGGCATCATGCTGCCGAAGTCGAACAGCGGGCAGGACGTCCAGCAACTGGCGGCAAAGCTGCGAGTGCACGAAGCCGAGGACGGGCTGCCGGACGGCGCCATAAGAATCCTGCCGATCATCACCGAGACCGCGGCAGGCGTGCTGGCGGCGGCAAGCTATGCCGGCTCAAGCGCGCGGCTTGCCGGCCTGACCTGGGGCGCGGAGGACTTGTCCGCGGCGATCGGCGCGCGCGCGACCCGCGACGAGAGCGGCCGCTATACCGACGTGTTTCGCCTGGCGCGGACCATGACCATTCTGGCGGCCGGCGCGGCCGAAGTCGCCGCCATCGACACCGTCTTTCCCGATTTCCGCGATATGGCCGCCCTTGGGAAGGAATGCCGCGAGGCCGAGCGCGACGGCTTCACCGGCAAGATGGCGATCCACCCGGCGCAGGTGCCGGTCATCAATGCCGCCTTCACGCCGTCCGCCGAAGCGGTCGCGCGATCGCGGGCGATCGTCGATGCCTTCGCGGCGGCGGGAAATCCGGGCGTCGTCGGCATCGACGGCAAGATGTACGACCGGCCGCATCTGCGGCTGGCCGAACGGCTGCTCGCGCGCGCCAGAGCAATTCCAGGAAAAGTGTGAGCGGTTTTCCGTGCGGAATTGCGTAAAAACAAGGAGATTGAGCCGCAGGCAGCTCCGCCTGACCGCTACCACACCATCGGGATCAGTTTGTACCGAACGCGCGTGGCGTAATCGTCATAGCCCCGCAAGCCGGTCCGCAAGGTCCTTTCCTCGATGAAGGTGCGGATGCCGAGCAGGACGATGAAGACAAGCACCGATGCCAGCCCCCACCAGGAACCAAGCAGCAGCGCCGTGCCGGCGAAATAGAGTATGGCGCCGGCATACATCGGATGGCGGACATAACTGTAGGGGCCTGTCGTGATCACCTTCTGGCCACGCTCGTCCTGGATCTTCACGACAGGTGCCGCGAAGCTGTTTTCCAGCATCGTTAGATAGCAGATCCAGATACCGACAAGCAGGACCAGCACGCCTATCGCCTGCACCCACACGGGAGCTGCCGACCAGCCGAAACGGATGTCGAGACCCATCAGAGCCAGCCAGGCGAAGATGCCGAGCAGCAATATGCTCAGCAATATCTTGTCGGCCGCTGTCTGGGTCTTCTGGATCGGCGGGCGGAGACGCTCATTCATCAGGCCTGGATCGCGCCGGGCGAGCGCGACGCCCATGGTCAGGCTCAGCCCAACCATCACGGCTATGTACATCCAGGCTCCGGTCCAGTGCAGAGTGCCTGCCGACAGAAACAGCAGCGCGCCCATGATGCCGAACCATACGAATGTCTGGAAAATCAATCTCGAGATCATGACCAACCTTCCCGTGATGTCCCTGCCGCTATTGGCCGCCCGCCGCGCCGTTTCCTCCGAAAACCCGCAAATAATCTTAACCGGCCCAGTGACCGGCGTAATCGCCATAGAGCTTTGCCGGATCGGGCCGCGGCCGCTCCGGCGCCGGCCCCTTATAGGAGCCGATATGGACAAAGCCGATGACGCGCTCCTGCGGCGACAGCCCGAGGATCGCCCTGCCCTCCGGAACGTCGGAATACCAGTTGCTGATCATGTTGGTGCCATAGCCCAGCGCGTTCGCCGCGATCATCAGGTTCATCGCCGCCATGCCGCCCGACAGGAACATCTCCCATTGCGGGATCTTCGGGTTCTCCTTCGGCACCGACACGACGCCGATCACCAGCGGCGCGCGCGAGAAGCGCGCCAGCTCCTGGTTGCGCCGGCCTTCCGGCAGCGGCCCCTCGCGCTGTTCGGCAAGTGCTGCCAGCTTCTTGCCGATCTCGATGCGCGCCTCGCCGCGATAAAGGATGAACCGCCATGGCTCGAGCCGGCCGTGGTCGGGAACGCGCGAGGCGGCCGCGATCATCGTCGCGATCTCGGCATCGCTCGGCGCCGGTTCCTTGAGGTCGGGTATAGGCGCGGAATTGCGGGTGAGCAGGAAGTCGATGATCGGCGACGCCATGGGCGCAAGTCTCCTGGGATTTTGAGCTGAAGCACGCCATCGGGAGGTCGGGCGGCTCGGGCGGTGGCGTTTTGCGCCGGATAAGAAGCCGCCGCGCAAGGCGGCGCGCTTCTAGAGCATGATGCCGAAAAGTGTGAAGCGGTTTTCGGACGACATCATGCTCTACTTCTTTGACTTAGAGCCGGATTCAGATTTCAGGTCAATTCGACCTGAAATCATCCGGCTCTAGGCCTTGAAATTGCCACCGCCTTGGGCTTCAACGCAAGCCATGTTTGAGGGGACCTTGCGCCTTTTCGTGATCGCACTCGTCGCTGCGTTGTTCGCGGTGCCGGTTTCCTTCGCGCTGGCCCAGAACGCCAACGATGTCGGCGACATCAAGCTTCCAGGCATTTCGAGTTACGCGACGCCGAAGGCCGGGACGCCGCTGGCGCTCGGCAACGGCGGCGCCATCACTCTGTCGGCGCAGTTGACCGACAAGGGCGCCGACATCACTCGCGGCATCGTCTGGCGGGTCTTCAGGCCGCAGCCCGCCAGCGACGGCAAGCTGCCGATGGTGGCGTCCGCGCATGGCGGCACAGCCGTGTTCCAGCTCGACCCCGGCAGCTATCTGGTGCACGCCTCCTACGGACGCGCCGGCGCCACCAAGCGCATCACCGTCGGCAAGGAGGCAAGGCGCGAAAGCCTTGTGCTCGATGCCGGCGGCCTGAAACTTGACGCGGTGACATCGGGCGGCGCGCCCATCCCGTCGAAGAAACTGCGCTTCTCGATCTATGAAGGCCAAGCCGCGGCCAATGGCGACCGGGCGCTGATCGCCCCCGACGTCGCGCCGAACACCGTGGTGCGGCTGAACGCCGGCACCTATCATGTCGTCTCCACCTATGGCGCGGTCAACGCCGTGATCCGCTCCGACATCCGCGTCGAGGCCGGCAAGCTGATGGAGGCGACCGTCGAGCACCGCGCCGCCGAAATGACGATGAAGCTGGTGCGCGAGCCCGGCGGCGAGGCCATCGCCGATACCTCCTGGTCGCTGCTCAACGAGAGCGGCGATCCGATCAAGGAAGCGGTCGGCGCCTTCGCCTCGATGGTGCTGGCCGAAGGCCAATACACCATCATCGCCAAGAACCGCGACCGTATCTACCAGAAGGATTTCACGGTCGTTGCCGGCCAGAACCAGGAAATCGAGGTCGTTGCCAACGAATCTTCCGCCATCGACCCCGAGGAGGGCGCGGACTGATCGGGCTGATCAGGCCGCCTTGCGCATCCGCTTCGGCAAAAACGGCACGCGCCCGCGCTGTGCGGAAGGCGTCGCCAGGTCGAATACCGCGCGATAGAGGCGATCGAGCAGCGCCTTGCGGTCGCGCAGCGGCTCGAGGTCGCTCCATCTCAGCACGTCGCCGATGCGCACCTCGATCGCCTTGCCCGACAGGCGCGCGAATTCGCGGATAAGCAAGGAGGTGCGCAGCGTCAGCGACGCCTTGCCGATGAACTTCGCTACGCGGTTGTCGCGCTCAGCCATGTTCATCGGGCCGCTGACGAGATGGAACAGGCGGCCGTTCTGGCCGGAGAAATGCATCGGGATAACCGAGGCCTTGGCGTCCTGGACGAGTTTGGCCGGGAACATCTTCCACGGCAGGTCGATGGCGCGGCCGAAACCCTTCGGCGCCGTGGCGACGCCGCCGGCCGGGAACACGACGATGGTGACGCCTTCCTTCAACAGCCGCACCGCTTCATGGCGCACCGCCATGTTGTTCTTCAGCGCTTCCTTGGTCTCGGAAAAATCGATCGGCAGCGAATAGGGCTCCATTTCGCGGATCCTGAGCAGATCCTTGTGGATCATGACCCGGAACGGGCGGCCGAGCTGCTCGACAAGTGACAGCACCGCAATGCCGTCGCCGATACCGAAGGGATGATTTGCGACGATGACCAGCGGCGTGTCCGGCAGCGCTGGCGGCGGCCATTGCACGGCGTTGCGGACCTTGACGTCGATCAGTTCCAGCATACGGCTGAATATTCGGTCGCCTGTCGGCACCACCTGGCGGCGCCAGAAATCGTAGAGCACGGCGAAGCGGTCGCGCCCAGAGAGACCCTCGACCGAATGGATGAACCAGCGCGTCAGCACCGGTTGATGCGGGTTGGCGTAGGAAAGCTCGGGAAACCGTCTTTCCCGCAGTTTCAACTTGAGCATGGCGGCTCGTTACAAGGTTGGCGTGACAGGCATATGAAAATGGCGGTGGACACGCCACCGCCATTCAAGCAAGCGCTGGTAAGTCAGGCTGCGCGACGCTTGCGGTCGGGCGAGACCGCCTCGTCGGAAAGCTGCTTCACCGCGTCGTCGAGCTTCAGCGATTCCTGGTCGCGGGAGCCAAGCCGGCGGACATTGACGGTTTCCTCTTCCGCCTCGCGCCTGCCGCAGACGAGGATGACCGGCACCTTGGCGAGCGAATGCTCGCGCACCTTGTAGTTGATCTTCTCGTTGCGCAGGTCGGCTTCGGCGAGCAGCCCCGCGGCCTTCAGCCGCTCGACCACATTCAAGGCGTACTCGTCCGCATCCGAGGTGATCGTCGCCACCACCACCTGCAGCGGCGCGAACCACAGCGGGAAATGGCCGGAATAGTTCTCGATCAGGATGCCGAGGAAGCGCTCCATCGAGCCGCAGACGGCGCGATGCACCATCACCGGCTGCTTCTTCTCCGAATCCGAGCCGATATAGAAGGCACCGAAGCGCTCCGGCAGGTTGAAGTCGACCTGCGTGGTGCCGCATTGCCATTCGCGGCCAATGGCGTCCTTCAGCACATATTCGAACTTCGGGCCGTAGAACGCGCCCTCGCCCGGATTGATCGAGGTCTTGATGCGGTTGCCAGAGCGCGTGCGGATCGTCTCCAGCACATTGCTCATGATCGCCTCGGCATGGTCCCAGGCCTCGTCGGTGCCGACGCGCTTGTCCGGCCGGGTCGACAGCTTCACGCTGACCTCCTCGAAGCCGAAATCGGCATAGGTGGACAGGATCAGGTCGTTGATGCGCAGGCATTCGGCCGCGAGCTGCTCCTCGGTGCAGAAGATATGCGCATCGTCCTGCGTGAAGCCACGCACGCGCATCAGCCCGTGCAGCGCGCCCGACGGCTCGTAGCGATGCACATTGCCGAATTCCGCAAGCTTTACGGGCAGTTCGCGGTATGACTTCAACCCATGCTTGAAGATCTGCACATGGCCCGGACAGTTCATCGGCTTCAGCGCGAAGACGCGGTCGTCGTCGGTGTCGTCGCCGGCGACCGTGACTTTGAACATCGCGTCGCGATACCAGCCCCAGTGCCCCGACGTCTCCCACAGGCTCTTGTCCAGCACCTGCGGCGCGTTGACTTCCTGATAGCCGTGCTCGTCGAGGCGACGGCGCATGTAGTTGATCAGGTTCTGCACCATCTTCCAGCCCTTGGCGTGCCAGAAGACGACGCCCGGTCCCTCTTCCTGGAAATGGAACAGGTCCATCTCGCGGCCGAGCTTGCGGTGGTCGCGCTTCTCGGCCTCTTCCAGCAGGGTCTGGTAAGCATCGAGTTGCGCCTGGTCGGCAAAGGCTGTGCCGTAGATGCGCGTCAGCATCGGATTGTTCGAGTCACCGCGCCAATAGGCGCCCGCCACCTTCATGAGCTTGAAGGCATTGCCGATCTGCCCGGTCGAAGCCATGTGCGGACCGCGGCACAGGTCGAACCAGTCGCCCTGTGCGTAGATCTTGAGGTCCTGGTCCTCCGGAATGGCGTCGATCAGCTCGAGCTTGTAGCGCTCGCCCTTTTCGGCGAAGATCTTCTTCGCCTTCTCGCGCGACCACACTTCTTTGGTGAACGGCTTGTTGCGCGCGATGATCTCGCGCATCTTCTTTTCGATCACCGGAAAATCGTCCGGCGTGAACGGCTCGTTCCTGGCAAAGTCGTAATAGAACCCGTTCTCGATGACCGGGCCGATCGTCGCCTGCGTTCCCGGCCACAGCTCCTGCACGGCCTCGGCCAGCACATGCGCGGCATCATGGCGGATGAGCTCCAGCGCGCGCGGATCCTCGCGGGTGATGATCTCGACCTTGCCGGACGTGCCGAGCGGATCGGAAAGATCGCGAACGGTGCCGTCGAGGCTATAGGCGACAGCCTTCTTGGCCAGCGACTTGGAGATCGACTCGGCAAGGCCGGCGCCGGTCAGCGCCGCGTCGTAGTCGCGGACCGAACCATCGGGAAATGTCAGGGAAACGGAATTCGGCATCAGGATTCTCCTATCCAGTCCCGCAAACGAGCGCGGGTGGTGAAATGCATGTCGCAGGATGCGTGCGGCTTGCAGAGGGTTAGCCGGAAGCGTCCGGCGCGGCAGTCTTTTATGAGGAGTTTCCGCCGCCGTAAAGCCGCCAGCCATCTATTTGCTAGTCGTTCTATTTGATGAGGCCGGGCAAATCCTTCAGGAACGCCGCCCGCGTCGCGAGACCCTTCGGCTCTTCGGTACGCCTGGCATCGACGACCAGTCTTGCAAAGACGATGCGGCGGCCGTTCTTCTCGGCCCAGCCGACGAACCAGCCGAGCGAGCGCTTGCCGTCCTGGCCGAGCCTGGTGCTGCCCGTCTTGCCTTGCACCGTCCAGTCCCCTGCCGCGAAGGTCGGCAGGATCGCCCTGGTCATCTCATGCGCCTTCGCCGACACCGGCATCTTGCCGGTAAGCAGCTGGCGCAGGAAAGCCGTCTGCTCGACCGGCGATATTTCGAGCGAGGAATTGATCCAGGATTGCGTCAGCCCGTTGTCCTTGCCGGCATCGCCCGAGACGTCCTTGTTGCCATAGCCGAATTTCGCCACATAACCGGCGAACTTCTCGGCACCGAGACGCCGCGTGATCTCGCGCGAGTACCAGACGATCGAATCGCGTTCCCAGATCGTCGGATCGACGGTCTTCTGGTCGCGCTTCGCCGCCTTGAACTCGGGCTTGTAGTCCCAGCTCGGCATGTGCTGGTCGCTCAGGATGCCGGCATCGTAGCCGATCAGCGCCAAGGGCACCTTGAACGTCGAAGCCGGGCTGACGCGCTGGTCGCAGACGCCGTCCTGGTAAAGTGTTGCACCGCTTTGCTGGTCCTGGATCAGCGTGCAGTGGATGTCGCCGAGCGGCGCCGATTGCGCCCGCACCGGCAAGCCCAGCATCCAGGCCAGCAGGAAAAGAACGATGGCGAAAATGAAAGGATAGCGGTCCATCTGGCGCATGGCGAAGTCACTCCGGTATGAGATTACGGGAGCGGCTTAGCGAGACGACTTGTCTCGATTTTGTCTCAAATTCGCAGTGTTCGTGCAGCTTCGCGTTAACCCTACCGAACCGTTAAAATCCGCGTCGCGCGGGACGGCGAAGCAATCAGATTTCGGGCTCGCTGCGCCCTTTGCCGATCCGCCAGTAGCGCCAGGGCATGAACCAGACATAGCGTTGGGCAAGCGTCTCCGGCACGCGGTCGATGCCATGCGTCCCAAACGGCCCGCAGCGCAGCACCCGGAACAGTCCCATCCAGCCGCCGGCCCACAGGCCATGGCGGGCAATCGCCTCATGCGCATATTCGGAACAGGTCGGCAGGTGTCGGCAGCTGTTGCCGACAAAGCCGGACAGCGTCAGCTGATAGAGGCGCACGAGCGAGGTGCCCAGGATGCGCCCGGGCGTCTTGCGCCAAGGTCCCGGCCAATTGCGTCCGCTCTGGATTGGCCGGCCGCCATGCATATGTCCGGGATGGTCGCCCACCCACGTCTCCGCGGTTGTTTTGCTACGCGATAGATGTGTCCTTCCGACCTCGAACGCAACGCCCTTCCTCCTCATGGCCTGGCGCGACGGACGGGATGCCGGTCGGCCACTGGCGCATGGCGCGTGGAACTGCCGGGCCTTTCCTCGTGCCAGCCGGGGTGCCGGCTCTTGTCGCGCCACTGAAACGTCGCGATCAGCATGACGTCGCTTAGAATGGCCAGGAACTGGTTCATGGCAGTGCTCCTTTGAGCACCGATTAGACTGCCGCTGGCCTCCCGCCTCAAACGAGTATAATTTCCGCGTCGGATAACCTGAGGTTATGCGAATGAAGCGAGGGCGGCTGCCGCTGACGGCGCTCAGAAGTTTCGAATCTGCCGGCCGGCACCTTAGTTTCAGCCTGGCGGCCGACGAGCTTTACGTCTCGCAGGCCGCGATCAGCCGGCAGATCCGCGAGCTCGAGACCTTTTTGGGCAGACCGCTGTTTCTGCGCCTCCATCGCCGCGTCGAGCTGACGGATGCGGGACATCTGCTGCTCGACCGACTGGTCAGAAGCTTCGACGACATCGACCGCGTGCTTTCGGAGCTCACGACCTCGCCGGCGCAGGCGATTGTCCGCGTCAGCGTCGAACCGTCCCTTGCCGCCATATGGCTGCTGCCCCGGCTCAATCGCTTCCGCCAATTGCGGCCCGATATCGACGTGTCGCTCGAAGTCGATCCGCGGCCGATCGAGTTCCGCAGCGACCAGCCCGAGCTCGCCTTGCGTTTCAGCGCCCACGCCACGTCATGGCCGCGTAGCGAGGCCGAGCGCCTGGCCTCGACTGTCGATTCGCCGGTCCTGTCGCCGGCGCTGCTCGCCTCCGGCCCTCCCTTGGAAAAGCCGATCGATCTTCGCCATTACACGCTGCTGCATGAGGAAAACCGCCAGGGTTGGGCGCGCTGGTTCCAGGCCGCCGGCGTGCCCGCCGATGCGGTGCCTGCACGCGGCCCAATGCTGGCCGATGTCTCGCTGTCGAAGCAGGCTGCGCTGCTCGGACATGGCGTGGCGCTCGGCGACCTCCTGCAGGTCGGCGAGGAACTCGTGTCAGGCACTTTGATCAAGCCGTTCGACATCGACGTCGCTTCCGGCGCCTATTGGCTGGTGGCCAGGAGTTTGCGGAATCTACCGGAACCCGCCAATGCTTTTGCCGACTGGATACGAAGCGAATTCGCCGTGACCAGGGGAGCGGCCTGACCGCTGCGCTCAAGCCGCCTGTTCGGCGCGCTTCTTCTCGATCTGGCCGATCGCATCGACCACCGCGTCGAAGGTCAGCATGGTCGAGGCATGGCGCGCCTTGTAGTCGCGCACCGGCTCCAGATATTTGAGGTCGGCGAAACGGCCTTCCGGCGGCGCGCCGTTCTCCTTCAGCATCTTCAGCATGGTTTCGCGCACGGCGCGCAATTCGTCGGCGCTGGCGCCGACCACATGCTGGGCCATTATCGAGGACGATGCCTGGCCGAGCGCGCAGGCCTTCACGTCGTGCGCGAAATCGGTCACCACGTCACCGTCCATCTTGAGGTCGACCGTGACGGTCGAGCCGCATAATTTGGAATGCGCTCTGGCCGTCGCGTCGGCATCGTCGAGCCGGCCGATCCGCCCTATATTCCCGGCGAAACCGAGAATTTTCGCATTGTAGACGTCGTCGATCATATTTTTCCAATCCGTCGCCGCCAAGCGAACAGGCTTTGCCGCTCTCGCGTCTTCCTTTCGCGCCGCTCGAACCATATATAATGGTCGCAGTCGGGCATCGACAAGGCGACGAAAAAGCCGTTGTCGCTGCTCATCTGTTCACGCCGCTTGCGGGATGGAAATGGGCGATTTTCACCCAAAAGGTCGTGGTCCGTTCAACTCGTTCCACCTTTGAGTGGGACTACGGGAGACGCCTTTATGGATGCCGTCATCAAGAAAATTATGCCCCCGTCCGAATATTTGGAAAAGCCCGTCACCGACCGGCCGAGCGAAGCCGAGGTCGAAGCCGCCGTGCGCACGCTTTTGCGCTGGACCGGCGACAATCCGGACCGCGAAGGCCTGATCGACACGCCCAAGCGCGTCACCAAAGCCTTCCGCGAAATGTTCAACGGCTATGACATGTGCCCGGCCGACGAGCTTGGCCGCACCTTCGAGGAAGTCGCCGGCTATGACGATCTCGTTATCGTCAGGAACATAAAATTCCATTCGCATTGCGAGCATCACATGGTGCCCATCATCGGCAAGGCGCATGTCGGCTATCTGCCTGACGGCAAGGTCGTCGGCCTATCGAAGATCGCGCGCGTCGTCGACATCTTCGCGCACCGCCTCCAGACGCAGGAAGCGATGACCGCGCAGATCGCAGGCGTCATCCAGGATGTGCTCAACCCGCGCGGCGTCGCCGTCATGCTCGAGGCCGAGCATATGTGCATGGCCATGCGCGGCATCCGCAAGCAGGATTCGACCACGCTGACCTCCACCTTCACCGGCGTCTTCAAGGACACGCCGGAGGAGCAGGTCCGCTTCGTCACCATGGTGCGCGCCGGCGGCTGATCGCCGGCCATCGCCGGCCACTAGAAGGAAAGATCGACCGGCGATGTCGGCACCGAAATTCCCCAAAGCCCCATCCGATAAGAAATCGCTGGAGGAAGGCTCCGTCCTTTCTCCGCGCTTCGATGCGGCCGGCCTCGTCACCGTCGTCGTCACCGATGCCGGCGACGGCATGCTCTTGATGGTCGCGTATATGAATGCCGAGGCGCTGGCGCTGACGCTGGAGACCGGCATTGCCCATTACTGGTCGCGCTCGCGCAACGCGCTGTGGAAGAAGGGCGAAACCTCGGGCAATTTCCAGCAGATCGTCGAGATGCGCACGGATTGTGACCAAGACGCGATATGGTTGCGCGTCAAAGTGTTGGGCCACGACGCAACCTGTCACACCGGACGGCGTTCCTGCTTTTATCGGACGGTGGGGCTGAATGACGGCAAGGCGACGCTTGCCGGCGACGGCAGCAGGCCGCTGTTCGATACGGACCAAACGTATCGGAAGCCGGTGTGAACCATTCAATATTCACAAACCACTCAGATTCACTATTCTCAAATATCCTTGCGATAGAAGGGATACGGGACAAGGGAGATCATGATGCTCGAATGGGCGTCATTGCGCAGCAGACCTGACGTTCGGGAGGCCAACGGCCCCGCATCGTCAGGCGGCGCGTCCGACCCGAAGCCAGGTGGGAAAGCCGGTATCTCGCTGGCGCTCGGCGGCGGCTGCGCCAGGGGCTGGGCCCATATCGGCGTGTTGCGCGCGCTTGACGAGGCCGGCATCGAAGTATCGATGATCGCCGGCACCTCGATTGGCGCGCTGGTCGGCGGCTGCTACCTTGCCGGCAAGCTCGACGAACTGGAAGAATTCGCCAGAAGCCTGACCAAGCGGCGCATTTTTGGCCTTCTCGATCTCAATCTTCGCGGCAGCGGCCTGTTCGGCGGCATGAGGCTCGATCAGCGCCTGCGCGAGCATCTCGACGGCGCCCGCTTCGAAGACCTGGCGAAACCCTTCGTCGCCGTCGCGTCCGAAATCCGCACCGGCCATGAAATCTGGCTGTCGAGCGGCTCGCTTGTCACCGCCATGCGCGCCTCCTATGCGTTGCCGGGCGTCTTCGAGCCGGTGGCCTGCAACGGCCGCATGCTGGTCGACGGCGCGCTGGTCAATCCGGTGCCGGTCTCGGTCTGCCGCGCCTATGAGCAGCCGCTCGTCGTTGCGGTCAATCTGCATTACGACCTGTTCGGCCGCGCCGCCGTCATCAAGCACAGCGCCGGCGAGCTGCTTGTCGAGAACGACGCGCCGCGTCCCGGCCAGGTCAATCCTCAGTCACACCAGACGCGCCTTGGCATCACCGGCGTCATGGTCGAGGCTTTCAACATCATTCAGGACCGGATTTCGCGGGCCAGGCTGGCCGGCGATCCGCCGGATATGTCGCTGCAGCCCAAACTCAGCCATATCGGCCTGACGGAATTCCATCGCGCCGACGAGGCGATCAGCCTCGGCTATCAGGCGACGAAGTCCCAGATCAACGAACTGACCCGGCTGCAGTCCGTTCTCGTGTGAACTCCGGTAGGGCACCGCCCTAAGGTGTGTTGAGATTCAGGTCAGGCCGAGTCGAAAATGGCGGGTTCTGAGAACCGGAGCGGAGCGTACTTTTCGTACGTGAGCACCGGAAGCGCAGGAAGCCGCCATTTGCAGACCGGCCTCACCTGAATATCAACATACCTTAAGCCAGGGCCGCATCACTGATGCGGAACTGCACCATGCGGTTGCCGTTCCAGTAGTTGCCCGATAACGAACCGGCGATATGCACGGTCCTGCCCCTGTTTTTAAACAGGAATTCGCCGAGAGCCGTGTCGACGGCGCGAAATGCAATGGCCTGAATATTGCCGCCGCTTTGCGACTGGAGGTCCACCCGAATGTGGTTGGTGCCGATCGCGCGCGCGTCGGCCAGCCGATGGCGCGGCAGCACGAACACCGGTGCGATGTGCCCGGCCCCGAACGGCCCGGCTTTCTCCAGCGCGTCGAGCAGCGCGATCGTGGCGCCCTCGGCGGCCAAGGCGCCGTCGATCGCCAGGCTTTCCTCGTTCTGCAGCCGGAACACGTCGGCCGCGGCGCGCTCCTCGAAGAAGGCGCGCAGTTCGCCGAGCTTGGCGCGCTCGACGGTGATGCCGGCGGCCATCGCGTGGCCGCCGCCCTTGACGATCAGCCCCGCCTCGGCCGCCTCGCGCACCAGCCGGCCGAGGTCGAAGCCGGTCACCGAACGGCCGGAGCCCGTGCCGATGCCGGTCGAGTTGAAGGCGATGGCAAAAGCCGGCCGGCGCGCATGATCCTTGAGCCGCGAGGCGATCAGTCCGACGATGCCGGGATGCCAGCTGTTGCTGGCGGTGACGATGACTGCCGGGCCGTTGCCGCCGGCAAGCTCGGCATCGGCCTCAGCCCGCGCCTGCGCCAGCATCTCCTGCTCCATCTGCTGGCGTTCCTGATTCAGCCGGTCCAGCGTCTCGGCAATGCCTGCCGCCTCGACAGGATCGTCGGTGGCCAGAAGCCGGCTGCCGAGCGCGGCATCGCCGATGCGGCCGCCGGCATTGATACGCGGGCCGATCAGGAAGGACAGATGGAAAGTGTTGATCGGCTCGCCGATGCGCGAGACCCGCGCCAGCGCCGCCAGCCCCTCATTCTTCTGCTGGCGCAACACCTGCAGCCCCTTGACGACGAAGGCCCGGTTGACGCCGGTGAGCGGCACCACGTCGCAGACCGTCGCCAGCGCCACCAGATCGAGCATCGAAAGCAGATCGACCGGTGCGGCGTCCGGCAGCCTCGCGCGCAGCACTTTGGCCGTCTGCACCAGGCACAGGAAGACGACGCCGGCGGCGCACAGATGTCCCTGCCCCGACAGGTCGTCCTCGCGATTGGGATTGACCACGGCCTCCGCCGCTGGCAACGGACCGCCGACCTGGTGATGGTCGAGCACCACGACATCGGCGCCGGCTTGCCTGGCCGCGTCGATCGAGGTCGCGCTGTTGGTGCCGCAGTCGACGGTGACGATCAGCTTCGCGCCGCGCGAGATCAAGTCCCGCATCGCTTCCGGATTGGGCCCGTAGCCTTCGAAGATGCGGTCCGGGATGTAGATTTCCGACGGCACCGAAAAATGCGTGAGAAAGCGTTTTAACAGCGCCGACGACGCCGCGCCGTCGACATCGTAGTCGCCGAAGATCGCCACTTTTTCGTGGGCGACGACCGCATCGGCCAGCCTCGCCGCCGCTTTCTCCATGTCGGTCAGCGATGCTGGATTCGGCAGAAGCTCGCGAATGGTTGGATCGAGGAAGCGCTCGGTCTGCTCCACGCTGACGCCGCGGCCGGCAAGCACCCGCGCCACGATGTCGGGCACGCCATGGCCCTGCGCCATGGCCAAGGCGGCCATGTCCTGGCGCTCGGTCAGCCGGTGTTCCCAGGAAACACCGGTCGCCGACTGCCTGACATCGAGGAAGAACCGTTTCTCGCCCGTCATGCGACGCGCCGTCTGCACATCATCATTGCGCAGATATCAATATGCGACGGCCGGAGCAATTGCGGGCAAGCGGGCAATGCGGGGAAAGGTGTGGAACGTTTTTCCTCGAATTGCGGCAAAGCGCCCGGACGAAGCCAAATCAGAACTTATCCAGATCCTGGTGACGCGCCTTGATCTCGCGCACGGTGCGCGAGGACGACCGCAGTACGATGGTGTGCGTGGTGATGAAGGTGCGGCCGAACTTCACCCCGTCGAGCAAATTGCCGTCGGTGACGCCGGTCGCCGCGAACAGCACGTCGCCACGCGCCATGTCTTGGGCGCGATAGATCCGCTTCGGGTCGGAAATGCCCATTTTGTGCGCGCGCGCCACCTTCTCCGGCGTGTCGAGGATCAGCCGGCCCTGCATCTGTCCGCCGGTGCAGCGAAGTGCGGCCGCCGCCAGAACGCCCTCCGGCGCGCCGCCGGTGCCGAGATAGATGTCGATGCCGGTCTCGTCCGGATCGGTGGTGTGGATGACGCCCGCGACATCGCCATCGCCGATCAGCCGGATCGCCGCACCCGTGGCGCGCACGGCGTCGATCAGCTTGGCGTGGCGCGGCCTGTCGAGGATGCAGGCGGTGATGTCGGAGACGGCCACGCCCTTGGCTTTGGCCAGATTGGCGAGGTTTTCGGCCGGCGAGGCGTCGATGTCGATCAGACCTTCGGGATAGCCGGGGCCGATGGCGATCTTGTCCATGTAGACGTCGGGCGCGAACAGCAGGCTGCCCTTTTCCGCAATCGCGATGACGGCAAGTGCGTTGGGCAGGTTCTTGGCGCAGATCGTCGTGCCCTCGAGCGGATCGAGCGCGATGTCGACGGCCGGGCCTTTGCCGGTGCCGACCTCCTCGCCGATATAGAGCATCGGCGCCTCGTCGCGCTCGCCTTCGCCGATCACCACCGTGCCTTGGATGGCCAGCCGGTTGAGCTCCTGGCGCATGGCGTCGACCGCCACCTGATCGGCAGCCTTCTCATCGCCGCGCCCGCGCAGCCTTGCCGCCGCGACGGCGGCCCGCTCGGTCACACGCACGACTTCCATCGTAAGGATCCGGTCGAGACCGGCGGTGATGTCCTGGGCTATGTTCATAGACAGAAATTCCTCGTGAAACTCAACCTCCCGCCAGAGGTGCGCTTCTTCTGGCAAAGCTCCATGACAACGGCAAGACTTGCCCCGTCAATTTTTGAAATGACAGCAAAATCAATCGATTGAAGGCAGAACCGGACTTGGCTTATTCCGCCCGCTCGATGCGGATCACCTGCGGCTTGTCGGTCAGATGACCGTCCTTGGTGATGCCTTCGACGGCCTTGCGCACCGCCGCTTCCGTCGTCTCGTGGGTAACGAGGATCACCGTCTTCTGCGCCTGCGTTTCCGCGCCGGCAGCCTGCTGGACGATCGATTCCAGCGAGATGTCGTTGTCGGCCATGCGCTTGGCAATGGCCGCGAAGACGCCCGTGCGGTCATGCACGGTCAACCGGATGAAATAGCCGCCGGCATGGCTGCGCATCTGCGCTTTCTTGTAAGGCTTCAGTTCCTTCGCCGGCCAGCCGAAGACCGGGCCATGCTGGAATCCCGGCCGGCTCTTGGCGATGTCGGCAATGTCGCCGACGACCGCCGAAGCGGTCGCATTGCCGCCGGCGCCCGGACCGGAAAGCAGGAGCTCGCCAAGGATATCGGTCTCGATCGCCACCGCGTTGGTGACGCCATGCACCTGCGCGATGACCGACGCCGTCGGCACCATGGTCGGATGGACACGCTGCTCTATCCCGCTGTCGGTGCGCTGCGCGACGCCGAGCAGCTTGATGCGGTAGCCGAGATCGCCCGCCGCGCGGATGTCGGCCTGGGTGATGTTGGAGATGCCTTCCATGTAGATGTCGCCGGCAGCGATCCTGGTGCCGAAGGCAAGGCTGGTCAGGATCGACAGCTTGTGCGCCGTGTCGTGGCCTTCGATGTCGAAGGTCGGATCGGCCTCGGCGTAGCCCAGCCGCTGCGCATCCTTCAGGCAGGCGTCGAAGGAGATGCCCTCCGCCTCCATGCGGGTCAGGATGTAGTTGCAGGTGCCGTTGAGGATGCCGAAGACACGGGTCACCGCGTTGCCCGCCATCGCCTCGCGCATCGTCTTGATAACCGGGATGCCGCCGGCCACTGCCGCCTCGTAGTTGAGCAGCACACCCTTCTTCTCGGCGATCTCGGCAAGCGCCACGCCATGCTTGGCAAGCAGCGCCTTGTTGGCGGTGACGACATGCCTTCCCGCCTCGAGCGCCGCCTTCACCGACAGACGTGCCGGCCCCTCATCGCCGCCGATCAGCTCGACGAAGACGTCGATATCGGCCTTCTCGGCCAGCTTGACCGGATCGTCGAACCATTTCGCGACGCTGAGATCGATGCCTCGGTCGCGTTTCGGATCGCGAGCCGAAACGGCGGTCACAACGATGTCGCGACCGCACTGCCGGGTAAGCTCGGCCGCCTTGTCGCGCAGCACGCGCGCCACCGAGGCGCCCACCGTGCCCAGGCCGGCAATTCCAATACGCAACGCTTCAGCCATGTCCGGAGAGGCCCCTCAACTTGCAAAAAATGTCAGGTGCAAAAAATGTCAGGCAACTCAACGATGAGCGGCTAAAGGCACCACATTGTTGGGCTGCTTGGCGGTGGTCGCGAGGAACTTCTTGATGTTGCGCGCGGCCTGGCGAATCCGGTGCTCGTTCTCGACCAGCGCCAGGCGCACATAATCGTCGCCATGCTCGCCGAAGCCGACGCCCGGCGCCACCGCGACATCCGCATGCTCGATGAGCAGCTTGGAGAATTCCAGCGAGCCGAGATGGCGGAACGGTTCCGGAATCGGCGCCCAGGCGAACATCGAGGCCGCCGGCGCAGGAATGGTCCAGCCGGCGCGGCCGAAGGAATCGACCATCACGTCGCGCCGCTTGTGGTAGACCTCGCGCACCTCCTCGATCTCGGCGCCGTCGCCGTTCAGCGCATGCGCCGCCGCAACCTGGATCGGTGTGAACGCGCCATAGTCGAGGTAGGACTTCACCCGCGTCAGCGCCGAAATCAGCCGCTCGTTGCCGACCGCGAAGCCCATGCGCCACCCGGGCATGGAAAAGGTCTTCGACATCGAAGTGAACTCGACGCAGACATCCATCGCGCCCGGCACCTGCAGCACCGACGGCGGCGGATTGCCGTCGAAATAGATTTCCGAATAGGCGAGATCCGACAAGATGATGATGTCGTTCTTCTTCGCGAATGCCACCACGTCCTTGTAGAAATCGAGCGAGGCGACCAGCGCCGTCGGGTTCGACGGATAATTGAGGATCAGCGCCAGCGGCTTCGGGATCGAGTGGCGGATGCCGCGCTCGACCGCAGGGATGAAACCGTCATCGGGCTCGACCTGCAGCGAGCGGATCACCCCGCCCGACATGATGAAACCGAAGGCGTGGATCGGATAGGTCGGATTGGGGCACAGGATCACGTCGCCGGGCGCGGTGATCGCCTGCGCCATGTTGGCGAAGCCCTCCTTCGAGCCCAGCGTCGCCACCACCTGCGTGTCGGGATTGAGCTTCACGCCGAAGCGGCGCAGATAATAATTCGCCTGGGCGCGGCGCAGACCCGGAATGCCGCGCGAGGCGGAGTAGCGATGCGTGCGCGGATCGCGCACCACTTCGCACAATTTGTCGACGATGGCTTTCGGCGTCGGCAGGTCCGGATTGCCCATGCCAAGGTCGATGATGTCGGCGCCGCGCGAACGGGCGCTGGCCTTCAGCCGGTTGACCTGCTCGAACACGTAAGGCGGAAGCCGGCGGACCTTGTGAAATTCTTCCATTTCAGTTCCAGACCATCAGAGTTTCGGCGCGCGATATAGACCTAATTGCAGCTAGGGTCGAGGGCGGGGTCGCATTTGCCCTCGATCTGCTTCAGCGTGTCGGCGCCATGCGTCTTGGCCAAAGTGTTGAGCGCGGCCGAATTCGCCGGCGCCTTGACGCCGCTGCCCTTGGCAATCTGCGTCTGCTCCTCGGCCTTGAGTTGGGCGAGGTTCGCCGCGGTCTCTTCCTTGGTGAGCTGCTTGGCGGCCACCTGCGGCGGGATGTTGAGGTTCGGATAGGAACCGGTGTCCTTAGGACCTTCCGTTAACGCCGTCGGCGCATTGTTCGTGCTGGTGCTCGTGCAGCCGGCAGCGGGCAGCAGCATGCCGACCAGCCCCGCCATCAGCGCCATGCGGCAAATCGAACCCGGCTTGAGAAAAAAAGTCCCGCCGACATTAATCGTCATATTGTTTTCCTGGCAGCCGGGTTAGAGCGAATTGGACCCGGTCAGATGTCCCATGGTAATATGTCAAGAAAACGCTCCGGGAGGAACCCCGCGAACCATGTCCAAACCTGACGATTCGGACAAAGCGGAAAATGGCGGACCTTCGGCCATCGAGCAATATCTCGTGAAGGATCCCGAGCGCTTCGCCCTGAACATGGCGCGCATGGTCGAGCAGGCCGGCAAGGCGGCTTCCGCCTGGGCCGAACCGCGCGAGAAAGGCGAAGTGCGCGACCATGTCGCCGAACCCGTCGTCGACATGGTCAAGACCTTCTCAAAGCTTTCGGAATACTGGCTGGGCGACCCGCAACGCGCGCTCGAAGCGCAGACGCGGCTGTTTGCCGGCTATATGACCGTCTGGGCGAACGCCATCCAGAAGGTCAATCCGAACGCCGAAGCGCCACAGGACGCGGTTCAGCCCGAGCGCGGCGACAAGCGCTTCCAGGACCCCGAATGGGGCCGCAATGCCTTCTTCGACTTCCTCAAGCAGGCCTATCTCGTCACCTCGCGCTGGGCGAACGAGCTTGTCGAGCATGCCGAGGGCCTGGACGAACACACCCGCCACAAGGCGGGCTTCTACGTCAAGCAGGTGTCGAACGCGATCGCGCCGTCGAACTTCATCCTGACCAATCCCGAGCTGTTCCGCGAGACCATGGCCTCGAACGGCGAGAACCTGGTGCGCGGCGTGAAGATGCTGGCCGAGGACATCGCCGCGGGCCGGGGCGACCTGAAGCTGCGCCAGGCCGACTACACGCCCTTCGAGATCGGCAAGAACATCGCCACCACGCCCGGCAAGGTCATCGGCCGCAGCGATGTCGCAGAGATCATCCAATACGACCCGGTAACCGAGACGGTGCTGAAACGGCCGCTGCTGATCTGCCCGCCATGGATCAACAAATTCTATATTCTCGACCTCAACCCGCAAAAGTCCTTCATCCGCTGGGCGATCGAGCAGGGCCACACCGTCTTCGTCATCTCCTGGATCAATCCCGACGAGCGTCACGGCGCCAAGGGCTGGGAGGCCTATATCCGCGAAGGCCTGCAATTCGGCCTCGACATGGTGGAGAAGGCCTCCGGCGAGAAGGAGGTCAACGCCATCGGTTACTGCGTCGGCGGCACGCTCCTGGCTGCCGCACTGGCGCTGTTGGCGCAGGAAGGCGACCACCGCATCAAATCGGCCACCTTCTTCACCACCCAGGTCGACTTCACCTATGCCGGCGACCTCAAGGTGTTTGTCGACGAGGACCAGGTCGCCGCGGTCGAGCGCTCGATGGGCGAGAAGGGTTATCTCGACGGCACCAAGATGGCCACCGCCTTCAACATGCTGCGCTCGGGCGACCTGATCTGGCCCTATGTCGTCAACAACTACATGCGCGGCAAGGAGCCCCTGCCCTTCGACCTGCTCTACTGGAATTCCGATTCCACGCGCATGGCGGCGGCCAATCACTCGTTCTACCTGCGCAACTGCTATCTCGAGAACAATCTCTCGCGCGGCACAATGGAGCTTGCCGGTCGCACGGTCTCTCTGGCCGACATCACCATCCCCGTCTACAACCTGGCCACGAAGGAAGACCACATCGCGCCGGCGCTTTCGGTGTTCTTGGGGTCGCAGTTTTTCGGCGGCGACGTCGAGTATGTCATGGCGGGATCCGGTCACATCGCCGGCGTCGTCAACCCACCTGCCGCCAGGAAATATCAGTACTGGACCGGCGGCAAGCCGGTAGGCGATTTCAACGCGTGGCTTGCCGCGGCGCACGAGCATCCTGGTTCCTGGTGGACGCACTGGCAGCACTGGATCGAGGCCCAGGACGACATCCGCGTACCCGCCCGCAAACCCGGCAAGCGTATGAAAACCTTGGGAGATGCGCCGGGCACCTATGTCAAGGTACGTGTGTAACGGGCTGTAATGTGTGGTGAGTTGACGGGCCGCCAAAACAGGGCGAAATGGTGGCGTCAATCGTTCGGCGGCCTCAAATCACCTTCCGACGCAGAATAATTCCGAGGCTTGCAGATTCGACACACGTCCCGTTTCCGGTTGGGAACAGGAGGGTTATCGCGGCGCGGTACTGGAGTGGCGCGGCGATGACGAACCGACCGGATATCGAGGGGGAATTTGTTTTGAAACCAGCAGGTTGGCGTCTTGCACGAAGGGGAAGCTGCAGCATTGCGGCAGCGCTTTTCTCCGTGCTTCTGGCCTCCTGCACATCGACCGGCGACCCGACGATGTCGGTCGTTTCGCCCGCCTACAATTCAACCGCCGGCGAAATGAGCGCGACATCCAGCGCCAAGACCGCGACTTCGGCCGATTCGTCCCTGCAGGCATCGGCGCCGGCCGAAGCGACGTCGACCGTGATGAGCGAGGGCGATGCGCCTTTGCCCGAGAAGGTCGCCTACGTGCCGGAGACGCGGCCGGACGGCACCTTCCCCATCGTCATCCCTGCCGGCGCCCAGGCGATTGCCGGGAGCACGCCGCAACCGCTGGTTCAGCAGGCGCAAACGGCGGAACAGACACTAGGCGTCGCCAAGCGGGTCGCCGCCGGCGATGCCGCCACCGTCGCGTCGAAGGCGCAGGCGACCACGCAGGCCATGAGCAACGGCGTCTATGTGACCGCGGCCGAGCCGGTGCAGCCGCAGATCGCCGCGCCGAAGAAAAGCCTGTTCGCCTCGCTGTTCAGCACCACGCCGGCTTCGGCCGCGCCCGCCCCCCTGATCAACAATGCGCGCTCCGGCGACCAGCCCGCCGAGCAGGCCAAGGCCACGCCGCCGCCGGCCAAGCCGATCGTGACGCTGGCCTCGGCGACCCCGGCCGAGAAGCCGGTGCAACTGGCCTCGCTCGACAATCCGAGCAATCACATCACGGGCGCCGACGCTCTTCCCGGCGTGCGCCAGACGGCGCTGTTCGAGATCAAGCGCAAATCCGGCATCGACGACGAGAGCGACGTCGACCTCAACGAGGACGAGGGCGGCGGCGGTTCCTACCAGGTGGCGTCGGCCGCCGGCTTGGCCAGGCTCGCGCCCAACGGCCTTTTGAAGCAGAACGAAAGCGTCGACGTCGCCTGCCTCAAGCCGTCGCTGGTGCGGGTGCTGAAGACGATCGAGGGCCATTTCGGCCGCAAGATGATCGTCACCTCCGGCTATCGCGATCCCTCGCGCAACCGTCGCGCCAACGGCGCCAAGAACTCGCTGCACATGTATTGCGCCGCCGCCGACATCCAGTTGCCCGGCGTGTCGAAATGGGAACTGGCGAGCTACGTCCGCTCGATGCCCGGCCGCGGCGGCGTCGGCACCTACTGCCACACCGAATCCGTCCATATCGACGTCGGCCCCGAGCGCGACTGGAACTGGCGCTGCCGCAGGCGCAGCGGCGGCGGCGAGGACGGCTGACACGTTCGGCTTGGTCTCGTGGGCATGGCATGTTTGATCGGTTGAAAGCCGATCGCCGCCAACGCCATCACAGACGTTGGCGATTGGCCGAGGCATCCGTCGCTTCGTCATCCACGGGCGGAGCGGGAGCGAAGCGGACGCGCAGACCCGAGGATCCATTCCGTGACCTTGCTCGCGGAGTGCAGCCTCGCAGGTTCTGCACCGTTGCGGCACGTCAGCCTCACGGAATGGATTCCATGGTCTGCGCGCGTCGCTGCGCTCCTTGCTCCGCCATAGAATGACGACCGCGAGAGGCCTTCCAGCCAATCTCCGAGGTGCACGATCAAGTGGAGTCGGAAACCACGCCTAGTGCATCGGCGGAGCGCCTTTGCCGCCTTTGAAAAAAGTTGCCGCATGTGGCTGCAGATGGGTTGCCGGTTGGCAACAACGCAATTATAAGCCGCTTCGTCTGAGCGCGCCCATCGTCTAGCGGTTAGGACACCGCCCTTTCACGGCGGTAACAGGGGTTCGATTCCCCTTGGGCGTACCAGTTTCTTCAGTCGGTTGTTTCCGGTCGACGCTTCGGTCTCGATGAAGGACCCGAAGGCGGTTCGTCCTCTTGCCGTTTCAGGCCGCGTCCAGGGGCGGGCCTGTGAAGGTCAGACCGAAACGCGCCCCAATGGCCGCGATCTGATCCATGTCGTCGGGGATTCGGCACCTGTGTTTCGCCATCTCCGCGAAGAAGCCTTCGAAGCCGCCGGGCGTCATGACGGTGAGCATTCTGGCGGGTCGATCGCCAATCACCCGGAATGCATGCTCGATTCCGCGCGCAACGTGCACGACACCGCCCGGGCCGACTATGCGCGTTTGACCGTTCATCCAGAACTCTACTTCGCCGGACTGGATCTGGAAGGTTTCGTCCTCGCTATTGTGGACATGGCGCGGAGGACCATAACCGGGCTGATCGAGGCTTTCGAACATTCCGAGCCGCGAGGCCGTTTGCTCCGCCGTAAGGCAAATCCGGTAGGACGTGCCAAGCCACTGGACGCTGTAGGGTACTGAAGCAACGGCCACCGAAACCTCCCATGATCCGACGCCATTTTCAATGCAGGGAAATTGCCAGAACCGATTTCATAATTGAAATCGATAGCTATTATAAAATATATTCGGCGAATGAATTTATCGAGCTTCGACCTCAATCTCCTGCGGGTACTCGACGCGCTGTTGCGCGAGCAATCGACCGTAAAGGCCGGAGAACGCATCGGCCTGTCGCAACCGGCGATATCGGCCAGCCTGGGACGACTTCGGAATTTTCTCGGCGATCCGCTGTTCGTGCGCCAGGGACAGCACATCGTGCCGACACAATACGCCCGCAACCTCGAGCTTCCGCTTCGCCGCATCCTCGACGAATTGTCGGCGCTGCTTGGCGGGCCTGGCAGCTTCAATCCGGCCGAAGCCGAGCAAAACTTCAAGATCGCAGGTTCGGATTTCTTTGCCGAGATGCTGATGCCTGCCCTGGCCAATGCAATCTCACGCCACGCTCCCAAGATATTGGTCCAACTGGTGGATCTTGTGCCCGACGACTATGTCGGCACGCTCGAAAAGCACGGTATCGACCTTGCCCTCGTTCCCAAGGTCGATTTCCCCAGCTGGATCGACTATCTTCCTGCCTTCCGGTCGACATTCGTGACGATCGCCCGCGCTGGGCACCCAAGGCTCGAGCGGGCGAAGGTGAGCCCCGGAGACGTCATTCCGATCGACCTTTTCTGCGACCTCGGCCACGTCGTCTTCTCGCCCGAGGGCAAGCTCAAGGCCATGGGCGACGCGGCGCTGGCCCGGATGGGGCGCGAACGGCGGGTGGCCATGACGATGCCGGTGTTCGGCGGCGTCTGTAACGCAGTGGCAGGAAGCGATCTGGTCGCGCTCGTTCCGGAACAGCTCGCGCGCAGGGTAGCATCTCGCTTGGGGCTGGCGATCTACAGTCCGCCCATGCCGATCGATCCTGCCCTCATCTGCATCGTCTGGCACAAACGCAACACAACCGATCCCACGCACCGCTGGCTGCGGGAAATGGTTCTGGAGCTGCTCTCGCAGCTGAGCGCCGGCGAAACCGGCAGCAGCGTCCACGAACCACGCCCGGCCTGAATGGCGGGCCAGTGTCGTGCCTTGTCGGTAACAAGGCAGGACGCAAGCGGAAACGCGCTGTTAACGCCGTTCGCGGACGACAGGATGCCGTCCTCGACCCGAAAGTGTAAAATTCCCTCCGCTCTCAGCCGTGGAGGCGGGAATGAAGATGCTTCGGACAGCGCTCTTATGCGCGGCAATGACCGGCCTGCCAGGCGTGCCGCCCGTTCACGCAGACGATCAGCCTGCCCAGCCGAATAGCCAAGCAACGCCGCAGCCGCCAGCAGTCCATTGCCAGGGGCAAAATTGTCTTCCTCCGGCCGACGATCCCGTGCTGGACTGCAAGGGCCCGGATTGCACGCCGGCCCCGGCAACTGATCAGACGCCGAGCCCGGAGATTCAACCGGAGATACAAAAGGTCAAGTAAGCCGCATCGGCCAGTGTCTGAGGCTCCCGTGAAAAGCCGGGAGAGCGTCACAGGCCTCCGGTCAATCCGGAACCATTGGAGCCGGCTCTTCGCACCGGTAAACCATGCACCGGCCGTCGCCGGTCGGAACATAGTCGACCATCGGCACGTCAGGCGCATCGCACTCATTGCCGAATCGGCGGACATCACGATCATAGGTATTCGGTCCCGTGCTCAGCACCGCAGCGTGCTGGCTCTGGATCAGTGCCTGCGTCTGTTCACACGTCATCTTGCGCGTGTCGGACCGGGCGCGCGAAATTTGAAGCAGCAGTGAGCATGGCTGCCGCGCAAGGCAAAATCTTGCCTACGGGCATGGTGGCGTCCTGGCAAACATCGTATCGCCAAATCCGCATGTTGTGACGCAGTTCCGCAACAGTCGCGCTGTCACGATGCAGCGAGCGAGGCCGACATCGTTTCGATTTTGGCATGGCGGCCTGCGATGTCCATCTCCGTGTTGACGGCCCGAGCAAATCTCCGTGAGCGGTGGCCGCAAGCAATATCCCACTATATAACAGCGTCGTTGAGGTAATGAGATGTCAGGCGCCTACGATCTCGGAACCAATCTGGTCCGCCGTATTTATGAAAAACGCATAGATGCCCCGGCCATTCTTGATGCCGGCACGCATTTTCCCAATGCCGCGAAGTTCACCGCCGCCTGGCGCGATATCCGCGATGAGGCGCTGGCGGCGAAGCTGAACCAGGCGCCGCGCTTCCACGACATCATGCCGGAACAGGCCAATATCTCGGCCAATGACGGTCTCGACTGGCGCATGTTCGTGCTCAAGGCCTATGACATGACGATCCCGGAAAACCTCGCGCGCATGCCGGTCCTGAGCCGGCTGCTTTCGGAGTACCCCGAGGTCAAATCGGCCGCCGTCTCGTTCCTCGCCCCGCGCAAGCACATCCCGCCGCACCGCGGACCTTTTCGCGGCATCATGCGGTTCCATCTCGGCCTGGTCATCCCCAAGCAGCCGGACGGCCGTCCGGCAACGATCATGATGATCAATCGCGAGGAGAGACGCATCGCCGACGGCGAATGCTTGCTGTGGGACGACACGTTCGAGCACGAGGTCATGAACAACTCGGATCAGCCGCGCGTCGCTCTCCTGCTCGACGTGTGGCGTCCGCAAATGCCGCTGGATATGGAAATCCTTTCGCGCGTGATCGTGCGCGGCGTGCAGGTGGGTATGCGCTATCGGGGCGTGTCGTTCGGCGGCTGAACCGATCGAAATCTACGCTCGCGCTTCGCGATAGGTCCCTGCCCCGCTGCCACGCTTGCCGGGAAACATCGCGTCTCTCGCCAGCAATCCGCTGACGCGGCAGAAGGCTGCGAACGCGCGGCAGGCTTCCTCGGCGCTGGCCACGTCGACCGTCGCCCCGAAGCAGGCATTGAACGCGGCTTCATAGACCTTGCCTTGCCGGCGCTTCGGCCAATCCTGCAGGAAATCGAGCGCCTGCTCGACGCTGTAGATTTCTTCGACCGGCAGGCCGGGCGCGCGCGTGATGCGCACCGGCACTTCGAATTGCAGTCTGTCCATTCCCTGTCTCCCGAACTGGGCGCAGCCGAGAGCAACGCCGTTCGATGTGAAAAGTTGCTTTTGCGGCCTTCTGACTCGCAAATGTGACCTCAGTGCGGTGAAGGACCGGTTCGCGGGTGCCTGGATCAGGCCCTTGCCGCTACTGGTTGGCCGGATTCTCCTTCGCGTCATAGGCCATGCGGGTAACCACCGTCAGCAGATAGGGGGACGGCAGCGCGAGGATGGCGCCGAGCACGATCGCCGCCGTTCCTTCCTCCGAACATCAGGACCGACCTAACCATGGAAATGGCCAGGGGACGGCCGCAATGGGCGCGGCAACCGCACTTCGTCCTTGAACCTTGCGGCTTGCGGTGCCAAATCTGGAGCAGATTTTCGCATTCGGCTCCTTTGAAGCCCACGCCGGCAAACGGACAAAATGGTTACTTATCTCGACGCCTCCACCGCGCCCCTTCGAAATACCGGCCAGATCCGCCTCTATGGTGAGGAAGGCTTCGCCGGCATGCGCAAGGCCTGCGACCTCACCGCGCGCTGCCTCGACGAGCTTGTGCCGATCGTGAAGCCCGGCGTGACCACGGAAACAATCGACCGCTTCGTCTTCGAATTCGGCATGGACCATGGTGCGCTGCCGGCAACGCTCAATTATCGCGGCTACACCAAATCGTCCTGCACCTCGATCAACCATGTTGTCTGCCACGGCATTCCCGACAACAAGCCGTTGAAGGAAGGCGACATCGTCAACATCGACGTCACCTACATCCTCGACGGCTGGCACGGCGATTCCTCGCGCATGTATCCGGTGGGCACGATCAAGCGCGCCGCCGAGCGCCTGCTCGAAGTGACCTATGAGTGCCTGATGCGCGGCATAGCCGCGATCAAGCCCGGCGCCCGCACCGGCGCCATCGGCGCCGCGATCCAGACCTATGCCGAGGCGGAGCGCTGCTCGGTGGTCCGCGACTTCTGCGGCCACGGCGTCGGCCAGCTTTTCCACGACGCGCCGAACATCCTGCATTACGGCACCGTCAACGAAGGCGTCGAGATGCGGCCGGGCATGATCTTTACCGTCGAGCCGATGATCAATCTCGGCCGGCCGCATGTGAAGGTGCTGTCGGACGGCTGGACGGCGGTCACGCGCGACCGCTCGCTGTCGGCGCAGTATGAGCACACGATCGGGGTCACCGACACCGGCTGCGAGATCTTCACGCTGTCGCCGAAAAAGCTCGACCGCCCCGGCCTGCCGGCGTAGCACTTCGACCTAAGCCTGAGGGGAGCGGGCGGACCATGGGCAAAGTCGAGGACGAGCGGGCATTCTTTTCCGAAGGCTGGATCGAACCGCCTGAGGCAGTGCAAAAGAAGGCGGCACCTGCCGAGAAACCGCACTATCATGGCCATCGCGACCGTCTGCGCGAACGCTTTGCCGCCGGCGGACCGGACGCCCTGCCCGACTATGAACTGCTCGAGCTGCTGCTCTTCCGGCTGATCCCGCGCGTCGACACCAAGCCCATCGCCAAGGCGCTCATCGCCCGCTTCGGCTCGCTGGCCGAAGTGCTCGGCGCGCCGGCATCCCTGCTTGAAGAAGTCAAAGGCATCGGACCGGTCGTCGCGACCGATCTCAAGGTCATCGCCGCGACGGCACAGCGCATGGCGCGCGGCGAGATCCGCGGCCGTGAAGTCCTGTCCAACTGGACGCAACTGCTCGACTATTGCCGCTCCGCCATGGCCTTCGAGGCTCGCGAACAGTTCCGCGTCCTGTTCCTCGACAAGAAGAACGGGCTGATCGCCGACGAGGTGCAGCAGACCGGCACCGTCGACCACACGCCGGTCTATCCGCGCGAGGTGGTCAAGCGCGCGCTCGAGCTCTCAGCCAGCGCCGTCATCCTGGTGCACAACCATCCTTCGGGAGATCCCACACCTTCCCGCGCGGACATCGAGATGACCAAGCAGATCATCGATACGGCCAAGCCGCTCGGCATCGCCGTGCACGACCACATCATCATCGGCCGCAAGGGCAACGCCTCGATGAAAGGTCTGCTGCTGATCTGAGGCGTTTGCCCGGCATTTCTGGATTGCCGGGACATCGTCTCCTCATCAGATAGTCGGCTCTGGAATTTCAGCAGGAAATCAAGCATGATGGGACTTGGTATTTCCCCGGCATGCTTCGCGCTCCCGTGAAATACCGGGAGGACGGGACATGGCCATTGTGCTTGTACTCGTTTTGATCGTTGTGGGCTCGGTGCTGTTCCACCTCCTGAGCCCATGGTGGTGGACGCCGATCGCCTCGAATTGGGACTACATCGACAACACCATCATCATAAGCTTTTGGATCACCGGCATCGTCTTTGCCGCTGTCGTGCTCTTTATGGCTTATTGTGTCTTCCGCTTCCGGCATCGGGAAGGCAATCGCGCGGCATATCAACCGGAGAACAGGCGGCTCGAATCGTGGCTGATGATCGCAACGGCGGCCGGTGTCACCGCCTTGCTGGTTCCCGGCCTCTTCGTCTGGAGCCGCTTCGTCAACGTTCCCAGCGAGGCCGCCAATATCGAGGTTGTCGCCCAGCAATGGCAATGGAGCTACCGCCTGCCCGGCAAGGACGGCAAGCTCGGCACCTCCGACACCCGCGTCGTCTCGGCTGAAAACCCGCTCGGCATCGTAGCCGGCGACCCGAACGGCCAGGACGATATCGTAGTCGAGGCGGCGGACCTGCACCTGCCGGTCGGCAAGCCGGTCAAGGTGCTGTTGCGCTCGATCGACGTGCTGCACGATTTCTACATCCCGGAATTCCGCGCCAAGATGGATATGATTCCGGGATCGGTCACATATTTCTGGTTCACGCCAACGCGGACCGGAACCTTTCAGGTCTTGTGCGCCGAGCTGTGCGGCCAGGGACATCCGCTGATGCATGGCGTGGTCATGGTCGACACCGAGCAGGACTATCTGGCCTGGCTCGGCCAGCAGCAGACCTTTGCGCAATTGTCCGCGCCCAAGCAAACGGGCTCGGCGAACCAACCGTCGGAAAAGACGATGGCGTCCAGTTTGGACGTCGCGGCAAAACTCGAAACGCTCGAGGCCCGCTGAACAGGGCGCGGAGGTGCTCCCATGGTCGACGTCACACCCGCAGATGCCGTTCCACCCGCCGAAGTCGCGGAGATGGAGCTCTACCATCCGCACAGCTGGTGGACGAAATACGTCTTTTCACAGGACGCCAAGGTCATAGCAGTCCAGTATTCGGCGACGGCCATGGCTATAGGCCTCGTCGCGCTGATGCTGTCCTGGCTGATGCGCCTGCAGCTCGGCTTCCCCGGCACGTTCGATTTCATCACTCCGGAGGCCTACTATCAGTTCATCACCATGCACGGCATGATTATGGTGATCTATTTGCTCACCGCGCTCTTCCTTGGCGGCTTCGGCAATTACCTCATTCCGCTGATGGTCGGCGCCCGCGACATGGTCTTTCCCTATGTCAATATGCTGAGCTATTGGGTCTATCTGCTCGCCGTACTGGTCCTGGTGTCGAGCTTCTTCGCGCCGGGCGGGCCGACAGGCGCCGGCTGGACGCTCTACCCGCCGCAGGCGATCATGACTGGCACGCCGGGCGGCCAGGACTGGGGCATCATCCTGATGCTCTCTTCGCTCATCCTGTTCATCATCGGCTTTACCATGGGTGGCCTGAATTACGTGGTGACGGTGCTGCAAGGCCGCACCCGCGGCATGACCTTGATGCGCCTGCCGCTCACCGTCTGGGGCATCTTCACCGCCACGGTCATGGCGCTTCTGGCCTTCCCGGCACTGTTCGTTGCTTGTGTGATGATGCTGCTCGACCGCCTGCTCGGCACTTCCTTCTTCATGCCGGCAATCGTCGAGATGGGCGAGCAACTGCAACACAATGGCGGCAGCCCGATCCTGTTCCAGCATCTGTTCTGGTTCTTCGGCCACCCGGAAGTCTACATCGTGGCGCTGCCGGCCTTCGGCATCGTGTCCGACCTGATCAGCACACATGCGCGCAAGAACATCTTCGGCTATCGCATGATGGTCTGGGCCATCATCGCCATCGGCGCGCTGAGCTTCGTGGTCTGGGCGCACCACATGTATGTCAGCGGCATGAATCCTTATTTCGGCTTCTTCTTTGCCACCACGACGTTGATCATTGCGGTGCCGACCGCGATCAAGGTCTATAACTGGGTGCTGACGTTGTGGCGCGGCGACATCCACCTCACCATACCGATGCTGTTCGCGCTCGCCTTCATCGTCACCTTCGTCAATGGCGGCCTGACGGGCTTGTTCCTCGGCAACGTCGTCGTCGACGTGCCGCTGTCGGACACGATGTTCGTCGTCGCACATTTCCACATGGTCATGGGCGTCGCGCCGATCCTGGTGATCTTCGGCGCGATCTATCACTGGTATCCGAAGGTCACCGGACGGATGCTGGACGAGACACTCGGCCGCTTCCATTTCTGGATCACCTTCCTCGGCGCCTACCTGATCTTCTTCCCCATGCACTATCTCGGCCTGATGGGCGTTCCGCGGCGTTACGCCGAACTGACCGACATGAATATCATGACGGAATCGGCCCACCATCTGAACTCGTTCATCAGCATCATGGCCTTCATCGTCGGCTTCGCCCAGATGGTGTTCCTGTTCAACCTGATCTGGAGCATCCGCCATGGCCGTGAGGCCGGCGGCAATCCGTGGCGGGCAACGACGCTCGAATGGCAAACGCCTGAGACGCCGCCGGCGCACGGCAATTTCGGCAAGGAACTGCCGATCGTCTATCGTTGGGCCTACGATTACAGCGTGCCGGGTGCCAAGGAGGACTTCATCCCGCAGAACGTGCCGGGCTCCTTCGGCCCCTCCAGGGAGCCGGCATGAGCGTCATCCTGGTCTTCCTGTTGGTGATCGCCGGCTTTGCCGGTTGGTGGCTTTCGCACCAGCGGTTGACGGCGAAGCCCTGGCTGGAGCAAGGCGTGGCCGGGGATGTCGTCGGCTTCGACCGGTCGTCCCTGCCCACCGCCAAGATCGGCCTCGGCGTCTTCCTCGCCGTCGTCGGCTGCCTGTTCTCGCTATTCACCAGCGCCTATTTCATGCGCATGGGCCTGTCGGACTGGCGGCCGCTGCCGCTGCCGCGCCTGCTTTGGCTCAACACCGGCGTGCTGGCGCTGAGCAGCGTCGCGCTGCAATGTGCGGTGGTCGCCGCGCGCAGAGGCCAGGTGGACATGGTAAGGCTCGGTCTTGCAACGGCGGGACTGACCGCTCTCGCCTTCCTCGCCGGCCAGTTGATTGCATGGCGGCAGCTGACCGAGGACGGCTACCTGTTGGCCTCCAACCCGGCCAACAGCTTCTTTTATCTGATCACGGCGATGCATGGCCTGCACATATTGGGCGGGCTGGTCGGCCTTGGCAGGACGAGCGCCGGCGCCTGGAACGGAATGCGGCGGGAGCGGCTGCGCCTCAGTGTCGAGTTGTGCGCCATGTATTGGCATTTCCTGCTTTTCGTCTGGCTATGCATCTTCGCCGTCCTGGCCGGTTGGGCGGCGACGTTCGTGAGCATTTGCCAACGGCTGCTGACCTAGGAGACTGGCGATGGCCGAGACCACACTGACGCATACCAGCCAGATGGATCGCCCCCGGGGCTTGCGCGGGATCGCCGCCGACTGGGCCTCGGATCAGCGCGCGTTCAAGAACGTGTCCTGGGGCAAGGCCATGATGTGGATCTTCCTGCTCAGCGACACCTTCATTTTCGGTTGCTTCCTGCTTTCCTATATGACGGCGCGGATCTCCACGCGCGTGCCGTGGCCGAATCCCAGCGAGGTCTTCGCCTTGCGCATCGGCGGCTCGGAGATCCCGCTGATTCTGATCGCCATCATGACATTCGTTCTCATCTCGAGCAGCGGAACCATGGCCATGGCGGTCAATTTCGGCTATCGCCGCGATCGTCGCAAAACCGCGATCCTGATGCTTTTGACCGCCGCGCTCGGCGCGACCTTCGTCGGCATGCAGGCCTTCGAATGGACCAAGCTGATCACCGAAGGGGTCCGGCCGTGGGGCAATCCATGGGGAGCCGCGCAATTCGGCTCGTGCTTTTTCATGATCACCGGCTTCCACGGCACTCACGTGACCATCGGGGTGATCTTCCTGATCATCGTGGCGAGAAAAGTCTGGCGTGGTGACTTCGACACCGGCCGGCCCGGCTTTTTCACCAGCCGCAGGGGCCGCTACGAGAACGTCGAGATCATGGGGCTCTACTGGCACTTCGTCGACCTGGTCTGGGTGTTCATCTTCGCCTTCTTTTATCTTTGGTGAGAAGGCAGGCTTTGTTGAGAGGCAGACATGGCTGAAGCAACCGCAAACGGTCTCGGACAACACGCACTGCATCCCCATGATGCGGCGATCGTCGCCAAGGCAGAGACGCATCAGGAGCACCCGATCAAGCTCTATCTGGTCGTCTGGGCGTGGCTGTTCATTCTCAGCACCTGCTCCTATCTGGTCGACTATTTCGGCCTTCACGGCTATCTCAGGTGGTCGCTGATCCTGATCTTCATGATGCTCAAGGCAGGACTGATCGTCGCCGTCTTCATGCACATGGCCTGGGAGCGGCTGGCGATGATGTATGCAATCATCCTGCCGCCGATACTGGTGCTGGTTTTCGTGGCGATGATGGTCTTCGAGTCCGACTATACGCTGCTGACCCGAATCGCGTTTTTCGGGCCTGGCCCCTGACACCCGATACGGGGTCCAGCCGCGGCATGAGCAGCCGGGGACGGCCGGCTCCGATGCCTTGAAACTACAGGCCGCCGGCCCATTTTGATCTGGCGTATGCGCCGTGAACTCAAGCAAAGGACGCGGACAATGACGATAGCAAACAGACTGAGAAACTTTATCGACCGCAAGGGCATCTCCTACGATACCGTTGGGCATCATCGAACTGCCACCAGCAGGCAGGCCGCCATTGCCGCGCACGTGCCCGGCAGCATCATGGCGAAGTCCGTGGTCGTTCACCACGAACTCGGTTATGCGCTGGCCGTGGTCCCAAGCACCCACAGAATCGAACTCGGCAAGCTGCAGGACGTTATGGACAAACGCCTCGGCCTCGCTTCCGAAGACGAAGTGGTATCGCTCTTTGACGATTGCGACATCGGCGCCATACCGCCGATCGGTGCGGCTTATGATGTGCCAGTCATTCTGGACGAAAGCCTGCGTGATGCCGCCGATATCTATTTCGAGGGCGGCGACCACAAGACGCTTGTGCATGTCAGCGGCAAGGATTTCCGCAACCTGACGACGGACGCGCGCCAGGCGCGGTTCAGCTATCCGGCCTTCTGACCCACCGACACTCCCGCCGCCGCGTCACGGCAGGGCCTGATTGCTTTCGACGGTCTGGGGCAGCCGGCGGCTCTACGACCTTGCGGCAAACATGCCAGGGCCGAGGATCGGCAGCACGACCGCCAGTCCTTCAGCCTTTTCGGTATTCTCAATATGCGAAGGTGAACGTCATGGACACGCGGACGCTTCTCATACTCGGCCTTGGCATAGCTATTCTGCTGCTATTGGGTTTTTTTGCGCTCCCGGCGTGACGGTGCTGGGCGCGATATTTATCTGCGCAACTGCCAGCCGTCTCCTTCCGGATAAGCAGGCGACCATCAAAGGAGCCTGGACGGCGGTGCTTACTTGGAAAATTGCTTCAAGTAGGCGATGACGTTGGCTATGTCCTGATCGCTCTTGAGGCCGGGAAACGCCATCTTCGTCCCTTTGACCATCGCCTTGGGGTCGTGAAGATATTTTGTCAGCGTAGGCTCGTCCCATTTGATGCCGGATTTTCCGGCCTCGATCATGGCCGTGGAATAGGCGAAACCGGGATGCGTGCCCGCGGTGCGCCCGATGACGCCGTGCAGAGACGGGCCGACCTTATTCTGGTCCTGGTCGGCAATGTGGCAGACCTTGCACTTGGTGAACACCTTCTCGCCTGCGGCGGCGTCCTGCGCCTGCGACGGGCTTGCAAAGAAGGTCGTAGCTGACAAGACCATGAAAAGCGCGGTTGCGCGCATGGCACTTCCTCCCTGATCGTCATTTACGTCGGACGGCCCGCGCCACGCTGGCGTATCCTGCATGGCGGGCGGCCGCGTCTCTTCAGTGGAATTGCGGCACCTACATACCACAGAATCGAACCAATGGGGAAAAATTGCCGGTCTGCGAACGCTTAGGCCGCGCGCCGAGGACTAGCTGCCCAAAAGCGGTCCAAGCCTTCTGAACGTGACGATCAGGGCGGGTCGGTCTTGCAGCTCGCCGCGATCTGGCCGATCGCCTCGGAGAGACCTGCAAGCTCGAAATCGGCCTCGCCGCGTCCCGACAACAGGCCGAAGCGCCACGACAGCGTCAACCGGTTCGCCGAAGCCAGACGCTTGATGCCGTCGTCTCCATCCCTGACTAGCGTTCTGCCGCGCGGGCCGACCGACCAGCTTTCGTCGGTTTTGCCGCTGCCGTCGACCGCGACGGAAATGGTGATCTTGCGGCTGGCGGAGACGGCATCGTTGAGCTGGAGCCACTCGCTCCAGCGTGGTTCGCCGTCGGGCCGGCAAGCCAATGTCAGCACAGGGCTATAGCCCAACGCTCCGCCGCCGGTGATTAGCTTGTTGCTGGCGTGGAGCGACGCCGTGATCTGACCATCATTGCCGGCGCCAACGCTCCAGTTGCCGAGAGCCGGCTCGGCCCGGGCGACGCCGGCGGCTGCGGCAAACAAGAGCGCCGCGGCGACGACCACGCCTCTCATCATGAATCCCAGCCTCACCAATGCCTCCAAACACCCGCGAATGCGATGAAGCGCAGATAATGTTCAACGGTTGGTATCGCCAGCGGCAGGGCTTCAAGACAAGTTGTCTGTGTTGCCGCGCCGCCACAATGGAACACATCACAATGAAAAAGGCCGCCCGGAGGCGGCCTTTCGAAATCTCGGCATTGAAACCTGTTACTCGGCTTCCTTGGCGGCTTTCTTCTTCGGCGCGGCCTTCTTCTTCGGCTCTTCCGCCTCGTCGGTGGCTTCGCCTGCCTTTGCTTCGCCAGCCTTTGCTTCGGCCTTCTTCGAGGAAGCCTTCTTGGCCGGCTTCGCCTTGGTCGCGCTTTCGGCCTCCTCGTCGTCGGCCATCAGCTCGTCCTTGCCGACCTTGACGTCGTTGACCGAGATCTGGCCGAGCAGATAGTCGACCACCTTCTCCTCGAACATCGGCGCGCGCAGCGCGTTGATGGCTTCCGGGTTGCTGCGATAATACTCGAAGGCTTCCTGCTGCTGGTTGGCTGGGAAGCGGCGCACCTGCTCGAACAGGCCGCGCTGCAGTTCCTCGTCCGACACGGTGACGCCGGCCTTCTCGCCGATCTCGGCCAGGACCAGGCCGAGGCGCACGCGGCGTTCGGCAAGGCGCATATATTCGGCGCGCGCTTCTTCTTCCGTCGTCTCTTCGTCGGCGAAAGTACGGCCGGCGGCTTCCAGGTCGCGGTTGACCTGAGCCCAGATGTTATTGAACTCGGCCTCGACGAGCTTCGACGGCGCTTCGAAGGAGTAGGATGCGTCAAGCTGGTCCAGCAACTGGCGCTTCACCTTCTGGCGGGTCATCGAGCCGAACTGGTTCTCGATCTGGCCGCGCACGATCTCGCGCAGGCGCTCGAGCGATTCCAGGCCGAGATTCTTGGCCGTCTCGTCATTGATCTCGAGCGCGCCGGGCGCCGACACTTCCTTGACGGTGACGTCGAAGGTGGCTTCCTTGCCGGCCAGATGCGCCGCCTGGTAGTTTTCGGGGAAAGTGACGGTGACCTGCTTCTCGTCGCCGGCCTTCGTTCCGATCAGCTGCTCCTCGAAGCCCGGGATGAACTCTTTGGAGCCGAGCACCAGCGGCTGGTCGGTGCCGGCGCCGCCGGCGAAGGCCTCGCCGCCGATCTTGCCGACATAGTCGATGGTCACGCGGTCGCCCTCGGCGGCCTCGCCGGTCTTCGGCTCGTAGCTGCGCGCCGATTCGGCGACGCGCTTGACCTGGTCCTCGACTTCCGCGTCCGGCACGTCATAGACCTGACGCGTCACCTTGATGTCGGAGAAATCCTTGATCTCGATCGGCGGGATGACTTCGTAGTTGAGGCTGAATTCGAAATCGGCACCGCCGGCCAGGATCTTCTCGGCCTCCTTCTCGTCCTCGGTCATGATCACTTCGGGCTGCATGGCGGCTTTTTCGCCGCGCCCCGAGATGATCGAACGGGTCGAGTCGTTGAGGATCTCGTTGACGACCTCGGCCATGAACGACTTGCCATACACCTTGCGCAGGTGCTGCACCGGCACTTTGCCCGGCCGGAAGCCGTTGATGCGCACCTTGCCGCGGGCGTCGGTCAGCCGCGCCATCAGCTTGGCTTCCATGTCACCGGCCGGCACGGTGATCTTGATCTCGCGCTTGAGACCGGAGTTGAGCGTTTCGGTGACCTGCATCCTAGAACCTTTGTTTTCAACAATGAGACTGCCAAACGGTCTTAGCCGTTTACAGCCTGCCGGTATGATCTTGCCGGAAATGGCTTTTGGGACGGAACCTGGCGATTTGACCGCAAATGCGGTTCAAATTCTCCTGAACTGCGCCTTGCCCGATGCGAATAAGTCTTTGTTTTTCCTATAACTTTTCACATCTTGCAAAAGCGGAAACTCACTTTCCGTCACATTCGACACGCCTTTTGTCACAGGCTAGGCTAATTTTCAACTATCTTCGCTCCAATGCATGTCGCCCAAAACTGCGCAGCGTTTTTGGAGGACAGCATGCATCTCAAAGCCCTTCGCCTGAATCTATTTCCACGCGATGCGCTTTAGCCGGACAAGCATGACTTGAGCCCCCGACATTGACAGAATGATGGCTACATGGGATTGCCGGGGAAAGCGGATGTGGCGGAATTGGTAGACGCCCTGGATTTAGGTTCCAGTGCCGAAAGGCGTGGGGGTTCGAGTCCCTTCATCCGCACCATCCTTCGCTCTTCCAGCTTCGGATGGCAGGCCACCACCTGAGGCTCGAAGAGCCGAAGGTGTCCTCCAAAGCCTTGGCGAAGGAGGACCGGCGCCATCCTGGCTCGGGCGCCGCCCTGCTCGATAGACCCTCCGATGCGCTGGCCAAAGCGGCCTTAATAAAGCGGCTCCTCGAACAGCGTCTTGTCGCCGTCCATCAGCGCCTTGATCTGCGCCGTGCCGTCGGCCGCGAGCGCGAGCTTGATGCCGAACGGCCGCACGCGCATGTCGTCCTGGATCGCCATGCCCTCGCCTTCCGGGAGATAGAAGCGGTCGATCCCGTAGTCGGGTGCGATTGTCGCTTCCGGATCGCTGAGCCCCCAGCCTTCCCCGACATGGCCGGCAATGTCTGCTTCGTCCTCGCCTGCTGGGGCCGGCGCTTTGCCGAACCACGCCGCGGTCGGCTGCCAATAGCCGTCGGAGCCCTTCTTCAACCGGACCACCATCGCTGTGTCGTCGCTGGAGAGCTTGCCTTGCGGAAGGCTGGCGATCAGCTTCACCGGGATGCGCGAAATGTTGAGCGAGATATAGTCGCCGCGCAAGAGATCGCGCGGATCGACCGGTTGGACTTTCAGCAGCACTTCCTTGCCGTTGCGCAGAATCGCGGCGCGGCCAGCGATGATCCAGCTGAGAAAGCCGATCTGGATAAGCGCCAGCACCAGCGCCGAGACGATCAGTTTCTTGCCGGTCATGCCGCTGCTCCTGTCTCGGCGGGCGTCCTCATGCGTTTCTCAACGCGGATGATGATCAGCGCCAGTATGCCGAGCAGCACGGCAGCCGCCAGGAAGAAGCCGGCCGTATCCAGCATCGACCTCAAGGTGACGCTATAGATAATGGCGAGTTCGAAGGCGAAGCCGGCATAGGCCAGCCAGCGCAGGCCCCTGCTCTCGCGGCCGGCCAACATGATCGCCGCCACGATGCCGGCAAGCGCTACGATCGAGGCGAGGGCGAAACCGCTATTGTAGGTGCTTTCATCCGCCAGCTCGAACTGGATCATCGCCATGCCGGTGAGAAAGCCGAGCAAGGCGTGCAAGGACAGCCGGCCGCCGAGCTGCAGGATCCTGTCGATCGGATCGCCGGCGAATACCGCGGCGGCAAAGAGCAGCACTGACGCGATGGCCAGCGACGCGGCCACCGGCAGCGTGTCGTGATCCGTCGCCAGCAAGACCAGGTAGAGAATGACCGACAGAATGATGAGGTGGCGCGCTGCCCGGCTGCGCGTCCAGAACGAAATGGCGAACAGGACGATCGCCATGACGATGAAGAGATGAGGAATTTCCGCGCGCCAGTAGAAGCCGAACCCCTTGAGGACCAGCCAGGCATCGGCAATGCCGACTGCAGCCACCGTCAGCGGGTTCGAACGCAGCGCTGCTGCCGCCAACGCCGTGCCGGCACACCACATCACCAGCGCCGAGGCCTCGTCGCCAGAAAGATGGTACATCTGGCCGATCAGCGCGATCGATCCGCCGAAGGCGGCGGCTGCAACGATCCACAGGGACTCGCCGATCGCGGCATGGTCGCGCGTCTTCAGCACCGCGCCGCCGACATAGCCGGCCAGGATAACGGCGAAAAGCGCCGCCACGCGAACGACACGCGGGATAGCCTCCCAGTTGGCGGCGACGAAAATCAGGATCGCCGCGCCGAACAAAAGCGCCGCCATCATCGCCAGGATGGAGCCGAAACTCAGCGACGCGCGCTCGTTGGCAGCGACGTCGCGCGTCAATGCCTCCGCAGTGGCGGGATCGATCAGCCCTCTCTCCCGCCAGCGGGCGATATCCGCCCTTAGCCGTGCCGTATAGCTCGCCATGCTTTCCCCCGAAGCCTGGTCATTTCCTCAGCCGGGACAGCCAAACCGTTGACGCGGCGGCACTTTCCGATTCGGCCTTCTTTGCGACGCAGGCGTGAACGGCCGTTAATGTTGCATTGCACAATTTGCATTGCTGCCATGCGCCAACGGCACTTTTAAACCGATATGATCCCACCTATTTTCTGTTCGTACACAAACGGAATGATCCGAAGCAAAGACGAAACGAGAACTACCATGAACCTGATCCGCAACTACCGCAACTGGCGCCGCTACCGGGACACCGTCTCCGAGCTGAACCGCCTGTCGAACCGTGAACTGACCGACCTCGGCATCAGCCGCAGCGACATCCACTACGTCGCCCGCAAGGCGGTCTAATCCGCTTCGGACCGCAAATGGTCCGAACCAGTTTTGAAGAGAGTTAAGACAATGAACCTGGTCCGCAGCTATCGTAACTGGCGCGTTTATCGCGACACCGTTGCTGAGCTGGGTCGGCTTTCGAACCGCCAGCTCCATGATCTCGGCATCGTTCGCGACGAGATCAAGATGGTCGCCCGCAAGGCGATCTAAGCAAGGCATTTCGCCAGGGTCGACCTCCTCCCCGACCCTGACGGATACGGCCAACCTTCACCTCCTCCCGAGGGTTGACCACCAAAACGGCGCCCGCCGGACCTCCTCCCCCGGCGGGCGTTGTTCTCCAGAAGCGAACGCAGTTCGTCTTCGAAGGCTTCGCCCCTTCTCAAAGGCGAAAGGAATTTCGTCCTCAAAAGCGAAAAGAATTTTCGCCTCAAGGGCGATAAGGAGTTTCGTCAAAGCCGACCTCCTCCCCGGCAATGACGAATAAGGTCGATCTTCACCTCCTCCCGAGGATCGACCCCCAAAACGACACCCGCCGGACCTCCTCCCCCGGCGGGTGTTGTTGTTTCTGGCACAGGCACCGCCCTCGTGCGTTCTCAGCTGGCAATTGCAATCGCTTCCCCAAGCGATTATTCCGGCGCTTATGAGCAAAAATCCCGTACACGTCATCGGCGGCGGCCTCGCCGGCTCCGAAGCCGCATGGCAAATTGCGCAAGCCGGCGTTCCGGTCGTGCTGCATGAGATGCGCCCGGTGCGCGGCACCGACGCGCACAAGACCGACGGTCTGGCCGAGCTGGTCTGCTCCAATTCCTTCCGCTCCGACGACGCCGAGAACAACGCCGTCGGGCTGCTGCACGCCGAAATGCGGCTTGCCGACTCGCTTGTCATGGGTGCCGGCGATGCGAACCAAGTGCCGGCCGGCGGCGCGCTGGCGGTCGACCGTGACGGCTTTTCCGATGCGGTCACCGCAAAGATCGAGGCGCATCCGCTGATCACAATCCGGCGTGAGGAAGTGCCCGGGCTGCCGCCCACGGATTGGGACCAGGCGATCATCGCCACCGGCCCGCTGACGGCGCCCTCGCTGGCGCAGTCGATTGCCGAGGCGACCGGCGCCGATGCGCTGGCCTTCTTCGACGCGATCGCGCCGATCGTGCATTTCGACACGATCGACATGAACACGGCCTGGTTCCAGTCGCGCTACGACAAGGTCGGTCCCGGCGGCACCGGCAAGGACTACATCAACTGTCCGATGGACAAGGAGCAGTATTTCGCCTTCGTCCAAGCGCTGCTCGACGGCCAAAAGACCGAGTTCAAGGAGTGGGAAGGCACGCCCTATTTCGACGGCTGCCTGCCGATCGAGGTGATGGCCGAGCGCGGTGTCGAGACCCTGCGCTACGGGCCGATGAAGCCGATGGGGCTGACCAATGCTCACAATCCGACGGTCAAAGCCTATGCGGTGGTGCAGCTCCGGCAAGACAATGCACTGGGCACGCTCTATAACATGGTCGGCTTCCAGACCAAGCTGAAGCATGCCGAGCAGGTGCGCATCTTCCGCACCATCCCCGGGCTCGAAAACGCGGAGTTCGCGCGTCTCGGCGGCCTGCACCGCAACACCTACATCAACTCGCCGACGCTGCTTGATCCTTCGCTGCAGCTGAAATCGCGCCCCGGCCTGCGCTTTGCCGGCCAGATCACCGGCTGCGAAGGCTATGTCGAAAGCGCCGCCATCGGCCTGCTCGCCGGCCGCTTCGCCGCCGCCGAACGGCTCGGCCAGGCGCCGTCGCTGCCGCCCTCGACCACCGCCTTCGGCGCGCTGCTCAACCACATCACCGGCGGCCACATCGTCTCCGACGACGAGCCCGGCAAACGCTCCTTCCAGCCGATGAACGTCAATTTCGGCCTGTTCCCGCCGGTGGAAGCGCCGAAGACCGAAGGCAAGCGCCTGCGCGGCAAGGACAAGACCGTCGCCAAGCGCCACGCCATCACGTCGCGCGCTCTGGCGGATTGCAGGGCGTGGCTGGGGCTGCCGGCGCGGGCGGAAGCGGCGGAGTAGGCTTTTCGGTTTCTGTTGGAGGCCAATATAAAGTAGGATATCATCCTACTCGCAATCCTACGTGAGATGAGCCATGGAATCCGCCGAGAAACTGTCCGTCACCGTCACGCCAGCCATGGCGCGCCTGATCCGCGAAAAGGTCGAGGACGGCTCCTACGGCTCGGCCAGCGAAGTTATCCGCGCCGCTCTTCGAGCCTTCCAGCGCGAGGAGGAGGAGCATGCCGAGCGCATGGCATCGATCCGTGCACGTGTGAAGGCTTCGCTTGAGGACAAGAGACCCTCCGTCCCGCTCGATGAAGCAATCGACCGGGTGAAGAACCGAATTTCACAGCTGGCGCAAGGCCATGATGATCCAGCGCCTCGTCGTCGTTCTTAGCGAAAACGCGATCTCCGATCTCGAAACGATTGGCAGCTACATCCTTGAGAAGGCGGCGGCGAAAACGTCGCCAATGGCTTCATGGATCGGATTAGAGAGCGCTGCCGAAGCATCGGCAACGCACCTCGCGGCGGCCGCTCGCGCGATGACATCGCACCGGGGCTACGAACCGTCCCTTTCGAACATTCCGCGGTCATCACCTATGTTGTCGAAAGCGATGTCGTTCTCATACTCAACATCTTCTACGGCGGCCGCGACTACGAGAGATTGATGCGCGACGGTGGTTCTGGCGATCAATCCTAAGGCGTTGATTACTCCGCCGGCTCCGCCCTCGCTCCCGGCAATCCCGGCTTGCCCGCCTCTCCCGGATTCCTCCGCACATAAGCCGCCTTCAGCGTCTCGGACGTATCGCGCGAGCCGTCATGGCTCCAGCCCGGCGGCTGGATGAGATAGTTGACGCGCTGACCAGGCGTCAGCCCCGGCGCCAGCGCATCCTTGAACATGCCGATCCATTCGTGGAAGGCCACCTTCAGCGGATTGAAGGTGCCGATGTTCTTGACGATGCCGTAGCGCGGCCGGTCCTCCTCCAGCTCCTCGACGAAGGTCCCGAACATGCGGTCCCAGACAATCAGCGTGCCGGCATAGTTGGCGTCGAGATAGCGCGGATTGGTGGCGTGGTGGACACGGTGGTGGGAGGGCGTGTTGAAGATGAATTCGAACCAGCCCCACATCTTGCCGATCGTTTCGGTGTGAATCCAGAACTGCCAGACCAGGTTGAAGCCGAAGACGAAGGCGATCACCGCAGGATGGAAGCCGAGCAGCACCAGCGGCGCCTGCAGGATGAAGGTGAAGGTGAACAGCCCTGTCCAGCTTTGTCTTAGCGCCGTCGAGAGATTGTAGTGCTGGCTGGAATGATGGTTGACGTGCTCGGCCCATACCCAGCGCACCCGGTGCGCGATGCGGTGATAGACATAGTAGCGCAGGTCGTCGAGCAGGAAGGCGGCGACAAAAACCCAGATCGACAGGCCGAGATTGAAGAAGCGGAATTGCCACAGCCACAGCAGCGCCCAATAGGACACGACGCCGAGCAGCAAGCCTGCGACGACATTGCCGGTCCCCATCATCAGGCTGGTCAGCGTGTCGCGCGTCTCGAACGATCCCTTGGCGCGGCCGGTGCGCACCAGCCAAAGCTCGATCAGGATCGCCGCGACGAAGAACGGGATCGCAAGCTGGGTGACCTGCGGGAAATTATACTCGTCCATCACGCCGCCTCCCGGATCCGATCATGGCTTTGCAATGCCGCCGCCACGGCCAGCGCGCCGGCTTCGTCGGCAAAAGCAAACCGCCCGCCTTTCCAGGTGAAATCATCGAGCCGCAGCGAAATCGCGCTTCCTTCCCTGGTCAGCGCCAGAATGTCGCGCGGCGTGACGATACGCGTCAGAAAACAATCGCCTATGCTCCGGACGATGCCGCAGCGCTGCGGACCGAGATCGAGAAACGCGGCATGGCTGTCGGCTGTCAGCCGCACGGTACTCGGTCTTTCGTCGGGAAAATCCTCGGCAAAGCGTGCGAGCGCATGATCGACGCCGGCAAGCGTCGCGGTCGTCGTACCGCCGGTGAAATGCACGGCGGCGACCGACAACGCGATACCGAACACGACAAGGACGACCAGGACTGGCAGGCTCATGGAAAGACGGCTCCTCCGGCGGGCCGCATTTCTTTGACGCGAGTCCACGCATCGGAATCCCTAGCACGGTTGACGTTTACGTCAAAGGGGGCGTCCAGCCCCGCATCGCATGACGCAGGAGCAGCCAGTGTCGGCGCAAGGTTGAGAGCGTTGCCGTCGCACTGAGCGGCGATCCCGCCTTCTCCATCCTGTCGAGATAGGCATGGGTTAGCGCCAGCGGCAGGAAGGCGGGCCGCAGCGCAACGGGAAGCGCCGGCGCACCTGTCTCGAAGGCGTTGAGATGCTCGCGCGCCAGCGCAATCATCGCCGTAACCGCGCGCTCGGCGGCTGCCCCGCCCTCGCCTTTGACGAACTCTTCCGGCGTCGTGCCGGCCGCCGAAAGGATGTCGGCGGGCACAAAACACTGTCCGCGCCGACGATGGAGCGGCAGAAGCAACAACAAGCCGGTGATCGCCTGCGCGCAGCCGGCCCTGCCCGCCAGTTCGGCAAAGCCAGGCGCGGCGGCCGGATCGAGCGCCATCGCCACAAGTTGGATCAGCGCCGCGGCCGTCTCGCCGCAATAGCCTTCGAGATCGGTCCGCGACGGCATCGGGTCGTCATAGAGATCGAAGATGCGCGCCTCGAGCATGTTGTCGAAAGCAGCCTTCGGCAACCGGCAGGCGGCGATCGTTGCTCGCAGGGCGTCGGCTGTCGGATGGCCTGTCTCGGCATCGCCTTCGGCCGAAATGACGTCTCGCCACCATTGCAGCCTGACCTCGCCCGGCAGCGGCTCATGGATGCGATCGCGCACGCCGGCAATCTCTGCATTGAAGGCGTAGAGCGCGAGCAGCGCGTCGCGCTTGTCGGCCGGCGCGTAAAGCGCCGACAGATACCGGTCATGGTCGGCGGCGCGCACCGCATCCATGACGATGTCGCCGTTCTTGACGATGTTGGACGTGCCGGTCATTCAATCGACGGCGATCAGCGCCGCGGCCACGGCGCGGTCTTCGGCGAGCAGCACATTGTAGGTCCGCACTGCCGCTCCCGTCGACATCGGGTCGGCCGAGATCCCGGCCTCCTTGAGCGCGGCGCGCAGTGCCGCCGGCAGCGGCCGCAGTTCCTTGCCCATGCCGACCAGCAGGATCTCCACCTTGCCGGCCTCGGCGAACAGCCTGTCGAAATCCGCGGCCTTCAGCGCCAGCGGATCGGCCGGCTCCCAGCCATGGATGCCTGACGGCAGGACGAGCAGCGATCCGCGATGCGACATGTCGGCAAAGCGAAAGCCGCCATTGCCATAGGCCTCGATCGGCGCCTTGCCCGGGAAATGCGCCTCGCGGATGATGATGCCTTTGGCCATGGCTTTAGAACATGATGCCGAAACGGCGTCAGGTCGCCACGGCCTTGCCGTTCACCGGCTTCTCCTCAGCCGAGGCCTGCGGCCTCAGCTTGAAGAGGATCAGCAGCGGCGCGGCGATGAAGATCGACGAATAGGTGCCGAACACCACGCCGAACAGCATCGCCAGCGTGAAGGAACGGATCACCTCGCCGCCGAACAGCACCAGTGCCAACAGCGCCAGCGATGTGGTGACGGAGGTCAGCGTGGTTCTGGACAGCGTCTCGTTGATGGCGTTGTTCAAGAGCTGCGGCAGCGGCATCTTCTTGTATTTTCGCAGATCCTCGCGAACGCGGTCATAGACCACGATGGTGTCGTTCAGCGAATAGCCGATGATAGTCAGGATGGCCGCCAACGACGACTGGTTGAACTCCAGCCCTGACAAGACGAAGAAGCCGATCGTCATCACCACATCGTGCACCGTGGCCACGATGGCGCCGACGGCGAACTGCCATTCGAAGCGGAACCAGACATAGAGCAGGATGCCCGCCAGCGCGATCAGCATGGCGATCGTGCCCTGCTTGGCCAACTCGCCTGAGACCGTCGGCCCGACCACCTCGACGCGGCGGAAGTCATATTGGTCCTGCAGTTCGCCCCGCACCTTGTCGATCACGGTCTGCTCTGCATTCTCGCCGGCATCCTGCGTGCCGACACGGATCAGCACGTCGTTCGGCGCACCGAACTGTTGCACCTGGATCTCGCCGATGTTGAGCTCGGAGAGCCTGCTGCGGATGTCGCCAAGATTGGCATCGCCCTGCTTGGACTGCACCTCGATCAGCGAGCCGCCCTTGAAGTCGATGCCGTAGTTGATGCCAAGGGTCAGGAACCCGACGACCGACAGGATCGACAACGTGCTGGAGAGAGCAAATGTCCAGCGGCGGATGCCCATGAACGGGATCTTCGTGCCCGGCGGAATGAAGGTGACCGGCGCGCGCGGCAGTTCCTTCGGCCGGGCGCGGCGCAGCCAGATCGACACCAGCATGCGGGTGAAGGTGAAGGCGGTGAAGACCGTGGTCAGAATGCCGATCGCGTAGGTGATCGCAAAGCCCTTGACCGGCCCTGTACCCAGCCAGAACAGCACCACTGTGGCGATCAGCGAGGTGACGTTGGAATCGACGATCGTCGCCAGCGCCTTCGAGAAGCCGGTGTCGATCGCCTGGATCACCGAGCGGCCGGCTCGCCGCTCCTCGCGGATGCGCTCGTAGATCAGAACGTTGGAGTCCACCGCCATGCCGATGGTGAGCACGATACCGGCGATGCCGGGCAAGGTCAGCGTGGCGCCGAGCAGCGACAGCGCGCCGACGATCATCGCCACGTGCACGGCCAGAGCGATGTTGGCCAGGAAACCGAGGAACCCATAGGCGACGAACATGAAGGCGACGACGAGGATTGAGCCGATCACGCCAGCCACCTTGCCGGCGTGGATGGAGTCCTGACCAAGGCCCGGGCCGACGGTACGCTCTTCGATGATGGTCAATTTGGCCGGCAGGGCGCCGGCGCGCAGCAAGACGGCGAGGTCGTTGGCGCTCTCGGTCGTGAAATTGCCGGAGATCTGGCCGCTGCCGCCGAGGATCGGCTCGCGGATCACCGGTGCCGAAATCACCTGGTTGTCGAGCACGATGGCGAACGGCTTGCCGACATTCTGCTGGGTCGCCTGGCCGAACCTGGTCGCCCCGCGCGAATTGAAGGTGAACGAAACCACCGGCTCATTGGTCTGTGAATTATACGTCGGCGTCGCATTCGACAGGTCTTCGCCCGAGACGATAACGCGGTTCTCGACGAGGTAGGGAACCGGAGGATCGTCCTGCGAATACAGGACCGAGTCGCCGGCCGGCGGGCGATTCTTCATCGCGTCCTGGACCGGCACCGACGTGTCGACCATCTGGAACGTCAGCTTGGCGGTCTGGCCGATGATGTCCTTGAGCCTTTGCGGGTTCTGGAGCCCGGGCACCTGGACCAGGATGCGATCGTCGCCCTGCCGCTGCACGATCGGCTCGGTCGTGCCAAGCGCGTTGACGCGTCGCTCGACCACCTCGATCGCTTGCGAGAGCGCGGTCGAGGTGCGGTATTTGATGCCCGCATCCGTGACGGTGAACTTCAACAGCCCAGGCTCGGAATCGTCCAGCGCCATCGACTGCACGGAGCCTCCGGCAAACAGACCGGCTGCGACCGGGTTGGTTATCGGCTTCAGCGCTGCCTTGGCGGCTTCGATCTGGCTCGAATCGTTGATGCGCACCTGCACGGTTCGGCCTGTTCCGCCAAGGCCGGTATATTGGATCTTGGCATCGCGCAGCAGCGTCCTGATCTCATCGCGCGTCGTCTGCAGCTGATCCTTGATCAGGTCGTTCTGATCCATCTGCAGCAGGATGTGCGAGCCGCCCTGAAGATCAAGGCCGAGCGTCATCTGCCGCTTCGGAACCCAGCTCGGCAATTGCGCCAGCATGCTCGCCGGGAAGAGATTGGGCGCGGCGAGGATCACTGTGATGGCCACGGCGAGCCAGATCAGGATCATCTTCAGGCGCGAGAAATAGAGCATTCGTTTTATCCGTTCAGGCGTACAAGCGGCAGCGTTCCGCCATCGAGGTTAGGATTACTTCTTGGCGTTCTGGTTCGCCACCGGCTCGCCCTTGACGCGCACGTCCGAAATCGTGGAGCGCAGCGCCGTCACCTTGGTTCCGCCGCCAAGGTCGATCTCCAGCTCGTTGTCGTCGATCACCTTGGTCACCTTGCCGACAAAGCCGCCGCCGGTCACCACCGTGTCGCCGCGGCGCACCGCCGACAGCATCTCCTGGCGCTTCTTCAGCTGCGCGCGCTGCGGCCGGATGATCAGAAAATACATGATCACGAAAATCAGGACAAACGGCAAAATCGAGATCAACATGTCTGGCGAGGCGCCGACGCCCTGGGCGTATGCCGGTGTAACGAACATCAAGAAACTCCTGGATGGTGAAATACCGCCGGGGCGGCCCCGCGAAAATTTGGCCGGAATATAGTCGGTAAACTTGCCAATGCAACTGCGCTGCGAGCCCGATCCGTTGCTTTTCCAGCCGTTTGCGGCGTGCTAGAGCGTCGCAGCGGAAGCGGCTTGGAGGCCACCGAAAAGATCATGCTCCAACAAAAGCTTGGGCCTGGTTCTTGCAGCGATGTCATGGAAGCCGCTCCCACACGCTGAAATACCTCGATAAAAAGACCTGACATGACCGACAGCATTGACGCATTGAACAAGAAACTCGACCGCCTGATCGAGGCAGTCGCTCGCCTTGCCCCGCCGCCCGTGCCGCAGACCGACCTCGGCGTTGCCGACTGTTTCGTGTGGCAGGCGGACCCTGGCTTTCTGGAACCGGTGCGCAAGGTCAACCGCGTCGACATCGGCCTGATCCGCGGCGTTGACCGCGTGCGCGACATCCTGCTCGACAACACCGAGCGCTTCGCGTCCGGCTATGCGGCCAACAACGTGCTTTTGTGGGGCGCGCGTGGCATGGGCAAATCGTCCCTTGTCAAGGCCGTGCATGCCACCGTCAACGCCTCCGACAAGCTCGACCGGCCGCTGAAGCTGATCGAGATCCACCGCGAGGACATCGACACGCTGCCCAAGTTGATGGGTCTCCTGAAGGCGGCCCCCTGGCGCTTTATCCTGTTTTGCGACGACCTTTCCTTCGACCATGACGACACGTCGTACAAATCGCTGAAGGCGGCGCTCGAGGGCGGCGTCGAGGGCCGGCCCGGCAACGTCATCTTCTACGCCACGTCCAACCGAAGGCATCTGTTGCCGCGCGATATGATCGACAATGAGCGCTCCACCGCCATCAACCCTTCGGAAGCGGTCGAGGAAAAGGTCTCGCTATCCGACCGTTTCGGCCTGTGGCTCGGCTTCCACAAATGCTCGCAGGACGAGTATCTCGACATGATCGACGGCTATGTCCGCTACCACGATCTGGCGATCGACCCCGAGCAGCTGCGCGCCGAGGCGCTGGAATGGGCAACCACGCGCGGCAGCCGTTCCGGCCGCGTCGCCTGGCAGTTCACGCAGGACCTCGCCGGGAGGCTCGGCAAGCCGCTGAAGGATTGAAACGTTAACGTCACCTGGGCGACTGCGCCCGTCGCAAGTCGCGCGGCGTCTGGCCGATTTCGCGGCGCATCCAATGCGCCAGATGCGACTGATGCGCGAAGCCCGTCAATGCTGCTACCTCGCTCGTGCTCAGACCGCCTTGCTTGAGCAGAACGCGCGCCCTTTCCACGCGGCGTCGCAGCACGTAGCGATGCAGGGTGACGCCCGTCGCCACCTTGAACCATGTCCGCAAGTGCGAGCTGCTCGCGCCGGCAACCCGGCTCAGCCGGTCAATCGAAAGCGGCTCGTGGAGAGCGGTCTCTATGTGTTCCAGAACCCGCTTGAGCTGCGCATCCGACAACCGGTTCACTCGAACCACGTCCGGGCCATCGAGACCGAGCAGCCTCACCGCAAGGGCGGCGCCGATGCTGTCGGCAAACAAAGGGCCGCTCGGCGCGCCGGCATTGAGGTCGCTCTGCAGCGCTCGGGCGAGATGTTCGATGCGCTGGTCACGCAGCAAATGGCGTGTGTCGAGCCGCGACGCTCGCGCCCTGCCGCCAAGTTCCGCGGCGACCCTTTCCATCAAGGCCGGCTGCAAGATGATCTCAATCGTCTCGAACGGGGTTTCGGCGTCGAAGCCGCCCTCCTCGCCAGCCGGCACTAGGTCGATATCGCCGGCGCGCCTGACGAAATATCGCCCGACCTGGTTGCAGTAGGAGCGCGTTGCCGCGCTTGCATGCACCATGATGCGATGGTGTGGCGCCCGGGACAGGCGATGGACGCCTGCTTCAACATGCCGGGAGACCATTGCTACGTCGGACGAGGATCGGGCCGGCTCGAATTGCGAAGGCATGCTCTCTCGATTCATGGCAAAACCTGTCCAAGATTTGGCAATTCCCGCGCGATTTTCAACGCCGTGAACTCGTACTCACGCCTCTCCATCAAGCTTGGAAGAGAGGTTGCCATGAGTTTCTATGTTGTTGTCGGCGCGGGCCCGGTTGGGCGCGAGACGGCTCGCCGTCTTGGCGAAGAAGGACACGACGTCGTTCTCACAAGCCGAAGCGTCGGTTCGAACGCGTTGCCGAATGTGCGGACCATACAGGCTGACGCCACGGACGCCGCGGAGCTGTCACGCCTCTGCCGAGGCGCCGATGCCATTTTCATGTGCGCCATGGCCACATATCATCGGTGGCCGACCGACTTTTTCCCCATAATCGACGGCACCGTGCGCGCGGCGGAAGCAGTCGGCACGAAGCTCATCGTGCTTGGCAACCTATACGGTTATGGCGAAAATGCCGAAAAGCCGCTTCGCTCCGACATGCCGCTGGACCCGACTTCGAAGAAGGGAACCGCCAGGACCATCATGTGGCAGCGGGCGGTCCGCGCCAGTGTGCCGGCGATCGAAGTGCGATCCAGCGACTATCTCGGACATGGCGCGATCAGCTACTTCTCGCTGGTCGCGCTGCCCTCCATTATCGAGGGCAAGCCCACCGCCTTTATTGGAGACCTCGATGCAACCCATGCCTGGGCCTTCACCAAGGACGTCGCCAGCACGCTTGTCGCGGCCTCTCGCTACACGGGTGAATGGGGACGGGCGTTTCATGTTCCTTCGCAGTACGCCTCGCCCCGCGAGCTCATCCGGAAAACCGCGGCAATGCTCGGACAAGAGATCCCGGAAACACGCTCCTATTCCATCCCCGAGATGAAAGCCCTGGGCATGCATGAGCTCATCGAGATGCGATACCTGTTCGAGAGCCCCTTGCTGGTCGATAGCTCCGACGCGGAGACGCTTCTTGGCGTGAAGGCCAGCAGCCTTGAAGAGATGATCGCCGACACGCTGCGCGATCACCTCTGAACCTTGCGGGCAGGCATCTTGCACGAATCTGAAAAAGCCCGCTCCTTGCGGAGCGGGCTGAAGACGGCGGGCCGGACTGGAGGTCAGGCGGCCCGCAAACGGTTCTTGTTCTATTCGAGGTAGCCGGTCGGATCGACCGGGGCCGAGTTCTTGCGCACTTCGAAGTGCAGCTTAGGCGAGTCGGTGGTGCCGCTCATGCCGGACAGCGCGATCTCCTGGCCGCGCTTGACCTTCTGGCCGCGCTGCACCTCGATCGAGCTCGCATGGCCGTAGACGGTGACCAGGCCGTTCTCGTGCCGCACCAGCACGGTGTTGCCGAACTCCTTGAGGCCGTCGCCGGCATAGATGACGACGCCGTTCTCGGCTGCCTTGATCGGCGTTCCTTCCGGCACCGCTATGTCGACGCCGTCCTTGCCGGAGCCGAAGCCCGAGATGACCCGGCCGCGCACCGGCCAGCGCATCTTGCCGATCCCGGTCGCGTCGGGCGCCACCGCATCGTCGTCTTCGGCCTGCTGGATGACCTTGGCGTCCTTCTTAGGCGGCGTATAGGAGGCGAGCGTCTCGGTGGTCTTGGCCGCCGGCGGCGTCGTTGCCGTCGTCACCGGATCGACCGCCGGCTTGGTGGCCGCGGGCTTTGCCGCGGCAACGGCGACCGTGCCGCCGGCCGGAATCTTGAGCGTCTGGCCGATCTTGAGCAGGCCGTCCTGCATGCCGTTGGCCTTCTTCAGCGCCACGACGCCGACGCCGGTCTTCCTGGCGATCGAGGACAGCGAGTCGCCCTGCTGCACCGTGTAGGAGCCGCCGGCGCCGGCCGGCTTGGCCTCGGCCATCTGCGACGCTGGCTTGGGGTTCTTCGAGCCGCTGGCCGCGGCCGACGTGTCGACCTGAGCGGCCGACTTGCCGTCCTTGATTTTCGGCTGCTGCGGCAGCACCGCGACCTTCTCCGGTGCGCCGGCAGGCTGCTTCGGCGTATTCACCGGCTTGCCCTCGGCAACCTTCGGCTCCGCCTTGCTGGAATAGGCATAGGCGGGAATGACGATCTTCTGGCCGCTGCGGATGCCCTTCTTCGGATCGATCCCGTTGACCTTGGCGATAGCATCGGCAGGCACGTGATAGTGCTGCGCGAGGCCCGAAAGCGTCTCGCCGTCCCTGACCACGATTTCGGTCGCATGTGGGGCAGCACTGGCGTTGCGCACGGCGTCGGGCTCGGCCGCCTTGAACGGCTTGGCCGGCGCGACGGTGTTGGTGGTCGTTCTGTCGACATGCGGCGCGGGAGCAAGCGCGGGAGCCGGAGCAAGTGCCGGGGCTGACGCTGTGCGCATCGGCCTGGCCGGCGCGGCGGCAGGCTGCGAGGGCGGCGGCAGCTGCTGCGCCGTGACCGGCTCGAGGCTCGAGCGGCTCACCGACTGGGTGTGGGTGCCGTCGACCGGCGCCGGAGCGACCGTGTCGCCCGGATAGGGCTGGTCGACATTCTGCTTGTTGATGATGGCGCGCTGATTGTTGGTGGATGACGTGAAGACGTCGTCGACACCGTTGAAGCGCATCGACTGGGAACTGCACCCGGCCGCCGCGCCGGCAATCATCAGGACAGCGCAACCGCGCGCCAGATTACGTCTGTTTGCCTTCAAGTGATTGAATTGCATCGCACTAACCCGCACAGACCCGGTACAAACTGGTCACGATTAAAGCGCGTTAATGTTACTGGGCGGTTAACCCATTAGAATCCGACGAAAATTTTCTTAAAACATTGGCGGGAATTTTAGCGAGGGCTGTGAGGCCCTTAAATCATCATCGCGACGCTGCGCAGGATCGGCTGCAGCCTGACCATGCCGATGTCCTCGCGCTCGAAGCGGCTGCCGACCTTGGTGAGCTTGGCCAGCACCTGCTCGCCCTCTTCCGGGCCGATCGGCGCGATGACGATGCCGCCGCTCGACAGTTGGTCGAGCAGGAAGCGCGGCAGGCTGTCGAAGGCGGCCCAGGCGACGATACGGTCGAACGGTCCTTCATTGGGCAGGCCGTTTGACCCGTCGGCCTGGCGGGCGATGACGTTGCTGATGGCGAGCGCCTCGAAACGCTGCTTGGCCTGCTCGGCCAGGGTCTTGTAGCGATCGACGGTGATGACGCGCGCCGCAAGCCGCGACATGACAGCGGCCGTGTAGCCCGAACCGGTGCCGATCTCGAGCACGCGGTTGCCCGGCTCGATGTGGAGCGCGGCGATCACCGCCGCCTGCAGATCGGCGCCCTCGATCGCCTCGCCGCATTCGATCGGCAGCATGCCGTCCGACCAGGCGACCGCATGGAACTGCGCCGACAGGAAACCGCGCCGCGGCGTCGCCTCGAAGGCGGCGACCAGCGCCTTCGGCGCCGCGCCCCTGCCCCGCAGCCTGAGCAGGAAAGCGGCAAAACCTTCGCGGTCGTCGAGGCCCGTATTCATGCCAAAACCTATTTTATGACAGCGCCTTGGTCAGTTGGTCGCGGAGTTCATGGGCGGTGAGGTCGAGTTGCAGCGGCGTCACCGACACCAGCCGGTTGCGCAGCGCATGGAGATCCGTGCCCTTCTTGCCTTCGACCGGCTCGCGGCCGAAGCGCAGCCAGTAATAAGGCAGGCCGCGCCCGTCGCGCCGCTCGTCGACCCAAAGGCTGTGCACCAGCTTGCCCTGCGCGGTGACGACGGTGCCCTCCACCTCGTCCGGCGCGCAGTTCGGGAAATTGACGTTGAGCAGCACGCCTTCCGGCAGCGGCGTCTCCACCAGTCGCTTGAGCAACGCCGGCGCCAGCGCCTCGGTCGTCTCGTAAGGCACGACGCGATCCTCGCCGACATAGGAATAGGCCTGGCTCACCGCGATCGAGCGGACGCCGAGCAGCGCGCCTTCCATGGCGCCTGCAACGGTGCCCGAATAGGTGACGTCGTCGGCGATGTTGGCGCCGGAATTGACGCCGGACAGGATCAGATCCGGCGGTCCGGGCAGGATTTTCTTCGTTCCCATGATGACGCAGTCGGTCGGCGTGCCGCGCACGGCATAGTGCTTCTCGCCGATCTTGCGCAGCCTGAGCGGCTCCGAGATCGACAGCGAATGCGCATAGCCGGACTGGTCCTGCTCCGGCGCGACCACCCAGACATCGTCCGACAGCGTGCGGGCGATGCGTTCGAGCGACGCCAGCCCCTCGGCGTGGATGCCGTCGTCATTGGTCAGGAGAATGCGCATCAAGTCACTTCGCTTCGATCTTGGCGAGACCACCCATGTAAGGCCTCAGCACTTCAGGAATGGTTACGCTGCCATCCTCATTCTGGTAGTTTTCGATGACGGCTATGAGAGCGCGGCCGACCGCGGTGCCCGAGCCGTTCAACGTATGGACGAAGCGATTGCCCTTGCCGTCCTTGTCCTTGTAGCGGGCATCCATGCGCCTGGCCTGGAAATCGCCGCAGACCGAGCAGGACGAGATTTCACGATAGGCGTTCTGCCCCGGCAGCCAGACCTCGATGTCGTAGGTCTTGCGCGCGCCGAAGCCCATGTCGCCGGTACAGAGCGTGACCGTGCGGAACGGTAGGCCGAGCCGCTTCAGCACTTCCTCGGCGCATTCAGTCATGCGCTCATGCTCGGCGAGCGAGCTTTCCTGGTCGGTGATCGAGACCAGCTCCACCTTGTAGAACTGGTGCTGACGCAGCATGCCGCGCGTGTCGCGGCCGGCCGAGCCCGCCTCCGAGCGGAAGCATGGCGTCAGCGCCGTATAGCGCAGCGGCAGTTTTTCATGCGCGGTGATCTCTTCACGCACGAGATTGGTGAGCGGCACTTCCGCCGTCGGAATGAGGCCAAGCCGACTGTCGCCATGCGGCGTGAAGAACAGGTCGAGCTCGAATTTCGGCAGCTGATTGGTGCCGAACAATACCTCGTCGCGCACCATCAGCGGCGGGATGATCTCTTCATAACCGTGCTCGGTGGTGTGCAGGTCGATCATGAACTGGCCGAGCGCCCGCTCCATGCGCGCCAGCTGGCTCTTCAGCACCGTGAAGCGCGAGCCGGACAATTTCGCCGCCCGCTCGAAATCCATCATGCCGAGCGCTTCGCCGATCTCGAAATGCTCCTTCACCCAGTTCGGGCGCATCGGCACCTCGCCGACGATGCGCTTGACGACATTATCGTGCTCGTCCTTACCAACCGGCACGTCTTCAAGCGGCACGTTGGGCAGAACCGCCAGCGCGTCGTCCAGCGCCTTGTCGAGCTCGCGCTCGCGCGCCTCGCCATTCTGGATGAACGCCTTGATCTCGCTGACCTCGCCCTTGAGCTTGTCGGCGAGCGCTGAATCGCCTGAACGCATGGCGTTGCCGATCTCCTTCGAGGCGGCGTTGCGGCGTTCCTGCTTGACCTGCAGCTCGCTGAGATGCGAACGCCGCGCTTCGTCCTTCGCGACCAGGTCGTCGACCGTGGACTGCGCTTCGCCCGCCGGCCACGAGCGCTTCACCAGCGCCTCGACAAGGGCCTTGGGGTTGTCGCGAATCCATTTGATATCAAGCATGGTCGATCCTCAAAAGTAAGGATCGAGGGGGTAAACCGCATCCGCCATCGATGCAAGACGCCGGTTAGGCGCATCGCCGCGATTCCCGACCTGGGGTGCGTCCAGTTTCCCCAGCACAGGGATTTTGACCGGTCGGCTATGTTTGCGTTGGCAGGCGGCATGGCTTTGAGATTGGCCGAAACGCCCATCGCGATCGTCATTCTAGGGCGGAGCAGGAGCGAAGCTCCGTCGCGAAGACCCTGGAATCCATGCCGTTACCTTCGCCAAGGCGTGCAACGGACCAAAATTCTGCACCGCGGCGGCGCTTCCAAGTCACGGCATGGATTCTATGGTCTGCGCCGCGTCGCTTCGCTCCTTACTTCGCCATAGAATGACGACGTTGGGGCGGCTTCAACCAATCCCGGCGTTTGGGCTGATTTCACGGACATGAACCGAGAATCCTGCACCAAGACAAACGGCAGCCTTCAAAATCCCTGTGTCGGGCGACTTACGCCGACGGCGCATCCGGCGTGTTGCTGGCGGCAGAGCTCCCCGCCTCCGCCTGCTCGCGTGCCAAGCGGTCGCGCGCCTGGCTGCGCTCGATCATGCGCGAGGACCAGATGGCGACCTCATAGAGAATGATGGTCGGGATGGCGAGGCCGCACTGGCTCATCGGATCGGGCGGCGTCAGCACGGCGGCAACGACGAAGGAAAGGACGATCGCCCATTTGCGCTTCTCGGCCAGCGCCTGCGACGACAATATGCCGACGCGGGTCAAAAGGCTGGTCACCACCGGCAGCTGGAACACCAGGCCGAAGGAGAAGATCAGCGTCATGATCAGGCTGAGATATTCCGACACCTTCGGCAGCAAGGAGATCTGCACCTGGTCGTTGGTGCCGGTCTGCTGCATGGCCAGGAAGAACCACATGACCATCGGGGTGAAGAAGAAATAGACCAGCGAGGCGCCCATCACGAACAAGATGGGCGATGCGATCAGGAACGGCAGGAAGGCGCTGCGCTCGTTCTTGTAGAGGCCGGGCGCGATGAACTTGTAGATCTGAGTGGCGATCAGCGGGAAGGCGATCACCATGCCGCCGAACATGGCAAGCTTCACCTGGGTGAAGAAGAACTCCTGCGGCGCGGTATAGATCAGCTCGACCTTATGCGGGTCGAGCCCTGCCCACTGTGTCGCCCATTTGAAGGGGACGACCAGAAGGTTGAACAGGCGTTTGGCGAAGAAGAAGCAGACGAGAAAGGCGACGAAGAAGCCGCCCAGCGACCAGATCAGGCGGCGGCGCAGCTCGATGAGATGCTCGATCAGCGGCGCGGACGATTTCTCGATTTCTTCCTTTTCCTTGTCCGAAACGCTCACTTGGTCCCGCCCGTCATCTTCTTGCCGTCGGTTGCCTTCTTCGCGACCAGCTTCTTCGCCGCGGCAGGTTTTGTCTCAGTCTTGGGCGCCACCTTGCTGGCGGGCGCGGCGGCTTTAGCCGCAGCCGGCGAGGATTTGGCCGGCGCTTTCGCTGCCGACGGCTTTGATGCCGCTGCTGTTTTCGCCGCTGCGCCGGCGGTCCTTGCCTTGGCGGTCACCGCCTTTTTCGCCGGTTTGGCCGGCACGGCGGTGTCCGAACCCGGTGCGGTGACGGAGGCGTCGGTCATGGCCGGGAAGGCTGGAGCGGCAGAGGCAGCCTCGGGTCCACCGACGCCGGGCAGGTCCGTCGCACCGTTCTTGAGCGGCTCGGCGGCCTGCGGCGTTTCCGCTGCCGGCTCCGCCGGATCGGCGGCCGGCTTGGGCTTCATCATCGTATCGACCCCGGCGCGCACATCGGCCGCGGCCTGCTCGAACGGATTGAGCTGCTTGCGCACCTCGTTCATCGGATTGAGGCCGCGAAGACTATCGATCGAGCTCTTCACATCGTCGAGCTCGGCTTCCTTCAGCGCTTCGTTGAACTGCTTCTGGAAGTCGCCGGCCATGGCGCGCAGTTTCGCCGCGGTGCGGCCGAAGGTGCGCAGCATGTTGGGCAAATCCTTAGGCCCGACGACCACGATCATGACGACCGCGATCACCAGCAGCTCGCTCCAACCGACTTCGAACATGACAATCTATTCCGACGGGTGCCTGCCGCCCAAAAATGCGAAGCGGTTTTGGGACAACGGCATGCTCAAAGCAACAACCAAGATCAGCTCTTGCTGACCTTTTCCTTGGCCGGCGAAACAGTCTCGTCAGCGCGATGTTCGACGGTACGCTTGTCGTCGGCGTCGTCGTCGGCCATGCCCTTCTTGAAGCTCTTGATGCCCTTGGCCATGTCGCCCATCAGTTCCGGGATCTTGCCGCGGCCGAACACCAGAAGCACGATGACCAGCACGATCATCCAGTGCCAAATCGAAAATGAACCCATAACAATCTCTCTCGAATGGTTTCCCTCGGCGATGATCTATGCGTTTTCGCTCGGGGATTCAAACACAACCGCTACGAAGTTGATAAAATGGCTAGCGGATGTCACGCACTTTCAGCGTGAGCGGCTTGCTACGAATCCGCGCAGCCTCTGCTAATAGACCATTCGCGGCGATTTGATGATCACTCGTCGGTGACGCGCGGCGTCAGCAGCCCGAGCTCCTCGAGGTCGATATCGGTCAGCGCATCCTCGTCTTCGGCGAGCGCGTCCGGATCGGCCGGCGGAACCGGCATCGAGAAATTCGCCGGCATGCGCGTCGAGAGCAGGCCAGCGCCTTTCAGCTCTTCCATGCCGGGCAGATCGCGGATTTCCTCCAGCGCGAAATGATCGAGGAAAGCGTCCGTAGTGCCGTAGGTCACCGGCCGTCCGGGCGTGCGGCGGCGCCCGCGCATCCTGACCCACTCCGTTTCCAGCAGCGTGTCGAGCGTGCCCTTCGACGTTTCGACGCCCCTGATGTCCTCGATCTCGGCGCGCGTCACCGGCTGGTGATAGGCGATGATCGCCAGCACTTCGAGCGCCGCGCGCGAGAGCTTCCTTTGCTGCACGGAGTCCCGGCTCATCAGGAAAGCCAGGTCGCCCGCGGTGCGGAAGGCCCAGGCATCGCCGACCCGTACCAGGTTGACGCCGCGCTTGGCATAGATTTCCTGCAGGTCCGCCATTGCGGCGGCAATGTTGACGCCTTCCGGCAGGCGCGCGGCAAGCTGCTTTTCGCTGACCGGCTCGGCACTGGCGAAAATAATCGCCTCGGCCATGCGCACGGCTTCCGACAACTGCAGCCGCTCGGCGGGGTTTTCGATGGAACCCTGCTCGGCCATCTCGTCTTCCGGTTCGTCCTCGACCTTGAACGGGATGACCGAAGCGTTGGCGCGTTCGCTCATGATACCACCTCGACTGCCCTTACCCCTTCTGCGCGGCCGCGCAGATAGATCGGCGCGAACACCTGGTCCTGCCGCACTTCCAATTTGCCCTCGCGCACCATTTCGAGCGTCGCCGCGAAGGAACTGGCCATCGCCGTGCGCTTCTCTTCCGGCGCCGCCAGATATTCGATCAGGAAGCTGTCGAGCGTCGTCCAGTCGCCGACCGAGCCGATCAGCCGCGCCAGCACCTCGCGTGCATCCTTGAGCGACCACACGGCGCGCCGGGCGATCGTCACATTGTTGATCGCCTGCCGCTGGCGCTGCTGCGCATAGGCGGTGAGCAGATCGTAGAGCGAAGCCGAAAAGCTGTTGCGCTTCTCGACAATGACCATTTCCGGCATGCCGCGCGCAAAGACGTCACGGCCAAGGCGGTTGCGGTTCACCAGCCGCGCCGAGGCGTCGCGCATGGCTTCAAGGCGCTTCAGCCGGAATTGCAGCACGGCCGCCAGTTCCTCGCCGCTTTCGCCCTCTTCGCCCGGCTGTTTCGGTATCAAGAGCTTCGACTTCAGGAAAGCGAGCCACGCCGCCATCACCAGATAGTCGGCGGCAAGCTCTAGCCTCAGCGCCCGCACTTTTTCGACGAAGGCCAGATATTGCTCCGCGAGCGCCAGGATAGAAATGCGCGCCAGATCGACCTTCTGGTTGCGGGCAAGATGCAAAAGAAGATCGAGCGGGCCTTCGAAACCCGCCACGTCGACGACCAGCGACGGGTCGCCGGTCAAGCGTGAATCGTCGTTCTCGGCCCACAGGCGGTCCATCGGTGCGGCCTTCGCGGCCTTGCCTTCCAATGTCTCCGCCACTTGCCTTTCGTCCCTTCGGTTTAGGCCACCGCTTCGAAATAGGTGGCGAATTCTGCGCGTATGGCCGTTTCATCGGCGGCGTCGCGATCCTTTATATAGGTCAGCGCCCGCTCGGCGCGCTGCAAAGACTTGCCTGACAGCGCCGTCGTGCGCGACGCGATCCCCGACATCTCCTCGAAAACGCCGTTGCAGTGAAGGACGAGATCGCAGCCGGCCGCAAGGATTGAGGCCGCCTTTGTCGGGAAATCCCCAGAAAGTGCCTTCATCGACGTGTCGTCGCTCATCAGCAGCCCGTCGAAGCCGATCTCGCCGCGGATCACCTGATCGACGACTTTGGCGGACGTCGTCGCCGGATTGTCAGGGTCGACCGCGCTGTAGACGACATGCGCCGTCATCGCCATCGGCAGCTCGTTCAACGCCTTGAACGGGGCAAAATCATGCCGTCTGAGCTCCTCGATCGGCGTATCGATGGTCGGCAGCGCGAAATGCGTGTCGGCAAAGGCGCGGCCGTGGCCGGGAATATGCTTCATCACCGGCAGCACGCCGCCCGACATCAGCCCCTCGGCCGAGGCCCGGCCAAGCTCGATCGCAGCATTGGGCTCCTTGCCATAGGCGCGCGCGCCGATGACGTCGCTGGCGCCTTCGACGGGCACATCGAGCACCGGCAGGCAGTCGGCGGTGATGCCGAGGCGCGAGAGATCGAAGGCATGCAGCCGTGCCATCAGCCAGGCGGCGCGGCGGCCTGCCTCGCGATCGTCGCGCCACAATGCGCCAAGCGCGCCCCCGGCCGGGTAGTTCGGCGCCAGCGGCGGGCGCAGGCGCTGCACCCGGCCGCCTTCCTGGTCGATGAAGATCGGAGCGTCGGGGCGACCGATGCAGTCGCGCATCGAGGCGATGAGGTCGCGGATCTGCCCGGCCTCGCCGATGTTGCGCGCAAACAGGATGAAGCCCCAAGGACGTTCGTCCCGATAGAAATGGATTTCGTCCTCTGTGAGGGATTTCCCGGCGCAGCCGAGGATCATGGATTTTGATTCGCTCATGCCCGGAAGCTTAAGGCTTTGAGCGAGCCAAGGGAATCACCCCTGCCCTCGGACCAGCAAAAGCCCGCAACCGTCCACAACGAAAAGCCGGCGCGGCCTCGCGGCGGCGCCGGCTTTGATAGGCTTGATTTAATCAGCGCGATACGAAGCAGTTGCCGCCGGCAGCCTTGTAGCTGGTGCAAAGGCTGATCGCATCGTTGCGCGACTGAGCCGCAACGCGGACGCGGTAGAAGGTGCCCTTGCCCGCGACCTCGGCCTTGACGATGTTGGCCGTGCGACCGGACAGCACGCCGCCATAGCGGCGCTGCAGGTCCTGATAAGTCGACTGCGCGCTTTCGACCGTCGGCTGCGAGGCGATCTGCATCGACCACGAGCCGCCGCCGGCGGCCACCGCCGGATCGATCGAAGCGACCTGGTCCGGCTTGACCTCGCCGACGATATCGACCGGCTGGTCGGACGGACGCGCCGGCGCCACCGGCACCACTGCCGGCGTGTTGGCCGACTGCGCCTTGGCTTCGGTCTTCTTCGCGGGTTTCACCGGCTTGACGGCCGGCGCATCGGCCTGGTCCGTACCGGCCTGGCCTGCGTCGGAACCCACGGTTCCCGTCTGCTGGCCGTCGGAGGCCGGCGCGACATGTTGCGGCGCCGGATCGCTCGGTTCGGCCGCGGCGACCTTCGGCGCAGCGGCTGGAGCCGGGTCCTCGCGCGGCACCAGCGAGCCGTCGGGTTTCACCATCATCGTCTTCACCTTGCGCGGCGCGACGGCGACGACATCGTTGTTGGCGGTGTTCTCGGCATCCTGCTGCAGCACCTGGGCGATGCGGTCTTCCGATTTCGGCGCCGGTGCCGCCGGCTGCGCGCTTGCCGGCGCGGCAGGTTGCGCCCTTGCGGGCACAGCCGCTTGCGCGACACCGGGCAACGCTGTACCTGGATCGCTGGCGGCGTCAGTGCCGGCCGCGGCGCCATTATCGTTGGGCGAAAGCTCCACCACGCGGCTCTGCGGCGGTTCCTTCGATGCCAGATCCACGGGCTGCTCGGTGGTGTTCACCAGCTTCTGCTGCACCGGCTCGGCCGGCTTGGCCGGCTTGGCCGCGCCGCCCTTGGCGACCGCGTCGTAAACCTTGTTGTCCTGGTTCGGCACCACCGTGCCGCCGGGATTCTCGGGCTTCACCTTGATCGGCGAATTGTCGGCCTTGACGATCACCGGGGCCGCGCCGCCGCCTTTGCCGCCGAAGGAGAAGGCCAACGCGCCAAGGCCGCCGAAAACCACCACTGCACCGACGAGCGCCGCGATCATCACGCCGCGCCGGCGCGGCTGCGCCGCCTCGCGCTCGGCGAGCCCGGGGATCGCCATCGCTTCTTCGAGCTCGGGATCATAGTCGAGCTCATCGGCGGCGAAATCGTCCGCCTGCGAAACCGGCCGGCTGCCGGGCAAATCGTCGGCGTCGTAACCGTTCGCGACGGCAGACGCAGCCGGGGCCAATGGAGCCGCCGGAGTCTCGGCACGCAAGTCGCGACGATCATAGCCGTTGAAGCCGGCATTGTAGGATTCGTCGTCATAACCGCGGCTCTGTGTCGGCGCCGACGCGATCTCCGTCGCGTTCATGTCGGTGAGCAGGCTGGCGAATTCCGCATCGAGATCGTCATATGCGGGTGCGGCCGGCTGGTCCTCTTCGAAGCTGAGCTCCGGAATGTCGAGGTCGTCCGCGAGCGCGACCACGCGCTCCGGCACGTCGACCGTCTCGACGTCGGGCATGTCATCATGCTCGCGGGCTTGCGGCACGGGCGTCTGCGCCGGCTTGGCGTAGGCGGAATAATCCGTAGCCGGTTCGCTGCGGTAGGCCGGCGCCGCCACCTGCGTTGGCGCTGAAGGCGCGGCCATCTGCACCGGCGCTGCCGGCTGCGCAAAAGAAGCCTGTACCGGCGGAGCAGAGGTGGGGGTCGAACGGCTCCACGACCTCGCCGGCTCGGCGTTCGTCGAATGCGGCCAATCGGAAGAATTCGCCTTCGCCCGCGCGGCCTCCTGCTCGGCCTCGATACTCCGGGCGAAAGCGGCGCCGAAAGCGTCGTCGTCAAAATCGACCGCGGGCTCTGCCTTGGCCGAGGTTGCAAAATCCTGGTGATCGAGCTCGCTGGCGAGCAGGTCGTCCAGGTCGCTTTCAACCGGCTGACCGCCCTCGCCGCTCTGCGACGGCTGCTGCTCGTCGAGATTCCAGTCGAGATCGTCGGTCTCGGCCTTCTCGCTTTCGTAGCTCGCAGGTTGCGCAACCAGCCGCGGCGCGGGAGCAGGCTCCCTGATAGCCGGCATCGGCCGCGCAGTCATGGCGCCAAGCAGCGCATTGAGCTCGTCTTCCAGGCTGCGCTCGCTGGCGGCCGGCTTCACGGGTTCAACGGCGGCGCTCGGCGGAACCGGAGCGGCGACGACGGGAGCCGCCTCGGCGACCGTCGGCTGCAACGCGGCAACGGGCTCGACGGCCGGAGCTTGCGGCTCCTCGTTCAACGCATCGCGAAAGCTCAGCTCGAAATCGTCATCGAGGGTCAGCGCGGCGGCAGGTTCGGGCGCCGCGAGCTCCGGCTCGGCGGCAAAGTGAGCCGTCTCGGCCGGCGCCTCGACCGTCGGCGCAGGCTCGTCGTCAAGCGACGGCTCAGGCTCTTGAAGATCCTGACCCTGGCCGAGATCCATATCCTGGCCGAGATTGATATCGACATCGGTCATCGCCTGATCGAAATGACCGGCAAAATCATCCTCGGAAATCAGCGGGGCGGCTGCATGAGCTTCGACCGGCTCGGCGGCCTGCGCATGCTGCTCCGGCTCGTGGCTCTCAAACGACAGCTCGTCTTCGAGCGACATCTGGACCGCGTTGTCGAAATCGGCGTCGAACGCCGCCTCGCTTGCGGCCTGCATGGCCTCGACGGCGTCCTGACGCGCGTCGGCCGGCTCTTGATCGTCGAGGTTGGCGAGTTCTTGATCGTCGAGGTTGGCAGGCTCGTGATGGTCGAGCTGGAAATCCTGGTCCAGCGAAGCCGCCATTTCCCGGTCGATCGCAAGATCATCTTCGACCGGCGAGGCATCGAGCGAACTGGCGACGGCCTTGTCGAAATCGTCGTCGAAAGCGACTTCCGGCTCGGAAGGTTCTTGTGGCTCAGGCGCGAAATGCGGCTCAGATGCAAAATGCGTCTCTGGCGCGACTTCCGGTTCGGGCGCCACCTGCGGCTGCGGCGCAAAATCCGGCTCCGGCGCACGGGCCACGGCGAAGTCGGCATAATCCGCCGCGTCGTCGAACACGAAATCCTGCTCGAAGGAGGCGGTAAGCTCGTCGTCATTCGCGGCGGCGGCAGCCTCGAAGGCCGGCTCTTTGCTGATCTGATGCAGTGCAGCCTGCTGAGCGACCGGCGCGCTTTCCTCGACGGAATCGAACTCGCCCATCAACTCCTTCTCAAGGTCGATGTCGAAATCGTCAGCCTCCACGGTCTGATTGGCCTTTTCGGCCGCGGGGGCCGGCTGCCTCACCGGCTGGCGCGGATCGAAACCCATGATCCGGGTCAGTTCAGCGAACGGATCATCGTCGGCGATGTCGTTGTGGTCGGCTACTTTCAGCGGGGTTCTGTCTGCCATTATTGTTCCCGAACTCGCACACAGTCGGACGCCATGGACGTCGCGCAGGGTTGGCCCTTACCAGCGCAATGTGGGCAAAAGGTGACAGGTTTTTTAGTTAAACCTAACGCATTTCGATGGGCGCGTCTGCCCCGATCAGCGTCAGGCCGGAGGTCAAAACATCCGAAACAGCCTGCACCAGCCCTAGTCTGGCATAAGTTGATTCTCGGTCGTTAACCTTAACAAAACGTAAGTCCTGGTTGTCGTTGCCGCGATTCCACTGTGCATGGAAGCCGGAAGCCAGATCGTAAAGGTAGAATGCGAGCCGGTGCGGCTCCAGCGAAAGCGCCGCGGATTCGATCAGCCGCGGATATTCGGCCAACTTCCGGATCAGCGCGATCTCGCCCTCGTCGGCCAGCGCAGCCACCGAGGCCGCGAGCCGGTTGCGATCGAAGTTCGCCTCGCCGAGCTGCTCGCTCGCCTGCCTGAAAACGGAATGGCAGCGCGCCGACGCGTACTGCACATAGAACACCGGATTGTCCTTCGACTGCTCGGTGACCTTGGCGAAGTCGAAATCGAGCGGCGCGTCGTTCTTGCGGTAAAGCATCATGAAGCGGATCGGGTCGCGGCCGACCTCTTCCACGACCTCGCGCAGCGTGATGAAATCGCCGGATCGTTTCGACATGCGGACCGGCTCGCCATCGCGGAACAGTTTTACGAGTTGGCAAAGCAGCACGGTGAGATTGACGGCATCGCCGGCAACCGCGCGCGCCAGCGCTTCGAGCCGCTTGACGTAGCCGCCATGGTCGGCGCCGAGCACATAGATCAGGTCGACGAAGCCGCGGTCGACCTTGTCCTTGAGATAGGCAACGTCGGCGGCGAAATAGGTGAAGGAGCCGTCCGACTTGACCAGGGCCCGGTCCATGTCGTCGCCGACCGCGGTCGAGCGGAACAGCGTCTGCTCGCGATCTTCCCAGTCGTCCGGCTTCTCGCCCTTGGGCGGCGGCAGCTTGCCCTTGTAGATGTGGCCCTTCAGCGTCAGGTCGGCGATCGCCGCCCGGATCTTCTTGGCGTTGTCGGCATGCAGCGTGCGCTCGGAGAAGAACACGTCGTGATGCACGTTGAGCAGCGCCAGATCCTCGCGGATCATCGCCATCATCGCATCGACGGTGCGGTCCTTGACGATCGCCAGCGCCTCCTCTTCCGGCATCTGCAGCAGGCCGCGGCCGAATTCCTTGGCCAGCGCCTCGCCGACGGGGACCAGATAGTCGCCCGGATAAAGACCGGGCGGGATCTCGCCGATATCGTCGCCAAGCGCCTCGCGGTAGCGCAGCAACGCCGAGCTGCCGAGCACGTCGATCTGCGAGCCGGCGTCGTTGATGACGTATTCCTTGGTCACGTCGTAGCCGGCGAAGGCCATCAGATTGGCCAAAGCATCGCCGACCACGGCGCCGCGGCAGTGGCCGACATGCATGGGGCCGGTCGGGTTGGCCGAGACATATTCGACATTGGCCTTGCGGCCGCCGCCGACGGTCGAGCGGCCATAATTGCGCCCCTCGCCGAGCAGCGCCGTCAGGTGCGTGTGCCAGAAGCCGTCCTTGAGCCTGAGATTGACGAAGCCCGGCCCGGCGATCTCGGCCGAGGCAATATCAGCATCGCCCCGTAGCGCTTCGGCCAGTTTCTCGGCAAGCGCGCGCGGGTTCTGTCCGGTGGGCTTGGCCAGCACCATCGCCGCGTTGGTGGCGAGGTCGCCATGGCTAGCGTCACGCGGCGGCTCGACCGCGACACGCGACAGGTCGGGCGCGGCCCCATCCTTGTCTTTCAGGTCAAGGGCTTCGACAGCTTTTATGATCCGCGCGTTGAAATCGGCGAAGATATTCATCGGAAGTGCTCTGGGCTTTAAGAGGCGACCGGCTCGACGGCCGGCAAAATCGAGGCTCGCCCTAGCTCAAATCGGGCGTATGGTCAAACAGACGCCGATGTTCCTTCAAGGCATAGGTGTCGGTCATGCCGGCCAGGAAGTCGGCGACGCTGCGCGCCTTGATGCGATCCTCCGCCCGGTCGAGCCCTTCGCGCCATCCGTCGGGCATGGCGCGCGGATCGGCGAAATAGACGTCGAACAGCTCGCGCACGATCTGTTCGGCATCGGCCCGCACGCGCATCACCTCCGCATGCCGGTAGAGATGCTTGTAGAGAAAGGCCTTCAGCTCCTTTTCGGCCGCCGCCATGCTGGCCGAGAAGGTCACCAGGGTCTCGCCGGCCGCGCGCACCGCGTCGGCGCTGTCAGGCTTCAGGCGCTCGATATTGGCGGCGGTCGATGCGATGACATCTTCGACCATCAACGTGATCTGCCGGCGCATCAGCTCGTGGCCGGTGCGCACATCGTCGAGCTGAGGATATTTGGCGCGCACGCTGTTCAGGATCGAGCCGGGTAGACCGACCTCTCCAAGCATATCCAGCGTCAGCAGGCCGGCGCGCAAGCCGTCATCGATGTCATGGGCGTTGTAGGCGATGTCGTCGGCGATCGCCGCACACTGCGCCTCGATGCCGGCGAAACGGTCGAGCTCGAGATCGTGCAGCTCCGAATAGTCGCGGATCGCCTGCGGCACCGGGCCCTTGAGCCCCTTCCCGCTCGCGTCGGTCAGCGGGCCGTTGTGCTTGACCAGCCCTTCCAGCGTTTCCCAGGTGAGGTTCAGCCCGTCGAATTCGGCATAGCGCCGCTCGAGCCGCGTGACGACGCGCAGCGACTGCGCGTTGTGATCGAAGCCGCCCCAGGCGGCCATCTTCTCGTTGAGCGCATCCTCGCCCGTATGGCCGAAGGGCGTATGGCCGAAATCATGCACCAGCGCCACGGCTTCGGCGAGATCCTCGTCGCCGCGCAGTGCCCGCGCCAGCGCGCGGGCGATCTGCGCCACTTCGATCGAATGCGTCAGCCGTGTGCGGTAATGATCGCCCTCATGCGCGACGAAGACCTGCGTCTTGTGCTTCAGCCGGCGAAAGGCGGTGGAATGGATGATGCGGTCGCGGTCGCGCTGGAACGGTGTGCGGGTCGGGCTTTCCGGCTCGTCGAACAGGCGTCCGCGCGAGCGCGCCGGGTCGCTCGCATAGGCCGCGCGCGGCCGGTCGCCGAACCCGATGTCGCCGAGAGCATCCTTGCCGTGCCGCTCGTCCATTGACCCACCAGTTGACTCAGGCTTGCCCGCTTCATACCTATCATGTGAAACCGAAAGCAAGGTGACGCCGATGGGCGCGGATGCCAAGACTGCCATGAAGGTCGAAATGACCGATGCCGCGGCGAAGCGGATCGCCAGGATTGTTTCCGGCGAACCGGGCAAGACGGCGCTGCGCGTTTCCGTCGAAGGCGGCGGCTGCTCCGGCTTTTCCTACAAATTCGATCTCGTCGCAGGTGCGAACGATGACGATGTCGCCATCGAGAAGGACGGCGCAACCATTCTGATCGACGACCTGTCGCTGGTCTATATGGGCGGCTCGGTGATCGACTTCGTCGACGATCTGATGGGCCAGTCCTTCCAGATCAGGAACCCGAACGCGGTCGCCTCCTGCGGCTGCGGCACGAGTTTCTCCATATAGTCCGATGCCTGCCATCGGCGCGGTCCGTCAGGTCGCGCTCTCGGCTGGCCGCGATCTCGATGCGACGCTTGCTTTCTGGCGCGACGTGCTTGGTCTGAACGTGCACGCTCGCTACGATCCGCCCGGCATCGCGTTCATACTGGCCGGTGATGTGCGCCTCCTCTTCACCGACGGCGTTCCGGCCGGCACCGTCTATTTCGACATCGCCGGCCTCGAAGCGTTCCACGCCGAGGCGAAAGCCGCGGGCATTCCCTTCACCGCGCCGCCGACGCTCGTCCACCGCGACACCGAGGGGCGGTTCGGCCCGGCGGGGGAAAGCGAATGGATGGCCTTTCTAAAGGACCCCGCAGGCAATACGATCGGCCTCGTCGAACGCCTGCCGCCCGAAGAGCATTGAGGTCCTCATGAAGATCGTCACCTGGAACATCAACGGCGTTCGCGCCCGCATCGGCAATCTCACCCACTGGCTGACCGAAAGCGCGCCGGACATCGTGTGCCTGCAGGAGATCAAGACTGTCGACGACCAGTTCCCGCGCGCCGAGATCGAGGCGCTGGGCTACAATGTCGAGACCAACGGCCAGAAGAGTTTTAACGGCGTCGCTCTTCTGTCGAAGCTTCCCTTCGACGAGGTCAATCGCGGCCTGCCGGGCGATGATGCGGATGACCATGCCCGCTTTATCGAAGGCGTTTTTTCCACCGACCAGGGCGCCTTGCGCGTCGCTTCGCTCTATCTGCCGAATGGCAATCCGGTCGACGATGAACGGAAGTTTTCCTACAAGCTCGCCTGGATGGAGCGGCTGGAGCGCTGGGCGCAAGAGCGACTGCGGCTCGAGGAAGCGCTGGTGCTGGCTGGCGACTACAACGTCATTCCCGAACCCGCCGATGCCCGGTTTCCCGAAAACTGGCTGGGTGACGCGCTGTTCCAGCCGCAGACGAGGCAGGCCTTTCGCCGGCTGAAGAATCTCGGCTTCACCGAAGCTGTGCGCGCCGTGACCGACTCGGCCGGCGTCTACACCTTCTGGGATTATCAGGCCGGCGCCTGGCAGAAGAACAACGGCATTCGCATCGACCACCTGCTGCTGTCACCGGAAGCCGCCAACCGTTTCTCGTCGGCCTCGGTGGAAAAGCACGTCCGCGCCTGGGAAAAGCCGTCCGACCACGTGCCGGTCGCTGTCGACCTCAGCCTGCAGCCCGCCTGAGACGTTGCCAGGCTCCCGGACCCAGTATCGCCACAAATCCCGTCTTTGATGCGGCTTGCTGTGGGGGTTGAATGGCGATCCGATTTCTTTTCTGGCCAGCCGGCCTTGCCTTGGCGCTTGCCGCGCCGGCGCCGTTGCTGGCGGCGCCAACCTGTCTTGCCAACGGCAAATCCTTCAACGTCGGCGAGACGGCGTGCCTGATGCTGGCCGGCGAGAGTTATCTCGCCCGCTGCGACATGGTTCTCAACAACACGTCCTGGACCAGGATCAAGGACGAATGTCCGGGCGAAGCGCCAAAGCCGCACCCGACATCGCTCTCGACCCCGACGCCCGGCCAGGCGCCGACGGAGCCGACCGAGAACTGAGGCTTTGTTGATTTCCCCACCATCCAGGTTACGCTATGCACATATGTTCTGTGACTGGCGCGACTGATCGACCTGAGGCTTGATTGCCAGGTGGTTCCCCCAATCCGTCGCTGCTTCGCAGCGCCACCTTTCCCCCCTCCGGAGGGAAAGGAAGGGAGCCTTGCTGGACGAGCGTTGACGGCAAAAAACTTGGCGCCTTTCCTCTACCCCGTCGATCGGGGGAGAGGTGGCTCGGCGAAGCCGAGACGGAGTGGGGGTCGACCAGCGCTGCAATAGAGCAATTCTAGGAAAAGTGTGAGCGGTTTTCCGCCCGGAATTGCGTAAAAACAAAGAGATAGTGCGTTTCGCCGTTTCCGTGAAACGGTGAACCGCACTAGACAATGCATGCGCCAAGCTGCCACGCACGCTATCGCCAAACCTGCGCTTACTGGTCGCCGTTGTTGCCTTTGGTCAAGATATCGTCGGCGAGCGAGATCGCGGTCCGGCGATCGGCCTCGCCGGCCGCGGCGAAAGCCTCTTCCTGCATGTTGCGGATCCAGGGCTGGTCGGCCGCCGGAGCCCGCGCCAGCGCCGCGGTCATCATCGCCAGGCCGCGCACGACCTTGCCGCTCTGGAACAGTAGATTGCCGAGCGTCGCCTGCGCGCCGGCATGGCCCTTCTCGGCCGCCAGTTGCAGCCAGCGGCCTGCCTGCTTGACGCTGGCCTTCACGCCACCCTCGCCCTTGAGGAACATCTGGCCGATTTCGAACTGGGCGTTCGGATTGCGATAGTTGGCGGCGGCGCGCATGTAATATTCCTGCGCCGCGACGTCGTTTTCCTCGACCGGGGTGCCGGGAATGCCCTTGCGAAGATAGTCGCCGAGCGCCACCAGCGCGTCCGACACATAGCTTTCTTCCGGCGAGCCTGGCTCGACATCCTGATCGACGATTTCCGAGAAGAACTTGAAGGCGGCGTAATCGTCGCGCGTCACGCCGTCGCCTTCGGCATACATGCGCGCGAGCTTCCAGGTGGCGCCGATCTGGCCGTTCTCGGCGGCGTATTTATAGGCCTCGACAGCCTGATCCTTATGGCCGCTCTTATAGGCGGAGAAGCCGAACTGGAACACCGCCCAGGGGCTCGACTGCGGCTTCACGCCGGTCTTGTCGTCGAACACCTTGTCGTCGAAGGCCATGGCCTGCCCAACGGCGCCCAAGGTCGCCAGAGCGACCAGTGCCGAAAAGACAGACGACCTCAACACCTCAGATGTCCGCATAGCAGTGCGTTTCTTTGGCGGCGCCCGGATGGGTCACCGCGCCGTCGCGGGCCGACCCTACGGCCTGCGCATATTTCCAGATCGCGCCGGACTGATAATCGGTCTCGCGCGCCTTCCAACTCTTTGCCCGGTCCGCCAGTTCGGCGTCCGACAGGGCCACTTCGATCGTGCCTTTCACGGCGTCGATCGAGATCACGTCGCCATCCTGGATCAGCCCGATCGGCCCGCCGACCGCCGCCTCGGGCCCTACATGGCCGATGCAGAAGCCGCGCGTGGCGCCGGAGAAGCGCCCGTCGGTGATCAGCGCCACCTTGCCGCCCATGCCCTGGCCGTAGAGCGCAGCCGTCGTCGACAGCATCTCGCGCATGCCCGGACCGCCGCGCGGCCCCTCGTAGCGAATGACGAGAACCTCGCCTTCGCGGTAGTTGCGCTGCGTGACCGCCTCGAAGCATTCCTCTTCCGAATCGAAGCAGCGCGCCGGACCGGAGAATTTCAGTTCCGACATGCCCGCGACCTTCACGATCGCGCCTTCGGGGGCAAGGTTGCCCTTCAAGCCCACAACGCCGCCTGTCTTGGTGATTGGCCGATTGGCGGGACGCACAACATCCTGGCTTTCATTCCAGGAAACGTGCTCCATATTTTCGGCCAAAGTGCGGCCAGTGACCGTCATGCAGTCGCCATGCAGATAGCCGTGGTCGAGCAGCGTCTTCATCAGGAGCGGAATGCCGCCGGCCTCGAACATATCCTTGGCGACATATTTGCCGCCCGGCTTGAGGTCGGCGATATAGGGCGTCTTCTCGAAGATCGCCGCCACGTCGAACAGGTCGAACTTGATGCCGGCCTCATGCGCGATCGCCGGCAGGTGCAGCGCCGCATTGGTCGAGCCGCCGGTGGCCGAAACCACGGTCGCCGCGTTCTCCAGCGCCTTGCGCGTGACGATGTCGCGCGGCCGGATGTTCCTGGCGATCAGCTCCATGACCTTTTCGCCGGAGGCGAAATTGAAGCGGTCGCGCATCTCGTATGGCGCCGGCGCGCCGCAGGAATAGGGCAGTGCCAGGCCAATGGCTTCAGCAACGGTCGCCATGGTGTTGGCGGTGAACTGGGCGCCGCAGGAACCGGCGGAAGGACAGGCCGCCTGCTCGATCTCGAGCAATTCGGCGTCGCTGATCGTACCGACCGAGTGCTGGCCGACCGCCTCGAACACGTCCTGCACGGTGATCTGCCGGCCGCGATAGCTGCCGGGCAGGATCGAGCCGCCATAGATGAAGATCGACGGCACGTTGAGGCGCACCATCGCCATCATCATGCCGGGCAGCGACTTGTCGCAGCCGGCGAGCCCGACCAGCGCGTCGTAGCAATGGCCGCGCATGGTGAGCTCGACCGAATCGGCGATGACCTCGCGCGACACCAGCGACGATTTCATGCCCTGGTGACCCATGGCGATGCCGTCGGTGACGGTGATGGTGCAGAACTCGCGCGGCGTGCCGTTGGCGGCCGCAACGCCCTTCTTGACCACCTGCGCCTGGCGCATCAGCGAGATGTTGCAGGGAGCCGCCTCGTTCCAGCAGCTGGCGACGCCGACCAGCGGCTGCGCGATCTCGGCCGCCGACAGCCCCATGGCATAGAGATAGGAACGATGGGGCGCGCGCGCCGGACCTTCGGTCACGTAGCGGCTGGGCAGCTTGGCCTTGGAGATTGCCTTGGCGTCCATCATCGTCCTTGCCGCACACCCGCGGCCGGTCCCATCGCCGCGCCAACCTGGCACGCATCCCGGGACATATCTCGGGTGCTCCGGGTTTATGGCGGGAAATGGGCAGTTCCCTCGGCAAGTCTTTTAGCGCGGGGGTTGTTCATAAACTGTTGCCAAAACGTCACAATCGTATCGGGCGCCGGTTGTGACGCGGATTTGCAACAGCGGGTCGGGAGACAGCGTTGAAATCGCTATCGCAAAACGAAGAAGGCCGGGCATTGCCCGGCCTTTTCAGTGGATTTTCAGGAACTTAGAACTTGATCTTGATCCCACCGTTAATAGCGGTGATCAGATCGTTTCCGAAGTCATAGCTGGCATCTTCACCGGCGACGTAGCCATTCTCACCCGCCAAAGTTCCGGAGTGGCCGCTGGTCATGACACCAATAACGCCGGCCAGGCGGATTTCGATGTTCGGGCTTGGAGTATAGGCAACACCGCCACCCAGGGTCCAGGTGTCGGTCTGCGCGCCATAGCCATGTGACGTGCCACGATCCCAAGCGAGCTGTCCCGCGGCGCTCCACTGATCGTTGAACTTGTGGCCAATACCGCCGGACACAGTCCAACCGTCGCGATACATCAGATCGAGCGACGTGACCGCGCCCGCGGAACCCGTAAAGCACGACGATGATGGAACAAAAAGAGTCGGGCAAATCGGAACACTTTGCAGCACACTCCAGTTCACCCACTTGATCGAGCCGAAGGCAAGCCATCCGGGCGCGATGCCTGACTGAAGCTTCAACTCCACGGAGTCGGGCATGTACTGCGTCGAGCCATAAATCGGCTGAGATCCACGGGGCGTGGTCAGCGTGCCCGAGATGTTGTCAAGCTTGACCTGCGAATTGTAGACTAAGCTGGCACGAAGTGCGATGTCGGGGATTTCATAGGCAACGCCTGCGCGCCATCCCCAGCCGCTGGCCTCAAGGTCGACGCGGCCAATCGGCGACGGCCCAACTGGGTTGAAACCCACCAAGCTTTCCTTGAAGCCTGAGATATCCTGGTAGAACACGCCACCAATAAAACGGAGCTGACCCTTCCCCGCATCGAACTTGTAGGAGCAGGTACCGGCGTAGTTGTTGCTCTTGATATCCGTTTCGACGTTCGAAAACGCGCCGTTCCAAGACGCGCCAGGGGCGGTGTGGGCGCCCCACGGCTGTGAATAGTCGACCATGCAGTCGACCCCTTGAACAACTTGGGCTTTGACGCCGATGCGCGGTACCCAATAGGGCTCGGCCCCATCCGCCGTGGAACTGAGAACATTGAAAGTACCATTCAGGCCAGTGGCATTCTTATATTTGCGATCCGGCATCACATAGGTGGCTTCCGCCTCCGTCGCGACTGGCGCCGGATCGAACAGAAGATCAATGTCGTAGCCGCCGCGCTCCAGGCCGCCGGCATGCGCCGGGACGACCGCGGAGCCAATCATGGCCAGCGAAAAGCAGCCTGCCCCCAGCAGCGCTTTGACTCGCAAGATGTTCATGGAAATCCCTCCCCGAAATACAAGTGACTCAAGCTAGAACCAATTCGGGTTAATGACGCAACAACGATTTCAAGAGTTGTACGTGTACATCTTGACAGCACCTATTTTTGCCATGGTCATCGACGCCGCAATCGGCGCCTAAATCACGCGAGCCGGCGTAAAACGATCGAAAAAACCCGGGGAAACCACCCCAAAACAGGGCAAAAACAGCCGATTTTGGGGTTGGCGGCCCCCATTGTTACATTATGGCAACAATGGGGCGCAAACTTTCCGTTTACGTCAAAATTAACGTAGCGGCAGCCGCATTTTCGAGGCAGCTAACGCACCGGAAAGCGCCTTTGGAGTGAGGGCGAATCTTGCCGCTCAACCAGCGTCGCGGACCCTAGTCAAAGCCACCGAAAGCTTCTCCTGTGCCTCGCGATATTCGGCGAGCTTGTCGCGCTCGGCCTCGACCACTTCCTCCGGCGCGTTGGCGACAAATTTTTCGTTCGAGAGCTTCTTGTGCAGGCGCGCGATCTCTTCGGTGACCTTGGCCAGTTCCTTCTGCAGCCGCGCGGCCTCGGCCTGGAGATCGATCAGGCTGCCGAGTGGCAGGCTTACTGTCGCTTCGTTGAGCACGATCTGCGCCGAACCTTTCGGCGGAGCATCGGCGAGCGCGATATCGCCGACGCGCGCCAGCCGCTTGATCGCCTGGGCGTGGCGCTCCAGCCGCTCTTGCGTCAGCGTGTTGGCGCCGATCACCGTCAGCGGCGCGATCGCCGCCGGCGGCACGTTCATTTCCGAACGCACCGAGCGGATGCCCGAGACAAGGTCGACCAGCCAGTTGATGTCGGCGGCGGCCTCCTCGTCCTCGAAGTCGGGCGACGGCCATGCGGCATGGCAAAGCAGCGACGAGCGCTCCTTGCCCTCGCCGACGGTCTGCGCCCAAAGCTCCTCGGTCATGAACGGCATCATCGGATGCAGGAGCTTGTAGATTTCGTCCAGCACGAAGGCGACGCAGGCCCGGCTCTCGGCCTTGGCGGCCTCGTCCGTGCCCATGAACACCGGCTTCAACAGTTCCAGGTACCAGTCGCAGAACAGGTTCCAGACGAAGCGGTAGGCGGCGCCCGCCGCTTCGTTGAAACGATAGCTGGTGATGCCTTCGGTGACCGCGCGCGCCGCGCGCGTCAGCTCGGTCAGGATCCAGCGATTGACCGGCAGCTTGGCATCGTTCAGCCAGAACTCGTCGTTGCGCGCGACCTCGTTCATCTCGGCGAAGCGCGTCGCGTTCCACAGCTTGGTGCCGAAATTGCGGTAGCCGGCGATGCGCGCCGGATCGAGCTTCACGTCGCGGCCTTGCGCCGCCATGACGGTCAGCGTGAAGCGCAGCGCATCGGCGCCGTATTCGTCGATCAGCTCGAGCGGGTCGATGACGTTGCCTTTCGACTTCGACATCTTCTGCCCGTTCTTGTCGCGCACCAGCGCGTGCACATAGACGGTGTGGAACGGCTCCTCGTCCATGAAGTGCAGGCCCATCATCATCATGCGGGCGACCCAGAAGAAGATGATGTCGAAGCCGGTCACCAGCACGTCGGTCTGGTAATAGGTTTTGAGCTCCGGCGTCTGGTCGGGCCAGCCAAGCGTCGAGAACGGCCACAGCGCCGACGAGAACCAGGTGTCGAGCACGTCCTCGTCGCGGGTCAGGATCTCGCCCGGCTGGAAGTTCTCGAGCTTATCCTCGACCCAGGCTTTCCACGGCCCTTCCAGCGCCAGGTAATATTCAATGGCGGCAGCGAGCGCCTCTTCCTCGGTCTTCTCGACGAAGACATGCCCGTCCGGTCCGTACCAGGCCGGGATCTGGTGACCCCACCAGAGCTGGCGCGAGATGCACCAGGGCTGGATGTTCTCCATCCAGTCGAAATAGGTCTTTTCCCAGTTCTTCGGCACGAAGTTGGTACGGCCCTCGCGCACCGAGGCGATCGCCGGCTTGGCGAGCTCGGCGGCGTTCACGTACCACTGGTCGGTCAGGAACGGCTCGATCGGCACGCCGCCGCGGTCGCCATGCGGCACGGCATGCCTGTGCGGCTCGACCTTGTCGAGGAAGCCGCCGGCCTCCATCAGCTCGACGATCTTCTTGCGGGCCGTGAAACGGTCGAGCCCATCCAGCTCGTCCCACACCGCCTGGCGCTCCGGCGTGACATCGAGACCGGCAAGGAAGTCCTCATTGTCCTTCAGCTTGATGGCCGCTTCGACCGTCAGGATGTTGATCGCCGGCAGCTTGTGGCGCTTGCCGACCTCGAAGTCGTTGAAGTCATGCGCCGGCGTGATCTTGACCGCGCCGGAGCCTTTTTCCGGATCGGAATACTCGTCGGCGACGATCGGCATCCTGCGGCCGACGATCGGCAGCACGACGTTGCGGCCGACCAGACCGGAGAAGCGCTCGTCATCCGGATGCACGGCCACGGCCGTGTCGCCGAGCATCGTCTCGGGACGCGTCGTGGCGACCGTGATGAAGGTCTTCGGGTTCTCGGGGTCGAACGTCTCGCCGTCGATCGGATAGCGGAAGTGCCAGAGATTGCCGTTCACCTCGTGCTGCTCGACCTCAAGGTCGGAAATGGCGGTGAGCAGCTTCGGGTCCCAGTTCACCAGGCGCTTGTCCTTGTAGATAAGGCCTTCCTTGTAGAGGGTGACGAAGACCTCCAGCACGGCCTTGGACAGGCCTTCGTCCATGGTGAAGCGTTCGCGCGACCAGTCGGCCGAGGCGCCGAGCCGCTTCAGCTGGTTGAAAATCGCGCCGCCGGATTCGGACTTCCACTCCCAGACTTTCTCGATGAACTCTTCGCGCGTCAGATCGCGGCGGTGGATCTGCTTTTCCATGAGCTGGCGCTCGACCACCATCTGCGTGGCGATGCCGGCGTGATCCATGCCGGGCTGCCAGAGCACGTTCTTGCCGCGCATGCGCTCGAAGCGCACGAGAATGTCCTGCAGCGTGTTGTTGAGCGCATGACCCATATGCAGCGAGCCGGTGACGTTCGGCGGCGGGATGACGATGGTGAAGGCTTCGGCCCCTTCCTCCGCGCCGGCGCCCGCCCGGAAGGCGTCTGCCTCTTCCCAGACTTTGGCGATCTTCGGCTCGACGGCTTTGGCGTCGTAGGTCTTATCAAGCATGGAGGAGGTCCGAACTGTCGGGAACAAGCGTCCGGTGTAAATCGGAAGGTCTTGGCCGAGTCAACCGCGAGCGCTGCGATCGCTTCCACAGATAGGCCCGCCGCGAGCAGCGACAATGCCGGCCGGGCGAGCAGCAGCGCCTCCGTGGAGCAATTCCAGAAAAAGTGCGTAGCGGTTTTCCGTCCGGAATTGCGCCGAAACAAACATTTTGAGCAGTTCGGCGATTCCGACAAACGCTGAACCGCTCAAAGCAGCCTTAGACAAAAGCGCCGCCCCAGGACGGCGCTTGCCAACCTGCCTGTCGCGGCGGCTTACTGCGCCCCGCGCGCTACGCGCTCGATCTCCTCGCGCACCAGCCTTTCGACCAGCGTCGGCAGGTTGTTGTCGAGCCAATCCTGAAGCATCGGCCGCAGCATCTCCTCGGCCATCTCGTCGAAGCTTTTCTTGCCGCGGCTGGCAAAAGCATCGGAAAGCTCGCCAAAGGCCGCGGCGACCTGCCGGCCCGTATGCTCGGAAAGGATCGCGGGCCGAGCCGGCTGCACCTCCGGTTCGGAGGCCCGGGACGCGCCTGCAGGCACGGAAGCTTCAAACGTCGGCTCTTCCTTCTCGATCTCGGCCTTCGGCGCGGCCTCCGGAGCCCGGATGGCCGGTCTCGCGGTGACCGTGCTGCCGCCGACCGCCGCGATTTCGCGCCGCCAGTCGGCGACAATAGTCTCGGCCGTCTGCGGCGCATTTGCCGCGGCCGGCTTGCTCGCGGCCGCTTGCGCACTCGGCGCAGCGCTCTCGAGCTCAACTGTCGGCGCAGTCTTCACCGGCTCGGGGCGGGCGGCACGCGGCAGCACTGGATCGGTCGCCGCAAGCTGCGCCTGGACCTCCGCCAGCGTCGGCGGCTTGCGGACATCGGCATGCAATTCGGAACGAAAGGCATCAACCTCGACAGCGGGCGCGCCAGCCGCGGCCGGCTCCAGATCCTGGCGCAGTTCGCCGGCCTCGGCCGGTTGCTTGCGCCCGGTGTCGCTGTCTTCGATGATCCTTCGGATGGAAGCCAGTATCTCTTCCATGGAAGGTTCGCGCTGCGCGCTGCTTGCCGTCGCCATCGTCACATCCGCCGCCCTAGTGACCTGCCCAAGAACTTGACCTGCTCAAGAACTTGACCCGTTCAAGAATTCCGTCCTGCCCGGGCCGGAATTCGAATCAATGGAGACAGCGTAACCGACCGATCGTCATCCGAGAATCCCCAATCTGGAGACACGTTCGATTTCAACAGATTAGGCGACGCGCAGCCTGACGAGCCTCCCGGAAAGACAAACGCCGCGCGTCCATCGGACACGCGGCGTTTGCAGGAAGCATGCTGTCGGCAATCAGCGCCCGTCGGGCGTGCGCAGTCCGATCCACTTGTCCTTGACGGCGTTGTAATGCTCTTCCGGCCTGTATTTGGTGACCGCCAGGCCTAGCCGATCCACCGACAACCGGCCCATCGCCTGGAGAATGGCATAGCTCGCCACCACCACGTCGCGCTCGGAACTGGCCTGGTTGATCTTGGCGGTGATGACCGCGTTCTGCGCGTTCAACACATCCAGCGTCGTGCGCTGGCCGACATTGCGCTCTTCGATGACGCCGTTGAGCGCGAGCTGCGCGGCATCGATCACCTGCCTGTTGGCAGCTACCGTTTCGCGCGCCGCGGTGTATTGCGTCCATGCCGTGACCAGAGCCTGGCGCACCTGATCGCGGGTGACGTCGATCTGGATGCGTGCCTCCGAAAGCGATTCCTTGTTCTGCCGCACAACCGCCGAGGTCCGGCCGCCCGAATAGATCGGAATGGTCAGCGTGGCGCCGATATTGGCCGAGGTCGAGGTGCCGTTGGTGCCCCTGATGTCGGGAACGGAGTGGCTGTAATTGTCCGAAACGCCGGCCGAGGCCGTCACTTGCGGCAGCAGCGCGCCTTCCGCCGACTTCACCGAAAAGGCCGCGGCATCGACGAGATGCTGTGTGGCAAGAATGGCGGGATGCTCGGCGGAAGCGATGGCCAAGGCCGAATCGACACTACCCGGCAGCAGCTTGCCCAGCGGCGAGGCTGGCCTGAGCTTGCCCGGTTCGTCGCCGACGATCTGGTGATAGGTGGCGGCGCTCGCCAGCGCCGTCGCGCGGGCAGCGCTCAGCTGCGCCACGGCCGTCGCGCGCGAGGCATCGGCCTGGGCCACGTCGGTGCGGGTGCCCTCGCCGACCTCGAAGCGCGAGCGGGCGGCGCGCGCCTGCTCGCTCAGGAACTGCAGGTTCTGCTCGGTCAGCACCGCGACCTGGCGGTCGCGAATCACGTCCATATAAGCGCTGGCCGCGTTGAACAGGATGTTCTCTTCGGTGTTGCGCAGGCTTTCGACCGAGGCCTTCACCTGCGATTCGGCGGCAGCGACATTGTTCCTGGTCTGAAACCCATCGAACAGCGTCTGGTTGATCTGTATGCCGAAATTGCCCGTGGTGATGTTCTGGGTGGAGCCCTGTGCGTGGGTGCTGGTGTAGTCGATGCTGCTCGAACCGGTGACGGTCGGGCGCCAGCCCGACTTGGCGATGGCCACGCCCTCGTCGGTGACGCGAACGCCGGCGCGGGCCGCGTTGAGCTGCGAATTGTACTGGTAGGCTTTGGCGAGCGCGCCCGTAATGGTTTCGGCGGAGGCGGCCAGCGGCGAAAGCGCGGTGGCCGAAACAAGGATAGCTACTAAAATACTCTTGCGTAGAGGCGGCACGTTATATCCCTCATTCGTTTTGCATGGGAACCACGCCACGCCAACCTACCCTTACGGATCGGCTAGCGCCGCGTTGTTTATCGTTCCCCCGCTGACGGCCTCCCGGAAACGCCCGGTCAACAAATCAGCAACGATTGTCAGGCGCAAGCGATCATGACAGCGCCTTCGCTGCAAGGCAAAAACGCTCAGAATTCAAATGCGTGAGCACGTTCGAAGCCCGGTAGTGGCTTAATTGCCGCATTAAAGGCACGCGTTCCGGTTACAACCCCCCCTGCCTTGAAAAACAGCCGGGCCACGCCAGAGTTGCCCCGCCCTTCGACTGCAACCAGGCGTCCATCTTCCGCGAGCTGGTCGAGCAATGCCTGCGGCACTTCCTCGACGCTGCCGCCGATGAAGATGACGTTGTAGGGCCCTTTGGCAACCTGCCCTTGCGGCAGCGGCCCGGTGACCACCGTGACGTTTTGGCAGCCAAGGCTGGAAAGTGTTGATTTCGCGGTCTCCGCCAGCGCGGCATCGCTCTCCAGCGCGACGACGGAACGCGCGAGCCTGGACAGCAGCGCGGCGGAATAACCGGTGCCGCAACCGACATCGAGCACCGAATCGCTCGCGTCGATCTCGGCCAGCTGCAAAAGCTTGGCGAGCGGCGACGGCTCCATCAGGTAGCGTGCGCCGCTGCCATTGGCGCCATCGGAAATGCGGATGTCTTCGTCGATATAGGCCAGATCCTGCTGTCCGGCGCCGACGAAGGCCTCGCGCGGAACGGTCAGCATCGCTTCGATGAGCGGCGCGCTGGTCACGTCTGTGGTGCGGATCTGGCCGTCGACCATCTTCACGCGGCGTTCGGAGAAATCAGTGTTCATGTCCCAACAATCCGCTCCCCCGCGCCAGGCGCGCGGCCAAAACTTCGACTGGAACCCCGCTCCGGCGCGATTGCGCTGGAGCCCGCAAGCATCTGGAGGCCTCGCCCGGAATCGAACCGGGGTGCAAGGATTTGCAGTCCTCTGCGTAACCACTCCGCCACGAGGCCTCGCAATGCTCCCGGCGTTCCGAGCGAACTCATTATGTTGGCGCTCAAAGGTCGTCAAGCGCTCGCGCGTCTTTCCCGGCGCTTTCGCAAGGAGCAGCCAAAGTGGTGATTACCAATCGGTTGTCACGGGTTCGGTATCGCCGCGGCGGAGCCGCCCCGTGCTCTCAGTCGGGCCGCCGCCGGCGTTCCCACCAGACGACGAAACGCCTCCGGTGGCGTCGGATCATGGCGAATTCATAGGATAGAACCAGCAGACCGAGCGGTATCATCCAGAAACCGAGAATCGGCAGAAAGCCCAGAAGCCCGCCAAGCGTAAGCAGCATGCCGATCGCGATTCGCCAGCCGCGCGAACGCGGCATGGTGAACTCGCGGCCGAAGATCGAAATCTTCCGCGCCGGGGTGTTGTCATCATCCGCTGCGGTCATTCAAGCCAGATCCCATCTGCTGTCTAAGCCATGTCAAGACGACAACCGGCCGCTTTGTTCCGTGCCGGTGTGAAGCCCTTCATATGTGGGCGCGCCGAACGATGGCACAAATAGCCGCATCAAAAACTGGAGAAAAATTGCGAAATGCTTCTTTGCAAAGCCGAAAGGTGTTTGCTATAGGCTGCGCCACTCACGTTAGAGCCTCCGTTCCCCGGTAGCTCAGTGGTAGAGCAACCGGCTGTTAACCGGTTGGTCGCTGGTTCGAATCCGGCCCGGGGAGCCAAGTTCCACTCGGAACGCCTTGTATCTCGACGTTTTCAAGGCCCAGCCTTTCCCAGCGGTCCACATTCCCGCACGCTCGAGGCTCAACCTCAAGGCAATGTCCGTCAAGCGCGTCCTCGACAGGGCCGAAAACGTCTGATCGTTATCTGTTTTCAGATGCTGGCGATTGCCGAATGAAGGTAGGCGCCCCCGCCAAGTTTTCGTTTTGCCACAACGATCGAGCAGCCGCCGATCTGTCTCACATTCGTACCATCACGACGGACGACATGATCCACGCCGACCCGACGATCTGCGTGAGCGACTGCTCGCCAAGGCGTTGCGCCACACGCTGATTGCCTTAACATGATGCACATGAAGGGGGCGTTCGATATTGTCGATCTGCTGCTGCGCGGGGGTGCGGTCGCGCTGAACCTACTCGTTGCCGTCCAGTTCCTGCGATGGCATGCGCAGCGATTCGCGATGACTGCGGGGAGCCTCTTTGCCGTCTCCATCGCCGGCTACGGTCTCGCATCGAGCGGCCCCGTGACGGATGCGCTGGGCTTGCCTTCCGAGGCCCTTGTCATCGCGGCCGTGCTCGCTTCGGCGTTCTTCTGGTGGTTCGCGCTCGCGCTGTTTCGGGACGACTTCGCGTGGCGGCATGTCTATGCCCTGCCGCCCGGTCTGCTCCTCGTATTCTACGGCATGCGGCAATGGTCAGAGGGACCGGGCCGCACCGCGGGCGAGCTGCTGCATCAGGTCGTGGTGGTGTTGTTGTTGATCCATGTTGTCAGCCTCGCGGTTCGAGAACTCGGGGACGACCTCGTCGATTCCCGGCGACGTTTCCGCGTCGTCGTCGCGCTCGTGCTGCCCGTGGTAGGATTAATCATCGCCGTGAGCGAACTCTACAGGCTTCGTCAGCCGCTGCCGGAATGGACCGTCCTCGCTCAATCGTCGATGCTGGCGACACTGTCGCTTGCCTTCGCCGTCTGGACGACCGTGATCCGCCAGAACCTTTTCGTCTCCTCCCCTTCGGCAACGCAGCCGCGCGCCGATCGGCTCGGTCCCGTCGAAAGGCTGGAACTCCAGCGCCTCCAGTCCGTGATCTCAAAGGGTTCCTGCTTTGAACCCGACCTTTCGCTAGGGTCGCTCGCGCGCCAGCTCGCCCTGCCGGAGCACCGGCTGCGCAGGCTCATCAACAAGGGGCTCGGCTACCGCAACTTCGCGGCCTTCCTCAACGACCACCGCGTCGCGGAGGCCAAGCGCAGGCTGGCCGATCCGGAGCAAGCGCGCGAGCAGGTCGCCTCCATCGCCTTCGGTCTCGGCTATGCTTCGCTTGCGCCGTTCAACCGAGCGTTTCGGGAATTGACCGGCCTCACGCCGAGCGACTACCGCGCGCAGGCGCTGGCGCGGCACGTCGATTCCGGAAACTCCTGATCGAATCCGGAAATCGCTGTGCGTCCGGTGATCGCGCGCAGCCCGATCCGCGCTCTTTGACCAACCATCCTTCCGGTATTCCACCGAAGGGAGCATCCGATGTCCGACACATGCCTGCTGATTTCGCTCATGAGCTACGCAAGCCTCGTCTACCCCTATATTCTGCAGGGTGACCTTATCCGCTATGTCGCCGGGGCGGGCGGCACATTCCTGATCGTCAACACGCTGCTCGCCGGCTGGCTTGCCCGTCGAAGGATTCGCGTCGAGCGACCGGACTGGCGCCAAATGGCGCGCGAGATCCTCGCGTCGCTACGGACTGTAGTCATCTTCTCGCTCGTCGGCCTTGCCATCGCCCTGTCGGAACGGCTGGGCTGGCTGGCGATCTACGGCGATCCGCTCGATCGCGGGCTGCCATATCTCGTGTTCAACCTCCTCGTGCTTATCGTCGCCCACGACGCCTGGTTCTACTGGTCTCACAAGATCATGCACCGGCCGGGGCTGTTTCGATGGTTCCACCGGCTCCACCACCGTTCGCACAATCCGTCGCCCTGGACATCCTATGCCTTCGACGCGAGCGAAGCGCTGGTCAACGCGATCTACCTGCCGCTGGCGCTGCTCCTGATGCCGACAAGCCTGCTCGCCGCGTTCCTTTTCACCGCCCACATGATGCTGCGTAATGCTGTCGGTCATTGCGGATACGAGATATTTCCTGCGCGCCCGAACGGACGGCCGTTGTTCGACTGGTTGACCACGGTGACCCATCACGATCTGCATCATGCCAGGCCGCGCTACAATTTCGGACTCTATTTCACCTGGTGGGACAGGTTGATGGGCACTGAGGATCCGACTTACCTCACTGCCTTCGCCCAGGCCGCGGGCAAAGCCGACAAACGCCGACCACAGGTTACACCGCAGCTACCGGCGCCTGCGGCGAAGGGTTAGCGGGAGCATTTCATGGGCATTTATAGTGAGCTGATCTTGCCTCGCCTAGTCCACGGGTCGATGCGCAATCCCGAACTTCTCCCCTACCGCCTGCGCGTATTGGCGCCTGCGGTAGGCCGCGTGCTGGAGGTCGGCATAGGTTCCGGCCTCAACCTGCCGCATTACCCCGAGGGCGTGACCGAGGTCATCGGAATCGATCCTTCGACCCGCCTCGCAGCGATGGCGCGGCGCGCCGCAAGCAGCGCCGCATTCCCGGTCACCGTCACGGAGCATTCCGCCGAGGCAATTCCATTGGCAACCGCCTCGGTCGATACGGTCGTGACCACGTGGACCTTGTGCTCGATCCCGCGCGTCGGCCGGGCTCTCTGCGAGATGCGGCGAGCGCTCAAACCCGGCGGACAGCTGCTTTTCGTCGAGCATGGTCTTTCACCGGACAAATCCGTCCGCCGCTGGCAGGACAGACTCACACCGCTCTGGAAGTGCTGCGCTGGCGGCTGCCATCTCAATCGGCCGATCGGGAAGCTCATCGAAGATGCCGGGTTCAGATGCTCAGCACTCGAGACAGGCTATGCAAAAGGGCCGAGGCCGATGGTGTTCATGTATGAGGGCCGCGCATCGAACGATGGCTGATCGGCAAGCAGGGCGCAGTCCGGATATTCTGTTCACGGAAGGGTTAGGATAGGCGCCCGCCGGAAGCCCGCCGCCCCGATGAGAAGGCAGCGGGTTTTAAACGGGCGGCAGCATTCCTGCGGAATCGACCGCCTCAACCGTCAGCCGAGCGCATGGGCATTATTCCATGGCGGGATAACGGTATGATGGGCTCATAGAGGAGAGGCTTCAGCCCCCCATCTTCTTGGCCATCGCGCAGAAGTCCGCGTGCGACTTGTTAAGTGTCGTGTCGCCGCAGTCTTTCAAAACCGCTGCACGCTCATCCGGCTTCATGGACATCCAGGCAGTCTTGAAATCCGCCTCGGTTCTCAATGTTTTCATGCCAGCGTCGGTGAAGAACGGCGACATCTTGGCCGGGTCATCGAGCGCGGACGTATTACCGGCCATCGCGGCACTACCTATCATTGCGAGCGCAACTGCGCTCATGCAGAGCACCTTCATTTTCATTTGAATATCCTCCGGTTAGGTCCCAATGAAATGTGACCGTGACGTAAGAACGCGCAGTCATTCGAGACGTTCCCACACGTCGCAAACAAGCAAGGCGGTTACGCCCGAACTGCGGTGACGGCGCAGCCTCACGCTGCCCTGGGAGCGCTGGCTCTGATCATTAGCCACCGTAGTTCCGCCAATCTGAAGCCCGGCATCTCGATTGCTCACTGATTGAAGGCAACGACGTTAGGCCCAACGGAATGGGCATTCAGTCCAAATTGCTGGTCTTCACGAGGCCAAATAACCTCGCGAAGGAAAGGCACGGGCAAATGGCCGGGAAACGAGCGATTGCTGTCAAAGATTGGTCTTGCGCCATGAGTGACGAGATTGGCCGCGTGGTCTTGGCCATAAACTCGACCGAAGGTGAAACGACCTACGTTCTGATGACAACCTTCCAGGCGGCGAAAATGGCTCAGGAGCTGCGGTCGCCGAAGATGGTCCCCCGATACGACATGTAGCCAGGCCAACCGCAAGGTTCCTAACGCATGATTGTTGAATTCGCAGGTCCGGCTGGGTCAGGCAAAACGACATGTGCGCATGCGCTCTATGAGCAGTTGCGGGCTCACGGACACCCTGCAAGGATTGTTCTCACTGACCGGCGGGTTGTTCACCGACCCATGCTGGACCCCGGCGGCATTGTCACTGCGATGTGTCGAGTCGCTCGCGCGGCTGCACGCTCGATTGGCATGGCCTGTAGCCCATCCGCAAATGCCGTCGACTTCAGAATTCGCGCAAACCTGGTGCACACACTGCCTCCCACAAACGTGATCTGGCGCATCAGGCTAAGTCAATACGTTCTCCGCCTTGCCCGTGTATGGCGCCAATCTGCCACCAGCGAGGAAATTCTTATTTTCGACGAAGCCTTCGTCCAGGCGGTTTCGATGCTCGCCTGCTTCAGTGGAACAGCAGATGAGACGTGCCTTGCTCACGCGCTGGATTTCATCCCCGAGTCGGACGTGGTGGTTAGAATCGACGCCTGCGAGCAACTTCTCATCGAGCGGCTTGACCGGAGACAGAAGAGCCACACCTTTGCCGAGCGTTTGTTCGAAACCGGATTGGACAAAAGGCTTCAGTCGGCCACCGTCGTGGCGCGCGTATGCGGCTTGCTGACGGCGCGCGGCCGGTCGATCATTGACGTCGACGCCAACAATCAACGTGCACTAACGCTGGCGATCGACGAAATCGAAGAGGAAATCTTGGCGAGGTACAAACGCAGCTTGCACTCAGCAGCCTATCAGCCAATTCCGTTGGATTGATTGGCGGCCTGCAACGGACTTCCAATCACCGTCGGCGAAGACGGCTGCAGCCGCCAAACGTCTACACCCGCATGGGCAGTTCCGTCGCCGTAGTTCCAGGAACAGCCGTCGGGACTTATTGGCAAGGCGGGTCTTGGTTCCCACTGGCCGGCTAGGCATCCTCCATTTGTATGGCAAGAATCTTGGGTCGGCTGATAGGCTCGATCTCAGCCGGAGCGTTGCGAGCCTTGCTGGTCAGGCCCGGCCTGACTGGTTCTACCCCGCTAGCCTTGCCGGGCCGCTTCTCCGAGGTGACGGCCCGCTATCGTCGCCGGCTAGGCCTCGTCCCCTTCGATCCCGATGCTGTCCCCATCGCCATGGACCTTGTTCCGATCCCATTCGTTGGTTTTATCGGGCGGCAGCATCTCGGATTTCGCGTTGCTTGTCCTTGCGCGGCTTGGGACCGGGCAGATCGCGCGATGATTTAGGGTCGATTGAGCTTATCCCCGCGGTCGAACAGAATGCCAACGGTAGGCGGGCCCGAATGTTCTGTGGGATGCGGCCGCCCCGACGGTAAGCGTTCGTCGCTGCTTGCCGGGCGTAGGTGCCGACAGCGCCGGCGCGAGGCTAGCAAGCCATGTGGCTTGGGAGCGCGGCGGTTCGCCGTCGATGTCCGTCGTCGCCTTCATTCAACAGTTCCAGCAGCGCGGTACAATCGATCAGATCGTGAAACTGGGCGCTTGGGTCAAGCCGAAGGCAGGAGCCGTAAGATCGCAGGCTTCGCAGCCCCTGCATTTTTTGCAGCCTCGCCCGACGTTCCGCTTCTCCCGGCAATGGCCGAGTTGAGCTTTTGTCCTTTTCCATCGGAGACTGCATGAGCAGCCCCTCCCTGAGGTTTCGATCGCAGCGACGATCCTATTACTCGCGCAGCGACGCTGCCATCATCCATTTGGAGGGCCAATGCCTCCGGCGGGACTGAGGGGAATTACGGCGACAGTGCACATTTCGGTGAGATAGACTCCGGCGGCGGTAGAGGATGGTAATTACATGTCGGCTATTTCAAGAATTTTAAACATAAAGCTAATACTGCCACGATCTTGACCCCAGCTGGAACTCCCGCCACCAAGATTAAGATTGATATTTGCCAAAATCGAGTCGCCAATAATATTTGCAGTTATGCCTCCTATTCGTACTCCTTCCAAGTCAACAACATCTATGAAATACGCTGTCACCACGCCAAATATTAATGTGCACGGTCTCTTAACATATCCATAGCCGCCTTCGTAACTCCAGTTCATGTCCGGCGTAATCAGCCCCACAGTCTGGTTATCGAAATCGATACTTATTCTATCCAAGCCAACATCGTGGAATGAAAAGGAATTTATGAAATCCTCTGGTTTGTCGATTTTCTCCGTCGCCGTTACAATACCCCGATCCCCGTAAGTGCAGACACCACATACCTGTCTTTACTCCGAATTACGGTGACAGTGCACATTTTTTCTGTGCGGCTTGGCTCACTTCTGACTTCCAGAATCCACAAGCAATGGGCTTCGACCGATAGCCGTCATGGCAGATTTGTGAACTGGCGCCGCAATTCCCTGTCACCGCAATTCCCCGTAGGCGGGACCCGTCACCGGCATCAACTGATGGTGGATGGCGGGCTGAACGGCCGCCGATCGGACCAAGACCCGGCATCCGGCGACAGGAACCTTTGCGGAAACCGCCCGTTGAACCTGCTGCGAGAGGGGTCGACGATATCTGGGATCCGTTGCCTTGGACGCAAAAACTGACAGAAAAGAGCGCGAAACCGCTCCCACGGAGGAACCGCGGGCTCAGCCCCGGGCCGATCGGCAGCAACGGCCGCCGGGCGACGACAAGCGCGTCGAAGACACGCCCGTCGAAGACAAGCGCGACGACGACACGCAAGCGCAAGACGCGCAGGCGAATGACGGTTCGTCCGACGGCAACAAACCCGGCCTCATCAGACGCCATCCCTATATAGCGGCGATCGTCGCCATCCTGATCCTGTTGGTCATCGCGGCCGTAGTCATCTGGTGGATCAACGCACGGCACTATGAATGGACCGACGACGCCTTCATCGACGCTCGCACGGTGACGATCGGCGCGGAAATTGCCGGGCGCATCACCGACGTTGCCGTCACCGACAACCAGCCGGTCGAGGCCGGCGCCGTGCTTCTGCGCATCGACGACAGCGACTATCAGGCCTCGCTCAAACAGGCTGAAGCCGGCGTGGCGGCGGCGCAGGCCGAGATCGCCAACGTCCAGGCCCAGACCCAGGCGCAGAACGCCAAGATCGATGTCGCCGGGAAGCAGGTGGCCCAGGCGCAGGCCGCGCTCGAATTCGCCAAATCCGAGGACCAGCGCAACCGCGAGCTTCTGGCCAAGGGCACGGCGACGCAACAACAGGCCCAGCAGGCCGCTTCGACCTTGCGCCAGGATCAGGCAACGCTCGATGCCGCCAACGCCAATGCCGAGGCGGCGAAAAGCCAGGTTGCGGTTCTGCAGGCACAGGGCAAGAGCGCCGAGGCCAAGCTTCGGCAGGCCGAGGCCGCCGAGGATCAGGCCAAGACCACCCTCACCCGCACGACGATCACGGCGCCTGTCGCCGGTCATGCCACCAACATCACGGCGGCGAAAGGCACCTATGCGCAGCCCGGCCAGGTGCTGATGATGTTCGTGCCCAAGGACGTCTGGGTGAAGGCGAACTTCAAGGAGACTCAGCTCGACCTGATGCGGCCGGGCCAGCCCGTCGACATCGCCATCGACGCCTATCCGGAAAAGACCTTCCATGGCCATGTCGACAGCGTCCAGGCCGGCAGCGGCACGGCGTTCAGCCTGCTCCCGGCCGAAAACGCCACCGGCAATTTCGTCAAGGTGGTGCAGCGCGTGCCGGTCAAAATCGTCTTCGACCAGCCGCCCGGCGTCTATCTCGGACCCGGCATGTCTGTGGTGCCGACGGTCAAGGTCAGATGAGCGATGCCGCAACAGTCCAGGGCGACCAAAGCCGGTCGGCGGCCGGCGGGCGTAATCCCTGGCTTATTGCGATCGTCGTCTCGATCGCGACCTTCATGCTGGTGCTCGACACCTCGATCGCCAACGTCGCGCTGCGCAATATCGCCGGCAGCCTGGCCGCCGGCATGGACGAGAGCACATGGGTGATCACCACCTATCTCGTCGCCAACTCCGTCATCATCCCGGTCAGCGGCTGGCTCGCCAGCGTCATCGGCCGCAAGCGCTATTACATGATCTGCGTAGCCACCTTCACGCTCGCATCGCTGCTGTGCGGGCTGGCTCCCAATCTGCCGACGCTGATTGCCTTCCGCATCCTGCAGGGGCTCGGCGGCGGCGGCATGGCGCCGAGCGAGCAATCGATCCTCGCCGACACGTTCCCGCCGGAGAAGCGCTCCCAGGCTTTTGCCCTCTATGGCATTGCGGTCATCGTTGCGCCGACGGTCGGCCCGACCATCGGCGGCTGGCTGACGGACAATTTCTCGTGGCATTGGATCTTCTTCATCAACGTGCCGTTCGGCATCATGTCGCTGGCGCTCGTGCAATGGCTGGTCATCGAGCCCGACATTCTCGAGCGCGAGCGCCGCGAGCGGTTGAGCAAGGGGCTGAAGGTCGACTGGATCGGCTTCATCCTGGTGGCGATGGCGCTCGGCTGCCTCGAAGTCTTTCTCGACGAGGGCCAGCGCAACGACTGGTTCGCATCGACCTTCATCACCACCTTCGCCGTGATCTCGTCGGTGTCGTTCCTGCTGCTTGTTCCTTGGGAGTGGACGAGGCGCGACTCGATCGTCGACATCCGCCTGCTTTTCAGCCGTCAGTTCGGCATGTCGTTCCTGGTCATGATGGCGGTCGGCGCGGTGCTTTTCAGCACCACGCAGCTTTTGCCGCAGCTGCAGCAGACGACCTTCGACTACACCGCCACCCTTTCCGGCCTGTCGATGATGCCGGGCGGCATCGCCATGCTGATGCTGATGCCGATTTCAGGCTTTGCCGCCGGTATCGTTCAGCCGCGCTATCTCATCATGCTGGGCATGTCGGTGGTCGCGGTCGCGCTCTGGCACACGACCTCGCTGACGCCCGATGCCAGCTTCGGCTTCTTCGCCTATGCGCGCGTCTATATGATGATCGGCCTGCCGTTCCTGTTCATCCCGATCTCGACCGCCGCCTATGTCGGCCTGCCGCCGCAGAAGACCGATCAGGCGTCCTCGCTGATCAATGTCGCGCGCAACCTCGGCGGCAGCATCGGCGTGTCGCTGTCCAACACGGTGATTGCCCAGAACGCCCAGCTCCATCAGTCGGTGCTGGTCGGCCACACGGCGCAGTCGAGCGACACCTATCAGCAGACGCTTCGCCAGGTGACGGACCATTTCGTCGCCGAAGGCTCGCCGCTGGCCGAGGCCAGGCAACAGGCCGTGGGTTGGATCGGCCAGGAGATCGGCCGCCAGGCTTCGCTGCTCGCCTATGTCGATGTCTTCTTCTATTGCGCGGTAGCGACGGCGCTGCTCGTGCCGCTCGCCCTGCTGCTGCGACCGCCGAAATCCGGCAAACGGCAGGACAGTCCCGCCGTGTGACAGAGCCGCTTCCAAAAGGATGCTTGTGGGTCAATGTCGGTCGGGCGATGGTGCGGCAATTTGGAGGGGACTATGTGCAACATCACGATACCGGCACTGCTGGCGATAGCCGCCGTCCACGCGACCGCGGCCAACGCCTTGGACAGCGGCAACACGCCGGTCGTGGTGACGCCGCTGGCGGCGAAGACGACGACCGCATCGGGCCAGCCGATCACTCTGCCGCAAAAGAATGTCGAGGTTCAAGTCTCGTCATACCAGATAGCCCCCGGCGCTACCCTGCCGGTGCACAAGCACCCCTTCCCGCGCTATGCCTATGTCGAGCAAGGCACGCTCAGGGTCGCCAATGTCGAGACCGGCGCCGCCAATATCTACAAGACCGGCGACTTCATCGTCGAGATGATCGGCCACTGGCACCAGGCCACCAATATCGGCACCGATCCGGTGAAGCTGCTGGTGATCGATCAGGTCGAGCAAGGCGCCAAGAACACGATCCTGAAACAGTAGCCGGCGAGAGGCCCGCTTCGGAGCGGGCGCCCTCCTCCCACCTTATCCCCAGGCGCCCACGGGTTGCCGCGTAGTAGCGTTCAGGCGGTTGAACGCATTGATCAGCGCGATCTGGATCACCAGGGCGGCGAGCGCCTTGTCGTCATAATGGCGCGCCGCTTCGTCCCAGACGTCGTCCGGCACCGCGTCGGAGCGGTCGGCCATGCGCGTCGCGGCTTCGGCAAGCGCAAGCGCCGCGCGCTCTGCGTCATTGAAATAAGGCGTTTCGCGCCATGCCGACACGGCGAAGATCCGCTCGTCCTTCTCGCCGGCCTTCTTCAATTCACGCGCATGCATGTCGACGCAGACGGCACAGGCGTTGATCTGGCTGGCACGCAGATGAACGAGCTTGCGCATCACATAAGGCAAGCCGCCGGCTTCGGTCGACTTGTCGAGCGCCAGCAGCGCCTGCAGCGCGCCGGGAATGAGCATCACCGGGTTCTTCAATCTTGCTTCCATCATTGGTCTCCTTCAGACGTTTTTTTGCGAGCCCTGGATGCAGACGCATCGGGGGACTTGCACCACATGTCGGCACAAATGTCGGGATCAGCCTTGCCCGGCGGCAACCTGCTCAAGCCGCTCCAGGATGCGCGGCCAACCGCTTCTCATGCCTTTGTAGCCAGGCTCGTCCTGCGGCCTGAAACCGGATTGCTCCATCCGCACCCGGGTGGCGTCGCCTTCTGGCGTCAACGACCATGTCACCACCGTCTTGAGGCCACTGTCGGACTCGCTTCCGTCGCCCCAGCTGTAGGCGAGCAGCCTTGGCGGTTCGACCCTCAGTACCACGCAGTTCGTCACGCCTGACCAGCCGGGCACGGGCTTTGCGCGGAAGGTGAAGCGATGGCCTTCGACCGGCGCGAAGTCGTTTTCCATCAGCCATTCGGCAACGAGATGCGGAAACGTCAGCGCACGCCAAACCTTGTCGGCGCCGTGTGGAATGAGCCGCTCGACAACGATCGATTTGGTTTCATTCTTCGTCGGGTCTTTGGCGATATCGTCCATGGCATCCTCCTTGTCCAATTGTTCCAGCAATTTCTGCAAAGCCGCGAGACAGCGCTTCCAGTGACGGCTGGCGCGTCGATGGCTCTGCGCATCCCGCGGTCTGAACCCCGATTGTTCCACGCGCAGATGGGTGCCGGTTTCGGTCGGCGTCAGCGTCCAGGTGACGACAGTTCGCAGACCGGTCTTTGTGCGATCCTCTTCACCATCTCCAGGCGGCACGGTCGTGCTTCCCATTACATCAATAACTCACCAGCTATGGGTTATCTATAACCTGACAGTTATGAATGTCAACGGCGTTCTGCATCAAGCCTCGATAATCACCGCCGGACCCTGGATCGATCGTTGCGGCTTTCGCGGCAATCGCCGCGATGCTAGGGCTGGCGATCTGTTGAAACATGGATGGACATTGGTGACCGACGCCCGACTCCCCCTGATCGAAATCTGCGTCGAAGGCATTGACGGGCTGCTCGCCGCGCAGGCCGCCGGCGCCGACCGAGTCGAGCTCTGCGCCAGCTTGATCGAAGGCGGCATCACACCGAGCATGGGCACGGTGCGCGCCGCGCTCGAAAGCGCGACCATCCCCTTCCATGTCATCGTGCGACCGCGCGGCGGCGATTTCCTTTACAGCGAGACCGAATACCGCTCGATGCTCACCGATGTCGAAGCGCTGCGCGAGCTCGGCGTGGCCGGCGTCGTCGTCGGCTGCCTGACCGCCGACGGCGCCATCGACGAGGCGCGCATGCGCGCGTTGGTTGAGGTCGCAGGCCCGCTCAATGTCACCTGCCACCGCGCCTTCGACATGACGCGCGATCCAGCCGAGGCGCTCGAGGCCCTGATCCGCTGCAAGGTCGGCCGCGTGCTGACCAGTGGCCAGCGCGACACGGCGGTCGAAGGCGTCGGGCTTCTGGCGGAGCTCGTTCGCCAGGCCGGCTCGCGCATCATCATACTCGGCTGTGGCGCACTCGCCCCCGACACGATCGGCGAGGTACGCAGGCGTACTGGACTGACCGAGATGCATTTTGCAGCACTTGCGGACGTGCCGAGCGCCATGCGCTACCGCAACCCGAATGTCGGCATGGGCGGCACCGACCTCGACCGCGAATACCGCAACACGGTGACCGATCAAGCCAAGGTGGCGGCGACGATCGCAGCCGCGAAGGCCTGATGGCAAGGACGATGACCAAGCAAGTGCTTTCGATCGAACGCGTCTCGCCCGCCGACGAGCCCGCCATCCTCGCGCTCAACAACGAACATGCGGCAGAGCTGTCCTGGCTCGAGCCGGAAAGGCTTTCATTCCTGCTCGGGCAAGCCTTCTACACCCGCCGCATCGGCGCGCTCGAAGCCTTCATCATGTGCTTCGACCAGGACGCAAGCTACGACAGCCCGAACTTCCTCTGGTTCCGCGAGCGCTATTTGCGCTTTGTCTATGTCGACCGTGTGGTGGTCGCGGCCGGGGCGCGCGGCCGTGGCCACGCCCGACGGCTTTACGAGGATCTGTTCGAGCATGCCCGGCGCGCCGGCCACGCAATCGTCACCTGCGAGGTCAACGCCGATCCGCCCAATCCGGCCTCCGACGCCTTCCACGCAGCGCTCGGCTTCGCCGAGGTCGGCGATGCGGTGATCCACGGCGGCAAGAAGTCGGTGCGCTATTGGGCGAAGCCCATCGTCGCCTGAAGATGCCTCCGAAGCCGCTGGCAAGGAAAACAAGCCGCAGCTAATATGGCCGTTCCGCTTGTTGGGAGCGACGTGATGGCGAGCAATGTCTTCCGCTTCGACGAAAGCTGGGACATCCCTGAAGGCACGCCCCAGGAAGTTTGGGACGTGCTCTCGGACGCCGAGCTTCTGCCGCTCTGGTGGGGCGATGCCTACAAGGAGGTCGAGCCGCTCGACAGGAAGGGCAAGGGCGTCGTCGGTGCGCGCGCCAGGGCGAGAGCGCGCGGCGCCCTGCCCTATGAGCTGAACTTCATCATCGAGGCGGCCGAGCTCGAGCCCGGCCGGCTGGTGGTGGTCAAGACCTTCGGCGACTTCGACGGGCTCTGGCGGGCAGAGCTGTCGCCGTCCGGACGAGGCACGCATGTCGACCTTGTCTGGCAGGTCACGGTCGAGAGGCCGATCCTCAAGCTACTGGCGCCGATTCTGAGGCCAGCCTTCGCCTGGAACCATCGTTGGACCACGCCGCGCGGCGAAGCCGGGCTTCGCCGCTATCTCGCCGCGCAGAAGGCGGCCACGCCAGCCTGAGAGCGCTCACCAATTGCGGTTGAGCCAGCCGCGCGCGGGCTTTTCAACGATGTAATAGCTGCAGAGCGCGCAGGCGAATACAGCCGCCAGCATCGGGATCGGCGCGCGACCGTGCTCATCGACGAATTTGTAGAAAGGCTGCTGCCAGAGATAAAGCGAATAGGACCACAGGCCGAGCATCACCATCGGCCGCGACGACAACGGCCCCGTCAGATAGCCGCCCGCGAAGTCGAGCGTGTTGACGGCGAGCGCCAGCAGCGGCACGCCGACAAGATAGTGGATCGTGGTCGGCACCGGATCGAGGAACAGCAACACGCCGCCAACCGCCGCCGCAAGCGCCACATGCTGGTTTTGCAGGAAAGCCGGCAGGCGCCCGTCGGCCTTGAGCAGGCAGATCGCCGCGGACAGCAGGATCGAGGCGATATGCACGTCGCTCCGCCAGTAACTGGTCTCGTAGCCCATGCCGAGAACGCCGTAGGAAATAGCGCCGTTGGCCATTGCCAGCAGCGCCAGCACCACCAGCAGCCGCACGACATTGGCCCGACCGGTAACCACCACGCTAATCAGCGCCAGCAGGATATAGGAATGCTCCTCCACGCAGAGCGACCAGATGTGGTCGAGCGCGCCGGCGCGGGTGATCAGGACGCCGGCGTAATTGTAGGTGAAGGTCAGCGCCGTCAGCGCCGCTTTCCACTTGAAGGCGATGAAGGTTCCGGTCAGGCCGATCATGGCGGCAATTACGAACATTAGCAGCGCTGGATAGATGCGCGAGAAGCGGCGCTTGAAGAATTTCTTCAGCGGAAAGCGCTCGATGAACAGGATTTCGCCCATCAGCCGGCCGCTCAGCACGAAGAAGAACTCGACGCCGAGCACGCCGAGATTGAGCCCTGGGACGGGAAAGAAATGGCCGACCAGCACCATGGCGATCGACAGGCCTCGCCAACCGTCGAGATAGGCCAGTCTTGCCCTGGCTTCCCTGTCGGTCGCGGCCCTCGGCAGGACAACGGACGCTGCGGAGATGTCGGTCATACCGTGCCTTCGCGACTCGAGGTCCGCATGCGAAACATTGCCCGCACCCCGACCATCTGGTATTCCCGCCGGATTTATTTTGCAGTGCGGGATAACTTTGTGCAAGTGCGAAGCCGCAATTCAACAGGCGTTTGCGTCTAAACCATTGCCGCAGCGAAAGAAAAAGGGGCCGCGAGGCCCCTTCTTTCATGCATGGTGTCGCCGTTCAGGCGTTGGCAGCGGCCACGGCGCGCTTGGCCATCACCGCGATCAAATTGGCGCGGTAATCGGCGGAAGCATGGATATCGCTCATCAGCCCCTTTGCCGGCACTTTGAGGCCGCCGAGCGCCGCGACGTCGAAATTCTTCGCCAGCGCCGCCTCGATTTCCTTGGAGCGGAAGACGCCGTCCTCGCCGGCGCCTGTCACTGCCGCCCTCACACCGTCCTTGCCCTTGGTCACGAACACGCCGACGATGGCGTAGCGCGAAGCCGGGTTGCGGAATTTCTGGTAGGCCGCCTTGGCCGGTGCGGTAAAGCTCACCGCCGTGACGATCTCGCTGTCCTTCAGCGCCGTCTCGAACAGGCCCTTGAAGAATTTGTCCGCCGCGATCTCGCGCTTGTTGGTGATGATCGTCGCGCCCAGCGCCAGCAATGCCGCCGGATAGTCGGCCGCCGGATCGTTGTTGGCGATCGAGCCGCCGATCGTGCCCTTGTAACGCACCGCCGGGTCGCCGATCAGCGATGCCATATGTGCAAGCGCCGGGCAGGCCTTCTTCAGCTTCTCGTCGGTGGAGACGTCGTAATGCGTCGTCGCGGCACCTATGGTCACGGTCTTGCCGGACACCTCGATGCCCTGCAGGTCCTTCAGCCGCGAGACATCGACGAGGTCCGACGGTGCAGCGAGCCGCGTCTTCATCGCCGGGATCAGCGTCATGCCGCCGGAGAGCAGCTTGGCGTCGCCGTTCTTCAGCAGCCTTGCGGCGTCAGCGACGGAGGAAGCGCGATGGTAGTTGACGGAATACATGTCTCTTTTCTCCCTTCGGGGAAAAAGCGAATAGGGAATAGCGAATAGCGAGTAGGACTATCTATCCGCCGCATCGCTCTCCTCTCCCCTATTCGCTACTCCCTATTCGCTATTCGCTTTTCAATGCTTCGCCCGAACGGCCGACCACACCGTGGCGGGCGACGCCGGCATGGCGATGTCGACGACGCCGAGCGCATCTGTGATGGCGTTGATGACCGCCGGCGGCGAACCGATGGCGCCGGCCTCGCCGCAGCCTTTGACGCCGAGCGGATTGCCCGGGCATGGCGTGTTCGAGGTCGAGACCTTGAAGGACGGCAGGTCGGCCGCGCGCGGCATGGTGTAATCCATGTAGCTTGCCGTCAGGAGCTGGCCGCTGGCGTCGTAATGCGCGCCTTCCAGCAGCGCCTGGCCGACGCCCTGGGCGATGCCGCCATGCACCTGCCCTTCGACGATCGTCGGATTGATGATGTTGCCGAAATCGTCGGCCGCGACGAACTGGATGATCTCCGTCATACCGGTTTCCGGATCGATCTCGACCTCGCAGATGTAGCAGCCGGCCGGGAAGGTGAAGTTGGACGGATCGTAGAAGGCCGTCTCCTTCAGCCCGGGCTCCATGCCCGCCGGCAAATTGTGGGCGGTGTAGGAGGCAAGCGCCACCTGGAACCAGGGCAGGCTCTTGTCGGTGCCCGCGACCTTGACCTCGCCATTCTCGATGACGATGTCGCCCTCGTCCGCCTCCAGCAGATGCGCGGCGATCTTCTTGGCCTTGGCCTCGACCTTGTCGAGCGCCTTGACGATGGCCGACATGCCGACGGCGCCGGAACGCGAGCCGTAGGTGCCCATGCCCATCTGCACCTTGTCGGTGTCGCCATGCACGATCGAGACGGAATCGATCGGCACGCCGAAGCGCTGGGTGACCAGTTGCGCGAATGTCGTCTCATGGCCCTGGCCATGGCTGTGCGAGCCGGTGAGCACCTCGATCGTGCCGGCGGCATTGACGCGCACCTCCGCCGATTCCCAGAGGCCGACGCCGGCGCCGAGCGAGCCGACCGCCGATGACGGCGCCAGGCCGCAGGCCTCGATATAGCAGCTCATGCCAATGCCGCGCAGCTTGCCCTGCTTGGCGGCGTCGGCGCGGCGCTTGGTGAAGCCGGCATAGTCGGCGGCCTTCATCGCCGCATCGAGCGAAGCGTTATAATCGCCGGCGTCATAGTTCATGATGACCGGCGTCTGGTGCGGGAAGGACGTGATGAAATTGCGGCGTCGGAGTTCCGCCGGCGACACGCCAAGCTCGCGCGCCGCGGTCTCCATCGTGCGCTCGAGCACATAGGTGGCCTCCGGCCGCCCTGCCCCACGATAGGCATCGACTGGCGCAGTGTTGGTATAGACGGTGCGCACATTGGCGTGGATCGCCGGGATGTCGTACTGGCCCGACAGCAGCGTCGCATAGAGATAAGTCGGCACGCAGGACGAGAACAGCGACATGTAGGCGCCGAGATTGGCTATCGTATCGACCTTGAGGCCGGTGATGCGGTTGTCCTTGTCGAAGGCCATCTCGACCGTCGAGACATGGTCGCGGCCATGCGCGTCCGACAGGAAGCTTTCGGTGCGGTCGGCCACCCATTTGACAGGGACACCGGTCTTCTTCGATGCCCACAGGCAGACGATCTCTTCCGGATAGATGTAGATCTTGGAGCCGAAGCCGCCGCCGACATCGGGCGCGATCACGCGCAGCTTGTTTTCCGGCGCGACGTTGTAGAAGGCGCTCATCACCAGCCGCGCGACATGCGGGTTTTGCGACGTCGTCCAGCAGGTATAGTGGTCTTCCGCCTTGTCGTAGTGCCCGAGCGCCGCGCGCGGCTCCATCGCATTCGGCACCAGCCGGTTGTTGACGATCTTCATGCGCGTGACATGGGCCGCCGAATTGATCGCCGCGTCGGTCGCCTTGGCGTCGCCGAGCTCCCAGTCGAAGATCAGATTGTTCTCGGCCTCGGCATGGATCTGCGGCGCGCCGGGTTGAATGGCCTTCGTGGCATCGACCACGGCCTTCAGTTCCTTATAGGTGATCTCGACCGCTTCGGCCGCGTCGCGCGCCTGGCCCTTGGTCTCGGCGACGACGACGACCACGGCGTCGCCGACATAGCGCACCTTGTCGACGGCGAGCGGCGACCACGCGCCCATCTTCATCGGCGTGCCGTCCTTGGAATGGATCATCCAGCCGCAGATCAGATTGCCGATGCCGTCGGCCTTGAGCTCCTTGCCCGTCAGGACGCCGACGACGCCCGGCATGGCCTGCGCCTTCTTCACGTCGATCTTCTTGATCTGCGCATGCGCGTGCGGGCTGCGCACGAACACCGCATGCTTCATGCCGGGGACCACCATGTCGTCGACATAGCGGCCGCCGCCGGTGATGAACCTCTTGTCTTCCTTGCGCGCCACGCGGGCGCCGACGCCTTCGATACCCATTGCGGAAATTCCTCCGGAATTCAGGGGAGTAGTGAGTAGCGAATAGTGAGTAGGGAACGATTGGAGTAGAGGTCGGTCACAGAGACGCCGACCATTCGCTACTCACTATTCGCTACTCACTACTCACTCATCTCACGCTGCCTGCTTCGCCTTGCCCTTGGCGCCCTTCGACATCGTCTCCGATGCGGCGAGGATCGCCTTCACGATGTTGTGGTAGCCCGTGCAGCGGCAGATATTGCCGTCGAGCTCGGCGCGCACAATCGCTTCGTCGAGGTCTTGCGGGTGACGCGCGATCATGTCGGTCGCCGCCATGATCATGCCCGGCGTGCAGAAACCGCATTGCAGCCCGTGATGCTCCTTGAACGCGGCCTGAACCGGATGCAGCTCGGCGCCGTCGGCCAAGCCTTCGATGGTGACGATGGTCGAGCCCGAAGCCTGAACGGCGAGCATGGTGCAGGACTTCACCGCCCGGCCGTCGACATGCACGACGCAGGCGCCGCATTGCGAGGTATCGCAGCCGACATGCGTGCCGGTGAGGCCGAGATGTTCTCGCAGGAAATGCACCAGCAACGTTCGGTCTTCGGTACTACCGCTGACCCGTTTCCCATTCACAGTCAACGACACGTCCGACATGCAGCCTCCCTGGGTATTAACCTTGGTCCTCGCCTTGCCGATGCCGTGCCTGTGCTTCGGCAGCGCGCTATTGGCGTACCGTACAACGGGCAAAACAGTGCTGCCAGCGCTGCGTCCCTTGTACTTTCGGTCATGGCCGACAAGCTGTTGAGCGTGCCGCCCGGCCCATTGCCAAATCAGGGATTGAGGGCAAAGATGCCCTCGACGCGAAGCGTGCCTGACACGCATAAGAAAAGACACGCATAATCAGCGTTGGAGGAATTGCGGAGAAGGCGGCTGGCCAGTTCTAGCACACGCTATGCATCGGGCCTTTCGGCGCTCACCACGGATGAGCCCGACCCGAATGTTTTTGCCCGGGCCATCGCGGCCGAAGCGGCGATCGTCGACGCCGGTTTCGCGCTTTTGTTCTTCTCCCAGAGCCTGGTCGAAGCGCCGGCGCTCGCGCAGGCGCTGAAGGTACACGCGCCGTCGCTGGCCTATGCCGGCTGCTCGACCGCCGGCGAAATCACGCCGCAGGGGCTGGAGGAAGGACATGTCCTTGCCCTGCTTCTGCCGTCGGCATCGTTTTCGACCGTCTCCACCATGGTCGAGAACCTCTCCTCGTCGGGCATGGACCGGATCACCGGAGAGGTCGCCTCGCTGCGGCGCCTGCTGCGCGGGCGCGTCGGCCAGGATCGGGCCAAGAACATATTCGCGCTCTGCTTCATCGACGGGCTGTCCTATGCGGAGGAAGCGGTGACCTCGGCCATCCACTGGGGGCTGGACGACATTCCGCTGATTGGCGGCTCGGCCGGCGACGACCTGAAATTCGAGACGACCAGACTGATCGCCAACGGCACGGTCGCGTCCGACAGCGCCATCGTCGTTCTTGTCGCGACCGAGATCCCCTTCCACGTCTTCAAGACCGACAATTTCATTCCGACCGACGAGAAGCTGGTGGTGACGGCGTCCGACCCGGACCACCGTGTCGTGCGCGAGTTCAACGCCACCAACGCGGCGGAAGAATATGCCGCCTCCGTCGGCATCATGCCGCAGACGCTGACGCCGCTGAGCTTTGCCTCGCACCCCGTGGTGGTGAAGGTCGGCGGCGAATATTACTGCCGCTCAATCCAGCGCATGCATCCCGACGGCTCGCTGTCCTTCTTCTGCGCCATCGACGACGGTGTGGTGCTTTCCATCGCCCAGCCCAAGAACATGGTCGAAGCGACGCGCACCGCTCTCCAGGACGTCGAACATCGGCTTGGTGGCATCGACATGATCCTCGGTTTCGACTGCGTGCTGCGCCGGCTCGACGCGCGCAACCGCCAGGTTTTTCGCGATATCTCCGAACTCTACCGGACCAATAAGGTGATCGGCTTCGGCACCTATGGCGAGCAGTATCGTTCGATGCACCTCAACCAGACCTTTACCGGCATCGCCTTCGGCGAGCGCCAGGCGGCCGAGTGAGCGCAGATGCCGCTTCGCGACATCGACGACCTCGAAAGGCTGAAGAAGATCAACGCGGCGCTGGTCAGCCGCGTCGAGCGCTCGATGGACCAGCAGGGCAACGCCTTCTCACTGTTCCAGACCGCGATCTCGCTGGAAAACCGGGTGCGCAACCGTACCGAGGAACTGCACGCGACGCTGCGCCGGCTCGAACAGTCGAACATTGACCTCAGCGCGGCGAAGGAGAGCGCCGAGCTGGCGAACCTCTCCAAGACCAGGTTCCTCGCCGCCGCCAGCCACGATGTGCTGCAGCCGCTGAATGCCGCACATCTGTCGGTCTCGGCGCTGGCAGAGGTCCAGGCCAGCGATGAAGGCAGGAAGCTGGTGCGCCAGGTCGAGCGCTCGCTGGAGACGATGGAAGACCTGCTGCGCACGCTGCTCGACATCTCCAAGCTCGACGCCGGCGTGGTGCAGCCCGAGATCGGCGACGTCAGCCTGGAAGCGCTGTTCTCCTCGCTGCGCTCGGACTTTCTTCCCGAGGCGGAAAAGAAAGGCCTGTCGCTTAAATTCCGCCCCGTCAATGTCGCGGTGCGTTCCGACCGCACGCTGCTCAGGCGTATCCTGCAGAACATCCTCTCCAACGCGCTGCGCTACACCCGCTCCGGCGGCGTGCTTGTCGGCACCAGGCATCGCGGCGACACCATCCGCATCGACGTCGCCGACACCGGCTGCGGCATTCCCGAGGACCAGCGCGAGGCGGTGTTCGAGGAATTCCACCGCGGCACGTCCACGCTTGCCGATGCCGGGCTCGCCGGCGGGCTTGGGCTCGGCCTGGCGATCGTGCGCCGCATGGCGGCCGCCCTCGGCCACCCGGTCACCTTTTCCTCCAAGGTCGGGCGCGGCACCATCTTCCATATCGACGTGCCCATCGGCATGGCCGCGGCCGAACCGGCGATGGCTGCCGCCGACATGGAGCGGCCGCGCGGCTACGGCCTGTTCGGCACCAAGGTGCTCTTGGTCGAGAACGACATGGACGTGCTCTCGGCAATGACCTCGCTGCTCGAGCGCTGGCAATGCCTGGTGCGCGCCGCGACCTCGACAGACGATGCGCTCGACCTGCTCGGCGACACCGCCTGGGTGCCCGACATCGTCATCGCCGACCAGCATCTCGACGGCGGCGACCTCGGCACGTCAACGATCGCCGAAGTGCGCGACTATCTCGGCCGGACCGTGCCGGCGCTGATCGTCACCGCCGACGGCTCCGAACCCGTCGCCAAAGCCGCCCGCGCCGCCGGCATAGAGCTGATGCGCAAGCCGCTGAAGCCAGCGCAACTACGCGCGCTGCTGGCGCATTTGCTGGCTTAGAGCTATCTAGGACAACCAAGCGCGAGGCTGGGTCTGGGACCGCCTTGACCCGGATGTATCCCCTTCGAAGATGGATCGCAATTAAGGCGATTTTCACCCATATTAGTTGATTCTTCCCCGCCTGCCGGAATCATGCTCTTATCAGGCGCCGGCATGAGGGGGATCACATGGATGCCGACGACGTGAGCAAAGCAAGCTTTACCATTGCTTATGATGGTGCGTCCATTAAGGACGGATCGATGGACGTGCGCGATTTGGCGCCGGCCCTACTGGCGGTCGGTCAGCTCTTCGACGCCGCAAATCGCGCCCTCAATGGTTCCGACGCGCCGTCAATTTCCGTCAATGTGCAAGCCACCAAAGAGGGATCGTTCGAAATCGATCTCACGGTGGTGCAGACATTCCTCGATGGTATGAAGACGTTCCTGACCGGCGACTTCGTTACTGCGGCAATCAATCTCAAAGAATTGGTCTTTGGTGGTGGAGTGGCAGTCGGCGGGCTCATCTTCCTAATCAAGCGTCTTCGGGGGCACAAGCCTAGCCGGATCGAGAAGATTAGTGATGACACCGTCCGGATCACGATCGATGGCCAAACGATAGACGTCCCGCTGAAACTGCTTCGCCTGTACCAGGATGTAGCGGTTCGCAAAGCGTATGAGGAATTGGTCGTGATCCCGCTTCAGAAGGACGGGATTGACGAGTTCAAGGTGCTCGAAGCCCGTCAAGAAATCGCGTCCGTTAAGAAGGGCGATTCAACCTACTTCATTGCGCCAGAGCCCCCTTCAACGGTGGTAGTCGAGGATGTTCGGCGGTCGGCCTTTTCCATCGTCTCGCTAGCATTCAAAGAGGATAACAAGTGGCGCTTGCACGACGGCAATAATCAGATCAGCGCGACAATTGAAGACGCCGATTTCATGCACCGCGTCGATTCCAATGTGATTAGATTCGCCAAGGGAGATGTTCTTGTTTGCGAGGTCAAAATACGACAGGTGCAAACGGGCCAAGGCCTAAAAACTGACTATACCGTGGTTCGTGTGCTAGAACATCGCCCAGCGCCTCGCCAAATCGACCTTTTCGTTGAGGAACAGGCGGCCCCGGTGCCTGAGCCCGAACAAACGCAAGACCCGCCGCTTTCTGCATAGAGCAACCCGCCGCGACGTCGACTCAATTTAACGAGAAAGAAGCGCCTGAATGAACGAACCAGTCAATCAGCGCTTCGACCGCCTTCTTAAAAGCGATGGCTAAACGTCCACCCTTGACAAGGGAAAGAAAGCAAAAGCGCGTCTAGCATCAGGTGAGGAGTCTTCCTGAATTACGGTGACAGTGCACTTTTCCCAGTGCCGTTGTCTGCAGACTGAGCGCAAAGCTCAAAAGCCCGCCTGGTCGCGAAACAACTCCGCATTGTCGAGCTTCGACACCTCGATCACCGCCTGCGTGCGGCTGTAGACGTTGAGCTTGCGCAGGATCTCCGAGACATGTGCTTTCACAGTAGTCTCACCCACCTGCAGCTCATAGGCGATCTGCTTGTTGAGCATGCCCTGGCGCAGCATCTGCAGGACCCTCAGCTGCTGCGGCGTCAGCCTGGCTAGGCGCTGCACCATGTCGGCGCGATCGGTGCTTTCGGGGTCCGGCGGCTGGCCCTCGTAATTTTCCGGCACATAGACCGCGCCATCCATCACCGAGCGGATGGCGGCGGCAAGATCGCTCTTGCGGGCCGATTTCGGGATGAAGCCGGCGGCGCCATAGGAAAGCGCCTCGGAGATGATCTTCGGCTCCTCATAGCCCGACACGATCACCACCGGCAGCCGCGGATAGCGGGTTCTCAGCTGCAACAGCCCCTCGAAGCCATGCACGTCGGGCATGCTCAAATCGAGCAGCGCGAGGTCGAACGGCTTGGCGTCGGCAAGCAGCTCGATCGCTTCCCCGATCGAGCGCGCCTCGACCGTGTCGACGTCCGGATAGGCCATCTGCACGGCGCTGTGCAGCGCCTCGCGAAACAGCGGGTGGTCGTCGATGATCAGGAAGCGGGCGCGATCGTTGATTGCGGTCATTGCTCAGGATCAGGCATCGGTTCGGTTTCAGCCGCGCACAGGATAGTCCCATGAACCATGGCCAGATTATTGGCAAATAGTATACGCCCAATGGTACAGCGCATTGTTACTGAAACGACAGCCCGACGTGCCGGGACGTCGAGTCTTGCCCGCCCGGCAAAATCGGCGGAAGGTGGGCACGATTCAGCCAACGCAGAGAAAAAATCATGCCCGAATTCGTCCTTCCGCCGCCGGCCATTGCCTCGGTTGCCGTCGCAGGCTCGGCGGAGCGGTTTGCCGTGCGCCGCATTTTCTGCGTCGGCCGCAATTACGCCGCGCATGCGCGCGAGCTCGGCAATGACGAGCGCGACCCGCCCTTCTTCTTCACCAAGCCGGCCGACGCGGTGGTCGACAGCGGCGCCGAGATCCCCTACCCGCCGCTGACCTCGAACCTGCACCACGAGATCGAGCTGGTCGTCGCCGTCGGCAAGGCCGGCTTCCGCGTTCCGCGCGAAGACGCGCTCGCCCATGTCTGGGGCTATGGCGTCGGCGTCGACCTGACCCGTCGCGACCTGCAGGATCAGGCCAAGAAGGCGGCGCGGCCCTGGGATTGGTCGAAGGCGTTCGATCAATCCGCGCCTTGCGGGCCGCTGGTTCCGGCCGCGGAATCGGGGCATCCGGAAAAAGGCCGTATCTGGCTTGCCGTCAACGGCGCGGTGAAGCAGGACGGCGACCTGGCCGAGCTGATCTGGCCGATCGCCGACATCGTCGCTATCTGCAGCGAGGCGGTCGAGCTGCAACCCGGCGACCTGATCTTCACCGGCACGCCGGCCGGCGTCGGCGCGGTCCAGGCCGGCGACAGGATCACCGGCGGCGTCGACGGCATCGGCGAGATCGCGGTCACCATCGGGCAGCCGAGGCGATGAGCGATCTCGTCCTTCACAACTACTACCGCTCCTCCACCTCCTACCGGGTGCGGATCGCGCTGGAGATGAAGGGCCTGAGCTACACTTATGTGCCGCACCACTTGCGCCATGGCGAGCATCTCGAGCCCGCCTATCGCGCCGTCAACCCGCAAGGGCTGGTACCCGCGCTGGTTCTGGACGGCGGCACGCTTCTGACGCAGTCGCTGGCGATCATCGAATATCTCGACGAGATCCAGCCCGAGCCGCCGCTGCTGCCGAAAGATGCGCTGGGTCGGGCACGAGTGCGGATGCTGGCGCAGATGATCGCCTGCGACATCCATCCCGTGAACAATCTGCGCGTGCTGACCTCGCTGCGCAGTTTGTTCGGCGCCGGTGACGAGGATGTCGTCAACTGGTTCAGGCACTGGGTGAACGAAGGTTTCCAGCCGCTTGAGAAGATTCTGGCTTCGTCGCCTGAGACCGGAACCTTCTGCCACGGTGATGCGCCTGGCCTTGCCGACATCTGCCTCGCCGCCCAGGTCGCCAACAATGCCCGCTTCGGCGTCGACATGGCCCCCTACCCGGTGATTGCGCGCATCAACGCCGCCTGCACGGCGCTGCCGGCGTTCCAGAAGGCTGCGCCGCAGAACCAGATCGATGCCGAATAACGAATTGAAGGACTCCCCATGAAAGCTGTCGTCTTTGAAAAGTTCGGCGAGGCGCCGACGATCCGGACCGTGCCCGATCCGAAGCCGGCCGCCGACGGCGTGGTCATCAAGGTCGAGGCTACGGGTCTTTGCCGCAGCGACTGGCATGGCTGGATGGGCCATGATGACGGCATCACGCTGCCACACGTCCCCGGACATGAGTTGGCTGGCGTCGTAGTCGCCGCCGGCAAGCAGGTCGGCCGCTGGAAGGCCGGCGATCGGGTCACGGTCCCCTTCGCCGTCGGTTGCGGCCGCTGCTTCGAATGCACGTCGGGCAACCATCAGGTCTGCGAGCACCAGACGCAGCCGGGCTTCACCGGCTGGGGCTCATTCGCCGAATATGTCGGCATCGAGCATGCCGATACCAACCTCGTGCGCCTGCCCGAGGAAATGGAATTCGCCACCGCCGCCAGCCTCGGCTGCCGCTTCGTCACCTCCTTCCGCGCCATCGTCGACCAGGGCCGGGTGACGCCCGGCGAATGGGTGGCAGTGCATGGCTGCGGCGGCGTCGGCCTCTCGGCGATCATGATCGCCAGCGCCATGGGCGCCAATGTCATTGCCATCGATCTGACCGACAAGAAGCTGGAATTCGCCAAGAAGATCGGCGCGGTGGCGACGATCAATGCCTCGACGACGCCGAACGTCGTCAAGGCGGTCAAGCAGATCACCAATGGCGGCGCGCATATGTCGATGGACGCGCTCGGGCACGCGACCACCTCGTTCAACTCGATCGCCAATCTGCGCCGGCGCGGCCGCCACGTCCAGGTCGGGCTGATGCTGGGCGAGCATGCCCGTCCGCAGGTGCCGATGGACAAGGTGATCGCGTTCGAGCTCGAAATCCTCGGCAGCCACGGCATGCAGGCGTATCGCTACAACGCGATGATGGAGATGATCCGCACCGGCAAGCTGAAGCCCGAATTGCTGGTGGGCAAGAGGATCAGTCTCGAAGAGGCGCCCGCCGCGCTAATGGCGATGGGTGGCTTCGAGGGCATCGGCATCGGGGTGGTGACGAAGTTTTAGTTCCCCGACACAGGGATTTTGAAAGGTTGCCGTTTGTCTTGGTGTAAGATTCAGTTCCGTGAAATCAGCGCAAACGCCGGGAATTGGTTGAAGCCGCCCCCACCTCGTCATTCTATGGCGGAGCAAGGAGCGCAGCGACGCGCGCAGACCATAGAATCCATTCCGTGACTTGGAAGCGCCGCCTCGGTGCAGAATTCTGCTCCGTTGCACGCCTTGGCGAAGGTAACGGCATGGATTCCAGGGTCTTCGCGACGGAGCTTCGCTCCTGCTCCGCCATGGAATGACGATCGCGATGGGCGTTTCGGCCAATCTCCAAGGCATGCCGCCTGTCAACGCAAACAGCGCCGACCGAAACCGACCGGTCAAAATCCCTGTGCAGTGCGCCTATGCGCACCCGGCAAAACCGAGCGCGATTACGAGAAGCCACCCCTACCGCGCGAACTTTTTCGCTCCGAACACGCACGCCACGACGCCCAGCGTGACAACCACCATCATCGGGCTGACCTTTTCGTGCAGCAGGCTCGCCGCCAGCGCCAGGCCGAAGAACGGCTGCAGCAGCTGCAGCTGCCCGACGGCGGCGATGCCGCCTTGTGCCAGGCCGCGATACCAGAACACGAAACCGATCAGCATGCTGAACAGCGAGACATAGCCGAGGCCGATCCACGCACTTGAGCCGATGGCGGCGAAGGATGGCGGCAGCGTCGCGAAGCTCAACGCCAGCATCACCGGCAGCGACAGCGCCAAGGCCCAGCAGATGACCTGCCAGCCGCCTAGCTTGCGCGACAGCTTGGCCCCCTCAGCGTAGCCCAGCCCGCAGACGATGATGGCGCCGAGCATCAGGCCGTCGCCGACCGGCGACGCGGTCACGCCTTGCGCCAGGGCAAAGCCGGCGACCAAAGCGCTTCCCAGGCACGAGAACAGCCAGAAGGCCGGGCGCGGACGGTCGCCGCCGCGCAGCACGCCAAAGGTTGCGGTGGCCAGCGGCAGCAGGCCGACGAAGATGATGGAATGCGCCGACGTGACATGCTTCAGCGCCAGCGCCGTCAGCAACGGGAAGCCGACCACGACACCCAGCGCAACGACGGCGAGCGAGATCAGGTCGCTGCGTTCCGGACGCTTCTCGCGAAACAGCAGCAGCATCGCAATCCCGAGCAGACCGGCGATCGCCGCCCTGGCCGCCGTCAGGAAGGTCGGGTCGAAATCCATCACCGCCACCCGCGTCGCCGGCAGCGACCCGCTGAAGATCAGCACCCCAATGAAGCCGCTGAGCCAGCCGTCGAAACTCTTTTCCATGATCCGCTCCGTTTGCGCTTCCGTACCGGCGCGGGCCATGGTGTTGCCAGATACAATGGAGTACAATTCTACAAAACTGTAATGGTCCACAGAGAAGTACAGATGGACGCATCAGGCCCAAATGCCAGTGGCGCCACCCTCGTCGAAACCGTCATGACAGCAATCCGCCAGCGGATCGCGGCGCGCACGCTGACGCCCGGAGCCCGCCTGCCGTCGATACGAGCCATGGCCAGATCCATGCAGGTTTCAAAATCGACCGTGGTCGAAGCCTATGAGCGCCTCGCGGCGGAAGGCACGATCCGTTCGCGGCCTGGCTCCGGCTTCTACGCCGCCGGCCAGCTCGCGCCATTGTCGCTCGCCGAGATCGGCCCACGGCTGGACCGAGCCGTCGACCCGCTCTGGGTGTCGCGGCAATCGCTCGAAGCCGGCGAGGAGATGCTGAAACCCGGCTGCGGCTGGCTGCCGGCGTCCTGGATGCCGCAGGCCGCCTTGCGCCGGGCGCTGCGCAGCGTAGCCCGCGCGGACGACGTGACGCTTGCGGACTATGGCACGCCGCTCGGTCTGCCGCCGCTGCGCCAATTGCTGGCAAGGCGCATGGCCGACCATGGCGTCGAGGCCTCGCCGGACCAGATCATGCTGACCGACTGCGGCACCCAAGCGATCGACCTTCTGTGCCGCTTCCTGATCGAGCCGGGCGACGCGGTCCTGGTCGACGATCCTTGCTATTTCAACTTCCATGCGCTGCTGCGCGCGCATCAGGCCAAGGTTGTCGGCGTGCCTTACACGCCTTCGGGACCGGACATCGAGCTTTTCGCCGAGGCGCTCGCCGAGCACCGGCCGCGCCTTTACATCACCAATTCCGGCATCCACAACCCGACCGGCGCGATCTTGTCGCCGGTCACCGCGCATCGGCTCCTGAAGCTCGCCGACCAGGCGGACCTCACCATTGTCGAGGACGATATCTTCGCCGACCACGAGCATAGCCCTGCTCCGAGACTCGCGGCCTTTGACGGGCTGCAGCGCGTCGTCCAGATCGGCTCCTTCTCCAAGACGCTGTCGGCCTCGGTGCGCTGCGGCTTCATCGCGGCGCCAGCCGACTGGATGGAGGGGCTCACCGATCTCAAGATCGCCACGACATTCGGCAGTGCGCGGCTATCCGCCGAGCTGGTGCTGACCCTGCTGAAGGACGGCAGCTACCGCAAGCATGTCGAGCAGTTGCGCACGCGCCTGTCGCGCGCCATGGCCGAGACCGCCGGCAGGCTGAAGGCGATGGGTATCACGCCCTGGATCGACCAGCCTGCCGGCATGTTCCTCTGGTGCCGCCTGCCCGACGGCATCGACGCCGCCGACGTCGCGCGCCATGCGCTCTCGTACAATGTCGTGCTGGCGCCCGGCAACGCCTTCAGCCTGTCGCATACCGCCGGCCGCTTCATGCGCTTCAACGTCGCGCAATGCGCCGACGAACGGATTTTCCAGGTGGTCGAAAAGGCGATAGCCGCGTCTCGTCGCAAGGCCGCGTAGTCTACGCTGGGTCTCAGCAGGCCCTAGGCCCCTGCCCGCTTGCGGCGCTCATACATCATCACCAGCGTCTCGGCGGTCAGCGCCGGCTTCTGCTCGCCTTCGATCTCGACGGTGTTGGCCGCCTTCATCAGATACTGACCGGGACCGCGGTCCTCCATGGAAAGCAGCGTGGTGCGCAGCCTGATGCGCGCGCCGGCCTTGACCGGCGCCAGGAAGCGCACTTTGTCGAAGCCGTAGTTGAAGGCGGCCTGGGTGTTTTCCGGCACGATGCCCATCTCCAGCGCCAGCGCGCCGATGATCGACAAGGTCAGGTAGCCATGCGCGATCGTGGTGCGGAATGGGCTCTGCCGTTTCGCCCTTTCGGGATCGACATGGATCCATTGGTGGTCGCCCGTGCATTCGGCGAACTGGTCGATGCGCTGCTGGTCGACCGTCGTCCAGTCGGACACGCCGAGCTCCTGCCCGGACATCATGCGCAACTGCTCGAAGGTCGGCGGCGTTCTCGGCCGTGTTTCCGTCATCCCGGCTTTCCCATCACTTTTGCCTGTCTCCCGACCATGAAGCGGCGGCCTCTGTCAATTCGCCGCCCCGCGATTTTCGCCGGCAGAGTTGATGCTTTGGGGCAGGCCGAGAACGCTCGGACACCTGCGCCGGTTGCATCGCATGTCGGCCGGTGATGGGTCCGAAATCGCCAGGTAGCCTATTTCTTTTCGTAGCCGGCGCGGATTTCCGCCATCGCATCCCGGATCCGGTCGCGCAGGATCTCGACCGATTCGGTGCTGGATTTGCGCACAAGGTCGGCCACTTCGCTGGCATTCTTCAGCGTCGTCTCGAACGACCTGCGGGCAAACTCCGCCTGCTTGCTCATCAGGTCCTGCGGATTGCCGGGCGTCTGATAGTTCTGCGCCATCCGCGTGATCTCATGCATGGCATTCTGGACCATCTCATGCTGCCTCGCCAGCACCGAGGATGCGCCGGCCGCACTTGCCCTCGCCGATTTTTCCAGGGCTTCGAGGTTCTTGCGGTGATGGTCGAGGATCGCCTGGACGTCGACATTCGGTAGCTTGAGGTCGCGGCCGAACCTGCTGAACATGTCGAGGAACGAGTCCGATTCCGGTTGTCTTGCCATGCCCTGCCTCCCTGCCGGCCGCCATGCGGCGCCCTTGAAGGAGAATAGTGCTCCTTGGGCCGGCGTCAATTGACGAGGAACAGCCGCTCCGCCATATGGAGCGCCAGCCCGGCAAGCCCGCCGACGATCATGCCGTTGAAGCGGATATATTGCAGGTCCCTGCCGATGTTCAGCTCGATCAGCCGCGTCAGTTGCGCCAGGTCCCAGCGCTTGACCTGATCGGCGATGAATGTCGACACCCCGCTCTTCTGGCTCTCGACGAACGAAGCCAGCGCCACGACAAAACCCTGGTTCATATCGGCCCTGATCTGGGCGTCGTCGGCCAGATGCCTGCCGACCTCGACGAACATGTTGGCGAGGTGCTCGCGGATCGTCGAATTCGGCGCATTGACGTCCTGCTCGATGAACAGGCGCAGGCTTGTCCATGCATCGCCGGCCAGCGCCCGCACCTCCGGACGTTCGAGGAAATCGCGCTTCAGCTTCTCGGCGCGCCTTGCATATTGCTTCGAGGTCCTGAGCCGCTCGATGAAGCCAAGTACGAAACCGTCGAATTCGGCGCGCATGGAATGATCTGGATCGGCCCGCACCTCGTCGAGCAGCGAACCCGCCGACGCGACGATCTTCTTCAAAAGATAGGCATCGGCGCGAAACAGGTTGAACAGCGACGGCAGTTCCTCGCGGATTTTTTCACGCATCGTCGCCAGCGCCTGCTCGTCGTTGAGGAAACGCCCGACGACCCGGATGAACTCGTCGAACAGCTTTTGGTGGCGGCGATCGTCGGTCAGCGCCGACAAAAGATCGGCCGCGAGCGGCGCCAGCGGCACCTTCTCGATCTGCTCCAGCATGCGGCTGGTGACGAAGTCACGGAGGCCTGACTGCTCCACCGCCGTCAATGTCTGCGGCACGAGGCGTACGACGAATCGCGACAGATCGGAGGCGCGTTCGGCGTCGGCCAGCCAGTCGGCGACCAAAGCGGCGAAATCGACCTCGGCGAGCTTCTCGCGCACCGGCTCCGGCGCCAGGAAATTGGCCTCGATGAAGCGGCCGAGATTGTCGGCGATCCGGTGCTGGTTCTCCGGAATGATGGCCGTGTGCGGGATCGGCAGCCCGAGCGGCCGCCGGAACAGCGCCACCACGGCATACCAGTCGGCGAGGCCGCCAATGGTCGCCGCCTCGGCGAAAGCCGCGACGAAGCCGAGCCACGGATGGCCGCTCTCGAAGGACTTGGCGAGCGCAAAGACGAGGATGCACAGCGCGAGCGCCGCGGCGGCGACGAACTTGGTCCGCCGCAACGCCGAGAGCTTAGCCTTGGCATCGGCGTCGAATCGAACCGGCGCGAGGGCCGAAGCTGTCCGTGACATGGAAAGGCGTTTCCTGTTTGCACCCGCTTCTATCTAGTGGCTGCGCCGGCAAAACGCTCGTTCGAAGCGCTGGAGCGATATCCGGCGACTATCCGCGCCGGCATGCACAAAAAGTTGACACGATTATTCAGCTATGTACCGGTCCAGTCTGGAATTGTTCCAAACTATGGGCCATATTCGGCTTTAGGCTAATATTTCGCGAGGATACCATGCGGCTCACGCGCCAGACCAATTATGCGATGCGTATCCTGATGTATTGCGCCGCTAACACCGAAAGGCTGAGCCGCATCCCTGAGATCGCCGCCGCCTATTCGGTATCCGAACTGTTCCTCTTCAAGATCCTGCAGCCGCTGGTCGAGGCCGGCCTGGTCGAGACCGTGCGCGGCCGCAACGGCGGGGTGCGGCTCGGCCGAGCGGCGGAACAGATCAACCTGTTCGATGTCGTGCGCGTCACCGAAGAGAGTTTCGCCATGGCCGAATGCTTCGAGAACGACGCAGCCGAATGCCCGCTGGTCGACAGCTGCGCCCTGAATTCGGCGCTGCGCGAGGCGCTCAACGCCTTCTTCGCCGTGCTTTCCCGCTACACCATCGCCGACCTCGTCGCCGCGCGCCCGAATGTGCGCAGCCTGCTCGGCATCGACCTCCTGGAGCAGCGCGCCCCTGCAGCGTGATCGGGCCCTGGCGGCTTGGTTCTCGAGGGGAGCCACCTCACACCTTTCCGGGTGCAACGCCACCCGAGAATTCTCGGATGGGGCGCCACCCTATGGCCTCGCGGGTGGGGGCGCGCCACCCATGGCTTCGTCATTCTAGGGCGGAGCAAGGAGCGCAGCGACGCAGCGCAGACCCTAGAATCCATTCCGTGACGTTTCAGCCCTACAGCGATGCAGAACTGGCGTTGGCGCCAGCGCTCCTTTCTGGATCGCCGCATTCTTCGGCTGATGTAACGGAATGGATCCTCGGGTCTGCGCGTCCGCTTCGCTCCCGCTCCGCCCGTGGATGACGAAGGCGGGAAACCGTCCTCGCAGCCAAGTCTACGCTGCCGATTGCGGCAGCACGAACGGCATGTTCGCGGCAGGCAGTGCGCCGACCTTCAAGCGGCAGTCGAACACCCTCTCGATCAGCTCGTCATTGAGCACGTCCGTTGGCGACCCCGCGGCGGCCAGTTGGCCGCGAGAGAGCACGAAAATTCGGTCGGCATACATGGCCGTCAGATTGAGGTCGTGCAGGATCGCCACCACGCCGCCGCCGCGCTGGGCGAAATCGCGCGCGATGTTCATGATGATGAGCTGGTGCTTGATGTCGAGGCTGGAGACCGGTTCGTCGAGGAAGAGGTAGCGCGGCCGCCCTTCGAGCACCGGCGCCCAGACCTGGCAGAGCACGCGGGCAAGCTGCACGCGCTGCTGCTCGCCGCCGGAAAGCTCCTGGTAAAAGCGGCCGGCAAAACCGCCGAGGTCGACACGCGCCAGCGCCCGCTCGGGTAAACGCGCATTCTCGCCGGGCAGCACGCCGGAGCGCCCGCCGATCAGGCCGAGGCGAACGATCTCGCGCACGGTGAACGGGAAGGACAGCGCCGTCGATTGCGGCAGCACCGCGCGCAACGTGGCCGCCTCGACCGGCTTCATCGCGGACAGGTCGCGGCCGTTGAGGGTGACGGTGCCGGTATAGGCAAGCTCGCCGGTCAGTGCCTTGAGCAGCGTCGTCTTGCCGGATCCGTTCGGTCCGACGATGGCCGTCACCTCGCCGGGCCGCGCCGCGAAATCGACATTGGACACGATGCGCCTGCCGCCGATCGCCACCGAAATGTCGCGTGCTTCGATCATGGCGAACTCAAAGATCAACGACGCCGCGCTTGCGCAGCAGGATCCACAGGAAGAACGGCGCGCCGGCGACCGCGGTGACGATGCCGATCGGCAGTTCGGCCGGCGCGACGATGGTGCGGGCGACCGCGTCGGCGACGAGAAGCAGCGACGCTCCGAGCAGGGCCGAGGCCGGCAGCAAATAACGGTTGTCCGGCCCGATCGCCAGCCGCAGCACATGCGGCACGACAATGCCGATGAAACCGATGCCTCCGCTGACCGCGACCGAAGCGCCGACCGCTGCCGACACCGCGACGACTGCCGTGTATTTCAGCCGCTGCACCGCAATGCCGAGATGGCCCGCGGTCGCTTCTCCCAGCGCCAGCGCGTTGAGGCCGCGCGACAGGAACGGCATCGCCGACAGCGCCAGCACGATCACCGGCCCCACGGTGCCAATCTTCGGCCATGTCGCGCCAGCCAGCGAGCCGAGCTGCCAGAACGTCAGGTCGCGCAGTTGCCGGTCGTCGGCCATGAAGATGAGGACACCCGTCAGCGCCATGGCAAGAGCGCTGATGGCGATTCCGGCAAGCAGCATGGTGGCGACCGACGTCCGCCCCTGGCGCGTGGCGACGGCGTAAAGCAGCAACGTCACCGCGAGCCCGCCGAAGAATGCCGCGAGCGGCAAAGCGAGCGTGCCCAGCGCAAGCGTGACGGGCGCAAGCCAGGTCGTGCCGACCACGATGATCGCCACCGCACCGAGACTGGAGCCGGCGGAGACGCCGATCAGGCCGGGATCGGCAAGCGGATTGCGAAACAGCCCCTGCATCACCGCGCCGCAGACGGCCAGCGCTGCGCCGATCAGCACGCCGAGCAGCACGCGCGGCATGCGGATGTCATAGACGATCAACTGGTCGCGCGCGGCCAACGCCGCGTCGGCAGGCATGGTGCCCGTAAACCAGCCGCGGATGACGCGGACCGCGGAGGCGTCGGAAGCGCCCGACGTCAGCGACAGGAACACGCAGAGAGCGAGCGTCACACACAAGAGCAGGATGACAAGCCTTGCCCGGGCCGAGCGGTCGCCATCGGCTGCCATCGCCCGGTCCGCGCCGGCAATGGATTGTTCGGCCATCGCCGCTCAGTCCAGGACCTGGTTGCCGTAGAGCGAAACGGCAAGATCGCGGATGGCATCCGCCGTGCGCGGCCCGAAGCCGAGCAGGTAGCCGCCCGACATGCTGATCATCTTGCGGTCGACGCCCGCCGGCGTCGAAGCGACGGCAGGGTTGGCGAACAACTCCGCTTCCGAGATCGGCGGTCCGCCGCCCGTCATCGTCAGGATCACATCCGGCCTGGCGCTGACGATCGCCTCGTCCGTCATCGACTTGTAGCCGGAAAAACCCTCAACCGCATTGACCGCGCCGGCCAGCCTGATGATGCCGTCGGCCGCCGTGTCGCTGCCCGCGGCAAGGATCTTGCCGCCCTGCGTTGACAGCACGAACAGCACGCGCTTGCGACCCTTGATCGCAGCCGTCTGCTTTTCGGCCGCCGTCAGCTTCGCGTCCGTTTCGGCAACGAGCTTCTCGGCCTTGGCCCCGACCCCCAGCGCTTTTCCCACGACGCGGATCTTTTCGAGGATGCCCTCATGATTGTAGCGGTCCGGCACCTCGATGAACGGCACGCTCGACTTCTTCAGCACGTCGACCGCTTCTTTCGGGCCGCTGCCCTGCAGCGCCAGGATTCCGGTCGGATTGACCGACAGGACGCCCTCGGGCGACAGCGCGCGCATATAGCCGACATCCGGCAGCTTCGCCGCCGCCTCGGGATAGTTGCTGGTCGAGTCGCGGGCGACGAGGCAGCCTTCCTCGCCGAGCGCATAGACGATCTCGGTGATCGAGCCGCCTATGGAGGCGATCCGCGAGCTGTCCGAAAAGACAGTCGTGCCTTCATCCGCCGTGGCCGGCTGAATGGCGACGGCAAGCAGGACGCCGAGCATCGGCGCAAGCGCCGCGCGGAAACTGAGAGCAAAGCGCATTGGGTGCTACCTCATGCAGCGGTCGGATTGGGAATGCGGGGCAGGTTCTCGGCCAGAAAACGCCAGTCTTCCCGCTCGCCTTCGCCTTCATGGCGCTTGCCGAAGAACTGGATGATCATGCCGCCATCGGCGTCATAGGCCTCCAGCGAGGTGACATGGCCGTCCTTGGTCGGCTTGCGCACCGCCCAGACCTCGTGGATGTGGTCGGTCCTCAGATGCAGATGGAAAGTCTCGTCGAGCACGTTGAGCCACGGACCCATCGGCTTGACCGACTTGATCGGGCCGGAATGGATCTGGATGCAGCCGCGGTTGCCGACGAAGCACATGATCGGCATCTCGCCTGCCGCAGCGTGGTGGAACATGGCGCTGACCGCGTCATTATCGAGCAGCCAGGCGTAGTCCTGACCCACCATGCGCACCGCCTCGCGGCGGCTGAGCTTCAGCGTCTTCAGCATGCCGAAGAACTGATGCACGTCGGTAAGCCGGCTCCAGCGGTCGCGCAGATCGCCGATCGAGGCAGCCGAGCCCTGCCCTTCATCTTCTCCTTCCGCGGCGCTTGGGAGGATCGCGACGGTCGGTTCCTGGTTCGACGATTCGAGGCTCGCCACCAATTTCTGGTAGGCATAGAGATTGGATGCGGGCTTTAGATGCACCTTGTGCACCGCCTCGCCCGCCGCGTCGAAGAACTGCAGGCTGCGGCGGATCTCGCCGCCGTCGCGCTTTTCGACGGCAAAGCCATGCATCCAGGCCTTCGGGAAGATGCGCAGGTCGATGTTCTCGCCAAGCACCATGGCGTTATGGTTGCCGGTGACGACCTTGTCGTAGACGCCGATCTTCTCGTGCACGGCGCTTTCGTTGCGCGTCAGCGCCATCACCTCGCCGACCGCCTCGAGCCCGGTCAGCAGATCGTTGACACGCGGCTCGACGCGGACAGTGCCGAAGCCGCAGTGCGCCGCGACCAGTTCCGCTTCCGAAATGCCCAGTTGCGCCGAGAGATCGCGCTCCCGCATTTTCGAATTTTCTTCTCGCGCCCGCCGGATTTCCTCCGGCAACGGTTTAACGCGCTGGTCCATATCGTCCACCTGCAATGTCTTCCACCCGTGCTGACTGATATGGGCTGGCCTAACCCCGCCGGTTCCGATCACTTGTTGAGGATCAGCTTGCCCTGGCGGGTGATCTTCAGGCGGTAAAGCGCGCCGTGATGCTCGATGCCGATCTCGTGCTCGCCCTGGAACAGCGTGTTGCTGGAGAGCGTCCTCACCGCCAGCGGCAGCCTTTCGTAATGCATCTGCGTGTCTTCCGGGCGGCGGACGCGATAGCGGAAATCGTTGGGATTGTGCGTGTTCATCGGGTCGGTCCTTTCCTCTGACGGCCACCTTGGCCGCAGCCTCTCAAAATGCCGATTCAATTCTTGACTCGAATAATCATGTTTACTAGTCAGTGCATTACCGGAGTAAATTAGTCAACATTTAAGACGCCGGATGTCATCAAAAATGCGAGCGAGCCACCGGCCAGCCAGCTACGAGCCTGAAAATCTGGAGTTGGGGCATGGAGTTGGTGACTTGGGGACGGACGGGCCTGGCTGGCGATAGCGTGGGGCCGGGCTTCCGATCGATTGCAAAGACAATCGCCGCATTGATGGCCGGAGCGGCGGCGATTGCGCTCAGTGCGCCCGCCGCGCAGGCCCAGCAGGCCGCGCAGACGGCGGTCAACCAGCAGCAGTCCGATCAGAAAAGGCAGGCTGACGAGAAGGCCGCGGCCGAAGGGACCCTGCTCGACAAGATCCTCGTCATCAGCCGCACGGGCGAAACCGCGATCCAGTCGCTGGCTTCCGCCAGCCATGTCGACCAGGAGCAGCTCGACCGCCGCATGGCGACGACCCCGAACGAGATGCTGCTCGGCGTGCCGGGTGTCACCGTGCAGGCCGACGCGCGGCGTGTCTCTTCGAGCATCAACATCCGCGGCCTGCAGGATTTCGGCCGCGTCGCGGTCATCGTCGACGGCGCAAGGCAGGACTTCCAGCGTTCGGACCACGGCACGCAATCGACCTTCTATGTCGATCCCGAGCTGATCAAATCCGTCGACGTCATCCGCGGCCCGACCGCCAACACCTATGGCTCCGGCGCCATCGGCGGCGTCGTCTTCTTCGACACCAAGGACGCGGCGGATTTCCTCAAGCCGGAGGAGACTTGGGCCGGCTCGCTGACCGGGCGCTATGAAAGCAACGGCAAGGGCTGGACCACCAGCGCGACCGGCGCTTACCGGATCAACGACAACTGGGATGTTCTCGGCAACATCGTCTACCGCGACTACGGCGACTACAAGAACGGCGGCGGCGACACCGTTGCCGGCACCGGTTTCGATGTGCTGAGCGGCCTGCTCAAGACCACCATACGCCCGAGCGAAAACAGCGAATTGAAGCTCGGCTGGGTCGGCTCGAAGGACGGCTGGACCGAGACCAGCGGCGGCGTGCCGGCGAACGACGTCGACTTCAAGTCGAACACTTTCACGGCTCGCTACAACATCACCGATGACGCCAGGAGCTGGCTCGACCTCCACATCAACGCCTCCTACAACAAGACCCTTCTCGACCTGACCACGCTCACCGCGCAGAACCGTTTCGATCCGGTCACCGGCCTGCCCGTGCTGCTGCCCGCCGGCTCGCTGTCGACCTTTGATGTCGGCACGACCGGCATCGACATCTGGAACACGTCGCGCTTCGAGACGGCGAGCGTCGCCCATGAACTGACCTATGGTGGCGACTGGGTCGGCGACGACGTCGATACCGGCGGCAGCGCCGGCGGCGACTCGTTCTACACGCCGTCGGGCAAGCGCAACGTCTCCGGCGCCTACATCCAGGACAAGCTGACCTGGGAGTGGCTCGAGGTCATTGGCGGCCTGCGCTACGACAATTACAGCCTGAAGGACGATACGAATGAGGCGTCCGGCGACCGAGTATCGCCGCGCATCACCGTCGGCGTCTCGCCCTTCGAAAGCGCCGGCCTGGCCGGCCTGCAATTCTACGGGACCTATGCGGAAGGTTATCGCTCGCCCTCGCTGACCGAGACGCTGATCAGCGGCAACCATCCAGCCGGCGTCAGCTTCCCCTTTCTGCCCAATCCGAACCTCAAGCCCGAGACCGGCAAGACCGTCGAGTTCGGCGTCAACTACAAGCGGAACGACATCCTCGAGGGCGGCGACGCGCTGCGGCTCAAGGCAGCCTACTTCAACAACAATGTCGACGATTACATCGACGGCGTGACGCTCTCGCCCTTCGATCCGACCAGCGGTTGCCCGTTCGGCCCGGGCATTCCGATCTGCTTCCAGTACCAGAACTTTGCCAAGGCCAACATCGACGGCTTCGAACTGGAAAGCGTCTACGACGCCGACTGGGGCTATGCCGGCCTGTCGGCCTCCATCATCGACGGCCACACCATCTCGTATGAAGGCGAGCGCGCCGACCTGGCCACCATCCCCTCCTCGCAGGTGACGGCTCAGCTGGGCCTGCGCTTCCTCGAGGACAAGCTGACCGTCGGCGGCGAGGTCCAGTATAACGGCAAGCCCAAGGGCAATCCGGCGGCCAAGGATTATACGCTGGTCAACGCCTTCGCCAGCTACCAGGCGACGGACAATCTCAAGCTCGACTTCCGCGCCGACAATCTGTTCGACGTCAAATACACCAATCCGCTCAACGGAGGCACGACCGCTGTCGTCTACGAACCCGGCGTCACCCTGAAGCTGGCGGCTACCATGCGCTTCGGAGGCTGAGGAATGAATAGCTTGATGGCATCGCTTCGCCTGCTGACCTCGGCGCTGGCGATGTCGCTCGGCCTGGCGCCGGCGTGGGCTCAGTCCGCGCCGACTCCGGCCCGAGGCGCTTTCGGCGCATAGGGATGGGACTGCATCCGGCCAGTCCACATGGCGCCATGGCGTGGCCTGCCTCCGGTCCGCCATGGGCGGCAACCGATCTTGATTTGACAATTCCTTGTCACGTGCGGCAGGTCTCGGCGCGAGCCATGCAGGACATCAATCACCCTTCCGATGCAGGCAGTGAACCGGCGATCAAGCCGGACGCGCCGCTCATGCAGACGCGGCAATCCGCGGGAGATCGCAGATGGGCAGTGGCGATCGTCGCCTCCGGCCTGCTCCATGGCGCCGCCGCGGCGGCGTTTCTGATCGCACCCGCGGGAACATTCGATCCTGCGGACGCGATCAGGGCCGAGGGCGCCGACCAGTCCGGCGCCAACGTCATCGGCAGCGCCTTGGACGACCAGGCGTCCGGCGCGGTGGATGTTACCCTGGTGCCGGATCCGCAACCGGCAAAACGCCAGTCTGTCCAGTCCGCTCCGCCAGTCGAGGCGCCGCAGCCGGTAAGTGAGCAAGTGGCGCGCCAGCCTCCGCCGGAAGCCGCCAACGAGCCGGCCCCGGATATCCTGGCAGCCGCCGCACCGCGCCAGGATAATCAGAGCGTCCCTACGGACAGCAAGCCAACGCCCGCGATCGAGCCGCAAAGCACACAAGCGCCCCCTGCCGAGCCCGAGCAATCGCCGGTCCCGAGCGCGGCATCGAGCGCACCAGCCGCATCGGCGGAGCCAGGCGAAACCGTTGAACCGCGAGGCACGGCGGATGGCGATACGCGCGACGCGCCTGTCGTCGCCAGCAAGGGCAAGAAACAGGCCGCCGGCAATGCGCTGGAATCCCGCTACAGCGGTGAAATCCAGAAGAAGCTTGCCCGCGCCAACCGTCGCGTTTCGAAGTCGGTCCAGGCCAAGGCTCGCAACAATGCCAGGGTGGTTTTCGTCGTCGCGGCCGACGGCAGCGTCAGCGACCTGCAGCTCGCCGAAAGTTCAGGGTCCGCCGAGCTCGATCAGTTCGCTTTGACGCTGGTGCGCAAGCAGGCACCGTTCCCTCCCATTCCACCCGAGACCGGAAAATCGAGTTGGGTGTTCAAGGCGCGGATCGGCCCTTTTTAAAACTCCCGCCATCCAAAGAATTCGTCCATGTCGAAAGGAAGCCAATGTACATCGCCATGAACCGCTTCAAGGTCCAGAACGGCTCGGAAGAAGCCTTCGAGAATGTCTGGAAGAACCGCGATTCCAGCCTCTCCGAAGTGCAGGGTTTCAGGGAATTCCACCTGCTGCGCGGTCACCCGCAGTTCGAAGGATTCTCGGTCGTCGAAGGCGCCTGAACATGCCTTTGCCAAACGAGATTGTTTCGCGCCAGCTTAGTTCCCCGACACAGGGATTTTGAAAGGTTGCCGTTTGTCTTCGAGCAAGATTTTCCGTTCATTTCCGTGAAATCAGCGCAAACGCTGGGGATTGGTTGAAGCCGCCCCAATATCGTCATTCTATGGCGGAGCAAGGAGCGAAGCGACGCGCGCAGACCATAGAATCCATTCCGTGACGTCGAGGCGCTGCCACGGTCCAGAATTCCGCACCGCTGCACCCCACGGCAAAGGACACGGAATGGATTCCAGGGTCTTCGCGACGCCGCTTCGCGGCTGCTCCGCCCTGGAATGACGATCGCGATGGGCGTTTCGGCCAATCTCCAACGCGTGCCGCCTGCCAACGCAAACAGAGCCGACCAGTCAAAAATCCCTGTGCAGCGCCAGCTAGTTCCTCGACACAGGGATCCTCAAAATTGTCGGCGGGTCAGTGAAATCAGCGCAAACGCGGGGGGTTGGCTGAAGCCTCCTCAACCTCGTCATCCACGGGCGAAGCAGCCGCGAAGCGGCGTCGCGTAGACCCGAGGATGACGATCGCGATGGCGTTCCGGTCAATCGCCAAGGCATGTAACTGCCTACGCAGACATAGCCGACTGGCCAAAATCGCCGTGCTGGGGAACTATGCTGCCGCCAGCAGGCTGGCGTTGCCACCCGCCGCCGTGGTGTCGACGCAGACCGCGCGCTCATGCGCGTAGGCCGCCGGGTTCAGCACCTCGCTGACCAGCGGCACGATCGGCCCGGCGCGCTCGGCAATCACCTTGCGCACGATGCGCGCCGCTTCCGGCGTGCCGGAGAAGGCGACGACATCGACGCGCAGCGAGCGCGCCTCGACCGGATCGGGCCGGCCGTCGATCGCCGCCAGCGGCAGACCCTTGCCGGTCAGCGCCGATAGCGCCGCCGGAGCGCCCGGCGCCACCGCAAGCACCGCATTGCCGGCCGCGAGCGCCTGGATCGTCTGGGAAAGTAGCGTCTCTGCATCCGGGCCTAGGCACAGCACCCGGCCGCGCGGCGCCAGCGACAGCGTGTTTGCCTCGCCGGTCGGTCCCGGCAGGTCGACCTGGCCGAAATCGAGGCTGGCAGCGGCAGCGATCGCCGCCGCGCCCTTGCCGCGCAGATGCTTCCTCAGGATCGCCACGCGGTCCGGCCGCGTCGACCAGCCGCCCAGCGCCGGATCCGGCAGATTGTCGGCAAGCTCGGTCGCGGTCACCTTGTGACCCTCGCCAACCTCGGTGCCGGCCTCCGGCCCCTTGCGGAAGCGGCGCAGGTAATGCGGTCCGCCGGCCTTGGGGCCGGTGCCCGAAAGCCCCTCGCCGCCGAAGGGCTGCGAACCGACGACGGCGCCGATCTGGTTGCGGTTCACGTAGATGTTGCCGGCATGAATACCGTCGACGAAATGCTGAACGCGGCCCTCGATGCGGGTGTGCAGACCGAAGGTCAGCCCATAGCCCTTGCGGTTGATGGCGGCGATCACCGCGTCGATCTCGTCGGCGTCGAAGGTCGCGACATGCAGCACCGGGCCGAACACCTCGCGCTCCATGTCCTCGATACCTTTGACGCGAAAGACATGCGGCGCGACGAAACGGCCGGTTGCCGGCGCTTCCAATTTTGCGATCAGCCGGCCCTCCAGCCCCTTCTTCTTGCAATAGTCGCTGATCGAAGCTTGCGCCTCGTCGTCGATGACAGGGCCGACATCAGTCGAAATCGCCCAAGGATTGCCGACAGTAAGCGCTTCCATCGCGCCCTTCAGCATTTCCAGCATCTTCTTCTCGACATCCTTCTGCACGTAGAGAACGCGCAATGCCGAACAGCGCTGGCCGGCGCTCTGGAAGGCCGAGGCGAGGATGTCACGCACCGCCTGTTCCGGCAGCGCGGTGGAATCGACGATCATCGCATTCAGGCCGCCCGTTTCGGCAATCAGCATCGCATCGGGCGCAGCCGTCTCGGCCAGTTGCTTCTCGATCAGCTTGGCGACCTCGGTCGAGCCGGTGAAGCAGACGCCGGCAATTCGCGGGTCGGCCGTCAGCGGCGCACCGACCGAGGCGCCATCGCCCGGCAAAAGCTGGATGACATCTTCCGGTACGCCGGCCTCGCGCAGCATCTCGACGGCGCGGAAGGCGATCAGCGGCGTCTGCTCCGCCGGCTTGGCAATGACCGAGTTGCCGGTGACCAAAGCAGCCGCGATCTGGCCGGTGAAGATCGCCAGCGGGAAATTCCATGGCGAGATGCAGACGATCGCGCCGCGCGCTTGCGTGCCCGCTTCGGCATTGGCCGCCTCGGCGGCGTAGTAGCGCAGGAAGTCGACCGCCTCGCGCACTTCGGCGACGCCGTCGACCAGCGATTTGCCGGCCTCGCGGGTGGCGAGAGCGAAGAACTCGACCGCATTGGCCTCGTAGAGGTCGGCGGCGCGGTTGAGGATAGCGGCGCGCTCGGCAACCGGACGCTTCGCCCAAGCGGGTTGCGCGTCGACGGCGATGCGCACGGCGGTCGCCACCTGCTTGGCCGCCGCCTCATGCACCGTGCCGACGATCTCGTCGGGCTTGGCCGGATTGACGATCTGGCGCGGCTGGCCGTAGCCGGCGGCGCGCGTGACCGGCTTGGCGTGCCAGCAATCCGCGCCGGCGAACGCCGCCCTCGCCTTGTCGACGGCCGCGAGCGTCACCGGATCGGTGATGTCGAAGCCCTTGGAATTGCAGCGTCCGGCGCCGAAAATCGCGGCGGGACGAGCGATGGCCGGATTGGCGGCCGGGCCCTGCGTCTCGACCACCGCGAGCGGATCGCGCGCGATCTCCTCGGGCTCGACCTCCTCATCGGTCAACTGGTGGACGAATGAGGAGTTGGCGCCGTTCTCCAGCAGACGCCGCACCAGATAGGCGAGAAGGTCCGAATGGGCGCCGACCGGCGCATAGATGCGGCAGCGCGTGCCTTCGGCCTGTCGCACCGTCTCATGCAGCGCCTCGCCCATGCCGTGCAGGCGCTGGAACTCGAAGCTGTCGCGATCCTTTGCCATCGACAGGATCGCGGCAACCGTGTGCGCGTTATGCGTGGCGAACTGCGGATAGATGCGGTCGGTCATCGACAGCAGCTTTTTCGCGCAGGCGAGATAAGAAACGTCGGTGTTGGCCTTGCGGGTGAAGACCGGATAGCCGGACAGGCCGAGCGTCTGCGCCCGCTTGATCTCGGTGTCCCAATAGGCGCCCTTCACCAGCCGCACCATGATCCGGCGGTCGTATTTTTTCGCCAGCGCGTAAAGCCAGTCGATGGCGAAAGCCGCGCGCGGGCCGTAGGCCTGGATGACGACGCCGAAACCGTCCCAGCCGGCGAGCTCCGGGTCGGCCAGCACGCGCTCGATGACGTCGAGCGACAGGTCGAGCCGGTCGGCCTCCTCGGCGTCGATGTTGAGGCCCATGCGCGAATGCCGGGCGGCAAGCGCCAAGGACAGCAGCCGCTCGGCCATCACCGGCAGCATCGTCTCGCGCTGCGCCACCTCGTAGCGCGGATGCAGCGCCGAGAGCTTGACTGAAATGCCGTGATTGTAACGGATGTCGGGACCGTTCGACCCGGCATCGAGGGAGGAGATCGCATCCGCATAGGCGCGGTGGTAGCGCAGCGCGTCGGCTTCGGTGCGGGCCGCTTCGCCCAGCATGTCGAATGAATAGAGGTAGCCCTTCTGCGTCATCGGCCGCCCGCGCTTGACTGCCTCGGCTATGGTGCGGCCGAGTACGAACTGCTCGCCCATCTCGCGCATTGCCGCGGCGACCGCCTTGCGGATCACCGGTTCGCCAAGCCTGCGCACCATGGCGCGCAGCGTGCCCTCGATGCCGCCCTCGCCTTCGTCCAGCACACGGCCCGTCAGCATCAGCGCCCAGGTCGATGCGTTGACGAAGATCGAGCTCGAGCCGCCCGAATGCGCCGACCAGTCATGCGGCGCGATCTTGTCGGCGATGAGGTCGTCCATCGTCTCGGCATCGGGCACGCGCAGCAGCGCTTCGGCCAGGCACATCAGCGCCACGCCTTCCTTGGTCGACAGGCCGTAGGCCGAGAGGAAGACCTCCATCAGCCTGGGATCGGTCGAGCCGCGCACCGCGCGCACCAGATCGGCCGCGCGCGCCGAGATCGCCTTGCGCTCCTGCGCCGAAAGCCCGGCCGCCGTCGACAGGCGCTTCACCGCCTCGTCTTCGTCGGGCAAATAATTGGCGCGGATCTGCTGGCGGATGGCGTCGAGCGGCATGTCAGGTCCATGAAAGCGAGCGTGAGCGAACGGTCTGGCGGCCGCCGGACCGAATGGCGCAAGCTAGCACAGCTGCGATTTCCAGTCGGTCCAAAGAAATCGACAAGGTAGACTGATCGATCTATCATATAGCGACTGATCCCATCATTTCGACTGCAATTTTGATGACCGAAGACCAATTGGACCGCATTGACCGCAACATCCTGTCCGCGCTCGGGCGCGACGGCAGACTTTCAATGTCCGAACTGGCTTTGAAGGTCGGCTTGTCGAAGACGCCGGTGCAAGCGCGCGTGAAGCGGCTGGAGAAGGACGGGTACATACGCGGCTACCGCGCGGTCATCGACCGCGAGCGCATGGGCGAAGGCCATGTCGCCTTCGTCCAGGTGAAGCTATCGGACACGCGCTCGGCAGCGCTCGACGCTTTCAACCGCGCCGTTCAGGGCGTGCCGGAGATCGAGCAATGCCACATGATGGCATCGAGCTTCGATTATCTGCTGAAGGTCCGCACCACCGACATCGCCGCCTATCGCCGCGTGCTCGGCGAGCGCATCTCCGCCCTGCCCCATGTCGCCCAGACGTCGACCTTCGTGGCGATGGAGACGGTGAAGGACCGGTAGTTCCCGACACAGGGATTCTGAAAGGTTGCCGTTTGTCTTGGTGTGAGATTTTCCGTTTATGTCCGTGAAAGTCAGCGCAAACGCCGGGGATTGGCTGAAGCCGCCCCAACCTCGTCATTCTATGGCGGAGCAAGGAGCGAAGCGACGCGCGCAGACCATAGAATCCATGCCGTGACTTCGAAACGCCGCCACGGTGCAGAATTCTGCTCCGTTACACACCTTGGCGAAGGTAACGGCATGGATTCCAGGGTCTTCGCGACGGAGCTTCGCTCCTGCTCCGCCCTGGAATGACGATCGCGATGGGCCAATCTCCAACGCGTGCCACCTGCCAACGCAAACAGAGCCGACCGGTCAAAATCCCTGTGCAGTGCCACTAGTGCGAGGCTTCCTCATCTGATCGATCTGCTTGCTGGTCTTTATCACTGCCTCGACCATCGCGAATTCCGCGTCGAACGCGTTGAATTCAGCAACAAATTCCGGGTCCTTAAACCAGTCCTTGGCAGCATCTTCGACGGGAATTGTTTTTCGGTTCATGGGATCACCTTTTATCCCTTCACTCCGACAGCGTCTTCAGGAAAGCCACCAGCGCCGCGCGCTCGCGCTCGGAGAGATGGAGCGGGTGCACTTCGGAGACGCCTTCCACGCTGGGCGGAGCCTTTGAATAATGCGCCACCACCTCCTCGAGTGTCGCGAACTGGCCGGCATGCATGTAGGGCGGCCGGCTTGCGGCCCCCCTGAGCGATGGCGTCTTGTAGGCGCGCGTGAATTGCGGACCGTCCTGGACCATGAAGCGCAGCTCGCGGCAGGCGCTCTCGTCGCCGTCGCGGAACTTGCCGAGGCAATTGAAAGGATCGGCCCCGACCTGCGCCACGGCATCGACGCGCCCGCGGTCAGGCGGCAGGTCGTCGACCGGCGGCACGCCGGTGTTGTGGAAGGCGTTGTCGGTGAAGCGCGGGCCGTTGTGGCAGGTCACGCAATTGGCCTTGCCGATGAACAGTTTCAGCCCAAGGACTTCCTCCGGCGAGAATGCCGCGTCCCCTTCCGGCTTGGCGCCGGTCGCCAGATCGATGGCGAAGCGATCGAAGCGCGTCTGCTGAGGCTCGATCGAGCGCTCGAAGGCGGCGATCGCCTTGCCGATATTGGCGAAGACGCGGTTGACGTCGTCTTGCCGGCCGGTGGGCATGGCGTTCCACGCCGCCTTCTCGGCGTCGCTGCCGAGCGGGCTGGCGTTGGCCGGCACGGTCGAAAGGTCCGGCAGCGGTCCGAAGATCCGCTCATAGCGCTCGCCGAACCGCTTCTTGATGTAATGCGCGAAGGCGGCCCGGTTGCCGGCCTGCTCGAGCGGGTTTTCAAGCGGCGTCAGCGCCTGCGCCCACAGGCTGTCGCGCCTGCCGTCCCAGAAGAACCACGGATCGCGCGCCACGCCCGCCAGCGGCATCGTGCGGCGGTTGGTGTGGCCGACGCCGACCGCCTGCGGCAGGTCGTCCTGGAACTGGCGGTCGATCTTGTGGCAGGTCGAGCAGGACACCGTGCCGTCGCGGCTCATGCCGGCATCGAAGAACAGCGTCGAGCCGAGCGCGGCAGCCGCCGGCACATCCGCATATTGGTTGGTGGTGTCGACTTTGAGCGAGGGCAACGTGTTCAGCGCCAGCGACGCGATGGTCTTCTTCTCGGCGTCGCCGAATTGCGGCTTGCCGCATCCGCCCAACAGGGCAAAAGCGGCTAAAGCCAGCAGGCTTGCGATGCTGGCAATACGCCTCATGGCCCGCTCACAACACGATGTTGAAGACGACGGTATCGGATCCGGCGGCCGCCGAAATACCGAAGTGCAGCTGCCACCAGCCGCTCATGGTGAACTTCACGCCGTCGATGCGATAGCGCCCCTGGCCGAGATAATCGGTCGCCTGCGGACTGGTCGGCAGGCCGTGGTCGTGCCGCGGCATCCCGCCGGAGACGGTGATGGCCGCTCCTTCCACCGGCGCGCCGGCGGCGGTCTTCAGCGTCAGCAGCCAGGACTGCAGCTCGCCCTGCCGGACGACGCCGCGCTCCGGCTCGAAGCTCGCGACGAACAAGCCGTTCGCCGTCTTTTTCGAGCGCGACAGGTCCGGTCCGGGCGCCGATTGCGGCAACGTCAGATAGATGGCGGCCACGATGCCTACCAGCAGCGCGGCCAAACCGAGACCCGCAAGAATGTAACGCCATGTCGATGCCAAGCCCGTTCCTCTTCGGCTGCTAACGTCGCGGGCCGCTTGTCGCGTCCCGCCCTGCCTGTGGGAAATCGCTTCTGGCGCAAAAATCGCCGCTAGCCAAGCATGGCGCTGCCGGCCGCAAAAAGCTACAGCAACAAGATGTTAGGAAGGGATAAGCCCGCATGGCCAATGGTATCGCATCGATCGGCGAATGCATGCTGGAACTGTCGGGCCAGGCTGGCCCGAACTGGCGCATGGGTTTTGCCGGCGATACCTTCAACACGCTCTGGGCATTGCACGCCTTGAGCCCGGATCGGCCCGCGACCTATGTGACGGCCTTCGGCGACGATCCCTTCTCGCGCGACCAGATCGCCTTCTTTGCCGAGAATGGCATAGGCGTGGGCAACAGCCCGGTCATTGCCGGCGCGCGCCCCGGCCTTTACGCCATAACGCTTACCGGAGCCGAGCGCGCCTTCACCTACTGGCGAAGCGACGCGGCCGCGCGCCAGCTCGCCTCGGATCCGGCAGCACTGGCAAAAAGCCTTGAAAACCAGGCGCTTGTCTATTTTTCCGGAATCACCCTGGCAATTCTGGACGCGGCGGCGCGGAAAACCCTCCTCTCGGCCGTGGCGGCTGCCCGCAAGGCCGGCTCGCTCGTTGCCTTCGACCCGAACTACCGGCCGCGTCTGTGGCCGAGCCGCGCGGCGGCTCAAGCCGCGATCCTGGAAGCGCTTGCGGTGACCGACATCGCGCTGCCGACTTTTCCGGACGAGCAGATGTTGTTCGGCGATGAGACCCCCGAAGTCACAGCCAAGCGCCTGGGCAAGCTGACCGGCGAGGTCGTAGTCAAGAATGGCGAGCAGCCGGCCCTGATTGCGCTGAACGGCGCTTCGCAAACTGTCGACGCGGTGCATGTGGCTGTCCCCGTCGACACCACCGGCGCCGGCGATTCCTTCAACGGCGGCTATCTCGCCGCCCGGCTTGCCGGCCACGCACCTGCCGACGCGGTGCGCCGCGCCCACAAAGTCGCCGCCGCGGTGGTGCAGGTTCGCGGCGCGCTGGCGCCATCTGAGACCTTGCGGATGGCCTTCGACAGTTAAGCGCTATCGAAGCTTGGGCAGGAATCACTTCAAAATCGGCAAACTTTAGGGCAAGCGGAACCGATATTCCGTCACCTGATGATAGATTTGCCCCGGCCACAGCGTCGCCTGCGGGAAATAAGGCCGGTTCGGCGCGTCCGGCCATGTCTGCGCTTCGAGGCAGAGGCCTGAAAACGCCTTGTAGCGGCGGCCGTCGAGACCCGGCGACGTCGGAGCGACGAACTGGCCGCTATAGAGCTGCAGTCCCGGTTCGGTGGTCCAGACTTCCATCTCGACACCGGAATTGGCGCCTTGCACCCAGGCAGCCTGGTGCAGCGGCCCACGGCTGGAGGCCAGGCAGTAATTCAGGTCGTAGCGAAGCTGCTCGCCTTCCATTTCCATGCGCAGCGGCCGCGCCTGCCGGAAATCGTAGGGCGTGCCGTCGACCGGCTTCACCACACCGGTCGGGATCATCTCGTCATCGACCGGCGTGTAGGCGCCGGCGTTGAGCATCAGCCGGTGATCGAGGATGTCGCCCGCGCCGCCATCGTCGAGATTGAAATAGGAATGCTGCGCGAGATTGCAGAGCGTCGGCTCCTCGCAGGTCGCGGTCAGCTCCATGCTGAGCGTGCCTGGGATCTTCAGCCGATAGGTGCAGGTGACGTCGAGGGCGCCGGGAAAGCCCATCGCGCCGTCCGGATCGTGCAGCGTCAGCGTCACGAAATCGCGGCCATGCAGCGAGACGGTCCATGGCCGGCGGAAAAAGCCTTCCGAGCCGCCATGCAGCGTGTGCTTGCCGAGAAAATTCTGCTCGGTCTGGAAGCGGTTGCCGGCGATGGTGAAGCGGCCGCCGCCGATGCGATTGGCGAAGCGGCCGACGACGGCGCCAAAGAAGGCGCGGTCGGTCTGGTAGGGCTCGAATCGGTCGTAGCCCAGCACCAGCGGCGCGTCATGGCCGCTCAGCCTGAGGTCCTGGATGATGGCGCCGAGCCCGATGATGTTGGCCGTGATGCCGCCGCCGCGAATGGTGAAGCGGCGCACGGCCTCGCCCGCCTGCGTCGTGCCGAAGACCTCGCCGTCTTTCATCGCCATGCCCGAAATGTCGTTTCCGATCCGTGGATTTAGGCCGGCTGCGCATCATCCGGCAAGGGCAGGCTAAAGCAATTCCAGGAAAAGTGCGCAGCGGTTTTGCGCCAAAACAAGGCGAAAGAGCAGTCCACCGTTTTTCTGAAACGGTGGACTGCTCTGGGCGCCTGCCCTGTTCCGGGGATCGATATCAGAGCCCGAGGCCGCCGAAGCAGGCATATTTGGTGTCGAGATAGTCCTCGATGCCCTGATGCCCGCCTTCTCGGCCGAGACCGGATTCCTTGACGCCGCCGAACGGCGCCTCGGGCGTGGTGATCAGGCCTTCATTGACGCCGACCATGCCGTATTTCAGGCCTTCCATGACGCGGAAGGCGCGGCCGAGATCGCCGGTGTAGAAATAGGCGGCAAGGCCGAACTCGGTGTCGTTGGCCAGCGCGACCGCCTCTTCCTCGGTCTCGAACTTGAACACGGGCGCGATCGGCCCAAAAATCTCTTCCTTCATGAAGCGCATGTTCGGCGTGGCGCCAGAAATCACCGTCGGCTGGAAGAACGAGCCGCCGAGCGCATGGCGCTTGCCGCCGGCGACGACCTTGCCGCCCTTCGACGTCGCGTCGGCAATGAATTCCTCGACCTTCTCGACCGCCTTCTCGTCGATCAGCGGCCCCTGCTGCACGCCTTCCTCGAGGCCCGAGCCGACCTTGAGGTTGTTGCTGGCGGCAGCCAGCTTCTCGACGAACTTGTCGTAGATGCCGGCCTGCACCAGGAAGCGGTTGGTGCACACGCAAGTCTGGCCGGAATTGCGGTACTTGGCCGTGATGGCGCCGGCGACGGCACGATCGACATCGGCGTCGTCGAAGACCAGGAACGGTGCGTTGCCGCCGAGTTCCATCGACACTTTCTTGACCGTCGCGGCCGACTTCTGGATCAGGATCTTGCCGACCTCGGTCGAGCCGGTGAAGGTGATCTTCTTGACCAGCGGGTTGGCACAGATCTCGTCGCCGATCTCGCCGGCCGAACCGGTGATGACATTGACGACGCCTTTCGGGAAACCGACTTCCTCGACGAGCGCGCCCCAGGCGAGGCCCGAATAAGGCGTCTGCGAGGCGGGCTTGACCACCGCGGTGCAGCCGGCGGCCAAAGCCGGGCCGATCTTGCGGGCAAGCATCGAGGACGGAAAATTCCACGGCGTGATGGCTGCAATGACGCCCACCGGCTCCTTGGTTACCAGGATACGGCGGTCGCCCCATGGCGACGGCACGATGTCGCCATAGACGCGGCGGCCTTCCTCGGCGAACCACAGGATGTAGCTGGCGGCCGAGCCGATCTCGCCCTTGGATTCGCTAAGCGACTTGCCCTGCTCGATGGTCAAGAGCTCGGCCAGCACATCCTGATTGTCCATCATCGCGTCATGCAGCTTGCGCAGCAGCTTCGAGCGCTCGAGCGCGGTGGTCTTGCGCCAGCTCTTGAAGGCTTCCTCGGCGGCCTCGATGGCCCGGCGGGTCTCGGCCTTGCCGGCCTTAGGCACGGTGCCAATCTTGAGGCCGGTCGCCGGATTGTTGACGTCGATGGTCTGGCCGCTGTCGGCCTGCACCCATTCACCATCGATGAGGTTGGCCTGGCGCATGAAATGGCTGGTTTTCTGAAGCATGGTCTGGCCTCCGTTCGGCGCGCTGATCGGCCGTTTTCTGGATATCCGTTGGAGCGTGCTTCAAGAGCCGCACGCCGGCGCATTGCTCTTACCTAGGGAAAGGCGGGCAAGCAATCACAAGATGGCATATAGGGGTTGGGCCAGCAAAAGCGAACGCCTCAATTGCTGGCAGGGATGTCGAGATTCAGGTCAGGCCGAGCCGAAAATAGCGATTTCCGAGAACCGGCCTACGCCGTCCGTAGCCTTCATGGGGCGAAGACACTTATGAGGGCTTCGGCCGGCGAAGGCCGGAGCGGAGCGTACCTAAAGTACGTGAGCACCGGCCTATGCCGGCCATAGCCTTGATTTAGCTGCCACGCCACTCATGAGGCTTCGGCCGGCGAAGGCCGGAAGAGCTGGAAATCGGTGTTTGCAGGCCGGCCTCACCTGAATAACGACATCCCTTATCCGAAGACGTGGATCACCACCGTCAGCCAGAACGAGGTGGTCACCACCGCGCTGGCGGTGGCAAGCGTCATCTGGTTCGAGGCCAGCGCCTGGCCGGTGTTGAACTGGACTGCGATCAGATAGGAATTGATGCCCGAAGGGAGTGCCGCAACCACCACCGCGACCTTGGCCGTCAGCGGCGGCAGGCCGAGCAGCCAGACGAAGACCAGAACGAGCGCCGGCATCACGAACAGTTTCAGCACCGACAGCGCCAGCGCCGGCCTGATATTGCCGGAGATGCCGAAACGGCGCAGGCTGAGCCCCATGGCGAACAGCGCCACCGGACCGGCCGTATCGGCGAGCGTATTGACCAACCTTTCGACGAGATCCGGCAGCGGCGCGCCGGTGAGGCGCCATGCGAGCCCCACCAGGATGCCGATGATCAGCGGATTGAGGAACAGGCGCCTGAGGAAGTTTTTGACGACGCACAGCGGATGCACCGTCTCGCCGCTGCCGCGCCCGAACATCTCGAACAGCACTATCGAGGCCATCATCATGATCGGCAGGTGGACCGAGACCAGCAGCGACAGCACCTCGAAGCCGCTGGCGCCGAATATGCCGAGGACGAAGGGCGCGCCGAGCAGCACGACATTTGAATAGGCCGAGGACACGCCGCCGACGATGCCCGCGCGTGCATCTCGCTTGAAAACGCGCGTCATCATCAGATGGCCCGTGGCCCAGGTGATTGCCGCGGCCGCAAAATAGGCGCCCCACAGCGACCAGGGCGTTACGCCATGGAAATCCGATTTGACCATGGTCCGGAAGAGCAGCAGCGGCATCGCCACGCTAATGGCGAATTCGGAAATGCCCTCCCCGCTCGCCGGCTTCAGATAGCCGGTGAGCCCGGCCAGATAGCCGAGCGCCACAAGGCTGAAGACGAAGAGAACGGTTTCAGTGAGCGGAGTCATTTCTTGGGCGGAGACATTTTTCCCGTGATAGGCGAGCCCTGACTGCAGTGCAATCGCTTCAAACGGAACGGCGCTCCATTTGCTCTGCTGCCTCGCTGCTTGTCTTTCAGCCTGCTTTGCGGTCCCTATATGCCAATCACGACCTTGCCTTTGCGGGCTGCCATAGGACTTCCGATGCTGCGACTTGCCCTGGCGCTCTTCCTGCTTGCCGTTCCCACCCTGGCCCACGCGACCGACGCGGGGTGGGCGCTGCTGCGCGACGGCGGCCGCGTCGTGCTGCTTCGCCACGCCTTCGTCACCGGAGCTGCCGACCCGGCCAATTTCGACATCGGCAATTGCGCCACGCAGCTCAACCTGTCGGAGCGCGGCAAGCAGCAGGCAAGCCGCATCGGCGCGCTGTTCGCGGCGCGCTCGGCGCCGATCGATCACGTGCTCTCCAGCCGCTACTGCCGCTGCCTCGATACTGCCCGCATCGCTTTCGAATCCGAGCCGCAGCCCTTCGCGCCGCTCGATCTGCTCAAAACCGACCCGGCCGAAAAGGCTGCTCAGAAGGCCGCGATCATCAAGGAGATCCGCGGCTATTCCGGCTCCGACAATCTGGTCCTGGTCACGCATGTGGAAAACATCGAGGCGCTCACCGGCGTCGCGCCGCGCGAGGGCGAGGCCGTGGTGGTGGCGCCGGACGGTGATGGTCTCAAGGTGCTGGGACGGGTCACCTTCTAAGGCGTCGCCGGCTAGTGTTGCCGAAATACAACTCCTGGAAGAAGCCGCAAATCCGCCGCGACAATGCCGCTTGCGACAACCCGTCGCAGGGTCTATAGGCGCGCTCCCGGTCACGAAAACCGAAGCGAGCACAACGGTTGGAGCTTTCGTCTCCGCCCGTGCAGGCGGCTTTGCCGCCCTGTATACGGCGCCGTTTCGGGGATTGGGATCGCGGATGTAGCTCAACTGGGAGAGCGCCGGACATAATCCGGAGGTTGTGGGTTCGAGTCCCGTCATCTGCATCACGGATAGCTCAGCTGGAAGAGCATCAGACTTTTAATCTGACTGTCGAAGGTTCGAATCCTTCTCCATTGGCCTGATACGCCATCCGAAAACGGTCCGGGGACCGGAATGCGGGGACTTCACGGACGGCAAGGCTTCGGCCTCGCCGGGCGGCGATGTCCTGCGCCATCGGCTCGCGGCCAGGCCCGCGGTGACGATCAAGGCGCGGCGCGGCCGGCAAAGGAAGCTTCGGTTTCCGGTGCCCGCTTCGCCGCCCCGCGATCCGCTCCCGAAGGCCCGCCACGCGCCGATGCCACCGGTCCCCGGATCATTCGTGCCCGGGAGACGACGACGTGAAACGAGAAACGAAAGGACGATCGACGCATGACGTGACGCCTCGCATGGGGCCATGCCCGACAGGAGTAAGACAATGAAGACCATTCTCGAAAAGCTTCTTGGACGCCAGCGCGTCCTCGTGAAGGAAAATGAACGTGCCGTCGCCCTCTACAAGGGTGAGATCCAGGCGATCCTGATGCCGGGCGAGCATTGGCTCGCCAACCGGCGCGCCAACCTGGAAATCTCCCGGCACGACCTGAAGAACCCGGAATTCGTTTCGGCTTACGAGAAGGCGTTGTTCGACAAGCTCCCGGATGTGGCCGCGCGTCACCTCACCGTCGTCCGCACCGGGCGTACCGACGTCGCCGTCGTCGAGCGCGACGGCGCCTTGCATGCCGTGCTCAACCCGGATCGCAAGCTCGTGCTGTGGACGGAAGCCGGCCCGTGGAAGGTCACGTCCGTCGACACGGCGGCCGATCTCGCCGTCGATCCGGCCTTGATGCGCCGGATCGGCCAGGCCCGGAAGACGGAACATGTGTTCCTCTATCCGGTCGTTGACGGCCAGGTCGGGTTGCTGTTCGTGGATGGCGTCTACACCCGCACGCTTGCCGCGGGTGTGCACGCCTTCTGGAATGTCGGGCGCATGGTCCAGGTGAAGGTCGTCGACGTCAAGCGCCAGTCGCTCGATGTCGCCGGGCAGGAAGTGCTGACCAAGGATCGCGTGACGATCCGCGTCAACATCGCCGCCGAATACCGGGTCGTCGATCCGGTGACGGCGGTGAGCACGGTGAAGGACTTCTCCGAAGCCCTCTACCGCGCCCTGCAGTATGCCTTCCGCAAGACGCTTGGCGCGCTCACGCTCGACCAGATCCTCGACAAGAAGGTCACGGTCGACGACGACGCGGCTGCCAAGGTGCGCGACGACATGGCCGCGATCGGCGTCGAGGTCAGCGATATCGCTCTCAAGGATGTGATCCTGCCGGGCGACATGCGCGAGATCCTCAACCAGGTGGTTTCGGCCGAGAAGCAGGCCGAGGCCAACGTCATCCGCCGCCGCGAGGAGACGAACGCCACCCGTTCGCTGCTCAACACGGCCAAGGTGATGGCCGAGAACCCGGTGATGCTGCGACTGAAGGAGCTCGAGGCTCTCGAGGCCATCGCCGGCAAGGTCGAGCGGCTCACCGTCCACAACGGGACGGGCGGGTTGCTCAACGACCTGGTCAAGCTCCGCGACTGATGCATGTCGCCCAAACTGGTTCCGGCTTTGGGAAGACGGCATGCGAAACAAGGCTGACGCGACGTCAAATGGGAAGGGCCGCCGGGCAGGCCGGCGGCCCTTCTTGCGTTCCCAAAGCCGACATCCCATCTGCCCCGGCGCGTCAGGCCTTTTCCTGCCGGGAAAAACCGATTAGACAGCGCCCAAACAAGATGCGGACAGATTCCGCCCGCAACCGAAGGAAGAGCCCTTGTCCACCACGTTCGAGAAAGTCGCCAAGATCATTGCCGACACCAGCGAGATCGATATCGACACCATCACGCCCGAGAGCCACACGATCGACGATCTCGGCATCGACAGCCTCGATTTCCTCGACATCGTCTTTGCCATCGACAAGGAATTCGGCATCAAGGTGCCGCTCGAGAAGTGGACGCAGGAGGTCAATGACGGCAAGGCCTCGACCGACGACTACTTCGTCATGAAGAACCTGTGCGCCAAGATCGACGCGCTGGTCGCGGCCAAGGCCGCCTGAGCCGGCGCGGGCGCGGTCTTGACGCGCCCCGCCAGCTGACCCACAACAGCCGCCCATGAGCTCTCACGACGTCGTCATCACCGGCATCGGCCTTGTCTCTTCGCTTGGAGAGGGCCCTGATGCGCATTGGCAGAAGCTCACCCGACCGGGCCTTGAGCCGGTGCTCGAGGCAGAGCGCTTTGCGCCCTACACCATCCATCCCTTGCCGGAGATCGACTGGAACCTGCAGATCGCCAAGCGCGGCGACCAGCGTCAGATGGAAACCTGGCAGCGTCTCGGCACCTACACCGCCGGCCTGGCGCTCGACGATGCCGGCATCAAGGGCAATGACGAGCTTTGCGCCACCATGGACATGGTGGTGGCGGCCGGCGGCGGCGAGCGCGACGAAGCCGTCGATGCCGCGATCCTGGCTGCCTCCGAGAGCCGCAACGACCGCGACGTGCTGCTCAACGAGAAGCTGACCACGGAACTGCGGCCGACTTTGTTCCTGGCCCAGCTCTCTAACCTGCTCGCCGGCAACATCTCGATCGTCCACAAGGTCACCGGTTCGTCGCGCACCTTCATGGGCGAGGAAGGCGCCGGCGTCTCGGCCGTCGAGACGGCGGCGGCGCGCATCCGCTCGGGACAGTCGACCCATGTTCTGGTCGGCGGCGCATTCCAGACCGAGCATTCCGACATGCTGCTCGGCTACGAGCTTGCCGGCTACCTGCATCGCGGCCCATGGAAGCCGGTCTGGCAACGCCAGGGCGCCGAAGGCGGCGGCGTGGTGACGGGCTCCGGCGGCGCCTTCCTGGTGCTCGAGCAGCGCGAGCACGCAAAAAACCGCGGCCGCAAGATCTACGCCGAGCTTGGCCCCGTCGTCTCCGGCCGCGCCAGGCGCCGGCAAGGCGAGTTGAATTCTGAGATTGCTGCGCTGCTGAAGCAGGCCGCCCTTCCCGACGGCGATCTGCTCACGATTTCCGCAGCCTCCGGCGCCCACGCCGCGACGGCGGCCGAAAAGGCCGTTCTCGATGCCAACCCGGCTTTGGCCGTGCGCGCCTTCTCGACGCTGACCGGCCATATGAAGGAGGCTCAATTCCCCTTTGCGGTTGCGCTCGCGGCAATGGCTGTCGACCGCGGGGCCGGTTATCCTGCCTTCGATGCCACGGTGGAGCGCCCATTCGAAGGCGCCCCCAATTCCGTCCTTGCAACCGCAATCGGCTATCACCAATTCGAGGGCCTGGGGCTGGTTAAAGCCGCTTAGATCGGTTTTTCGCAATTCCGGGCGGAAAACCGCTACACACTTTTCCTGGAATTGCTCGATAACGAGGCAGACAAAGAATGGCCAATCTTCGCGACCACATGGGCAGGCCGATCGTCGCCGTTACCGGTATCGGCGTGGTGACCTCGCTCGGCGTCGGCAAGGCCGACAACTGGGCGGCGCTGACCTCAGGCAGATCCGGCATCCATCCGATTACCCGCTTTCCGGTCGACCACCTCAACACCCGCATTTCCGGCATGGTCGACTTCCTGCCGTCGAGCTCGAAGGGCGCCAGCCACCTCACCTACGAACTGGCCGAGACGGCGGCCCAGGAGGCCGTCTCGGAAGCTGGTTTGGAGTCCGGCGATTTCGGCGGCCCGCTGTTCCTGGCCTCGCCGCCGGTCGAGCTCGACTGGATCGACCGCTTCTCGCTCTATAATTCCGACAAGCAGGACGCCGGTGCAGAAAGGTTGCTGCGCGTGGCGCGCGGGCTGAAGGAGCTGGATGTCTTCGAGACCACGCAGTTCGGCTCGATCGCCGATCGCCTGGCCGACCGCTTCGGCACGCGTGGCCTGCCGATCACGCTGTCGACCGCCTGCGCCTCGGGCGCCACCGCCATCCAGCTCGGGGTCGAGGCGATCCGGCGCGGCGAGTGCGACAAGGCGCTGTCGATCGGCGCCGACGGCTCGGCCACCGCCGAAGCGCTGATCCGCTTTTCGCTGCTCTCGGCCCTTTCCACCCACAATGATATTCCCGAAAAGGCCTCGAAGCCCTTCTCCAAGGACCGCGACGGCTTCGTGCTGGCCGAAGGCTCCGGCGCGCTGGTGCTGGAATCGTTGGAAGGCGCCCTTGCGCGCGGCGCGGCGATCCTCGGCATCATGCGCGGCTGCGGCGAGAAGGCCGACGATTTTCACCGCACTCGCTCCAAGCCCGACGGCTCGCCGGCAATCGCGGCGGTGCGCGCCGCTCTTGCCGATGCGGGCCTTGGCGAAGACGAGATCGACTACGTCAATGCGCACGGCACCTCGACGCCCGAGAACGACAAGATGGAGCACCTGTCGCTGTCCACCGTCTTCGGCGAGCGCATCGGCTCGATGCCGATCTCGTCGAACAAGTCGATGATCGGCCACACCCTGTCGGCCGCCGGCGCGGTGGAGGCCGCCTTCTCGCTGATGACCATGCGCGAAAGCGTCATCCCGCCGACGATCAATTACGACAATCCCGATCCGGCCATCGTGCTCGACGTCGTGCCGAACAAGAAGCGCAACGCCGAAGTGGGCACGGTTTTGTCGAATTCCTTCGGCTTCGGCGGCCAGAACACCTGCCTTGTCATGGCGCGGGAACCGGTCTAAGCGGATTTTTTCCGCCAATGCATGTCGTGCAAAAGTAAAATCGGTTTTTGCGACGACATGCATAAAACAAAGAACTAAAGCGCAAACGCGCTTTTGATCAGAACCCGACAGGCCACATGCGCGCATTGCAACTTATCGAGGACCGCCGCCTTGAAACGGTGGACCTGGCGCCTCCCCCGCCGCCTTCGCTGGGCGAAGTGACGCTCCGCATCAAGGCGGTGGCGCTCAACCACATCGACGTCTGGGGCTGGCGCGGCATGGCGTTTGCCAAGCGCAAGCTGCCGCTGGTCGTCGGCGCCGAAGCCGCCGGCGAGGTCGAGGCGGTTGGACCGGGCGTCTCCAACCTCCTGCCGGGACAATTGGTGTCGATCTACGGCGCGCGTACCTGCGGGCTCTGCCGCGCCTGCCGCGAAGGCCGCGACAATCTGTGCGAGCATGTTTCCGGCGTCCATGGCTTCCATCTCGACGGCTTTGCCCAGGAAAAGATCAACCTGCCGGCGCGTCTTCTGGTGCCCGCGCCTCCCGGCGTCACCGAGATCGGCGCGGCGGTCGCGCCCGTCACCTTCGGCACGGTCGAGCACATGCTGTTCGACAACGCGAAGCTGGAACCGGGCGAAACCGTCCTCGTCCATGCCGGCGGCTCCGGCATCGGCTCCGCTGCCATCCAGCTCGCCAAGAAGATGGGTTGCACGGTCATCACCACGGTCGGATCGAACGACAAGATCGACAAGGCCAGGGCGCTTGGCGCCGACCATGTCATCAACTACCGCGAGGATCGTTTCGAAGGCGTTGTGCGCAAGCTGACCAGGAAGAAGGGTGTCGACGTGGTGTTCGAGCATGTCGGTGCCGACACCTTCGCCGGTTCCATGCTGTGCTTGAAGCGCGGCGGCCGTCTCGTCACCTGCGGCTCGACCTCGGGCGTGTCGACGCAGGTCAACCTGATGCAGCTGTTCCAGCAGCAGCTGAAGCTGCTCGGCTCCTTCGGCTGCCGCATGGAGAACATGGCCAACGCCATGCAGAAGATGGCGGCCGGCCTCGTTGCCCCGGTCATCGACACGGAAGTCGGCTTCGACGACATCGACGCCGCGCTGAAGCGCATGGAAGGCCGCGACGTCTTCGGCAAGATCATCCTGCGCGTTTCCTAAGACAGGATGGTCGGCAAGGTGTTCAGGAAAGCCCGCCGGGACTTCATGTTCCGCTATGGCCGGCGGCTGCGCCAGCTGGAGCATTGGCTGGTCGCCAAGCTCGCCATCGTGTTGCTCTCGCTGCTGCGCCTTCTGCCGCCGGACAGCGCGCTCAACTTCGCCGACCGCGTCGCCCGCCGCATCGGCCCGATGGTCGGGCGCCACCGCGTTGCGGTCAACAATCTGCGCCTTGCCTATCCGCAAAAGAGTGACGCCGAGATCGAAGCCATTGCGCGCGACATGTGGGGCAACATGGCCCGCCTCGCGGCCGAATACATCTTCCTCGACGCGCTGTTCGACTTCGATCCGAACGCTTCGAAGCCGGGCCGGGTCGAGGTAGGCGGCGTCGAGCATTTCCACGAGATCGCCAGCGAGACGAAGCCGCATATCCTGTTCACCGGCCATCTCGGCAATTTCGAGTTGCTGCCGGTGGCCGCGGCCACCTTCGGCATGAACATCACGGCGCTGTTTCGCCCGCCGAACAACCCCTATCTCGCCGATTACATCCACTCGACGCGCCGCTCCTCGATGGGCGCCCTGCTGCCCTCCGCCGCCGGCGCGTCCTTCGCCCTTGCCGCCATCCTCGAAAAGGGCGGCAATATCGGCGTGCTTGTCGATCAGAAATTCTCTGGCGGCGTGGAGACGACTTTCTTCGGCCGCCCATGCCAGAGCAACCCGATGCTCGGCATGCTGGCCCGCCACTACGACTGCGATGTCTACCCCGCCCGCTGCGTCAGGCTGCCGGGCAACCGCTTCCGCCTGGAAATCGAGGACAGGCTGACCTTGCCGCGCACCGAAGGCGGTAGCGTCGACGTCAGCGCCACCACCCAGCTGCTCACCGATGTGGTCGAGCGCTGGGTGCGTGAGGATCCCGGCCAGTGGATGTGGTTCCACAAGCGCTGGGAAATCAGCGGCCGTCGCCGCAAGCGCGGACAGGCGAAGGCGGCAGCCGGCCTTTAGGTCAGTTGGTGACGACGATCCGTGTGTTGCCGAAACCGACTTCCTTGACCATCGAATAGAAGGTCGCGGCGTTGGACGGATGCAGGCGCACGCAGCCATGCGACGCCGGGCGCCCGAGATTTCTTACCGACCCGGTGCCGTGAATGGCGTAGCCGCCGTGGAAGAACACCGAATAGGGCATCGGCGAGTTGTCATACTTGCGCGAATACCACATCCGGGCGGTCCATTGCGGCCGGTAGCTGCCGCGCGGCGTGAAGTAGCCCTTGCGCGCCGTCGACACGCTCCAGCGATAGACGACCTGGCCGTATTTGCTGACGGTCATGGTCTGCGAGGAGACGTCGATATTGGCGACTAGCGTGGCCGCCCGACTTGCGATGGACATGCCGAACAACGCAGTTGCCAGCACGGTTGCCGTGAGAACGAACTTTTTCATGCGATCAAACCCCTTTGATTGCCCCCTGCCATTCGCGCGGTTCTTCCATCTTTTTGCCGGCAGATGCGTTAAGTACCACACACTCCTTGACGAAACCGCCTATCCAATCCAATGAATTTGAACGATTTTCGCGGTATAGTTGCCGCCGCGCCACGCACCCTCTGAAGTTTAGGCGAGGCGTTGGTCCATGCTTCGGTCGTTGTGTGGCAATGGGCGACTGGTCGCTTGCAAAAGCGCCGCGTTCCTTCTTCAATCTGCCGGATGAATGAGCGACTTCTCAAGGCGGTCGAGGACCGGACCGACGACCTCGTTGCGCTGACCGCGGACCTGATCCGCTTTCCGACCGTAAACCCGCCGGGCGAAGCCTATCGGCCATGCGCCGAGTTTCTCGGCGCGCGTCTCAGGAAACTCGGCTTCGAAACCGAGTTTATTCGTGCCGAGGGCACGCCCGGCGACAACGACCGCTATCCGCGCGTCAACGTCGTTGCCCGTTTCGAGGGCCGCTCACCCGGTCCCTGTGTGCATTTCAACTCGCATATAGACGTGGTTGAGGCCGGCGACGGCTGGACCGTCGATCCCTTCGCCGGCGTAGTGAAGGACGGCAAGGTCTATGGGCGCGGTGCCTGCGACATGAAGGGCGGCCTGGCTGCCTCCGTCATCGCCGTCGAAGCCTTCGTGGAAGTCTATCCCGATTTCCCCGGCGCCATCGAGATATCGGGCACGGCGGACGAGGAATCGGGCGGCTTCGGCGGCGTCGCCCATCTGGCGAGGCTCGGCTATTTCTCGAAGCCGAAAGTCGACCACGTCATCATCCCCGAGCCGCTGAACAAGGATCGCATCTGCCTTGGCCATCGCGGCGTGTGGTGGGCCGAGATCGAGACCAAGGGCGAGATCGCGCATGGCTCGATGCCGTTCCTCGGCGACAATGCGGTGCGCCACATGGGCGCCGTCCTGCAGGCCTTCGAGGACGAGCTGTTCCCGGCCCTCGACCGCAAGATGACGCGCATGCCGGTGGTGCCGGAAGGCGCCAGGCGCTCGACCATGAACATCAATTCCATTCATGGCGGCCAGACCGAGGATTTCCGGCCGGGGCTTCCCTCGCCCAACGTGCCCGATTGGTGCCGGCTCACCATCGACCGGCGTTTTCTGCTCGAAGAGGACATCGCCTCCGTCAAAGGCGAAGTCACCGGCATCCTCGAACGGCTGAAACGCGAGCGCAAGAAATTCGACTACGAGATCCGCGATCTGATGGAGGTGCTGCCGCTGATGACCGAGCGCGACGCGCCGGTGGTGAAGGCTGTCGCGAAGGGCATCATGGCGGTGTTCGACCGCGAACCGGATTATGTGATCTCGCCGGGCACCTACGACCAGAAGCATGTCGCGCGCATCGGCCACCTCTATGACTGCATCGCTTATGGCCCGGGCATTCTCGACCTCGCCCACCGGCCGGACGAATGGGTCGGCATCGCCGACATGGTGGAATCGGCCAAGGTGATGGCGATCGGCCTCAATGTGCTCTTGCGCGGTACAACCGGCTGATCCGCAAAAACATTCCGCCTGGCGCCGCCCGGCAGCACGAAACGCAATTTACTCGCAGGCCAAATCACGCTTCTATCCGCCAGCCTGAGCACGTTTGAGCAATGGGAGTTCAGCGATGAAATTGTGGAAGACCATCCTGGCCGCGGCTGTGCTGTCGCTTGCCGCCGCCACGTCGGCCTTTGCCGCGCGCACCGACCTCACGCTCGGCATCGTGCTTGAGCCGCCGCATCTCGATCCGACCGCCGGCGCGGCCGCGGCCATCGGCGAAGTCACCTATGCCAATGTCTTTGAAGGGCTGACGCGCATTGACGACGACGGCCAGGTTCAGCCCGGTCTCGCCGAGAGCTGGGCCGTCTCCGACGACGGCAAGGTCTACACGTTCAAGCTGCATTCCGGCGTGAAGTTCCACGATGGCTCGGCCTTCAGCGCCGACGACGTGAAATTCTCGCTGGACCGAGCGCGTGCCAGGGATTCGCTCAATCCGCAAAAGCAGCTCTTTGCGCACATCACCGATGTCACCGCGGTCGATCCGGCGACCGTCAAGGTCAGTCTCGACGGACCGCAGGGTAGTTTCCTCAACGACATGGGCCAGGTTGCAGCGGTGATCGTGGCGAAGGGGTCGGCCGACGGCAACAAGGACAAGCCGATCGGCACCGGTCCATTCAAGCTCGATCATTGGGCCAAGGGTTCCGAGATCACGCTGGTCAAGAATCCGGAGTACTGGGGTACGCCCGCAGCGCTCGACAAGGCGACATTCCGTATCGTGCCGGACGCGGCCGCGGCTGTCCCCGCATTGCTCTCGGGCGATATCCAGGCTTTCGCCAACATGCCCGCACAAGACGCGCTCGCGCAGGTCCAGTCCGATCCGCGCTTCAGCGTCGTGATCGGCTCGACCGAGGGCGAGACGATCCTGTCGATCAACAACAAGAAGCCGCCCTTCGACAAGCTCGCGGTGCGGCAGGCGCTCGCCTCCGCGATCGATCGCAGTGCCATCATCGCCGCGGCCTCGAACGGTCTAGGAAAGCCGATCGGCTCTCATTTCTCGCCAGCCGATGCGGGCTATGTCGATCTCACCGGCGTCTATCCGCACGACATCGCCAGGGCCAAGGAGTATCTGAAGGAAGCGGGGCTGGAGAACGGCTTCTCGGCCACGATCAAGCTGCCGCCCGTACCTTACGCACGCGACGGCGGCCAGGTGATTCAGTCCCAACTGAAGGACATCGGGGTCAATCTGCAGATCGTTCCGGTCGAATGGGCGGAGTGGCTGAGCCAGGTCTTCACCAACAAGGACTACGACCTGACGATTGTTTCCCATGTCGAGCCAAACGACATCGATATCTATTCGCGGCCCGGCTACTATTTCCAGTATGACAATCCGAAGTTCAACGATGTCATCAAGGAGCTCGGCACCACGGTCGACAAGGACAAGAGGCTGGAGCTGCTGGGCGAGGCGCAGAGGATTCTCGCGCACGACGTGCCCGCCGTCTACCTGTTCGAGCTGCCCAAGATTGGCGTCTGGGATGCCAAGCTGCAGGGCATGTGGACGAACTGGCCGATCGAGGCTGACGATCTGACCAAGGTGAAGTGGACGGATTGAGGCCGGCGCGATCGCCCGATCGCCTCCCATGACCGCCTATCTCCTGAAACGCATCATCATCGCCGCCCTCACCCTGGTGCTGGCCTCGATCGTGGTGTTCGCGGTCATGGAGATCCTGCCCGGCGACCCGGCGCGCCTGATGCTGGGCCTCAATGCCAGCGCCGACCAGGTCGAGGTGCTGCGCAACCAGATGGGGCTGAACGCGCCATTGGTGCTGCGCTATCTCCACTGGGCGGGAGGCTTGCTCAGCCTCGATTTCGGCCGCTCCTACACCTATTCGGTGCCCGTCATCGATCTGGTGCGCGAACGCGTCGTCGTCTCCCTGCCGCTGGCGCTGATCGCGCTGGCGCTCTCGACCATCATCGCCATTCCGGTCGGCGTGTTCTCCGCCAGCCGCCAGGGCCGTGCCGGCGACACGCTCGCCATGGGTGCCGCCCAGCTCGGCGTCGCCGTGCCGAATTTCTGGTTCGCGCTGATCCTGATCTATCTGTTTGCCGTATGGCTGCGGCTGGTGCCCGCCGGCGGTTTCCCCGGCTGGAGCGCCGGCATCTGGACGGCGCTGAAATCGCTGTTCCTGCCCGCCATCGCGCTCGCGCTGCCGCAGGCGGCGATCCTCGGACGCGTCGCCCGCTCGGCGCTGATCGAGGTGCTCAACGAGGACTATATCCGCACCGCGCGCGCCAAGGGCCTGCCCTATCGCACCGTGCTCTGGCGCCACGCGCTGCGCAACGCCATGATCCCGGTGCTCACCATCCTCGGCCTGCAATTCGCTTTCCTGCTTGCCGGCACCATCATCATCGAGAACGTCTTTTACCTGCCTGGTCTCGGCCGGCTGATCTTTCAGGCGATCACCCAGCGCGACCTGATCGTGGTCGAGAGCATCGTCATGCTGTTGGTCGCCGCCGTGATCCTGATCAACCTCATCGTCGATTTCTCCTACGCCATCGTCGACCCGCGGCTTAGAGCAATTCCAGGAAAAGTGCGTAGCGGTTTTCCGTCCGGAATTGCGCCAAAACAAATACTGAGAGCGGTTCAGCGATTCCGCGAAACGCGGAACCGCTCGAGAGGCCGGCAATGACTCTGCGCGTCGACCTGCCCGAAGAAACGCTTGCCGGCGTGCTGGCCAAGGCCTTCGGCAACCGCTCCTTCCTGATCGGCTTGATCATCACGCTGCTGGTTGTGGCCGTCGCGCTCCTCTCCTTTGTCTGGACGCCTTACGACGTCAGCAGGTTGGTGATCGCCGACAAGACGCAGCCGCCCTCTTGGGCGCACTGGTTCGGCACCGACCATTTCGGCCGCGACATCCTGTCGATGATCATGGTTGGCGCCCGCAACTCGATCGCCGTGGCGTTGGTCGCGGTCGGCATCGGCATGGGCATCGGTGTGCCGCTCGGCGCCGTCGCCGCGGCGCGCGGCGGGATAGTCGACGAGGCGCTGATGCGCCTCAACGATCTCGTCTTCGCCTTTCCGGCGCTGCTTTCGGCAATCATGATCACCGCGATCTTCGGTCCGGGCGCCGTCAATGCCATTATTGCCATCGGCATCTTCAACATACCTGTCTTCGCGCGTGTCGCCCGCGCGGGCGCTTTAGCCATCTGGCCGCGCGAATTCATCCTTGCCGCGCGCGCCGCCGGCAAGGGCATGACACAGATCACCGTCGAGCACGTCCTGCCCAACATCGCGACGCTGCTGCTGGTCCAGGGCACGATCCAGTTCGCGCTGGGCATCCTCGCCGAAGCCGGGCTCTCCTATGTCGGCCTCGGCGCCCAGCCGCCGATGCCGAGCTGGGGCCGCATGCTGTTCGACGCGCAGACGCGCATGGTGATCGCGCCCTGGATGGCGATCTTCCCCGGCATGGCGATCGTGATCACCGTGCTTGGGCTGAACCTGCTCGGCGACGGCATTGCCGACATCCTCGATCCGAAATCGCGGCGGCGCAGATGAATCTGCTCGAGATCGAAAACCTGTCGCTTTCGATCGGCGATACGCCGATCCTGAAAGGCGTCGAGCTGACGATCGCACCGGGCGAGGTCGTCGGCCTGGTCGGCGAATCCGGCTCCGGCAAGTCGATGACGGCGCTGACAGTCATGCGGCTGCTGCCGCATCTGGCCCGCGCCGAGGGCCGCGTCGCCTTCGACAGCATCGACATCCTCGGCGCGAGCGAGGACCAGATGTGCGCCTTGCGCGGCGACGATATCGGCATGGTCTTCCAGGAGCCGATGACAGCGTTGAACCCGGTCAAGACGATCGGCGAGCAGGTCGCCGAGGGCATTCGCTGGCACACCAAGGCGGGCCGCGCCGAGGCCGAGGAGCGCGCACGAAAAATCCTCGACCGCGTCGGCCTGCCCGAGGCCAAATTCCCGCTGTCGCGCTATCCGCACGAACTATCGGGCGGCCAGCGCCAGCGCGTCGTCATCGCCATCGCCTGCGCGCTGAAGCCGAAGCTGCTGATCGCCGACGAGCCGACGACGGCGCTCGACGTGGTGCTGCAGGCGCAGATCCTCGACCTTTTGCGCGACCTGGTCAGCGAGCACCGCATGGGGTTGCTGCTCATCTCGCACGACCTCGCCGTGGTGACCGAGATGGCCGATCGCCTGACCATCCTGCGCAACGGCGAAGTGATGGAAGCCGGCGACACCGCCCGGACCTTGTCGGAGCAACAGCATCCCTATACGCGCGAGCTGGCATTGGCCTCGATGCATGTGCCGGCGCGTCCGAAACCGCACCTTGCCGGATCGGCAAAACCCCTGCTCGAAGTCGAGGGCGTCGGCCGGGACTATCCGGGACGGCGCAAATCGCTGTTCCGACCGGCGCAACCGATCCGCGCCGTCGACGATGTCTCGCTCACCATCGAGCCCGCGCAATCGGTGGCGCTCGTCGGCCGCTCGGGCTGCGGCAAGTCCACGCTTGCCCGCATGATCCTCGCCTTGGACAAGCCGACGGCGGGCACGATCCGCTTTCGCGGCGAGCCCATCACCGGCAAGCCGGAGTCGACGCTGAAGCCGGCCCGACGCGACATGCAGGTCGTGTTCCAGGATCCCTACGGTTCCTTCGACCCGCGCCAGAAGGTCGAGAAGCTGGTGGCCGAGCCGCTGCATCTTCTGGAAAAGCAGCCGGCAAAGGCCGAGCGCCGCGAGATGGTCGCGCATGCGCTGCAGGAAGTCGGCCTTAGCCAGCGCGACATGGACAAATACCCGCATGAATTCTCCGGCGGCCAGCGCCAGCGCCTGTCGATCGCCCGCGCCATCATCACCCGTCCGAAGCTGGTGGTGGCCGACGAGCCGGTATCGGCGCTGGACGTCTCGATCCGCGCCCAGATCCTCGACCTTTTCGCCGAGCTCAACCAGAAGCTCGGCATCGCCTATCTCTTCATCACCCATGACCTGACGGTCGCCCGCGCCATGGCGGACGAGGTGCTGGTCATGCATGAAGGCAAGATTGTCGAACGCGGCCGGGCGGCCGAAGTGCTCGACCATCCGCGCTCGGAAGCGGCGCAGGCGCTGGTCGCGGCGGCGCCTGACCTCCACCGCGCCATCGCGCGGCGCATGCAGGAACAGGGGTGAGCCAGCTTCCTTGTTTGAGGCAATTCCCGACGGAAGGCTATGGCGAAGTCGGCGAGGCTAACCGCTTCCCCTTGCCCTGGAATTGCTTCAGCGCTCCGGCTTCACCAAATCGACGGGGCTGATGTCGAGCAGGTCGAGCGTGCGGCGCAGAAGCTTCACCTCGCTCTCCGCCAGCCTGGCATCGGCCTTGGCGATCTCGGCCATGTGGCGCGCAAGCAGCTTCCGGCGCTCGACATCGAGGTCGCGGAACAGCGCGATCGCCTGCGAGCCGTTGGTCTCGTAGCCATAATCGTTGAGATATTCGACGACGCTGTCGATGCTGGCCTCCGGAATGCCGAAGGCTTCCTTGCAGATATGCCGGAAGACGACCATCTCGCTCTCCGAGACCGAGCCGTCGGCCAGGATCATGCGGAACAGCATCAGCAATTCCGCCGACAGCACAGGGTCGTCCGCCACCTTGCGCACACCCGGGTCACCGTCGAAGATCGAACGTATCTGGTCAAGCAGCGCCATCGCCACCAAGCTCCCTTGCTGTTCCGATTGGATTGTTAGAGCAATTCCAGGAAAAGTGTGAGCGTTTAGGCTCGGCGACTTCGCCGTAGCCTTCCGACCGGAATTTAGGTCAAAACAAGAACAGAGCGGTTCGGCGCGTGACGGCGAACCGCTGTGGCGTGGAATCGCTCTTGCGCAAACGGGGCGAGCATGATGGAAGCTGCGGCTTCCTTCCAGGCGCCCCTCCCCGATGATCGACCTTACCCTGCAGACTGTCCTTATTCTCGTCGCCGCCGCTTTCGCGGCAGGCTTTGTCGATTCGATCGCCGGCGGCGGCGGGCTGATCACCATCCCGGCGCTGCTGCTCGCCGGCTTTTCGCCGGTGGCAGCACTTGGCACTAACAAATTGCAGGGCATGTTCGGGTCCGGCTCGGCCACTATCCATTACGCCGCCAAGGGTCAGGTCGACCTGCGCCGCCAGCTGCCGTCCGCCGCGCTGGCGCTTGCCGGCGGCGCGGTCGGGGCGCTTTTGGCGACCGTCGTGCCCGGCGATTTCATGCGCGCCCTGCTGCCGGTGCTGCTGATCGCCATCGCGCTCTATTTCGCGCTGAAGCCGAACATGGACGACGTCGACCGCGCCGAGCGGCTGTCGCCCTTCCTGTTCGGACTGAGCGTCCCGCCGCTGATCGGCTTCTACGACGGGCTCTTCGGTCCCGGCGCCGGCTCCTTCTACATGCTCGCCTTCGTCACGCTCGCTGGCTACGGCGTGCTCAAAGCGACGGCGCACACCAAGCTGCTCAATTTCGCCTCCAACATCGGCGGCTTCGTCGTTTTCGCCGCCGTCGGCGTCATCGATTGGAAGATCGGCTTGATGATGGGCGTGGCGCAGTTCATCGGCGCCCGTGTCGGCGCAAGCCTGGCCATCCGGATTGGCGCGAAGCTGATCAAGCCGCTGCTGGTGACCGTGTGCGTGGCGCTCGCGATCAAGCTCTTGGCCGATCCCGCCAATCCTTTGCGCCAACTGGTTGGTGTGTGAGGCCTCCTGCTGGTAGAGTTCTGGTGTTGCGAATCATGTTGGAGGGACCAGACATGAATCTCAGTGCGCCCACCCAGATCGTGTTCATCATTTCGTTGGTTATCGCCATCATCGGCCTTCTTGCCGCGCTTGGCGTTCTTGCATTTATTCCGCTTGCGTCCGTTTGGATCATGCTTATCGCCTACATCGTGCTCGCCGCCGGCTGTTTGATGCGCGGCGCCTGAGCACAGCATTCTCAGGCAACTCGGAGCGCCCGGCCCTGCCGGGCGCTTTTGATTTTCGAGGGGGTGTTCTGCTAGGTTCGGATCATGTCCGACGAGCCAGAGCGCCATCGCCAGGATAATCGCTCTCCCGCCCTCCATTTCGAGATGGTGCGGCGCAAGCCCGCCGCCTCGCTTGCGGGCATCGTCACCGATATCTGCGGCTATCGCGAGACCTGTCCCGGCCATTTCCGCATCGTCGAATATGCTTCGCTGACCGTGCCGCTGGTGATCAGCTTCGCCGAAGCCTTTGCCATTGGGCTCGGCCACAGCCCGGGCGACAATGACCGCTACGCCAGCTTCGCCGCCGGCCTCTATGCCGGGCCGGTCATGATCGAATCCTTTGGCGGCGCCTGCTGCGTCCAGGTCAATTTCACCCCGCTTGGCGCCAGGCAGTTCTTCGGCCTGCCGATGAGCGAGTTGCGCGATCGCATGGTCGGGTTGGACGATGCGCTGGGCTTTGACGGCATCGCATTGCGCGACCGGCTTGGCGAGGCATCGCATTGGAACGCGCGCTTCGACATTGCCGAGGGATTCATTACCAGCCGCCTTGTCGAGGCGAATGCGCTTTCACCGGAAATCGCCTGGGCCTACAGGGCGGTCATTGCGTCGGGCGGCCGCACCCGCATTTCGACGCTCGCCGGCGAGATCGGCTGGAGCCGCAAGCATCTGGCGGCGAGATTCACCGACGCGATCGGCATCGGCCCGAAGACATTGTCACGCATCGTGCGCTTCAACCGCGCGCTGTCCCAGTCGAAACGGCAGGACCATGACTGGGCCGACATCGCCGCCGATTGCGGCTACGCCGACCAGGCGCATCTGGTGCGCGAGTTCCGTCAGTTGGCCGGCGAAACGCCGACCGGTCTCGCAACGTCGATGTAGGCCTGAGCGAGGTAACATTTCTTCAAGACGCCGAGACCGCCTTTGCGCAGACTGGCATTCATCAACCGACCGAGGGATATTGTCATGCCGACAGCAAACGAAGCACCCCGTCTCTATCCGGCCCTGCGCTACAGGAACGCCGCCAAGATGATCGACTGGCTCAGCGAGGCCTTCGGCTTCGAACTTCGCGCCCGCTATGGCGAGGGCGACATCGTCCACCATGCCGAGCTCACTTTCGGGTCCTCGATGATCATGCTGGGTACGGCACGCGACGACGATTACGGCAAGATGGTCGGCGCGCCCGGCGGTGGCGGCGGCAAGTCGATCTACATCGCCGTCGATGACGCCGACGCCGCCTATGCGCGTGCCGAGAAGGCCGGCGCGAAAATCATCCAGGAACTGGTCGACCGCGACTATGGCAGCCGCGAGTTCATCTGCCTCGACCCGGAAGGCAATGTCTGGTCCTTCGGTACTTACTGGCCGAAGGCGGGAGAGAAGGCGTAGCTCTGTTATCGCCGCGCTCCAGGTGGCGAAGGACTTCGTCATCCACGGGCGGAGCGGGAGCGTAGCGGACGCGCAGACCCGAGGATCCATTCCGTGACCTTGATCGAAGAGCGCAGCGGCGCAGAATTCTGCACCCTCGCAACGTTTTGACGTCACGGAATGGATTCTATGGTCTGCGCGCGTCGCTTCGCTCCTTGCTCCGCCATAGAATGACGACGCGACAGGGCGGCTCCGAGGTTGGCGAAAGCGCCTGAACTTCGTCATCCACGGGCGGAGCGGGAGCGTAGCGGACGCGTAGACCCGAGGATCCATTCCGTGACCTTGATCGAAGGGCGCGGCGGAGCAGAATTCTGCACCGTTGCAATGCCTTAGCCTCACGGAATGGATTCTATGGTCTGCGCGCGTCGCTCCTTGCTCCGCCATAGAATGACGACCAAATGACTCGTGTTGGTGAGAGGCCTATCGCGCCAGACCAAAAATCGCGTCGCAGTCGAGGTGTCTCTCCAGCTCGGCCGCGACCTCGTCCAGCGCCTTCTCGACATCCGCGCGATAGTCGATGCCGCCTCCCCTGACGCCAAGGCTCTCCAGGTAGGCGGCGCGAAAAGCGTCGGCGGAAAACAGTCCGTGCAGATAGGTGCCGATGACCTTGCCGTCGGCGGAGACCGCGCCGTCCTCAACGCCGTTGAGGATTGTCGATGGCCGCGCCGCGTCCGGGCCGGTGGTGCGGCCGAGATGGATTTCGTAGCCTTCGAGCGGCAGGCCGAACTGCACCGAATGCGCGCTTGAATTGCGCACAGTCTTCTCAGGTTCCATCACCGTTTCGATGTCGAGCAGGCCAAGGCCCTCGGCTTCGGTGACGCTGCCTTCGATGCCGTCGGGATCGCGCACCATGCGGCCGAGCATCTGGTAGCCGCCGCAGATGCCGACGACATGACCGCCGCGCTTGCGATGGGCGAGGAGATCGCGATCCCAGCCGTTCTCGCGGAATTTCAGGAGATCGCCGATCGTCGATTTGGAGCCGGGGATGACCACCAGCCCGGCATCTTCCGGCAGCCTCTTGCCCGGCGGCACGAACACCACCTCGACCTGCGGCTCGGCTTTCAGCGGATCGAGATCGTCGAAATTGGCGATGCGCGCCAGCATCGGCACCGCAACCTTCAGCGCCCGTTTCTCGCCCGAAGCGAGGCGTTCGAGCACCACCGAATCCTCGGACGGCAGCCGCCCGGCCGCCTTCAGCCACGGCACGACGCCGAAGCAACGCCAACCGGTGAATTTTTCGATCGCGCTGATCCCGTCGTCGAACAACGAGACATCGCCGCGGAACTTGTTGATGAGATAGCCGGCGATCATGCGCCGGTCTTCCTCCGGCAGGATCAGGTGCGTGCCGGCCACCGACGCAATCACGCCGCCGCGGTCGATGTCGCCGACCAGGATCACCGGCACATTGGCGCGCGTGGCAAAGCCCATATTGGCGATGTCGCGGCTGCGGAGATTGATCTCGGCGGGCGAGCCCGCGCCCTCGACGATGACCAGGTCGGCCCCCTCGCCGACTTTGGCCCATGAATCGAGCACCGCGTCCATCAGCCCGGCTTTCATCGCCTGGTAGTCGCGCGCCCGCGCCTCGCCATAGACTTTGCCCTGCACCACCACTTGCGAGCCGATATCGCTCTGCGGCTTGAGCAGCACCGGGTTCATATGGACGGTCGGCCTCACCCCGCAGGCCAGCGCCTGCAGCCATTGCCCGCGGCCGATCTCGCCTTCGCCGGCTTTGTCGTCGCCCGGAATATCGGCGACGGCGGCGTTGTTCGACATGTTCTGCGGCTTGAACGGCCGCACCTTCAGCCCGCGATTCTTTGCAGCACGGCAAAGCCCCGCCACCAGCACGGTCTTGCCGACATCCGAGCCGGTGCCCTGCAGCATGATCGCCTTGGCCATCAGCCTCTGCCTCCTGAACCAATGGTCGATTTCTGCGCCAGCGGTCCGCCGCGCCAGAGATAGAGCGCCATCAGCGGTTCCTTGCCCGTGCGCATGGCATGGCTGACATTGGAGGCGTGGTGAATGACCTCGCCGGCGTCGCGCGTATGAAAGTTCCCCTCGCCCATCCGCCATTCCGTGCCGCCGGTCAGCGGGATGTAGATCTCCTCGGCGATATGATGGTGGTCGGGATAGACGATGTCAGGCCCGAGGATCAGCAGGCCAGCCGCGACCTTGTCATTGACGAAATGCCCGCGTGTGCCGAACACTTCCAGCCAGCCGTAATTGTCGATGAAGCTCGGCCCGAAATCGGCCTCGGTATAGGTCTGCCCCCAACGCAACTCGTCCCGATGGTCGGCAACAAATCGCGTCAATGGCCTGGCATCGGCCGGAGCCAACTCGGCGATGCGATCGAGATGGCTAAGGCAGCCAAGCGCACGCGGCTCGAGAGAACGTGCAGGCATGTCCCAGCCGATGCGCGCGACTTCATCCGTCACCAGATCGTTGTCGACGCCGGCGAGATAGGCTTGCAATCGCTCCAGCAACTCATCGAAAATTGTTGGCACGCAAGAGCTCCGTTCGTCATTCCATGCACAGCCGGTTCTCAACGGCCCGGTTGCGCGGCGGCATCATTGGTCTAGATTGAACGGCGCGCAAAGCCAAAAACGACAGGCCAGAAGGCCTGAAACGACAGGGAGCACGCCATGGACGCGGCAGTCGATGCGGGCACTGGCCAATTCGAACTCAACGAGGAACAGCGCGCCATCCAGGAGATGGCCCAGGCTTTCGCGGCGGACCGCGTCGCGCCCAACGCGCTCGATTGGGACAAGGCAAAGCACTTCCCCGCCGATGTGATCCGCGAGACCGGGCCGCTCGGCCTCGGCGGCATCTATGTGCGCGACGATGTCGGCGGCTCGGCGCTTGGGCGGCTCGATGCCGTGCTGATCTTCGAGGCGCTTGCCCATGCCGATCCGGCCTTCTCTTCCTTCATTTCCATCCACAACATGGCGGCCTCGATGATCGACCGCTTCGGCTCAGACGAGCAGCGCCGGCGCTTCCTGCCGAAACTGATCTCGATGGAATGGCTCGCGAGCTATTGCCTGACCGAGCCCGGCTCAGGCTCGGATGCGGCCGCGCTGAAGACGCGCGCGGTAAAGAGCGGCGGCGACTATGTCTTGAACGGCGCCAAGCAGTTCATCTCCGGCGCCGGCGACAGTGACCTTTATGTCGTGATGGCGCGCACCGGCAGCGATGGCCCGAAAGGCATCTCGACCTTCGCCGTGCCCAAGGATGCGCCGGGCCTGTCCTTCGGCGCCAACGAGCACAAGATGGGCTGGCACATGCAGTCGACCCGCCAAGTCATCTTCGAGGATTGCAAGGTGCCGGCCGACAACCTGCTCGCCGCGGAAGGCGCCGGCTTCGGCATCGCCATGGCCGGGCTCGATGGCGGGCGGCTCAACATCGCCGCATGTTCGCTCGGCGGCGCGCAGTCGGCGCTCGACAAGGCGCTCACTTACACTTCCGAGCGCAAGGCCTTCGGCTCCAAGATCAACCAATTCCAAGCGCTGCAATTCAGGCTGGCCGACATGGAGACGGAGCTGCAGGCGGCCCGCATCTTTCTCTACGCCGCCGCCTCGAAGCTCGACCGCAAGGCGCCGGATGCCGGCAAATGGTCCGCGATGGCCAAGCGCTTCGTCACCGATATCGGCTTCGACATCGCCAACCAGGCGCTGCAATTGCACGGCGGCTACGGCTATCTGCACGATTACGGCATCGAGAAGCTGGTCCGCGACCTGCGCGTCCACCAGATCCTCGAAGGCACCAACGAGATCATGCGCGTCATCATCGCGCGGGCGTTGATTGGTAGGCAGTAGGCAGTAGGCAGTAGGGAAAGATGACCGGCAAGATCAACTCGTACAAGGATTTGATCGTTTGGCAGCAGGCGATGGATTTGGCTGTGGCTACCTACTCCTTGACCAAGGCATGGCCAAAAGAAGAATTGTATGGGCTGACCAGCCAAATTCGCCGCTCAGCCACGTCTATCCCCGCAAACATTGCGGAAGGTTACGGCCGAGATAACACCGGCTCTTACCAGCAGTTTCTCAGGATAGCCCAAGGCTCCCTAAAGGAACTCGAGACACACCTCCAGGTCGCTGAACGCATCGGCCTGGCCACTCGTGATGAGGTTCACCATATGCTGTCAGCTACAGAAGCGATCGGAAAAATGCTTCGCCAGCTTATTATCAAGCTCGCACCTGAGTAGACACCCTACTGCCTACTGCCTACTGCCTACTGCCTACTGCCTACTGCCTACTGCCTGATCCAGGGAGCACCATTATGACAACGATCGCCTTCATTGGTCTCGGCAACATGGGTAATCCGATGGCCGCCAACCTCGTGAAGGCGGGACACACCGTGCTCGGCTTCGATCTCATTCCAGAGAACCTCACTGTCGCGAAAGAACACGGCGTCACCGTCATGGCGAATGCCGTCGCCGCGGTGAAGGACGCCGACGTCGTCATCACCATGCTGCCGGCCGGCAAGCATGTGCTGTCGGTTTATGAGGACATCGCGCCCAAGGCGAAGAAAGGCGGGCTGTTCATCGATTCCTCGACCATCGATGTCGAATCGGCTCGCAAGGCGCATGCCATTGCCGCGAAGCATGGTCACCCGTCGATCGACGCACCCGTTTCCGGCGGCACCGGCGGCGCCACGGCCGGCACCCTCACCTTCATGGCCGGTGGCTCAGATCAGGCGTTTGCCGCCGCCGAGCCGATCCTGAAGCCGATGGCCGGGCGCGTCGTTCATTGCGGCGGCGACGGCGCCGGACAGGCCGCCAAGATCTGCAACAACATGATTCTCGGCATCTCGATGATTGGCGTAGCCGAAGCCTTCGTGCTGGCCGAAAAGCTGGGCCTTTCGCACCAGGCGCTGTATGACGTCGCCTCGACCTCGTCGGGCCAATGCTGGTCGCTCACCACCTATTGCCCGGTGCCCGGGCCTGTTCCAGCCTCGCCGGCCAACCGCGACTACAAGCCCGGCTTTGCCGCGGCCCTGATGCTGAAGGACCTGAAATTGTCGCAGGAAGCCGCGCAGAACGCGGGCGCCGTGACCCCGCTCGGCGCCGAAGCCACACAGCTCTACGCCTTGTTCAACGCGCAAGGCCACGCCGGCGCCGATTTTTCCGGCATTATTAATTTCTTGCGCGGAAATCCGGCATAAGCCACTGATTTTCAAAGATTCTTTCCACGATTTGCCGGTGCGAAGCCGGCAAATTTAGATTTGCTTAAGGTCTCGCTAACGCACCGGTAACGATGTGCCTTTAAAACGGACTGCGAGGCGGACATCGCGTCTGCCCGGCGCTCCGGATCAGGTCTCGCGTACCGGAGCCCGTAAATTTCGCAAGTATTCTCGTAGCGAAATGCCATGTGTATCTGGCAAAGCCGCGTTCCCGCAGGGACGCGGTTTTTGCGTTTTAGAACGTCGCCAACTTCGTCATTCCAGGGCGCAGCAGGAGCGAAGCTCCGTCGCGAAGACCCTGGAATCCATGCCGTGACTTCGAAGCGCTGCAACGGCGCAGAGTTCTGCTCCGCTGCACCCCTCGGCGGAGGTCACGGAATGGATTCTATGGTCTGCGCGCGTCGCTTCGCTCCTTGCTCCGCCATAGAACGACTGGCTGCGTTTCGCCTCGTCAGCGCTTCCGCAAATCGGCATCCGCGAGATCGAGCGCCTTGGCGATGCGCTCGCAAGCCATGTCGATCGTGTCGCGCGTCCAGATCAGCGGCGGCGACAGGATCATCGTGTCGCCGGTGGCCCGCAGCATCATGCCCTGCGCGATCGCGTGGTCGCGCACGACGACCGCCGCACTTCCCGACGGCAAATAGCGTTCCTTGGTCGCCTTGTCCTTGACGATCTCGATCGCGCCCATCAGGCCGATCGAGCGCACCTCGCCGACCAGCCGATGCCCGGCGATCCGCTCCTGCAGCGCCTGCGCGAAATAGGGACCGGTGTCGTTCTTGACGCGCTCGACCAGGCCTTCCTTCTCGATGATCTCAAGGTTCTTCAGCGCCACCGCGCAAGCCACGGGATGACCGGAATAGGTGTAGCCGTGGTAGAACTCGCCGCCTTTCTCGACCAGCGTCTTGGCGATGCGGTCGCCGACCAGCAGCGCCGACAGCGGCTGGTAGCCCGAGGTCAGCGCCTTGGCGGTGGTGATGGTGTCGGGCTCGATGCCGAAAGTCTGCGCCGCGAACCACTCGCCGGTGCGGCCATAGCCGGTGATCACCTCGTCCAGCATCAACAGCACGTCGTATTTGCGGCAGATGCGCTCCACTTCCGGCCAGTAGCTCATCGGCGGGATCTTCACCCCGCCGGCACCCATCACCGGCTCGCCGATAAAGGCGGCGACCTTGTCGGCGCCGGCCTCGAGGATCGCGTCCTCGACCGCCTTGGCCGCGCGGATGCCGAAATCATGGTCGCTTTCGCCGGGCAACGCGAGCTCATAGGCATAGGGCATCATCACATGGACGATGTTGGGCACCGCGCCGCCGAGCTGCTTGTGCATCGGCTCCATGCCGCCGAGCGACGTGCCGGCGACCGTCGAGCCGTGATAGGCCGACTTGCGCGAGATGACGCGATTCTTCTCGGGCTTGCCTTCAAGCGCCCAAAAGTGGCGCACGAGCCTGAGCGCCGTGTCGTTGGCCTCCGACCCGGACGAACCGTAGAAAACCTGGCTGACATGCGTCGGCGCCAGCTCCGCCAGCTTCTTCGACAACAGCACCGGCGTCGGCGTCGAACATTTGAAGAAGGAGTTGTAGTAAGGCAGCTCCTTCATCTGCGCGTAGGCAGCCTCGGCCAGCTCGTCGCGGCCATAGCCGACATTGACGCACCACAGGCCCGCCATGCCGTCGAGGATTTCGGTGCCGTCGGCATCGTAGATGAACGGGCCGTTGGCATGGGTGATGATGCGCGAGCCCGTCTCGCGCAGCTCCTTATGGTCGGTGAAGGGATGCAGGTGATGCGCGGCATCGATCTGCTGAAGCTGCTTCAGCGAATAATTCTGATAGGTCATGGATTTGATCTTTCCTCTTGAATCAATCCGGCGCGGCCGGGGCGGATTCGTCAGAGGAAGCGGGGCGGCGAATAGCCGATGCGGGCGCACAGCCGCAACAGCTCGGCGCGCAGCGTGCGCGGTGACGGCGTCACCGCGACCCCGAAGGCGCCAGAAGTGCTGAAGCGGATCATGGCGGCAGCTTATGCCGCCTGAGGCCTAGAATTCAAGCTGTTCCGGTTAGCGCCCGCTGCAGGAATATGTAGCGCATCGCCGTCTGCGCCGCCTGCGGCCGGCGGTCGCCGCGCCCGCCATGGCCGCCTTCGGTCTCCTCGAAAAACAGCGTCCTGCCGTGACCTGCCTCCTGCAGCCGTGCCGCCATCTTGCGCGCATGTCCGGGATGGACGCGATCATCGGCGGTGGACGTCATCAACAGCACGGGCGGATAGGCGACATTGGCCGCGACATGCTGGTAGGGCGAATAGGCGCCGAGCCAGGCCGCCTCTTCGGGCTTCGACGGGTCGCCATATTCGGCGATCCACGAGGCGCCGGGGGGCAGTTCGGTGTAGCGCAACATATCGAGCAGCGGCACGTCGATGATGACCGCGCCGAACAGCTCCGGCCGCTGCGTCAGCGACGTGCCGGTGAGCAGGCCGCCATTGGAGCCGCCCTGGATGCCGAGCTGCGCCGCCGTGGTGATGCCGCGCCGGACCACGTCCTCGGCCACCGCCGCGAAATCGTCGAAAGCGTTCTGGCGCTTGCCCTTCAGCGCCGCCTGGTGCCAGGCCGGACCAAACTCGCCGCCGCCGCGGATGTTGGCCTGGACATAGGCGTTGCCCCTGTCCAGCCAGAGCTTGCCGCGAATGCCGGCATAGCCGGGCAGCAGCGGCACTTCAAAGCCGCCATAGCCGTAGAGCAGCGTCGGCACCGGCCCTTTCTGGTCGCGCCGCCGCACCACGAAATACGGGATCATCGTGCCGTCCTTCGAGCGCGCCTCGAACTGCTCCGAGATATAAGGCGAGGCGTCGAAGCGGGCCGGCTGCGACTTCACCGTTTGAAGCGTCTCGCCATTGTCGTCCGACCAGATGATCGAGCTCGGCGTCAGGAAATCGGTGAAAGAGAAGGAGACGCTCGAGCCGAAATGCTCGACATGGCTGATGCCGACATTGCCGTTGTCGGGCAGCGCGATCCGCTTCAGCGACCAGCCTTCGGCGGCGCGGTCGCAGGCGATGACCTTGCCGCGCACATTGTCCATCAGGTTGATGAACAGCCGGTCCTGCGTCCTGGCGAGGCCGGCGATCGAAACGCGGTGCGCCGGCTCGAGCACGGTCTGGAACGGACCGAAGGCACCGCTCTCGATCCAGCGATCGAAATCGACCGAATAGAGCCCGTCGGGCAGGCAGCGCGTGCCGTCCGGCGCCGTCCAGGGGCTGCGCACGCCGAAGATCAGTTGGCCCTTGAAGATCGCCGTGTCGGTGGCGTCGTCGGGCAGCGGAATGCGCCGGTTCTCGCCCGAAGCCAGCCGCAGGAAACTGTGCGAGGTGAAGAAGTCGAGCGTCTTGCCGAGCAGCACGTGCCGCTTGTCGCCGTCATATTCGACGCCGCCGCCGACCGCGAGATGTTGCTTTTCGCCTTCGAGGATCGGCGTGGCGTCCTCAAGCTTGGTGCCGCGCCGCCACAGCTTGATCACGCGCGGATAGCCGGACTGCGTCTTGTCGTCTTCCTCGAAAGCGGCGGAGACGATCACCGTATCTTCGTCCAGCCAGGAAAAGCCCGACTTGGAAGCACGCGCGGAAAAACCGCCATCGACAAAAGACCTCGTCACGATATCGAATTCGCGCATCTCGCTGGCATCGCCGCCATCGGGCGACATGTAGAGCAGGCAGCGGTTGAAATCGGGATAGAGCCGGCTCGCCCCGCCGAACACCCACTTCACGCCTTCCTTCGCGGAAAGCTGATCGAAGTCGATGATCGTCTCCCAATCGGGCTTGTCGGTCTTATAGGACGCGACCGTTGTGCGCCGCCAGAGACCCAGCGCATTGGTCTTGTCCTGCCAGAAATTATAGACGTAGCCGGCAAGTGCTGCCCCGACCGGCATGTTGTCCTCGGCGGTCATCAGGTCGAGCGCGGTCTCGAACGCGGCCTGATAAGAAGGATCGCCCTGCAGTTCGGCGACCGTCAGCGCATTCTGGCGATGAACCCAGTCCAGCGCTTCCTTGCCGTTGCGGTCCTCAAGCCAGAGGTAGGGATCGTCGGCGGTCAATTCGAGCTGGGTTTTGGTCATCGTGCTGGTCATGCAGGTCTCCATCCGGCGGCCCCGCCTACATCGCGTTCGCTGCCTCGATATTCAAGAGCCATTTCGGGACCGATTACAAAACCCGCCGGCGCGCGATCGTCGCCGCCGCCAGCGCGGCGCAAATGGCGCCCAGCGTGACCGGCAGGCCGGCGGCGCCGATGACATCCATGACGCCGCCGGTGAGCGGCGGCACGACGATGCCGCCAAAACCCCACATCAGCGAGAAGGCGACATTGCCGGCAACCAGCGCCGACCCGGTGAAGCGTTCGCCGAGCTCGACGATCGACATCGTGTAGATGCCGTAGGAAACGGCGCCCCAGATAAAGACGCAAGCCCAGATCAGCGGCGTCTCGATCAGCGCCGGCAAAGCCACGCATCCAAGGACGGTCACCGCCACGCAGCCGAACCGCACCAGGCGCGCCGTCAACCTTTCGGCGAGCAGGCCGAGCGGCACCTGCATGGCGATGTTGCCGGCGATCATCACGGAAAGCAGCGCCGACATGCGTGCCTCGGGAATGCCGTGATGGGTCCCATAGACTGGCAGCAGCGCCAATATCGCCTGCTCGAACCCGGCCGCGACGATCACCGCCGACAGAAGCAGCCAGGCCATTGGTATGAAGCCCAGCACCGAAACCTTGTTTTCGGCCTCGTCGACTTTCGGCAGCCGCTTCACCACCACGGCCAGGCAGCCGCCGCAGAAGAGGAAGGCAAGAATGCCGACAAGGAAAGGCGGCCAGCCTTCGGTGCCGACGGCGAGCAGGCAGAGCGGCCCGGCCGCGAAGCCCGCCGAGATGATGGTTGAATAGATACCCATGACGCGACCGCGCCGCGTCGGCGGCGCCAGAGCGATCACCCAGATTTCGCTCAGGACATAGAGCGGGTTGGTCACTACGCCGATCAGGAAGCGCAGCGGGAACCACAGATAGACATTTTGCGTCCAGCCGATCAGCGCCAGCACCAGCGCCGAGAGCGCCGCGCAGGTCAGCGCGGTCCGCCCTGCCCCGAACCGGCGCGCCAATCCCGGGATCAGCGGCGAGGACAGGATGAAGCCGACCGGCGTCATCGCCGCCGACAGTCCGATCATCGCCGGCGAAACGCCTTGGCGCTGCAGGATAAAGCTGAGCAGCGGATAGGAAAGCCCTTGCGCGATGGCGAAGACGGAAACCGTCGCGATCACGCCGGTGATCGCGGCCCACTGCACCGTCTCGTCGCTTTCCGAGCCCGCCAGCGCCATCATTGCTGCTCCAATCTCGGAGCCTTAGCCGCTACCGGCGACAGCCGTAAGGGCCAACGGCGGCGAAAGCGCATGTTCCAGCCAGTCCCTGTCAGGAGCGCTGGCGCTGCAAGGAACAGCACAAGGTAACGGCACCCAGCAACGCATCGGGCCCGACGATAACGGCAGGCAGCCGAGCGGCCGATCGCCTGCGGCCGGCCCCCCTTCCGTCATGTCGCTTCCCTCGCCCTAGTGGTCGCCGCCTCCTCACCGGCTGCATTGCGGCCAGTCCATTATGCCGGCCAAATTCGCATCCTCACGAGGCTTCTCATGACTGCCGCCCTCCATCCCGCCGAACCGGCATTGGCAACCGATCGCGCCCGTCGTGGCGGCCGCGCGGGAAAGCGCGCCGGCGGTTCGGCCGCCTTCGAGCAGCCCGCCTTCCGGCAATTGAAGAACCCGCTGACGCCGACCAGGTTGGTGTCCGATGACGAATTGGAATCAATTCACCTCGCCTCGCTGCGTGTGTTGAGGGAAATCGGCGTCGACGTTCTGCACGATGAGGCCCGCCGCATCATGAAGGCGCATGGCGCGGACGTGCGCGAAGGCTCGGAGCGCGTGCGCTTCGACAGCGACATGATCCTCGAGCTTGTCTCGCATTGCCCGTCGGAGTTCACGCTGCATGCCCGCAATCCGGCGCATAATCTGCGCTTCGGCGGCAACAACGTCATCCTGTCGATGATGGCTTCGGCGCCGAACTGCTCCGACCTTGACCGCGGCCGCAGGCCCGGCAACCAGGCCGATTACCGCAACTTCCTGCGCCTGGCGCAGATGCACAACATCCTGCACTGCACCGGCGGCTATCCGGTCGAGCCGATCGACATCCATCCGTCGGTGCGGCACCTGGAATGCATTCGCGACCTCGCCATGCTGACCGACAAGGTCTTCCACATCTATTCGCTCGGCAAGGAACGCAACGTCGACGGCATCGAGATCACCCGCATCGCGCGCGGCGTCAGCCGCGAGCAGCTGATGCAGGAACCGTCGGTCTTTACCATCATCAACACCAATTCGCCGCTCAAGCTCGACGTGCCGATGATGGAAGGCATCATCCAGATGTCGAGCATGGGCCAGGTCGTGATCGTCACGCCGTTCACGCTGTCCGGCGCCATGGCGCCCGTCACCGTCGCCGGCGCGCTGGTGCAGCAGAACGCCGAGGCGCTCTCGGGCATTGCCTTCGCGCAGATGGTCAAGAAAGGCGCGCCGGTCGGCTATGGCGGCTTCACCTCCAATGTCGACATGAAGTCCGGCGCGCCGGCCTTCGGCACGCCCGAATATATGAAGGCGCAGCTCGTCGGCGGCCAGCTCGCCCGACGCTATCAAATTCCCTACCGCACCTCCAACACCTGCGCCGCCAACACCGTCGACGCCCAGGCCGCCTATGAAAGCGTGTTCTCGCTGTGGGGCGCGATGCAGGGCGGCGGCAATCTGATGATGCATGGCGCCGGCTGGCTGGAAGGCGGCCTGCGCTGCTCCTACGAAAAGACCATCCTCGACATCGACCTTTTGCAGATGGTGGCTGAATTCCTCACCCCGCTCGACCTCTCGGAGGATGCGCTCGGCTTCGACGCCATCCAGTCGGTCGGCCCGGGCGGGCATTTCTTCGGCACCCAGCACACGCAGCAGCGTTACAAGACCGCCTTCTATTCGCCGATCGTCTCCGACTGGCGCAATTTCGAGACATGGGCCGAGGCAGGTTCGCCGACAGCGCTGGAACGCACCAACAAGATCTGGAAGGAGCGCCTTGCCTCCTACGAGGAGCCCTATATGGATCCGGCCATCCGCGAGGAGCTCAACGACTTCGTCGAGAAACGCCGCGCCGAAGGCGGCGCGCCGACGGATTTCTGATCCTTGATCTCCATTTCTGACTCCACATTGCACAACACGGATCTATCTGCATGAAATCCCACGTAAAAGCGGTTGTCATCGGCGGCGGCGTCGTCGGCTGTTCGGTGCTCTATCACCTCGCCAAGGCCGGCTGGACCGACATCATGCTGATCGAGCGCTCGGAGCTGACCTCCGGCTCGTCCTGGCATGCGGCGGGCGGCTTCCATACGCTGAACGGCGACCCTAACGTCGCCAAGCTGCAGGCCTACACGGTCCAGCTCTACAAGGAGATCGAGGAACTCTCCGGCCAGTCCTGCTCGCTGCATCTGACCGGCGGCGTCATGATGGCCGACACGCCCGAGCGCATGGACTTCCTGCGGCTGGCTCACGCCAAGGGCCGCTATCTCGGCATGGATACCGAGCTGATCACGCCCTCGGAAGCCAAGGCGATGTTCCCGCTGATGGACGAGACGAACTTCGTCGGCGCCATGTGGGATCCGGTCGAAGGTCATCTCGACCCTTCGGGCACCACCATCGCCTATTCCAAGGCGGCGAAAAAGCTCGGCGCCGAGATCGTGCTGCGCAACCGCGTCGTCGACCTGACTCAGCAGCCGGACGGCACCTGGAACGTCGTCACCGAGCAGGGCACGGTCCATGCCGAGCACGTCGTCAACTGCGGCGGCCTGTGGGCGCGCGAGATCGGCCGCATGGTCGGCGTCGAGCTGCCGGTGCTGGCCATGGAGCACATGTACCTCTTGACTGAGCCGATGCCGGAGGTCGAGGAATTCAACAAGTCGACCGGCCGCGAGATGATCGGCGTGCTCGACTTCAAGGGCGAGATCTACACCCGCCAGGAGCGCAACGGCGTTCTGCTCGGCACCTACGAGAAGGCCTGCAAGCCGTGGTCGCCGGTCAACACGCCGTGGGATTTCGGCCATGAGCTGCTGCAGCCCGACATCGACCGCATCGCTCCGTCGCTGGAGATCGGCTTCAAGCATTTCCCCGGCATCGAGAAGGCCGGCATCAAGCAGATCATCAATGGCCCCTTCACCTTCGCGCTCGACGGCAATCCGCTGGTCGGCCCGGTGCAGGGCCTGACCAATTTCTGGTGCGCCTGCGCCGTCATGGCCGGGTTCAGCCAGGGCGGCGGCGTCGGCCTGGCGCTCTCCAACTGGATGGTGCATGGCGATCCGGGCTTCGACGTCTGGGGCATGGATGTCGCTCGCTTCGGCGAATGGGCGAGCTTGCGCTACACCAACGCCAAGGTGCGGGAAAACTATTCGCGTCGCTTCTCGATCCGCTTCCCGAACGAAGAACTGCCCGCCGCCCGTCCGGCGCAGACGACGCCACTTTACGACGCCATGCTCGCCAACAACGCCGTCATGGGCGATTCGTGGGGCCTGGAAACGCCGCTCTGGTTCGCGCCGAAGGGCACGGAGCCGAAGGACATCGTCTCCTTCCACCGCTCCAACGACTTCGGCCCGATCGGCGACGAAGTGCGCGCCACCCGCGACAGGGTCGGCGTGACCGAGATCGCCAACTTCGCCAAATACGAGGTCTCAGGCCCGGGTGCCGAGGATTTCCTCAACCGGTTGATGACCAACCGCATGCCGAAGGTCGGCCGCATCGTGCTGACCCCGATGGTCAACGAATTCGGCAAGCTGATCGGCGACTTCACCATCGCCAAGGCCGGCCCAAGAAATGGAGAAGACCGCTTCATGATCTGGGGCTCGTCCGCAGCGCAGAAATATCACATGCGCTGGTTCGAGAAGCACCTGCCGAAGGATGGGTCGGTGCGCATCCACCGCTTCGACCAGACGCTGGTCGGTCTCTCCATCGCCGGGCCGAAATCGCGCGACCTGCTGCAGAAGCTCGTCGATGTCGACGTCTCGACAAAGGCCTTCCGCTTCATGGACTTCCGCGAGATGGCGGTCGGCGGCGCGCCCTGCATGGTCAACCGCATCACCTATACCGGCGACCTTGGCTACGAGATCTGGATGGCGCCCGCCTACCAGCGCCTGGTCTACAAGGCGATCAAGGAAGCCGGCGCGGAATTCGGCATCGTCGATTTCGGCATGCGCGCGCTGCTCTCAATGCGCCTGGAAAAGAATTTTCCGACCTGGTTCCGTGAATTGCGTCCGATCTACGGACCGTTCGAAGGCTCGATGGACCGCTTCATCAAGCTGGAGAAGAACGACTTCATTGGCCGCGAGGCGTCCGCCAAGGAGCATGCCGAAGGGCCGAAGCTGCGCCGGGTCTCCTTCATCGTCGATGCGGCCGATGCCGACGTGATGGGCGACGAGCCGATCTGGGCCAAGGTCGGCAAGGACTACGGCACGGTCGAGAAGCCGCATGGCTACGGCGCGCCGCGCTTCGACACATCAGGCAAGGAAGTGCGTGGCTCGAAGGCCGCCGAAGGCGCTTCGGCCGTGCGCGGCATCGTCGATGGAGACTGGCGCGTCGTTGGTTGGGTGACTTCGGGCGGCTACGCGCATTACGTGCAGAAGTCGATGGCGCAGGGCTATGTGCCGGCCGCTCTTGCCGAGGACGAAAGCGCCGGCCTGTTCGAGATCGAGATTCTTGGCCACCGCCGCCCGGCCCGCATCAATGTCGAACCGCCTTTCGACCCGAGCGGCGAGAAGATGCGGACCTGAAGCCCCGCGAATTGTTGGATTGCGTCGGTAGCTATGGCATGGTCCGAGCCCACTACCGGCGCATCAGCATGAGAAGACCGTCCCCGTGCGGCAACTAGAGAAATGGACCGATTGGCTCTGCGATGAACGGGTCGGTCCATTCAGCGCGGCGGTTGCTTCGGTCCTCCTCTACTGCCTGACCCAGATCGTCATGATGGCCCTGCTGTCCCATGTTGCGGGCACGGGCGTCGGTGTCGACGATGCAGAGCAATTGACGGAAATGCGGTTCCTGGCCGCCGGCTACGGCAGCTCGCAGCCGCCTCTATACACCTGGCTGGCGACGCTTGCGGCCTCGCTGGTCGGAACCAGCGTCCTTGCCCTCAAGATCGTCAAATACGGCCTGCTGGCCGCGGGGCTGATCGCCTATTTCACCGCCATACGCCGCGTCGGCTACTCGAACCGTGCCGCGGCGGCCGGCATGTTCGGATTGCTGCTGTTTCCCCAGATCTTCTGGGAGATGCAGCACGCCCTCACCCACTCGGTCGCCATATTCTGTTTCACCTCGCTGCTGTTTCTGGCGCTGGTCGAGGTGGAGAAGCGGCGATCGGCCGTCGCCTATGCGTTTTTCGGCCTGGCGACGGCGGCCGCGATGCTGTCGAAGTACAACATCGTCATCTTCCTTGCCGCCCTGTTCCTGGCATCTCTGTCGGTTCGCGAAACGCGTGAGGCGATCTTCGACCGCCGTTTCGCAATCGGCGTGGCGGTGGCGGTCCTTGCCTGCCTGCCGACGCTTTATTGGAGCCTGACACATCTGGAAGATCTGCTCGCGCACCAGGGGGGCCTGGGCGTCGCCGAAGGCGGCAGCGTTGCGAAAACGGCGCTTCTCGGCATCCGCAGACTGGTCAACGCGATCGTCAATTTCGCTGGACTGCCGGTCGCGATTTTTGCCGTCGCCTACGTCCTGGCGACAAGAAAACGGACGGATACGCCTCACCCGGTACGGTGGCCGGAAAAGCTGTTGTGGCGGGCGATCGTACTCGGTCTTGTGGTCATGGTCACAGTCGTATTGGCGGCCGGCATCACCCAGTTTCGCGACCGCTGGATGCTACCGATCTTCATCCTCTTGCCCGCGGCGCTCGCCATGCGCTTCGACGCCATGGGCCAGAGAGGCCGAAAGACGCATGCCACCATTGTCTTCGTCGGCGCTCTGCTTGCCATATTGGTGCTGCCGCTGAGCTGGTACATGCATCTGCACGGCGGCGACAGCCGCGGCAGCGTCGTGCGCATGGATTACCGCTCGCTTTACGAGCAGATCAACGCCGACGGACCGGTCAAGACCGTGGTCTCGAGCTGGTTCTGGGTCGGCAATCTGCGCCTGGTCGATGCCGATCTCATCGCGCTCGATGACGAGACGCCGGACTTCGCCAGGTCGATCCGCGAGCCGGCGGTGCTCGTGCTTACCGACGACAGGGAATCGTCCTCGGAGGTTTTCGAAGAGTTGGCGAAGGCCGGCTACGTGATGGACACGATCCACCGCACGATTGAAGTGCCGCAGGCACTCGGCTTTCCGCCCCGCAAGGTCACGATTACCAGACTGCACAAGAAGCCCGCGCAGTAAGCTTCAGGTGGGACGAATGGACAAGCTAGGCTTCGGCCGCCACCGCAAGATCATGCCCTTCGAACCCGGCTCGGTCGAAGCGTTGCGCGAGGCCTCGCGCGGAAAGGCGGGCGCGCTCAACCAGCATCTGCTGGGCTATGGCGCGACTGCCGAAGCCGAGTGGGCGACGGCGGGCATCGCCGCGCCCGATCTGCCCGCCATGCGCAGATACCGGCTGGAGCGCATTCGCGCCGAGCTGAAGCGTCGCGACTATGCCGGCGCCCTGCTCTACGACCCGGTCAACATCCGCTACGCGACAGATTCGACCAACATGCAGCTCTGGGTCGCGCACAATTCGACACGCCATTGTTTCGTCGCCACGGAAGGGCCGGTGGTGCTGTTCGACTATTTCTCCTGCGAGCACCTGTCCGACCATTCGGGCGTCGTCGACGAGGTACGCCCCGCCGTGTCGTGGATATATCTCTACAGCGGCGAGCTTACCGAGCAGAAAGTCCGGCGCTGGGGTGCCGGTATCGACGAGCTCGTTGCCGAGCATGGCGGCGGCAACCGCCGCATTGCCGTCGACCGCATCAACCCGGAAGGCGTTGAGGAACTCGCCCGCCGCGGCATCGCGATAGGCAATGGCGAGGCGGTGATGGAGAATGCGCGTCTCATCAAATCGCCGGACGAGATCCTCGCCATGCGCCGCGCCATCGTCGCCTGCGAGGCGGCGATTGGCGAGATGGAGACAGCGCTGAAGCCCGGCATCTCCGAAAACGAGCTCTGGGCGGAACTGCATCGCGGCAACATCGCGCGCGGCGGCGAATGGATCGAAACGCGTCTCTTGTCATCGGGACCGCGCACCAATCCCTGGTTCCAGGAATGCTCCTCGCGCGTCATCGAGGATGGCGACCTCGTCGCCTTCGACACGGACCTGATCGGCCCCTACGGGTTCTGCGCCGATCTTTCGCGCACGTGGCTTTGCGGCGACGGAAAGCCGTCGAACGAGCAGCGCGACCTCTTTCGCATCGCCGCCGATCAGATCGCCCATAACACCGATCTGATGCGGCCGGGCATCTCCTTTCGCGATCTCGTCGAGCGCTCGGCGGTGCCGCCGGACGACTGCTATCCGACACGCTACGGCGTGCTCTATCACGGGGTCGGCCTGGCAGACGAATATCCGACGCTGCCGCATGCCGGCGACTGGACCGACGACACGCCGGACGGCGTGCTCGAACCCGGCATGGTGCTTTGCGTCGAAAGCTATATCGGCAGGCTTGGCGGGCGCGAAGGCGTCAAGATCGAGGAGCAGATCCTGATCACCGAGACCGGCAATGAGAAGCTTTCAGCCTACAAGCTGGATGAGCGGCTGCTCTGATCCGCTTTCGACAGCCGCGACGGCGTCGCGCATCGCGGCAATGATTTTTTCCGGCGTCGTTCGGGCGGTGATATAGGGCAGGCCCTTGCGCCGCGCCGTCCAGCCGACCACCTTCACGCCCCTCGCCGCCGGCTCGAAACGTTGCGCCAGCGCCCAGCTTCCGCAGTCGATGGCCGCGACCTCGGCGCTGCCTTCCGCCACGGCCACGATCGACGACCGGTGGCCGCCGCTTTCGCCGCGCGAGGCGAAGATGTCCAGGCTTTCGCCCATCGCCTCCAGGTCGCGCTGCAGGCCGATCAGCCCGGACATCGAGTCCGGATTGTTGAAGGTGAAGCGCTTGCCGCGGAGAAGGTCGATCGGGATGAGGGCCTTGCCGTCCGCGGGCGAGGCAATACCCGGTCCGCCATCCGCCGGCATCACCAGCGCGCTGGAATAGAGCTCTCCCTGCCCGCCCTCGAACGCATCGTAGCTCGGCTGGGCAACCACCTGCACATGCCGGGCAAGGCCGAGTTCCATCGGCCCCCAGCAGGTTTGCCCGAAGAGCAGCGCCGGGCTTAGCCAGAGCGGGAGAAAGTCCAACTCTTCCGGGGGCAGCGTCGCCGGGTCGGGCGCGATCGGCTTGCCGGCGCCGTCGAGTATGCCGCCGGGGACCCCTGGCAGTTCGCGATTGCTGCGCACGACCGCCTCCGGCGCATCGATGCCCCTTTGCCGGAAAGCGTCACGGAGCCGCGCCCATTGCGCGTCGACCTGGCCACGCGCTTCGGACCAATCATACATAGGCAGGGCCGCAACGAACTTGCTCATGTCGAATAGCTTTCAAAGACAAGCGGCCTTCGGCGCCTGCGTTCCGCCGCAAAAAAAGCGTCGCGGAAAGTCGAAATTACTCCTTCGGCGGCTCGGCCGGAACAGGCGCCGTGCCAAGTCCGCTGACATTGCGCGCCCTGACGCGCGGCTTGAAGGCGCGGCCCGGTTCCGGCGTGCGCCGCAGCACCGGATGGACGATCGGCTCCTTGGCCCTGAACGCATGGGCTTTCAGCATCGCAAAATAGTTCGGATAGGCATAACCGTTGTTCATCCGCAGCCATTCCTCGCGGCGCTCGCGAAAGAGCTTCGGCAGCCGGTACCAGGCAATGGTCGGGCTCTTGTGATGAACGAAATGCAGATTGTTGTTCAGGAACAGGAAAGAGAGCGGCGAGCGCTCGACGATCACCGTTCGCCCCTCCGGATGCTCCGACCACTGGTGCTCGGCATAGGTGCGGATCGAGATCAGCGACTGACCGAGCCACACCGGCACCAGGATATAGAGCCACAGTGGGATGCCGAAACCGAACGTGACGATCGGCGTCACAACCGCAAGACCGATGGCATGCAGCAGCCAGGCCTTGCGGATCGCTTTGTCGCCGGCAAGGATCTGCTTGGCATCGTCGATGAAGAAACCGACCGAGGACAACCACGGACCGAGGACGAGGCGGCCGACCATGGTGTTGTTGATTTTGAGCAGGAGCTTCATTGTCGGCGGCAGATCCTCATGCATCCAGAGCGCCTGGTAGTAGCTCTCTGGATCGTCGAGCGGATCGGTCAGGCGCTCGTCGGCATGATGGCGAAGGTGGATGGTCTTGAAGCGGCGGAACGGCCAGACCATGCCGATGGGCAGGAAGACGAAGGCTTCATTGATCCTGGCGTTGCGGGTCGGGTGGCCGTGCAGCACTTCGTGCATGATGGAGGATTGCAGAGCCAGGATAAAGGGCAGGACGACAAGCGCCAGAAGCGGATGGGATGGCCAGAGAAGGAAACCGGTGGCAAGCCATGCGCCGTAGCAGAAGAGTGTGAGGAAGACTGTCGGCCATTCGACAGCCGGTGTGCTGCTACGTCTCTTTTTCGTGCCGGTATTCACGCTTGCCATGCTCTCGACCACTGCCCCCCAGTCGCCGGAACCAACTCGATTCCTGACAACATTGTGTCAGGAGCCTGCCGTGACATCAACGCGACTATGCGCACAAACCGTTGCGAATGCGCATTTTTGGCGGCATATGTTATACATTGTAAACAGACATGGGGATTCATTTCCGCCTGAGCCACGTTCAGAACGGCCCCGGCGCAAATTTTTCCTCTCCAATGCTGGAGCAGCGTGATGGACAAGCGCGATCTGTCGACGACCTTTCGGGAGCGCCTGAAATTGCTCTTGACGCGGTCCGACCTGAACCAGTCGGCCTTCGCGACGGCGGTCGGCATCGACCGTTCGGCGCTGTCGCAGTTGCTCTCCGGCGCCTCGACCCGCCTGCCCCGCGCCGAGACCCTCCTCAACATCGCCGCCGAGTTCAAGGTGTCGCTCGACTGGCTGCTGGGCCTGAGCCAGGACGAAGGTGTCACCGGCGAAATCAGAGAAAGCCTGGAGATCGAGGAGGCGCCCGACGGCTTCGACCGCACGCTTTTGGCCAAATGGCATGCCGAGGCGGCCGGCACGAAGATCCGCTATGTGCCCGCCGGCATTCCCGACCTTCTGCGGACCGAGGCACTGGTGGAATATGAGGCCGGCATTGCCAACAAGAGCCGCGAGGCGCAGGCCGGCGAAACGCAATATCGCATCGACTACAACCGTCGGCCGGAGACCGACATGGAAGTCTGCATGCCGCGCCACACGCTGGAGATCTTCGCGCGCGGCCTCGGTGTCTGGGATCGTTTCCCGGAGGCCGAACGGCGCAAGCAATTGCTGCACATGGCGGCGCTGCTTGACGATCTTTATCCGACCTTTCGCCTGTTCCTCTATGACGGCCGCATTCGCTACTCGATCCCCTATACGATCTTCGGCCCCTATCGCGCCGCGATCTATGTCGGCGACATGTATATCGTGCTGAGCGCCACTCAGCCGATCCGCACGCTCACCAGCCATTTCGACAACCTGATCCGGGCCGCCGACATCAACGCGCACGAGGCCGCGAGTTTTGCGCAAAAGCTGGCCGCAATGTCCTTCCCATCAGGCTCTGCCTGATCGCGCGCATCGACATCATCTTGGCCGCCCCTCATCGCTCCAGGGAAACCCATTGGCCTTTCGCGGCCGCAAATTCGTTGACTGGACATAAAGACTTCTTTATATCGTTATTTGAATTTGAACGCGAAAGCCATTCCAGGCAGGAAATCCAGGGCCATGACCGCGACCAACCCGATTGACGCACTGCTTGCCGAAAAAGGCGTGCTTTTGGCCGATGGCGCCACCGGCACCAATCTGTTCGCGATGGGTCTTGAGGCCGGCGAAGCGCCTGAGTTGCTCAATGAGACGGCGCCCGAGACCATCGCCAGCCTGCATCGCAACTTCGTCGACGCCGGCGCCGATATCATTCTCACCAACTCCTTCGGCGGCACTCGCCACAGGCTGAAGCTGCATCATGCGCAGGATCGCGTCCACGAGCTGAACAAGCGCGCCGCCGAGATTGCCCGCTCCGTCGCCGACAAGGCCGGCCGCACGGTGATCGTCGTCGGCTCCGTCGGCCCGACCGGCGAATTGCTGGTGCCGCTCGGCGCCATGACCTATGACGAGGCGGTCGAGGCCTTCGCCGAACAGATCGAGGGCTTGAAGGCCGGCGGCGCCGAGGTCGCCTGGATCGAGACCATGTCGGCGCCGGACGAGATCCGCGCCGCGGCGCAAGCCGCCATCCGTGTCGGCCTGCCCTATACCTACACCGGTTCCTTCGACACGGCCGGCCGCACCATGATGGGCCTGCTGCCGAAGGATATCCACGCCGTCGCCGATGGCCTGTCGCAGGCCCCTCTCGGTGTCGGCGCCAATTGCGGCGTCGGCGCTTCCGATATCCTGGCGTCGCTGCTCGACATGACCGAGGCGAAGCCGGACGCGACCGTGATCGTCAAGGGCAATTGCGGCATTCCGGAGTTCCGCGGCGCGGAGATCCATTATTCCGGCACGCCGGAGCTGATGTCCGATTATGTGCGGCTGGCGGTCGATGCCGGCGCCAAGATTGTCGGCGGCTGCTGCGGCACCTCGTTCGCGCACCTTGCTGCCATGCGCAAGGCGCTGGACGCGCACACCAAGTCGACTCGCCCGACCGTCGAGACGATCGTCGAACGCATCGGCCCGATGCGCAACAAGGCGGCGACGGCAAACACCGCCGAGACCAGCGAAGCCCGCCGCGAGCGCCGGCGCAGCCGCGCCTGATACGTTTTCTACTTGCTGTTTTCAGCGTAGCGCGACAGCGCGGTATTGAGATCGGTGCCGGCGCTGCCTTGGTTGTCGGCGCCCATCGTCATCAGGGCGCCCGATGCGCCGGGGTCGCTGATCTGCTCGAGCATCGAACGAAAACGGTCGTTGTTGAGGGCCGAAAGCGCTGTGTTGCGCGCCGCGTCGACATCCTTCCTGATGCGCGCGGCTTCCGCCGAAGCAGCGGACGGTCCGCGCACCGGGGCATTGGCCGCCGTCGAGTTCACGTTCCCGATTGTCGTGATATGCACTGCTGATCCCTCAAACCCTTATCAGCAACACTGACAGAAGCTCGTTGCGGCCAGGTTCCGGAAAAGCCGTGCAATTTAACGATCGAAAAAAGAGCCGGCAGGATTGTCCCGCCGGCTCTTCAGTCAATCGCAATGGCCTACTTGTTGCCGTCCAGCGACGAGGCCAGCCGCACCAGCGACAGGAACTCCGCCCGATAGCCGAATGGATCGGCGCCGCGCGCGGCATTGGCGATCTCCGCGATGCGGTCGTAGCTGAAATTCGCAGTCTGATCCTCGTCGCGCAGCTTCTGCCCGAAAGCCGCGACGGCGACCGAGAAACGCTGGTCGGCGCCGGCCGCGTCGAAGGACGAGACCTCGTTAGCGGCGGTCACCGGCGTGGTGATGAGCTTCGAGGTGTTCTCGTCCGGCAGCTTGTAGCGGATCTTGACGAAGGCATATTCGCCCGCATTGGCGACGCCGCCATTGTCGACCTTCGCCTGGCCGTAGCGCAGCGGATCGACCTGCTCGCCGCCGCTGCCTTTCGGCGTGATCTCATAGACCGCCGTCACCGAATGGCCCGAGCCGATATCGCCGGCATCGACGCGGTCATTGTTGAAATCCTCGCGCTTCAGGGCACGGGTCTCATAACCGACGAGACGGTATTCGGAGATCGTGGCCGGATTGAACTCGACCTGGATCTTGACGTCCTTGGCGATGGTGAACAGGGTCGAGGAGGCATCCTCGACCAGCACCTTCTCGGCTTCGGCCAGCGTGTCGATATAGGCCGCCGTGCCGTTGCCGTTCTGAGCGATGGTCTGCATCAACTGATCGTTCAGATTGCCGCGGCCGAAGCCGAACACCGAGAGAAACACGCCCGTCTTGCGCTCCCTCTCGATCAGTCGCTTGAGGTCGTCGTCATCGGTCTGGCCGACATTGAAGTCGCCGTCGGTGGCAAGCATCACGCGGTTGACGCCGTCCTTGACGAAGGATTGCTGTGCGAGCCTGTAGGCCTCGCGGATGCCTTCTTCGCCGGCCGTCGAGCCGCCGGGCGCCAGATTGTCGATGGCCGCAAGGATCTTCTGCTTTTCCGCCGCCTTGGTCGGCATCAGCACCGTGCCGGCATTGCCGGCATAGGTGACGATCGAGACGGTGTCGTCGGGCTTCAGCCTGCTCACCAGCAGGCGGAAGGCGGATTTCAGCAGCGGCAGCTTGTCCGGCTCGTCCATCGAACCCGAGACGTCGATCAGGAAAACCAGATTGGCCTTCGGCTGCTCGGCCGGCTTCACGTCGAAACCCTTGATCGCGACATGCATGAGCTTGGTGTGCTCGTTCCACGGCGTCGGCATGACGGTGACGGTCGAGTTGAACGGCGTCTTGGCCGAATCCGGTCCCTTCCAGTCATAGGGGAAGTAGTTGATCATCTCCTCGACGCGCACCGTGTCCGGGTCGGGCAGACTGCCTTCCTTCAGCGAGCGCCGCACGAAGGAATAGGAGGCGGTATCGACATCGATCGAGAAGGTCGAGACCGGATCCTGCGCCGTCTCATGCACCGGATTGGTCTTGAAAGTCTCGACGCGGTCGCGGTTTTCCTCCCGCGGCTGCATTTGGTCGGCGGGCATGGGCGCGGGCTGCACCATCAGCTTGGAATCGGCGGCCGGCGGCGGAGACGCCGGTGTCGCGGCAGTTGCTCCTGCCGGCGCCTTGTCGGCCCGCTCCAACTGGTCGGCTCTCCGCTTCGGGGAATAGCCCGCAATTACCCCGACCCCGGCTTTGCCGCCGGCCGCGAGCTGGCCACTCTCCGCCGGCGCAGACTGCAGGGCGCGCTCGGCCTCGGGCGCCGCCTCCTGCTTGAGCAGGCTGTCGACCTCGGCCGCCGGCTTGGGCGGCGTTGCCGGCACCATTTGTGAATTGGCCTGGGTCTCGGCGTCCGCGTCGGTCTTCTTCTCCTTGGCGGGCGCCGCTGCCAGCGGCTCGTTGACCGCGGGCTGTTCCGGCGCCGGCTTCTGCGCCGCCGGTTTGTCGGCCAAGGTCTCGGTGACCGTGCCGTTGCCGCCCACGACGGGCGGCTGGTCCTTCAGCATCTCGAAAGCAGCATAGCCGGCGATAGGCAGCGCGACCAGCGCGGTGATGGCCGGCGTGGCGATGAGTTTCCGTTGCATGATGTCTCTCCAGAGCATTCTTGCTCGCTCCGTGAGACGAAGGCCTGCGGACGTTCCTTGGCGAACAGGCGAAATTTTTTCGTCGAGGTCGAAAGCCTGCATCGCGGCGGCGAACGCGCGCGCCTTCGCCTCGCCGCCCGGCGCCGGTACCGCGATGTCGCGTAGCCTTTCGAGTTCGTTGTCGTCGACCATGGTCACACTTCCCCGGCTGAGCGCATCAGCAGCTTCAGCCGTTTCTTCGCTTCATGGATGTGCCAGGACACCGTCGTCTCCGAGATCGCCATCACCTCGGCGGCCGCCGCGTGGTTGAGACCTTCGCCATAGACCAGCAGCACTGCGTCGCGTTGCTTGTCGGGCAGCATCCGCACCGCCGCCCACAGCGCCTCGGCCGGATCGTCGACCTCCGCCGACGCTTCGGCCGCGATCAGCGCATAGGCGCCGTAGGCATCGGTCTTGGCGGTGTCGCGGGCGCGCTTGCGCATCATGTCGCGCGAAGCGTTCAGCGTCATGGCATAGAGCCATGTCGTAAAGGCGCCGCTGCCCTGATAGTTGCGGATCGCGCGGCCGAGCCGCACGCAGACGTCCTGGGCGATGTCCTCGGCGTCGGCTTTGCGGCCGCACCAGCGATAGGCGGCGCGATAAACGAAACCATAGTGCCTTTCGAGCAATCTGCCGAAAGCACCGCTGTCTCCGCCCCTCGCCCGCCCGATCAATTCGGCATCGGAGGCTTCGCCGTCGTCCAGCATCATCGCCATCATTTGCCTGTTGGACGAAGGCTAATGGCCAATCCTTGGGGCGATGGAAAGATTTATTTGTGGAGGCGCATTTCCTTCTGCCCGTTCACGGGGAGAAGGTGCCCGAAGAGCGGATGAGGGGCGGCCCGAACATTCGAAGGCTCGCGCTGCACTGCGCCCCTTCGCGATCTGGGAAAAAAAGCTAGCCCAGCGTCTCTTTGAAAAACGTCGTCAGCCGCTTCCAATGCCTCTCGGCGCCCGCCTCGTCATAGACGCTGTGGTCCTTGACGCACCAGCCGTGGCCGACGCCGACATAATTCTCGATCACGTGGTCGACCTCTGCTGCCCTGAGCGCCTCCGCCAGCCGCGCCGACTGCTCTGGCGGAAAGCTGCGGTCGACGCCGGCGACGCCGACATAGACGCGCGCTTTGATCGAGGCCGCCTTGCGATGCGGGCTGTCGGCCGCGTCGCTGGCGAGATTGCCGCCATGGAAGCTTGCCGCGGCGGCGATACGGTCGGGATAGCTCGCCGCCGCGTTTAGCGCCCGCGCGCCGCCCATGCAGTAGCCGACGACGCCAATCGGTCCGGCGATCCCCTCGGCGGCCAGAGCATCGAGGAAGGCGCTGCCGTCGCGGATGGTCATGCCCTGCGTCGTGCCGCCGCTCAGCATCAACAGCAGGGCCTTGGTCTTTTCCTCGGCAAAGGCGGTTTTGGGATCGAACGGCCCATAGGGCGCATAGCGGTAGAAGAGATCGGGCACCAGCACGGCATAGCCATGCTCCGCGAGGCGCTCGGCCATCTGGTCGAGCGCCGGGCGCGGACCGAAAACATCCGTATAGAGGATGACGCCAGCCTTGGCCGGCGCGGCTGGACGAAACAGCCGTGCCTTCGCCGTGCCGTCCTGGGTCTTGATCTTGATGTCCTGCTTCGTCATTGCGCGCTCCGCCGGTTGTTAGGCGCTAGATATCCGCACTGCCCGCCAGGGCAAGCCGCAACCTCTCGATCGCGGTCAAGTTTCCGTGCGGTTCGGAAGAATGCCTACAGTCCGGCGAACGCCGCCATATGGAAAGCCTGGACATCGGCCGGATAGCGATACTCAGCGCCATAGGGACAGGCGTTGCGGTCGAGGCAGCCGCCGGCGCGGCAGGGCGCACCATCCGTGCCACGCACATGCAGCAGGCACGCCTCGTGCGCAAAGCCAGCCACCGAATATGCGCCGACCGGACAGGATTTCATGCAGGGTTTTGCGACGCATGCGTCGCAAAGATGATTCATCTCATGAGCTTCGGGAAGAGAAATCTCGTCCTCGAACAGCAATGCGCCGCGATAGGCATGCCAAAGTCCATAGGTCGGATGCATGAGGATGCCGAGCGGCGACGGCTTCAGCCCTTCGGCCCGCATCGCCCATTGCTGGAACGGCAGGTAGGGCCGGTCGGAGGGCGAAACCGCGCGGGCGCCGCAGCCTTGCGCGACCGCGCCGATCACCGCGCGCGACCAGGTGTCGAGCGGATTGGCGATGTCCCTCGCCTGCTGTCCCAGCCAGCGTTCAAAATGCGGCCATGGCGCCGCGCCCGCCTGCCCGACGAGCAGCGCAGATTTGGCTGGTGCGCCTGATGGACCGACAGGAGCGTCTTCGCCATCAGTGAAACGGAAACCGCCACGGAGGATCAAGCCGTTGGCCGCGAGCGCGGCCGCGATCTCCTCGACCGTGCCGCGCGCAAAAATCATCCCTTCCGGTCCGGATCGGAGAACGCGCTCCGCCAGACTTCCTTGTGAATGATGTTGGCGACTTTAGCCCCGCCTGACTCGGGCTCCTTTCACGTGAAGGCGTCGGCCATCGAGCCCTTCTTCCTGGCGATGAAATCCTTCAGCGCCTCGTCAATGGCCGGATCGAGATGCGGCGCCTCGTAGCTTTCCAGCCAGCGGCGGGCGAGCTCGTTGGCGCGCTGCGGGGCGGTCTTCTCGCCTTCGGCCAGCCACTGCTCATAGGAATTGTTGTCGGCGATGTTGGAGCGGTAGAAGGCGGTCTGGAAATTCGCCTGCGTGTGGTCGCAGCCGAGATAGTGGCTGCCAGGACCGACCTGGCGGATCGCGTCCATCGCCTGGCCGTTTTCCGACAGGTCGACGCCTTCGGCAAACTTCTGCTGCATGCCGAGCTGGTCGATATCCATCATGAATTTTTCGTAGCAGGAGGCGAGACCGCCCTCGAGCCAGCCGGCCGAATGCAGGACGAAATTGGTGCCGGCAAGGATTGTCGAGTTGAGCGTGTTGGCGCTCTCATAGGCTGCCTGCGCGTCCGGGACCTTCGAGGCGCAGAGCGAGCCGCCGGTGCGGAACGGCAGGCCGAGCCGTCGCGCCAGCTGCGCCGCACCATAAGAGACCAGCGACGGCTCGGGCGTGCCGAAGGTCGGCGCGCCGGACTGCATCGAGATCGACGAGGCGAAGGTGCCGAACAGCACCGGCGCGCCGGGCCTGATCAGCTGGGTGAACGAAGCGCCGGCGAGCACTTCGGCCAGCACCTGCGTCAGCGTGCCGGCAACCGTCACCGGGCTCATCGCGCCGGCCAGGATGAAGGGCGTGACGATGCAGGCCTGGTTGTGGCGCGAATAGACTTTCAACGCCCCTAGCATGGTCTCGTCGAACACCATCGGCGAGTTGGCGTTGATCAGGCTGGTCAGCACCGTGTTGTTCTCGACGAAGTCGTCGCCGAACACGAGCTTGGCCATCGCCACCGTGTCCTCGGCCCGTTCCGGCGCCGTCACCGAGCCCATGAACGGCTTATCCGAATACCGGATATGCGAGTAGATCATGTCGAGGTGGCGCTTGTTGACCGGCACGTCCACCGGCTCGCACACCGTGCCGCCCGAATGATGGATCGACGGCGCCATATAGGCGAGCTTCACGAAATTCTGGAAATCCTCGATCGTCGCGTAGCGCCGGTTGCCGTCGAGGTCGCGCACGAAGGGCGGGCCGTAGACCGGCGCGAACACGGTCGCGTTGCCGCCGATCTGCACCGAGCGCTCCGGGTTGCGCGCATGCTGGGTGTAGATCGAAGGCGCGGTCTTCAACAGCGAGCGGCAAAGGCCTTTCGGAAAATGCACGCGCTCGCCCTTGACGTCGGCGCCCGCTTCCTTCCAAAGCGCCAGCGCCTCGGTGTCGTCGCGGAAGATGATGCCGATCTCTTCCAGCACCGTGTCGGTATTCTTCTCGATCAGCGCCAGGCCTTCCTCGTTGAGGACCTCGTAGACATTGATCTTGCGCTTGATATAGGTGAGCTGCGTGCCCGGACCGCCGCCCGAGCGCGCCGCGCGCCGGGCTGCCGCGCCGCCGCTGGCACCGCGCCCACGCCGTGCGTTTGACGCTTCCTGGTCGACTGCCGCGTTCTCGCTCATGATCGTGCTTCCTATAAAAACCTGGTCTGGATTGGCTCGCAGCCCGTAACCGCCGCTTCTCGCCGGATCGTAACCATGCACCCTATTGGAAACGGCCCGCCAGCGCCAACGCCTGTCGCAAAATCGACAAGAAAAGCGCCAACTTTCCAGTCGCTTTCCTTTTGCGGGAAGTCGCAAATCAGCTATGGCTAGCTTGCCCTCGCGGGTTAGGTATTGGCGCATCGATTTTTAGGCTGCCGCAGTCATTCCGAGCAGCAAGGAGCCCGAGAAAATGTCCGACGACGAGATCATCCTTTCCGAGCTTTCCGACGACGAGCTCGTGCAGCAGATGCACGACGACCTGTATGACGGCCTGAAGGAAGAGATCGAGGAAGGCACGCGCATCCTGCTCGAGCGCGGCTGGGCGCCTTACAAGGTGCTGACCGAGGCTCTGGTCGAAGGCATGCGCATCGTCGGCGAGGATTTTCGCGACGGCATCCTGTTCGTCCCGGAAGTGCTGTTGTCGGCCAACGCAATGAAGGCCGGCATGTTCATCCTGCGTCCGCTGCTCGCCGCCACCGGCGCGCCCAAGCAGGGCAAGATGGTGATCGGCACCGTCAAGGGCGACATCCACGACATCGGCAAGAACCTCGTCGGCATGATGATGGAAGGCGCCGGCTTCGACGTCATCGACCTCGGCATCAACAACGCCGTCGAGAAATATCTGGACGCCATCGAGCAGCACCAGCCTGACATCATCGGCATGTCGGCGCTGCTCACCACCACCATGCCCTACATGAAGGTCGTGATCGACACGATGAAGGAAAAGGGCATCCGCGACGATTATGTCGTGCTGGTCGGCGGCGCGCCGCTCAACGAGGAATTCGGCAAGGCCGTCGGTGCCGATGCCTATTGCCGCGACGCGGCGGTGGCGGTCGAGACCGCCAAGGACTACATGAAGCGCAAGCATAACGTTCGCGCTTCCGCCTGACCCAAGGCATCAGGATGGATCGACAAAAAACCGCGCCTTGCAGCGCGGCTTTTTTGTACCCAGATTATGGACGAGGCTGCAGATCAGTTGACGGTGTCTTTGACCGCCCTTGCCGTCGATTTGACGTCCTTGCCGACGCCCCGGATGGTGTTGGCGCAGGCCGTGAGTGCAAGCGCGCAGGCCAGGATGGCGATCGGCGCGATGCGTAGCAGTTTCATGGACGGTGTCTCCCTCGACAGATATTAAGCCCCGCAGCGAAAGCCGGCCCGACTTGGTCAAGACGCAAAAACCGGAACCGAATCAAACAGACAGGCTGCTCGTCATCGCCTGCGGGATGATTGCGCGCGAAGTTTTGGCCGTCAAGCAACAGCTAAAGCTCGACCATCTCGATCTGACCTGCCTGCCGGCCGAGTTCCACTTCTACCCGGACCGCATCGCGCCGGCGATGGACAAGGCGATCGAGAAAGCCAAGGCGGAAGGCTACCGGCACATCTTCGTCGGCTATGCCGATTGCGGCACCGGCGGCCTGCTCGACCGCGTCATCGAGAAGCATGGCGTCGAGCGCATGGCCGGGCCGCATTGCTTTGCTTTCTACCAGGGCATGGACGCCTACGCGAAGGTCGCCGATGACGACATGATGTCGTTCTACATGACCGACTTTCTCTGCCGCCAGTTCGACGCCTTCTTCATCAAGCCGCTCGGTCTCGACCGGCATCCCGAGCTGACCAAGGATTATTTCGGCAACTACGAGAAGCTGATCTATCTCGCCCAGACCGACGATCCGGAACTCGACAAGGTCGCCGAAAAAGCCGCCGCCATGCTCGGCCTCGTCTATGAGCGCCGCTCGACCGGCTATGGCGACCTGACAGGCGAGCTGGCGCGGACGGCACAGGGCGCTGCCCGAGACGCCTAGTCGTCACGCCTCTTCCAGCGCGGCAAGCACATCGGCGAAGCTGGTCTTGCAGACGAAGCCGAGCCGCTCTCGCGCCCGCAAGGGATCGTAGACGCGGTCGATCGAGGAAAACATGGTCCAGCCCTTCCTCGCATAGAGCCTCGAATAACCCGGGAAATAGCGCGCGACGACGGATGGCGCGTCGGCGATCAGCTCGGCGCAATCCTGCGGCCGGAACGGCGTCGGCGCCGAGATGATGAAGATGTCGAAGCCAAGGCTCGGCGCCTTCTCCAGGGCGGCCACATGGGCTTCCGCCGCATCCTCCACCGTCAGCCGCCGAAACAGCAACTCGTTGGCCTTGGTGTTGGCATCGGACTGTTCGATGGCATGCGCCATGTCGTCCGCCTCGGGAAAGAAGCGCGCCGTGCGCAATACCACCACCGGCAGTCCATGCTCGATATGGTAGAGGCGACAGAGATGCTCGGCCGAGAGTTTCGTCACGCCGTAGATGTTGCGCGGCTCAGGCGACATCTCTTCCGTCAGCCAGGCGGCCTTGCGCGCGCCGCCCTGGAACCCGGCGCGGATTGCCTGCGAGATCATGAGCGACGTCGTCGAGGTGAAGACGAAGCGTTGCACGCCGCAGGTCACGGCCGCATCGAGCAGATTGAGCGTGCCTTGCACATTCGTGGCGACAAAGGCCGTGTTCTCATGATGCTCGATATTCGGCTTGTGCAGCGCCCCACTGTGAATGATGGCCTCGATGCTGTTCTCGCGGACGGTCTTCAGGACAAGATCGCGATCCGCGATCGAGCCGACGACCTTTGTGCGCGCCGAGAGAACCGGATCAAATCCGATGACGTGATGGCCGAGCGCTTCGAGCCTCGGCTTGAGCGCGCCGCCCAGCCAGCCGGACGACCCCGTGAGCAGGATCCGCATTCGATCGAACCACCATTTTTCCGAACTGCTGTTGTTAAGCACGGATGACAGACGATCGCGAACCGGTAAGTTGTGCGCCAGCGATAGGAAGAACTTTGTTCCAGCCATTGATTTGAGGAAACACGTTCATGATGCCTCGCCTGCTCCTTGCCGCCCTCGGTCTCGTCGCCCTCACTTTGCCGTCCCTTGCCGACGGCGAGGTGCAGAAGCTGATCACGGCTGCCGACAAGGCGCGATTGGACAAATACGGCGAGACGCGCAAGGCGGCTCTCGAGGAGGCAAAAGCTGGCGATCCGTCCGAGGTCAAGCAGTTGGACGAACTGCTCGCCAGACCTCTCGTCGCCTTCTCCGACAAGGATCTCACCGGCAACTGGAAGTGCCGCACCATCAAGGCGGGCGGCCTGAGCCCGCTCATCATCTATGGCTGGTTCAAGTGCAAGGTGACCGACGACGGCTCCGGTTGGCGGCTCGCCAAGATCAGCGGCTCGCAGCGCACAACCGGCCGGTTCTTCGACGACGGCGAGAAACGCTCCATCTATCTCGGCTCGTTCTCGGTCAATGATGACAAGGCCAAGCCCTATGGCAGCGGCCCCGAAAGCGACCAGGTCGGCTACGCTTTCCGCAACAGCGCCACCGGGTGGCGGATCGAATTCCCGGCGCCCTATTACGAATCGAAACTCGACATCATGGAATTCAAGCGCTGAGCCCGTCCTCTGCTGCCTCGTTGAAACGGCGCCGGCACACCAAGGATTAACCTGCTCCGCATAGCATGCGCGCGATTTCAAGCGGGTGGGTGCCGTGGCAGCGTCGGACTCGAATACGCGACCGATCGTGGTCGTCACCGAAGGTGGCCCGCATATCTGGGCCATCGTCAATGCGCTTGCCGATCGCGTCGGTTCCGTCGGCGTCATCCTCGAATCCGCTGAATCCAAAAAGCGCCTGCTCATCGGCCGCGCGCGACGCCAGGGCTTGATCTCGGCCATCGGCCAGCTCGGCACCATGGTGCTGACCAGGCTCGGCAAGCGGTTTCTCGCCGGTCATGCCGAGAGATTGATCGCCGAGGAGAAGCTCGACACTGAACCGCGGCAAGGTCAGGCGATTATCCATGTGCCATCCGCCAACGGGCCGGAATGCCTCGAGGCGGTCGCCAGGATCAATCCGGGCGTGGTGCTGCTTGCCGGCTGCAGGCTGTTGTCGAGGGAAACGCTGGCAAAAATGCCCTGCCCGGTGCTCAACTACCATGCCGGCATCGCGCCGACATACCGCGGCATGAATGGCGGCTACTGGGCGCTGGCCTGCGGCGATCAAGGGAATTTCGGCACCACCGTGCATCTGGTCGATGCCGGCGTCGACACCGGCGGCGTGCTGAAGCAGGCGCGCGGCAGGCCCAGGACCGGCGACACGATCGCCAGCTACGCGCTGCGCCAGGCGGCGTTTTCGCGCGATATCTGTGTCGAGGCGGTCGGCGATGCGCTGGCCGGCAGACTGGATACGATCGATCCGGGCCTGCCGTCGAAGCAGTGGTATCACCCGACGATCTGGTTCTACCTCTGGACCGGCCTCACCAAGCGCGTCTGGTAGGCCCGTCAATTGGTCGCCCTGTATGCTATTGTCTACAGGAGAGTGAGTTCTGCCGATGTCCAACATGGCCCTTATCAATATTCGCGTCACCTCTGACGAACGTGAGCTTCTTGAAGCTGCTGCCCGTCAAGCACACACCAATCTCAGCGATTTCATCCGGCAAGAGGCCGTTGAGGCAGCCGAAATGCAGGTGCTGGATGGGCTTGCGGTGACGATCCCGGCTGCCGATTGGGAAAAGTTCGAGGTTTGGGCGAGGTCGCCGGCCCTGGGGCGCGCCGGTTTGCAACGGCTCGCTGCGTCGCGGCCTGTATGGCAGGTCTGACACCTCCTCGGCCCCTTGCCAGCGACGACGGAAACCCCGTCTCTCAATCCGCGCTCATGACCTTTCTTTTTGCGACCTCCGGCAGCGTCGCTTTTGAAGGCGCGCGCGTCGTCCCATAACAAGCGGCTCAACCACGCATGCGGCAATGCTCCAAGACTTCGAGGAGTTGAGAATTCATGGCCGATCTGATCGTCGTCTACTGGCGCGATATCCCTGCCCAGGTCATCGTCAAGAAGGGCCGGCAGAACGCCAAGCGGGAATTGCCGCTGCGCTTCACCGAGGCGATCGACATGTGCGCCATGCGCACCGGCGCCGGCGGCACCGACGACTATCTGGCGGAGTGGCGCAAGGCCGATCCGATCCCGGTCGGCGACGACATCGAAGCCGAGGTCGAGAAAGCCTATCAGGAACTCGACGCGAAATATGACCGCGAGCGGCTGGTCGCTCTGGTCAAGGCTGGCGGGAAAGAAAATGTCTGAGCAACAGCCGGCGGTCACCCAGGCCACCTTGGTCAAGAAGGCAGCGCCGAAATCCGACTACAAGCCCGCCGACGTGTCGCCGCAGCGCCGCGTCCAGCGCACTTTTGCCGTGCGGCTTTGGTCGATCCGGCACTCGCGCTTGCTGGAATGGTTCTACAGCAGGTTCGCCGACGCCTTCCTGCTCTTGCACCCTCTGTGGAAAGGCATCGGCTACGGTCGCGTCGAAGCCCCGGTGAAATTTGTCGAGAAGCGGGTCAAGGGCTTCATGTTCGACTGCCGCATGTGCGGCCAATGCGTGCTCTCCTCCACCGGCATGTCGTGCCCGATGAACTGCCCCAAGCAACTGCGCAACGGTCCTTGCGGCGGCGTGCGTGCCAACGGCAATTGCGAGGTCGAGCCGGACATGCCCTGTGTCTGGGTCAAAGCCTGGGAAGGCTCGCGCAACATGGTGCACGGCGACAAGATCCTCACCGTGCAGAAGCCGGTCGATCAGTCGCTGCGCGAAACCTCGGCCTGGCTCCGCGTGACCGCGCAGGCCGCCGCCGCGCGCGAAGCGGCCAAGAATCCCGGAGCTTCGGCATGACCGTCCGCCAGATCGACGAGAACCCGGCCGGCATCCACCTGCCGCTCGAGCCCCTGCCAGGCCACACGTCGCGCGGCCGGCTGGAGCGCGTGCTGCGCCGCGGCGAGTTCGCTGTAACGACCGAGCTCAATCCGCCCGACAGCGCCGATCCGGAAGATGTCTACAACCGCGCCAAGATCTTCGACGGCTGGGTCGACGCCATCAATGCGGTCGACGCCTCGGGCGCCAACTGTCACATGTCGTCGGTCGGCATCTGCGCGCTGCTCACCCGCATGGGCTATGCGCCGATCATGCAGATCGCCTGCCGCGACAAGAACCGCATCGCTATCCAGGGCGACGTGCTGGGCGGCGCCGCCATGGGCGTCGCCAATATGCTGTGCCTCACCGGCGACGGCGTGCAGGCAGGCGACCAGCCGGGTGCCAAGCCGGTATTCGACCTCGATTCCATGTCGCTGCTCGAAACCATCCGCATCATGCGCGACAATGGCAAATTCCTGTCCGGCCGCAAGCTGACGACGCCGCCGCAGGTCTTCCTGGGTGCTGCCGTCAACCCCTTTGCGCCGCCTTACGACTTCCGCCCGATCCATCTCGGCAAGAAGATCGCCGCCGGCGCGCAGTTCGCGCAGACGCAGTATTGCTTCGACGTGCCGATGTTCAGAACCTTCATGCAGAAGGCGCGCGACCTCGGCCACACCGAGAAGCTCTTCCTGCTCTGCGGCGTCGGCCCGCTCGCTTCCGCCAAAACCGCGAAGTGGATCCGCTCCAACGTGCCGGGCATCCACATCCCCGATGCGGTTATCAAGCGGCTGGAAGGCGCGCAGGATCAGAAGAAGGAAGGCAAGCAGCTCTGCATCGACATCATCAACGAGGTGAAGGAAATCCCGGGCGTCGCCGGCATCCATGTGATGGCCTATCGCCAGGAAGAATATGTCGCCGAGATCGTCGATGAATCCGGCGTGCTGAAAGGCCGCCAGCCTTGGAAGCGGGAGATCCGCCGCGACGACCAGCTGGTCGCCGACCGGCTCGACCACCTGCTGCATGACGAGATAACCGAAACCCAGGTGGACATGGTGAAGACCGCGCATTGATGTATGTCGCCCAAAAGTGGGAACCGGTCTTGGGGCAACGACATACATGAACCTAGAGTCTAAGAGCGCGGACGGCACGCATTCACTTGAACCAAATCAGATAACGATATAAAGAAGTCTTTATATCACGACGGAGAGATCGCATGACCCGCACCATCGTCGCCTCGGCGACCCGAGAAATCGTCATCGGCTTCGATCAGCCCTTCTGCGTGATCGGCGAGCGCATCAACCCGACCGGCCGCAAGAAGCTCGCCGCCGAAATGGTGGCCGGCAACTTCGAGACCGTCATCAAGGACGCGCTGGAGCAGGCCGCCTGTGGCGCCACCATGCTCGACGTCAATGCCGGCGTCACCGCCGTCGACCCCAATGCGACCGAGCCGGCGCTTCTGGTGCAGACGCTGGAGATCGTGCAGGGCCTGGTCGATCTGCCGCTGTCGATCGATAGCTCGGTGACCGCCGCGATCGAGGCCGCGCTGAAGGTTGCCAAGGGCCGCCCCCTGGTCAACTCCGTCACCGGCGAGGAAGAAAAGCTCGAGGCCATCCTGCCGCTGATCAAGAAATACAATGTCCCGGTCGTCGCCATCTCCAACGACGAGACCGGCATCTCGATGGACCCGGACGTCCGCTTCGCGGTCGCCAAGAAGATCGTCGAGCGCTGCGCCGATTTCGGCATCCCGGCGCATGACGTCGTCGTCGACCCGCTGGTGATGCCGATCGGCGCGCTGGGCGATGCCGGCCGCCAGGTGTTCGCGCTGCTGCGCCGGTTGCGCGAAGAGCTCAAGGTCAACACCACTTGCGGCCTCTCCAACATCTCCTTCGGCCTGCCGCATCGCCACGGCATCAACGCCGCTTTCATCCCGATGGTGATCGGCGCCGGCATGACCTCCGCAATCATGAACCCGGTCCGTCCGCAGGAAATGGAAGCCGTGCGCGGCGCCAATGTGCTGAACGGCACCGACGAGAACTGCACCAACTGGATCCGCACCTACAAGGACTATAAGCCGGCCGAAGGCGGTCAAGCGGTTGCGGCTCCAACAGCCGTCAATGCGCCGGGCGAGGGCAACGGCAATGGCGGCCGTCGCCGTGGCGGCCGCGAAGCCCGCATGGCCAGAGGATAAGCGCGCAATCGTGAGCCGCACCGCAAACAAGGCCGGTCCGATCGCATCGTGGATGCGGCCGGACAGCTCTGCTTTGCGTTCAGGCCACGCCCAATATGGCGTCGAACAGCGCCATGCCCGCCCACGATCCGAAGATGCCCGTCACGCCGCCGACGATAAAATCATCGTCGTAGGCGGGCCAGAACGCATGCAGCAGCAGCGCGCCGACGATCGCGCCGAGGATCCCGGTGGCGAGATATTGCGGATTGCGCAGCCACGAGCCCTTAATCACGCGCACCATGGTGAACGCGGTGAAGATGGCGGAGAGCAGCAGATCCGACATGGTTGGCCCCTGGACCAACGGACTCTCCGCCCAATAGTAAAACGATCCGTTAAACGGCATCGGCGATTGCCATCGAGACACGTGCCAGCATGAATCCTCCCCCCAACATCACCGATCCGCTCGTGCTGTTCATGCCGTCCGGCAAGCGCGGCCGGTTCCCGATCGGCACGCCAGTGCTCGATGCCGCGCGCCAGCTCGGCGTCTATGTCGAAAGCGTTTGCGGCGGCCGCGCCACCTGCGGCCGCTGCCAGATCGAAGTGCAGGAAGGCAATTTCGCCAAGCACAAGATCGTCTCGTCCAACGACCACATCTCGCCCAAGGGCGCCAAGGAAGAGCGCTATGAGCGCGTGCGCGGCCTGCCCGAGCGGCGCCGCCTCTCCTGCTCGACGCAGATCCTCGGCGACCTCGTCATCGATGTGCCGCAGGACACGGTCATCAATGCCCAGACCATCCGCAAGGACGCCGACACCAGGGTAATCGCCCGCGATACGGCGATCCGCATGTGCTATGTCGAGATCGAAGAACCCGACATGCACAAGCCGCTCGGCGACCTCGACCGGCTTAAGATCGCCCTGATGAAGGACTGGGGTTTCAAGAACCTCGAATTCGACTTTTATCTCATGCCGCAGGTGCAGGGCATTCTGCGCAAGGGCAACTGGACCGCGACCGCCGCCATCCACAAGGACGCCGACAGCGATATCGCGCGCGTCATCGCGCTGTGGCCCGGCCTCAAGAACGAGGCATACGGCCTCGCCTGCGACATCGGCTCGACCACCATTGCCATGCATTTGGTGTCGCTGCTGTCGGGCCGCGTTGCTGCGTCCTCCGGCACGTCCAATCCGCAGATCCGCTTCGGCGAGGATCTGATGAGCCGCGTCTCCTACGTGATGATGAACCCGGACGGCCGCGAAGGCATGACGGTCGCCGTGCGCGAGGCGATCTCCGGCCTCGTCGACAAGGTCTGCGCGGAAGGCAATGTCCAGCGCAACGACATCCTGGATTCCGTCTTCGTCGGCAATCCGATCATGCATCATCTGTTCCTCGGCATCGATCCGACCGAGCTCGGCGGCGCGCCTTTCGCGCTTGCCGTCTCCGGCGCGGTGCGCATCAAGGCCTCCGACATCGGCCTGAAGCTCAACCAGGGCGCGCGACTTTATATGCTGCCCTGCATTGCCGGCCATGTCGGCGCCGACGCGGCCGCCGTCACCCTGTCGGAAGGCCCGCATCGCCAGGACGAGATGATGCTGATCGTCGACGTCGGCACCAACGCCGAGATCGTGCTCGGCAACTCCACGCGCGTCGTGGCGGCCTCCTCCCCGACCGGCCCGGCCTTCGAAGGCGCGGAAATCTCCGGCGGCCAGCGCGCGGCGCCTGGTGCCATCGAGCGCGTTCGCATCGACCCCGAAACGCTGGAACCGAAATATCGGGTCATCGGCTCGGAGCTGTGGTCCGATCAGCCGGGCTTCACGGACAGCGTGCAGGCGACCGGCGTCACCGGCATCTGCGGCTCCGGCATCATCGAAGTGGTGGCGGAGATGTATCTCGCCGGCATCATCTCGGAGGACGGCGTCGTCGACGGATCGCTCGGCATGCGCTCGCCGCGCATCGTGCCCAACGGCCGCACCTTCTCCTACGTGCTGAAGGAGGGCGAGCCCAAGATCACCATCACCCAGAACGACGTGCGCGCCATCCAGCTTGCCAAGGCGGCGCTCTATGCCGGCACCAAGCTTCTGATGGAAAAGCAGCACACCGACCATGTCGACCGCATCCATTTCGCCGGTGCGTTCGGCTCCTTCATCGATCCGAAATACGCCATGGTGCTCGGCCTGATCCCGGATTGCGACTTGGACAAGGTCCAGGCCGTCGGCAACGCCGCCGGCGCCGGCGCGCGCATGGCGCTGCTCAATCGCGGCTACCGGCGCGAGATCGAGGAGACGGTGAGCAGGATCGAGAAGATCGAGACGGCGCTTGAGCCGAAATTCCAGGAGCACTTCGTCTACGCCATGGCGCTGCCGAACAAGGTCGACCCCTTTCCCAAGCTGGCGGCCGCGGTGAAGCTGCCGCCGCGCAAGGCGATGAGCGAGGACGGCACCGCCGGCGACGCTACCCCACGCCGGCGTTCACGCGAGGAGCGCGCTGCACGGCGCGGTCGGGACTAACGCTTCAGCTCATTCCGCGGCCCCTGCGGCCGCGGCATTGGCTGCCTTCACGGCGCCCTTGGGACGGTGCGGATGCAGCAGCCCGATCAATGGTTTTTCGACGATCAGATAAAGCATCGCCGAGAGCGCAAGCGTGGCGACCAGGATCGTCGCCGGCTGCAACGCTGCCGGCAGGCCGGTCCTCAGGACGACGCCCGTCGCCAGGACGCCGACCACGACATGCCACAGATAGATCGAATAGGACGCATCGCCGAGAAATGTGGGCAACGCAGCCGGCTTGAACGGTCGCGCCCGCTCGGCAAAAACCGCGCCCGCCACGATCAGCGCGGCCGGAAGCCCCCAGCGCAAGGCGCGAGCCATGCCGGCGTCGAACAGCGGACTTGCCGCAAGCAGAAGGAATCCTGCGCCGGCCATGGCCAACCCCACCGCAAGCGGGAGCCGATAGCCCTGGAGCCAGAAGCGCCCAACCACGACGCCGGCGGCGAACTCGAGCACGATTGGATCGGTGAAGGCGCGCGCATATCCAGCGGCAAAAACAAAATGCAGCGCGACGATGGCAACAAGGGCGCCCACGAGGACGCCGAACCGCCAGCGCTCCCCGAGGAACAGCACCAGCGTGAAAACGAGATAGAACATCATTTCATAGCAGAGCGTCCAACCTTGTATGACGATGGGATGCAGCGCGTTCTCCTGCAGAATCGGCAGGAAGAACAGTGACCCAACGAAATTCGGGACGCTGAAGAAATGGCCGTAGAAGAACTGCGGCTTGATCAGGATGCCGGCCGCGGTCAGCAGCGTGACGATCCAATAGAGAGGCACGATGCGGGTGATCCGGCGCCCCATGAAGCGCCAAGGATCAGCCGGCCTGCCGGCCGTCGTCACCCACATGATGAAGCCGCTGATGACGAAGAAGATGTCGACGCCGGCTGCCCCGACGTCGAACGGACCGCCGAACTGCTCGCTGACGTGAAAGCATACCACCGCGCACGCGGCGAGGCCGCGCAGATATTGAACACTATGGATGTTCGTCACGATGCCTCGATCCGATCGCATCATGTTGCGATGCACACGCCCCACGCCGCATTGCACAATAACAATGCAGTCGCTTGCTGCTGTCAACCGCTGATGGCAGCTATCCAGATAGAAACCGGCATAGCAGCCCCTCTAAATTCGTTTGCATGCAAATGTTTCCGGATTCGCGCGATCCGGAAACCGAAACGCTGTTTTCGCGAAATCGATCCGATACATGCGTGACGCATTTAGCGCGCATCGAACGGCGGCCGACCATGCATGTCGCCCAAAAGTGTCTTTTGGGAAACGACATGCGTGAAAGTAGATCCTCGGCTGCCGCTGGTCTTCAAGGGAGATGAAAATGTCGATGTACGATAATCTCAGCCGCTTCGGTGTGACCATCAGGCAGGCTCATGCCAGGAACAAGGCGATCCGCGCGCTCAACGATCTGCCGGCGCATGTCCAGAAGGATATCGGCTGGCCGGCCTCGCCGCCGAGCGACCCGCAGGCAGCCCTTCATGCGCTGCTTCTGGGCACGCCGCGCTGATGACCTTCGCCGACAAATGCAAGTTGCTCGGCAAGCGCCTGGGCCGCGACGCGGCCTCGGCGAACGTCGACAACAAATTGCGCGCGGCGCTACTGCCGAAGCGGCGCTAGAGCAATTCCAGGAAAGTGCGCGGCGGTTGGGCTCGGCAATTCGCCGTAGCCTTCCGCCCGAAATCGCGCAAACAAAGAACCGGCACCATCCGATCACGCCGATGTGCCAGCGTGATCCTTGACATTTTTAACTGAGGTACAATCTTCGCAGAGCGGGGGGAATTCTCTTAGTCGGCTCTGCCGAAGTGCGTGTATCTGCATGCCCAGTTTGAAAAGCCATCTCGTTTCGTTCGTTCTCAGGCACAGCCGCAAGAAGGCGTTTTCCAGTCCCGAGAACCTGCAGCGCTGGATCGCCTACGCCCGCAAGACCGAGGACTATCATCCGCCGGCCGTGCTCAGGGCACGGCTGGACATCACCGAGACCGAGATCAACGGCTTTCCCGTCTATGAGATCGCGCCGAAGGCGGGCGAAAGCCGGCGCATCCTCTACATGCACGGCGGCGCCTTCGTCTTTCAGATCACGTCCTACCATTGGGGGCTGATCGCCGAGATGGCCGAGCGTCTCGGCTTCGGCATCACCGTGCCGGTCTACCCCATCGCGCCGGAGCACGACTTCCATGACATGTTCGGCATGGTCGGCAACGTCTACCGGCGCATGCTCGAAGAGACCGACGCCGAGGACATCGTCTTCATGGGCGATTCCGCCGGCGGCAACATGGCGGTCGTGCTGACCATGATGGCGGCCGAGGAAAGCCTGCCGGCACCGTCGCGGCATGTGCTGATCTCGCCCGGTCTCGACGTCTCGCTTGCAAATCCCGAAGTCTTCGAGGCCGAGCGGCAGGATCCGTGGCTGGGTATTGCGGGTGGGCTGGAAGCGGTGCGGCTCTACAGCGCCGGTTTCGACCGCACCGACTGGCACATTAGCCCGCTTTACGGCAACCTGTCCGTGCTGCCCAAGACGCTGCTGCTGACCGGTTCACGCGACATGCTGACACCGGATAATCTCATCTTCGCCGAACGCGCACGCGCTGCCGGCGTCGAGGTCGACCTGGTCTACGAGGAAGGCATGTTCCACGCCTGGCCGTTGATCGAGATGCCCGAGGCGCGCCGCGCACGCGATTCCATCGTCGATTTCCTCAGCGTTCCGGCACCAGCCCGAGCCCGCGCTCGACGCAGGACGAAAGCTGCTTTCGCAGCCCGCTCCGCGCCCGCGGCCGAATAGTTCAGAACTTGCCGGTTTCCCGGAACAGTTCGAACGTCGCCCGGATATGGTCGGCCACGGCCTTCACCGGCGCGCTCGCATCGGGCGCCACCACCATGGCAAGATTGTAAGTGCCGATCTCGGGCATGCCGTCCTTGGCGCCCAGCGAGACCATATCGTCGCCGAGGAAGGACTTCGGCAGCGGCGCTACCGCGAGATCGGCCATGATCGCGGCGCGCTGGCCGGCCGTGTGTGCGCTCATATAGGCGATGCGGTAGTTGCGACCCTCGCGTCCAAGCGCTTCGAGAGCGCCGGCCCGCCAGGCGCAGCCTTCTTCCCACAGCGACACCGGCAACGGTTCACGCAGATGCGCGCAGCCGCCCTTGGCGCCCGCCCACACGATCGGCTCGGTCAAAAGCACCTCCGCGCCGATTGCGCTGGTCTTGTAGGAATTGGTGAGCAGCGTGATGTCGAGCGCGCGGTCGTCCATGCGGCGCCGCAGATTGATGCTCTGGTCGATGGTGACGTCGACGGCGATCGAGGGATGCGACTGGGCAAAACGCTTCAGCACATGCGGCAGCACGCGCTCGCCATAGTCGTCCGGGGAACCGAGCCGCACCACGCCGACAATGTCGGGAATGATGAACTTCGACACCACCTCACGGTTGATCGACAAAAGCCGGCGCGCATAGCCGAGCAGCATCTCGCCATCCGTGGTCAGCGTCACCGAACGCGCGTCGCGCGCGAAGACGGAACGACCCAAGATGTCCTCCAGCTTCTTGATCTGCATGGAGACGGCCGACGGCGTGCGGAACACCGCATTGGCGGCGGTGGTGAAGCTGCCGGTCTCGGCAATCGCCACGAAGGTGCGCAGCACATCGAGGTCAAGCAGCGGCAAGGGATGATTGAGCGGGGCGTTCATGGCAGCTTGCCTTCAATTTTTCTGATGCAATCCATCATTCCATTTCGTTTGATTGAACATCACTCCAGGCGCATAGTCAACTCGATCGATACAGGATGCTGCCAAAAGCAGCCATGAAACGACCCTGACACAGTCCTGCAATCGACGTGAAATGAAGCTGAAACAGACCTGACTTAACGCAGTGACGGGCGCCTCCCTGCCCGCATAGAGGAGAAAGAAATGTCTATCCTGTCGTCCATCGGTCGGCTTGCGACCGAATTCAGCGCGGCCCGCGCCCGCTACCAGACCGAACGCGCCATCCACGCCCTGCCGATCGAACTGCAGAAGGATATCGGCTGGCCGGAAGCCGCCGACGCCAAGACCGGCATGCGCCTCGGCGTCGGAAGCTGGGCCGGAGCGAAGTAATCAAGTGTGTATGGAGTTCTGAAGGCCTGTCGGATCAGCTCGACAGGCCTTTCGTTTGTTTAGATGCTTTTGTTTGCATTCAAACGGCTTTCCAGCCATGCGGCAGCCGCATGACGCATATGAACAAGCCGCATAGCGGGTTAATTTGCGAATTAAGCCATTGTAAATGATCGCAAATTTTGAGCGCGCTGCCTAAAAACGCCGAAAATGATGTCGCTTTTCATAACAAGCGCTTCGCTTTTGCGATTTAGTTTCTGCCGAAGCGAGCCTATATCCACGCCAGCAAACGAGCTGCCCCACTCCATCAAGCGAAGGCGACCCGTCTGAGCAACCAATGGAGATGATGATGAAGCTTTTTGCCCGCCTGTTCGCCCGCCGCGAAATGAACCTGACGACCGCTCTCGAGCGTCAGCGTCTCGCCAAGACAATGCCCGGCCAGACCGGCGCCATGAATGCTGCCCGTCTCGGCTTCGTCGCCTGAGGCAATCGGCATCCAAAGCTGAATTCAACGCCGCCCGGTTTAACCGAGGCGGCGTTTTCATGTGCATTGACGCCGCATTGCCCGGGCGACGGTGCTTTATGCCCAGCTGAATTGCCCATTTGCGACCCATGTCGCAAATTTAATCTTCACTTAGCCGCCTACCCGATTGACAGGAATGCTTTTTCCTGTTGTCGCTATGCTGTTCGCGACATCCTGTTCGCGTCATGGCTGCGTGAGGTTTCCCCGTGAATGCCGTAAAGCATCCGATCAAGAGATCGTTTGTATTCTTCCTCATTCCCGATTTCACCATGATCGCCTTTGCGACGGCGCTCGATCCGCTGCGCTCGGCCAACCGGATGCTCGGCTACGAAGCCTATCGCTGGCGGCTGGCCAGCATCGACGGCAAACCGGTGCGCGCTTCGAACGGCGTTGAATGCGCCGTCAACACCTCGCTCGAGGAAGAGCGCAAGAAGATGGCCGGGCCGGATCGGCCGAACATGGCGATCGTCTGCAGCGGCATCAATGTCGAGCGCTACCACAACAAATCGGCCTTCGCCTGGCTGCGCGAGGAATACAATCGCGGCGTCGCCGTCGGCGGCCTGTGCACCGGCGCGCATATCCTGGCCGCCGCCGGCCTCTTGTCCAACAAGCGTTGCGCCATCCATTGGGAAAACCTGCCGGGCTTTTCCGAGGCATTCCCGAAGGCCAATGTCTTTGCCGACCTCTTCGAGGTCGACCAGAACGTCTACACCTGCGCCGGCGGCACCGCCGCGCTCGACATGATGCTGAAGCTGATCGGCGACGATTTCGACGAAAGCCTCGTCAACCGCGTCTGCGAGCAGGTGTTGACCGACCGCGTCCGCAGCCCGACCGACCGCCAGCGCCTGCCGCTGCGCGCCCGCCTTGGCGTGCAGAACTCCAAGGTGCTGACCATCATCGAGCTGATGGAGGCCAACCTTTCCGAGCCGCTGTCGCTGATCGAGATCGCCGACCATGTCGATCTGTCCCGCCGACAGATCGAGCGCCTGTTCCGCACCGAAATGGGCCGCTCGCCTGCCCGCTACTATCTGGAGATCCGGCTCGACCGCGCCAGGCACCTGCTCATCCAGTCATCCATGCCGGTGGTGGAAGTGGCGGTGGCCTGCGGCTTCGTCTCCGCTTCGCATTTCTCCAAATGCTACCGCGAGCTCTACGCCCGCTCGCCGCAGCAGGAGCGCGTCGACCGCAAGCAGTTGCTGGCGGCTTAAGCGGGCGGAGGCGCAGTCGTCTAGGCGGACTGCTCCTGCGCGGTCCGCATTGCCTCGATGCGGATGTCTTCGGTAAGCTGCGCCTTGAGCGCGGAAAATTCCGGGCTGGTCTTCAGCGTATAGTGGCGCGGATGCGGCAGGTCGACCGGCACGTCCGATTTGATGCGGCCGGGCCTGGCGCTCATCACGATCACCCGCGACGCCATGAAGATCGCCTCTTCGATGTCGTGGGTGACGAACAGCACGGTCTTCTTGCGCCGCTCCCAGATGCCGAGCAGCAGTTCCTGCATCAGTCCGCGCGTCTGGTTGTCCAGCGCGCCGAACGGTTCGTCGAGCAGCAGGATCGCGGGGTCGTTGGCCAAAGCGCGCGCGATCGCCGTGCGCTGCTGCATGCCGCCCGACAGCTGTTTCGGCCAATGGTTCTCGAAACCCCTCAGCCCAACGAGATCGACATAGGAGGCGACGATCTCGTTGCGTTCTCGCTCGGGCCTGCCTTGCTCGCGCAGGCCGAAACCGATGTTCTCGGCAACCGTCAGCCAGGGAAACAACGTGTAGGACTGGAACACCATGCCCCGGTCCGGTCCCGGCCTGGTGACCGCCTTGCCGTCGAGCAGCACGCGGCCGGTGCTCGGCGCTTCCAGCCCGGCGACGATCCTCAGCAGCGTCGACTTCCCGCAGCCGGACGGTCCCAGGATGGTGATGAAATCATTCGCCGAAACGGACAGCTCAACCGGCTGCAGCGCTCGCACCGGCTCCCCGCCCCTGACCCCGGCAAAGGTCCGCGAGACACCCTCGATCAGAAGCTTGCTCACGCCAGGCTCCATGGATAGAGCCAGCGGTTGAGCGCCTTGAAGGCGAAATCGGACAGAAGCCCGATCAGCCCGATGACGATAATGCCGAAGATGATTTGACCCGTCGCCAGCCGCGACTGGCTGTTGATGATCATGTAGCCGATGCCCGACGAGGAGCCGATCAGCTCGGCGACGATGACATAGGTCCAGGCCCAGCCGAGCACCAGCCGCAGCGTCTCGGCGATCTCCGGCGCGTTGGCCGGCATGATGACGCGCTTGACGATGCCATTGTCGGTCGCTCCCAGCGTGTAGGCAGCTTCGACAAGGTCCCGCCTCGTGGCGCCGACCTTGACCGCGATGATCAGGATGATCTGGAACACCGAGCCGACGAAGATCACCAGCAGCTTTTCGAGCTCGCCGATGCCGGCCCACAGGATCAGCAGCGGAATAAAGGCCGATGCCGGCAGGTAGCGCGCAAAGGATACGAACGGTTCGAGGAAGGCTTCGACCGGCTTCCAGGCGCCCATGGCGATGCCGATCGGCACCGCGACGATCGACGCCAGCACGAAGCCGCCGAAAACACGCCAGATGGTGATCAGTATATCCAGCCAGAAACGATCCTCGGTAAGCAGCCGCCAGCCGTCCTTCAGCATCGACAGCGGATCGGCGAGAAAGATCCGGTTCACGTGGCCGCCGAGCGTGATCCACGCCCAGAACGCCACGAACAGAACAAAGAAGGCGATGCCGAGCACGGTTCGCGTGCCCGGTGCAACGGGGTGCAAGGGGCGCAGCATCAGGAAGTCCTTGAGAGGAGGGATCGGCGGCGTGACACCGCCGATCGGGCGATACGCGATCAGTCGGCGATCGCGCTGGTGTCTGCAAGCGTCGACACATCCGGCGCTTCCTTGATCAGCCCCATCTGCAGCAGAAGCTCTGCCGCGGTCTTGGAAAAGTCCTGAAAATCCTTGGTGAAGAACTGCTTGTTCTCGGCCTTGTCGGCCCATTTCAGGTACTTGGCCGAGTCCTCGAACTCCTTGGCCGACTGCTTCACGTCGGCTCCCATGATCTCGTAGGATTTCTGCGGATCCTTCTTGATCATGTCGAGCGCGTCGAAATAGCTGTCGGCGAGCGCCTTGGCGGCATCGGGATTGGCCTTGAGGAAATCCGGCGTGCAGCCGACCGTATCCAGCACCATCGGATAATCTAGCGTGGTCGCCAGGATATGGCCCTGGTCCGCCTTGTCGCGCACGGCTGAGATGAAGGGCTCGTAGGTGACGGCGGCATCGTTCTGGCCGGCGAGGAAGGCTTGCGCCGCCGCGTCCGGCTCCAGGTTGACGACGGTGACGTCCTTGGTCGACATGCCGTTCTTGTTGAGCACCCAGGCGAGCAGGAAATAGGGCGAGGTTCCGGGCGCGGACGAGGCGACATTCTTGCCCTTGAGATCGGCGACGGTCTTGATGTCGTTGCGCACGACGATGCCGTCGGCGCCATAGGATTTGTCGAGCTGGAAGATCTGCTTGGTGGTGACGCCGCTGGCGTTCCACACCATCCAGGTCTCGACCGTGGTTGCCGCGCATTGCAGGTCGCCGCTGGCAATGGCCAGCGGGCGGCTCGCCTGCGGCACTTTCTTGAGGGTGACGTCCAGCCCGTGCTTTTCGAAAAGCCCGGCCTGCTTGGCCAAGGTCAGAGGCGCGAAGCCGGTCCAGCCGCTGATGCCGATGGTGAGCGACGTCGCGGCCATCGCCGGCGCGCTAAGCACCGCGGCCGCCGTCAGCGCCGCCGCGAAGATGGAGGTTCTTTTCATTGTGGTTCCCCTTTTTGTGGTGAGCTCGAATTGTCTCACAGACCCCAAAAGGCTTGTCAATGAAGCAGAAGCCGCACTGGACGATGGTCCAATCCGGCGCACGCCGGCGGACCTTGAGGGGCTTCTCGATTGCTCACGGCGTGCCCCAGCCGCGGTTGCGCCACATCTTCTCGCCCGCCAGGCAGTCCGCCGCCGGCCCGTCGTCGGCGAGCACGACCGGCGGATGCGCGGCCTCTTGCGCCGCCCATTGCAGCGAAGCGGGACCGGCAAGCTCGAGCACCAGCTTGCGGCGGATCGCTTCGGGAAACTGCGTCCAGTCATTGACCGGGATCATGAAGGCGCCCGGTCCGCCGATGACGCAGTCGCTGTAATAGCGGTCGAGATTCTCAACGTCGAAGGCGCCGCTGAAACCGCCGCGCGTCATCAACGGCAGCCCGTTGATGGTGATGCCTTGCTTGACCACCTCGTCGCGCGTGAGGTCGACCGGCGCGCCCTGATTGTTGGGCCCGTCGCCGGAGATGTCGATGACGCGCTTGGTTCCCTGGAATCCGCTCTCGGCGAAGAGGTCGCTGCCGAAGCTCAGCGCGCCGGAGATCGAGGTCCGCCGGGCGCTGTCCGGCGGGCTGGCATTGAGTTGCGCCACCACCTTCTCGGCATCGTCGCGGTTGGCGATCACCGTCCACGGCACGATGACGCGCTGCCAGGTCGTGCCCGCCCACTCGACATAAGTTACCGCGATCTTGCCGTAGGCGCCGTCGGCGATGGTCTTCAGCACATTGTCATGCGTCAGCGCCGCGGCATAACCGTGGCGCTGGATCTCAAGCTCGGCCGGCGACATCGAGAGCGAGACATCGACCGCCAGTACCAGCTCGACATCGACGGGTTCGGCGGGAGAAGCTGCCGGCGTCAACCAGAGCGCCAGCGCCAGCGCGGCACTGCCTAAAAAAATATGCCTTGCACGGGCATAAGCAGACATGGAGCAAGGTTAGGCGAAAATCGCCGCGCGCAGAAGCTGGGAATCCGGGCATCGGATTCCGCCGCCACGGAATTGCTCAAAAATACCGCGCGAGATTCGAACGGATGCGTTCCAGCACGCTGTCACCGGAAAGGTCGGGCACGAATTTCGCGCCCGTGATCGCCTCGTAGGCCTGGATATAGACCGCCGAGGCCTGGTTGACGATCTCGTCCGGGATTCTGGGGATAGGATCCTTGTAGGGATCGCAGCGCGCCGACACCCACGACCGGATGAAGTCCTTGTCGAAACTCTGCGGCCGTCCGCCGCTTTCGAACGCCTCGTCGTAGCTCGCCGCGATCCAGTAGCGGCTGCTGTCGGGCGTGTGGATTTCGTCAGCCAGCACGATGGCGCCGTCCGGCGCGGTGCCGAACTCATATTTGGTGTCGGCCAGGATCAGGCCGCGTTCGGCGGCGCGCTGCTGGCCGCGGGCGAACAGTTGCAGCGCATAACGCGATACGGTGTCCCACTGCGCCTGCGTGAGCAGCCGCTGTTCGATGATCTCGGCTTTCGACAGCGGCTCGTCATGGCCGCCGCTGGGGGCCTTGCTGGTCGGCGTGATGATCGCTTGCGGCAGCTTTTCATTGTCGCGCAGCCCATCGGGAAAGATGTGACCGTAGAAGCTCCGTTCGCCCTTCCTGTATTTGGTCAGGATCGAGGTGCTGGTGGTCCCCGCCAGATAGCCGCGCACCACGATCTCGACCGGCAGCATGTCGAGCCGCCTGCCGACGACGACGTTGGGATCGGGATATTCCAGCACGTGGTTGGGGCAGATGTCGGCGGTCTCCTCGAACCAGTAGCGCGCCGTCTGGGTGAGAACCTGCCCCTTGAAAGGTATCGAGGCCAGGATCGTGTCGAACGCGCTTAGACGATCGGTGGCGATGATGATGCGGCGCCCGTCCGGCAGATCGTAGTTCTCGCGCACCTTGCCGTTGTAGCGGTTGGGCAGTTCGGGAATGAAGGCGTCGGAAAGGATGCGCATGGTGCGTGTGGCTTTCGCGGGCTGCTGATGGGCCACATAAGCCGTTGGCCCCCAGCACATCAAGCCAAGCCTGAAGGCCTTCCGAGGAAGGCCAAAGCTTTTCCGACCAGTTGCCGCTATTGCGCCGGTTGTCAGCTCCGCGGCTTGAGGTTCTCCGGGTCGTAGAGCGGCTTGTAGCCGACGCCGGCCACCTCGACCGGATAGGTCTCGCTAAAATACTCGACCTGCAGCTTGCGCCCTTCCTGACAATAGGCCCAGGGCAGATAGGCAAGCGCGATGTTCTTGCCGATGGTCGGACCGTAGGCGACCGAAGTGGTGAAGGAGCGGCGGCCGAGCTCGTCGACCAGCGTCTCGCCCGTCGCGGGATCCTGCACCGGCATGGTGCCGACCGGATAGCGCGCGACGCCCTTGGCGTCCTTGTTGTCGGTCATTACCAGCGTGCACAGGATCGCCGGCTGATGCTCGCGGGCGCGATACTCTAGATGCTTGGCCTTGCCGCAGAAGTCGTTCTCCTTGACCTTCGGACGGGCAAGGTCGGCCTCGAGCAGATTGTATTCGGTCAAGAGATCGGCGTTTTGCAGCCTGAGGCTCTTTTCCATGCGGCGCGTGTTGGCATAGGTCTCGACGCCGAACGGCATGACGCCGGTCGAGCGCAGCGCGTCCCAGACGGCCAGACCGTCCTCGTAGCGCATATGCAGTTCCCAGCCCTGCTCGCCGACATAGGAGATGCGGAAGGCGGTGACGTCCTTGCCGCCGATGCGGATCGGCTTGATTGCCGCGAACGGGAAATTCTCCGGCGTCAGCCCGTTCGGATCCTCGACCACCTTCTGCAGGGTCGTGCGCGCATTCGGCCCCCAGATGCCGATGGTGACGTATTTCTCCGTCACGTCGGTGATGGTGACGTCAAAGCCTTTGTCCTGTGCGGTGCGCTGCATGTAGCGGAAGTCGCGCGGGCCGGCGTCTGCGCCGTCGATCAGCCGGCACCGATCGGCCATGCGGATGACGGTGAAGTCGGCGCGCACCATGCCTTCCTCGTCGAGGAAGTGGGTGTAGATGCCCTTGCCGATATTGTTGTCGCCGCCGATCTTGGCCGCGCACAGCCATTCCAGCAGCGCGACATGGTCGGGCCCTTCGATGTCATACATCGAGAAATGCGACAGGTTGACGATGCCGCAATCCTCGCTCATCGCCAGGTGCTCGGCGTTCGAGACGCGCCAGAAATGGCGATTGTCCCACTCGTTCTCGCGCACCGGCACGCGGTTGCCGTACTTCTCGAGGAGATGCTCGTTGGCCGCGTAGCCATGGGCGCGCTCCCAGCCGCCCAACTCCATGAAATAGCCGCCGAGTTCCTTCTCGCGCTCATAGAACGGCGAGCGGCGGATGTTGCGGCCCTTGGAGAAGGGCTCGCGCGGATGCACCGCCGGATTGTAGACCTTCATCGCCGTTTCGGTGCAGCGATCCCAGATGAACTGTTCCTTGGTCTGGTGCGGGTAGAAACGCGAATAGTCGATCGCGTGATGGTCGATTGACGTACGGCCGTCGGTCATCCAGTCAGCGATCAGCTTGCCCATGCCCGGGCCGTCCTTCACCCAGATGGCGACGGCATACCACAGCCCCCTCACCTTCTGGCTTTCGCCCATCGACGGGCCGCCATCGGTGGTCACCTGCAGCAGGCCGTTGAAGGAATGGCCTTCGTTATATCCGAGCTCACCGAGGATCGGCGTCAGCTCCATGGCGCGCTCCAGCGGCGCCATGATCTGCTCCATATCGAGGTCGCGCTGCGACGGCGAGAGCCGCGCCTGGTCTTTTTCAAGGAGATCGCGCGGGTGGCACAGACGCGGATTGGTCTCCTCGTAGTAGCCCCATTCGATCTGCCCGCCCTCGGCGGTCTTCGGGTCGCCGGTGTCGCGCATATAGGCAGAGTTGCCCTGGTCGCGCAGCAGCGGCCAGCCGATCTCCTTGCCGGTTCCGGCAAACTCGTTGTAGGGGCCGAAGAATGTCAGCGGATGGTCGATCGGCATGACCGGCAGGTCCTCCCCGACCAGCGCGGCGGTGAGCCGGCCCCAAATGCCGGTGCAGACCACGACATAATCGGCCTCGATCGTGCCGCGCTCGGTCACCACACCCTTGATGCGGCCGTTCTCGACGATCAGCTCCTTGGCCGAGGTGTTCGCGAAAGCCTGGAGCTTGCCGGCGGCAACTCCTTGATCGACCAGCTTGCCGGCAACCGTCTGCGAGCGCGGGATGACGAGGCCGGCATCCGGATCCCACAGGCCGCCTTGCACCAGATGCTCCTCGATCAGCGGGAATTTTTCCTTGATCTCGGCCGGCTCGATCAGCCGCGCGCGGGTGCCGAAGGATTTTGCCGAGGCGATCTTGCGCTTGATCTCATCCATGCGGGCGTCGTCGCCGACGCGGGCGACCTCAAGGCCGCCGACGCGGGCGTAGTGGCCCATCTTCTCGTAGAAATCGATCGAGTAGAGCGTCGTCCAGCAGGACAGGAAGTCGTGGCTGGTCGTGTAGCAGAAGTCCGAGGCGTGCGCCGTCGAGCCGATATCGGTCGGGATGCCCGACTTGTCGATGCCGACGATATCGTCCCAGCCGCGCTCGATCAGGTGATGCGCGACCGAAGCGCCGACGATACCGCCCAGGCCGACGATGACGACCTTCGCCTTTTTCGGAAACTCTGCCATTGCCCGCGACTCCGGAATGATGGACGGACGCGTTTGCGCGCCCTTCGAATGGCGCACAATATGCAGAGGTCGCGGATTGAGCTACCGCCTGTTTGCGACACGCCGCAGGTACGGCGCGACCCCGCGCGCAAGCGTGGTACTGGATGCGGTTAAGCTCAGGCGAATGCCCAGACGTCCTCGGCTTGGAAGCCGACCTGATAGCCGGCGGTCTTGAGCTTGACCACGACCTGGCCGATCTCGGCGGCCGGCAGCGCGCCGACCTCGATCTTGATCATGCCCGGGCGATAGCGCTCAAGGTCGAGCTGTTCGAACACCATCCAGTCGGCGCCTTCGCAGTCGACCAGGAAAGCGTCTATGTGGGTGATGCCGTTGCGGTCGAGCAGCGTCTGCAAAATCTCCGACGGCACTTCGATGTCCTTCAGGTGCGGCGCGAACCTGTTGAAGTTGGCGTCCGCCTCGCCCCAGGCGTTCTTGCCCGACATCAGATTGGTGTCGGTGACCGACGAGCAGCCGATGAACTCGATCGGCAGCGTGCCGGCTTCAAGCGCCGCGGCATCGAATGTATGGACCGTGATCGTGCCCTTGGTCCTGGTCACCGCCACCGGCTCTATGACAAAGCGGCTGGTATCCGGATAGTTGGCGCGCAGCCGCTTCTGATTGTACGGGATCGGCTCGACCAGCATCGCGTGCGCCCCCGCAATGCGATGCAGCCAGGGCGTCACGTCGTCGAAAAGCGCGCCGTCGCAGGCGCCGACATTGACCATCTGGAACGGCCGGCCATTGCCGAAACGTGCCTTGAGCGCGGCCTTTGCCAGGAATTTCGTGCCGTGCAGGGAGGGGCCGCGATCGAGCAGGCCGACCGGAAGGCCGAGCGACAGAAGGATGCGCGCGAGACTGGAAAGCGAGCTCATGACTTGTCTCAGGGAATGACCTGCAGCGCGGCGCGGTGCCTGCCTTGGCTTGCCGATGCCCACAGTGCCATCAGCGGGGTGGCCAGGAGCAGCAAGGGCGGCAGAAGATTGGGGAAGTAGATGCGGGTGTCGTGAATCGGGAAAACGGTGAACTTCGCCAGCACGCCGAGCACAAGCGCCGCCAGCAGGATGCCGGCGCGGCGGTCGAGCCGGAAGCCGGCGCGGCTCAAGCTGTACCATCCGGCCAGTGCCAGGACCGATACGCCGACCCAGCTGTTGACACTGATGGCGCGGATCACCGAGGCGGCGAAGGCCTTCAGGTAGGCGGCCACGGAGAACGGCGGCTCGAACCCGTCCATGTTGTAGTGCTGCTCGATACTGGAAAACCAAAGATGCGGCCACCAGCCGGGATGCTGGGCCCAATGCGAAATGGCGAAATAGGCGACGAAAGAGGCCGCGAAGCCTGCCAGCGCGCCCCATGCCTTCTCACGGAAAGCGACGAGCAGCGTCGCGAAAATGGCGAGGAAGACGATGTTGTCGGGCCTAGCCATGAAAGCCAGGAACAGCAGGACCGCCGTCGCCGCCTCGCGCTTGCGCACATAGGCAAAGGTGCCGCCTAGGAACAGCGCCGAGCATAGAAGGTCCGGTGTCGAGGCGCGCGCGGCATCGCCGAGATCGGCCATGATCAGCACCGCGCCGACGACAGGCGCCAGCGCCAGCGCGCCTTCCGCGCGCAGCCAGGCGAGCGTTATGGCGCCGAACAGAAGCACGGAAAACACCTGCACCAGCCGCATCGCCTCGACCGGCGAGACGACATCGCTGAGGCCGGACAGGATCTCAGCATAAAGGAACTTGATCCGGTACATGCCGAGCAGCGAATGGAAGTCGGCAGCGTTCTGCGCCATATGGCTGCGGAAACCGCCGCCGTCGTCGGTCAGCGCCTTGTAATTGCCGGCCGACACGCCCGCCTTGACCATGCCATAGGCATAGTCATGCAGCGCCTGGGGATCGGGATAGGCGCTTTCCTCTGCGATCGCCAGATAAGGCAGCATGTCCCAGTTGGCGTCGGGCATGAACCAGGCGGTCGCGGCGGTCAGCAGGATATAGAGCGAGAAGGCGACCGCGCCGATCGACGCGGCCCATTTCGCGTAAGCTCCCTCGCCCCACGCCAGGCCGGCGCCGGTCAGCCGTTCCAGCGGATTGCTCGGAGCGGACGGCCTGGTCAGCATCCTCGGCGGCCTCTATTTACCGACCTGGCTTTTCACGAAATCCTTCACGATCGCCACGATGCCGCGCGACAACAGGCTGTCGAAGGCGTCGACGAAACGATCGACATGCTCGGGCCGGCAGATCAGCGGCGGCTCGAGTCGGATGACGTTGCGGTTGTATTCGGTGAAGGCGACGAGCACGTCGTAGTCGCGCAGCAGCAGCGCGCCGACGAAGCCCGACAGCGAGCCCTTAAGCTTGTCGTCGAGCACGCTCACCACCGGTCTGAGCACCATCGGCAGGGTCTGCGAGAAATCGTGGAACTCGAGCCCGATCATGAGACCCTTGCCGCGCACGTCCTTGATGATTTTCGGATATTTTTCCTTGAGCGCCTGCAGCCGCTGCAGAAGGTAGTCGCCCGTCGAGGCGGCGTTGTCGATCAGCCCCTCATCATAGAGCACGTTGATGCCCTCGATCGCGGTGACGCAGGCCTCGCCCATGCCGCCGAAAGTGGCCATGGCATGGATCATCGCCGTCTTCGGCGTGCCATAGGCCTTCATGTAGACGTCGCGCCTCGCGATCATCGCGCCGACCGCCGCCTTGCCGGCGCCGAGCGATTTCGCCAGCGCCGTCACATCCGGCACCACGCCATAATGCTCGAAGGCATAGAAACGGCCCGAGCGGCCATAGCCGCACTGCACCTCGTCGGCGACCCACAGCACGCCATAGCGGTCGCAAAGCGCGCGCAGCTTCTGCCAGTATTCCATGGGCGCCTGGATGATGCCGCCGCCGCCCTGGATGGTTTCCAGCACGATGACGCCGATCTCCGGATCGGTCTTGAAAAGGCGCTCGACGGCGTCGATGTCGGCGAAGGGAACGCGCACGACATTGTCTGCCACCTTGAAATCGGCTCGGTAGAGCTGGCCGTCGGTGATCGCCAATACGCCCTTGGTCTTGCCGTGGAAGGAATTCTCGGCATAGACGATTTTCGGCCGCTTCGGGCCGGCGGCGCGCTCGGCAAGCTTCACCGCCGCTTCCATGGCCTCAGAACCCGACGAGCCCAGGAACACCATGTCGAGATCGCCGGGCGAGCATTTGGCGATGTTGTGCGCGAGAGCTGCCGCATATTGCGACATGAAGGCGATGGCGATCTCCTGGCGCTTCTCCTCCTGGAATTTCTTCCGGGCTTCCAAAATGCGCGGGTGGTTGTGGCCGAAGGCCAGCGAGCCGAAGCCGCCGAAGAAGTCGAGGATCTTGCGGCCGTTCTGGTCGATATAGAACATGCCCTCGGCGCGCTCGATCTTGACCTTGTGAAAGCCGAGCAGCTTCATGAAATGCAACTGTCCAGGGTTGAGATGCGCCTTGAACAGGTCGGTGATGCGGGCGATGTCCATCGCCTTGGCCTGCTCGACGCTGATCAGGTCGGGCTTGGCGATTGCTGTGGGCGAAAGCGCTGGCGCGTCGACCAGCGTGCGCGTTCCGGTATGTTCCGGCTTGGCCATGACGGTCATCTGAAAAATCTCCCCTTCGCGCTCTATTCGGCGGGAACCTGTCTGGTGGCAACGGCGTGGGCGTCCATCTTGGCGCGATATTCGTTGTAGGCGGCGATCAGCATGTCCTCGTCGCGATATTGCGGCACCCAGCCGAGCTGGCGCTCGGCCTTGGACACGTCGAGCAGGCATTCCTCGTCGGCGATCAGATACTGTTCGGGATCCATGATCGGCATGTTCAACCAATCGAGCAGGTCGAGCGTGCGCTTGACCGCCCAGCCGGGCGTCGGCACCAGGATCGACTTGGAGCCGGCATGCTTGATCAGGTCGCCGAGCAGTTCTTTGACCGGCGGCGGATTGAGGGAGCCCAGATTGTAGACCTCGTTCGGCACGCCGGCTTTCCAGGCCGCGCGGGCGGCTTCGGCGCAGTCGAACACCGAGATGAACTGGTAAGGGTTCCTGCCCGAGCCGATCATCGGCACCGGAAAATTCCAGTCGATCAGCTTGAACAGCTTTTCCAGGATGCCGAGGCGGCCGGGACCGATGATCAGGCGCGGCCTAAACAGCGAGATCGACATGCCGCGCTTGCGCCATTCGGCGGCAAGCTCCTCGGTCTTGAGCTTCGACAGCCCGTACTCGCCGAGCGGCGCGACCGGATGATCCTCTGTCATCGGCAGCACGACCGTGTGGCCGTAGATCATGTCGGTCGTATAGTGGATAAGCTTCGAGGCGCCGGCCTTGTCCATCGCCTTGATGATGTTCTCGGTGCCGTGGAAATTCACCGGGAAGAAGAAATCGTGCCGCTTGGCGCGCACCTGGATCGGCGACAGCATCTTGGCCGAAAGATTGTAGACCATGTCGCCGGCCTTGAGACCGACCGCCGCGATCGAGGCCGGATCGGTGACGTCGCAGGTGACGAAACGCATGGAGCGGTAATGCGACAGGTCGCTCTTGACGATATCGGCGACGACGACATCCTCGCCGTCGGCGGCGAGCTTGGGGGCAAGATGGCGGCCGACGAAGCCGTCGCCGCCGAAGATCACATGTCTCATCGAACGATCTCGCTTATGCCGATCTTGTCGGGATTGATGGATGCTGTCTGATCCTCATGCCCCTGCTCGCCCATTCCCCGGCCACTCTGCGCGATCAGCACCGTGCCGACGCAGATGCAGGCGATGCCGGCGATGCGCCAGCCATTGAGGTCCTCGCGGAAGACGAAATAGGCAAAGATCGCCACGGCGACATAAGCGAGGCTGAGGAACGGATAGGCGAAGCTGAGCTCGACCTTGGACAGCACGTAGAGATGCGATGCCATCGAGATGACGAAGGTGCACAGGCCGAGGAACACCCAGGGGCTGAACACGATCTGCAAGAGCTTGACGAGCGGATTGACGCCTTCGAAGGAGACCGGCCCAATCGACATCATGCCCTGCTTCAGCATCAGCTGCGCTGCGGCATTGGTCATGACCGTAAAGAGAATGAAGATTATGTATTTCATTGTTGCCACCCCGCCCTTGGGCGATCCTATTACAAACCCACAAATATTTCGTGAAGCCTCGACGATGCTTTGAGTAAACCACGGTATAACCTTTCATTTACCACGATTTATTCGACTTTTATCCATTCTGCGGCTTCAAAAACGCCTCTCGTTGCATCCAGTCTTTTTGCCGTCCGTATCCAGAAGCTCGACAGGAAAGCCGGGTCGCGAAGCGCCTCCAGCCGCTGCCATTGCGGGAACGACGCGGCGAATGCCTCAGGTCCCATCCGGGCGTCCTTGTAGGGGTTCACCGCGCCGCCAGCCTCGACCGCGATGCGGTCGAGTTCGGCGAGCAGCCGCAACGTCCTTTCGCCCCGGTTGGGGAAATCGAGCGTCAGCGTATAGCCGGGCCGCGGGAACGACAGCAGCGCCGGCGAGCGGACGTCGCCGAAGCGCTTGAGCACGGTCAGGAACGATCCCTGCCCTGCCCGCCGTGCGGCGTCGAGCAGCACAGGCACGATGCGGCGCGCATTCGCCTCTGGCACCACGCTTTGGTGCTGGAAAAGCCCGCGCGGCCCGTAGAGCCGGTTCCAGTCGCGGACCCCGTCGAGCGGAAAGAAGAAGCCCTGATAGCCTGCCTGGCGCGGAGCCTGGGACTTGCCCTTCTTCCAGCGGTAGGCCGCGTTGAAGACGGTGAGGAAGGGCCGATTGAGGACATTGAATGGTGGCTGCACCGGCACGGAGAACCGGCTGCCGGCGCGCGCCGCGGCGTGCGAGCCGTTTTCGGCATGGTTGCCGGTGAACAACAGGCCGCGTCCGCGTCCGTGGCCGCTGGCAAGCTGATCGATCCAGGCGACGGCATATTCGTTGGCTTGGTCGGCAGCCTCGGCAAGATCGAAGAATTCGCCGAGATCGCGAAACCGCGTCACGCTTTCCATGATGTCGAGCGAGGGAACCCGCATCAGCTTGACCGATGCCGAAAGGATAAGCCCGGTCAGCCCCATGCCGCCGATCGTCGCCCCGAACAGACGGGCGTTGTCAGTCGCCGAACAGCGATGGGTCCGGCCGTCGGACCGAAGCAGCGTCAAAGCCTCGACATGGCAGCCGAAGGTGCCGCGCCGATGATGGTTCTTGCCGTGGACGTCGTTGGCGATCGCGCCGCCCAGTGTCACGAATTGGGTGCCTGGAACCACGGCCGGAAAGAACCCGTAGGGCGCGGCATAAGCGATGATATCGCAAAGCAGCGTGCCGGCATCGGCCTCGAGCACGCCGGTCTCGGCATTGAAGGAACGGATGCGGTCGAGCGGCCGCATGTCGACCACCATGCCCGCATCGTTCTGGCAACTGTCGCCATAGGAGCGGCCATTGCCGTATCCGAGCAGCGAACCGGTCTTCGCCTCGCCGCGTTTAAGCAAGGCGATCGCCTCGTCCGCCGGGATCGCCTTGCGCGCCGGCGGGGTCGCCAGTCCGAAGCTGCCGAAGCGCTCGTGCCCCATCACCAGCCTCCGGCGACGAGGAAGACCGCGCCGATGGCGACGACGATCTGGCTGCGCCAGTCGCGGATGATGAAGACGACCGGGTCGTCATGCATCTCGTCGCGGCGGGCGAGGATCCAGACGCGCATCGTGAGATAAAGCACGATCGGCGCCAGCGGCCATATCAGCCAGGGATGCGGATAGAGCTCGCGCACCGCCGGGCTGTCCATATAGAGCGCCAGGACCAGTGCCGAGGAGAAGGCCGATGCCATGCCGGCCTGGGCGACGATCTCCTGGTCCTCGGTGCGATAGCCGCGGCCGGCGATGCGCTCGCCGGGCGGGATGGCCGTGGTGCGCAACTCGACGAAGCGCTTCACCAGCGCCAGCGACAGGAAGAAGAAGATCGAGAAGGCAAGCAGCCAGAAGGAGACGTCGACGCCGGTGGCGGCCGCGCCCGCCAGCACGCGGATCGTGTAGAGGCCCGCAAGCGTCAGCACATCGATCAGAAGCATGCGCTTGAACGACAGCGAATAGGCGGTGGTGACGGCCAAATAGCCGGCAAGCACGCCAAGGAATTCGATCGGAAGGAAGAGGCTTGCGGCGATGCCGATCGCAAGCAGCGCGACGATCGCGCCGAGACCGAATGGGATCGACAATGCGCCGCTGGCGAAAGGCCGGTTGCGCTTGGTCGGATGCTTGCGGTCGAGCGCGAGGTCGAAGAAATCGTTGAGGATATAGATGGCGGACGCCACGGCGCTGAAGGAAACGAACGCCAGCAGGCACTCCCAGATCATGTTCGGGTTGAAATATTCGTGCGACAGCACCATCGGCACGGCGATCAGCGCGTTCTTCAGCCACTGATGCATGCGCAGCATCTTGACGTAGGTCCTCAGCGCCGGCCTCGGTGAGGGCATGGCATCGGCTTGATGCGCCGCCTGCCAGCGCCGGGCGCTGCGGTCGGGCGCCACCACGAGCGCGTTGCGCGCTGCATCGAACACTTTGAGGTCGTGCCGGCTGTTGCCGGCATAGTCGAAGCCTGCATCGCCATAGGCGGCGACAAGTGCTGCGCATTTCCTGTCGGAGGTCATGTTGTGCGGACCGTCGGTCGCAAGCACATGATCGAAAATGCCGAGATGCGCCGCGATCGCCTCCGCGAATTTGCGCGGCGTTCCCGTCGCCAGCACGATCTTGCGACCCTCCCGGTGCTCGGCGCGCAGCCGGTCAAGCAGATCCTGGCGGTAAGGCAGCGAGGCTGGGTCAATGTCGACGCGGCCGGCGATTTCCTGCTTCAGGCGGGCCGGCCCGCCGATCAGCCAGAGTGGCAGGAGAAAAAAATAGAGCGGGTTCTTCTTGAGCAGGATGAACAGGCCTTCCCACAGAAGGTCCGTTGCAATCAGCGTACCGTCGAGATCGACCGCAAGCGGAATTGCGTTCCTGTCCGACCTCGCGTCCATGGTCCTGCCCCGATAGAGCGCAGGATCCCGAAACTCCGATCACGGAAAGATCACGCGCCAACTCAACCCACGCCGTATGCCGGCGTCCTCGGGTCGGATATAGCGGGTCATGACGCAGCGAACGTTAAAACGTCCGGTTGCAGAGCATTGTCCTACCGGGTTTTCGCCGTCATCGTTAAGTGTCGGCTACCGGAAACGATAAAAGGCCGGACATCGGTCCGGCCTTTGCCAATCTGGCCCCGCAATCTTGCGGGAGCGGTTACTTGATGCGGGCCGCGCCACCCGAGATTTCGACCGTTTCCGAGCCGGTCAGGGCTTCGAGGTCACCATTGGGCAGGGTGACGAAGCAGCCGTTCGAGCAGAACTCCACCGTCTCGCCGGCGGCAAGCGTCAGCTCGCTCTTGGCGCCGCCTTCGGTCACGACCAGGGTCCGCGTCTGAGCGTCCCTGTTGATCGCGCTGGCGGCGAAAGCCGAACCGCCCAGGGCCAGCAAAGCGATGGCGGCAACGACAGACTTCCACATTGCAATTCCGGTGTTTCGCACACCGCCTCTGTTCAAATTTGCAAGGCATTCTCGCCCTTTGCATCGAAGCTTATATGAGTTGTTACCTGAACCGCAACTGAATGCCGCATTCATGCCACAATCGGTTTCGGCGCCGGATGAGCGTAGCGTGTGGCCATTTGCAGGCCGGCCTCATCCGAATGTCGATACCACCTCAGCCCGGGTCGGGCTTGCGGCCCCTGCGCTTCATCTTGGCCAGGCGTTCCCGCTCGGCCGCGGCTTCCGCCTCCAGCCTCTCGCGCTCTGCGAATTCGGCTTCGATCTTGTCGTCGTCGATCGGCCAAGCCTCGTGCTTCTTCGTTTCGACCACGGCGCGCGGCGTCGAGGGTATCTCGATCCTCTCCCCCTCGAAGATATCGAAGATGGCGAAGCGGATGTCGTTCTGAACGACGCTGCCGTTCATGATGTCGGCGACGAACACGCGGATCTCGAATTCGAGCGCGGCCGCCCCGAAATTGGCGAAGAGAACGAACGGCTCGGGATTCTTCAGCACCATCGGATGGGCGCGTGCAATATCCATCAGGACGGCGTGGACGCGCTTGACGTCGCTGCCATAGGCGACGCCGACCTTGATGTCGATGCGCCCGAGCTTGTTGCGATGCGTCCAGTTGCCGACCGCATTGTTGATGAGGTTCGAGTTGGGCAGGATCACCGCCTGCCGCTGGAAGGTCTCTATCTCGGTGGCGCGCACGCTGATCTTCCGCACCGTGCCGCTGACGTCGCCCGCCACGATCCAGTCGCCGACCTTGAACGGCCGCTCGGCAAGCAGGATCAGGCCCGAAACGAAATTCGAGACGACGTTCTGCAGGCCGAAGCCGATACCCAGCGAAAGCGCGCCGGCAACCAGCGCCAGATTGGAAAGATCGATGCCCGCCGCCGAGATGCCGACCAGGCCGGCGACCGCCACGCCGGCATAGCCGACGCCGAGCCGGATCGAGTTGCGCACGCCGGCATCGACCTTGCCGCGCGCCATCACCGATCCGTCCAGCCAACCCTGGAACCAGCGCGTCAGGAAATAGCCGATAGCAAAGACGACGATGCCGCTGAGGATGCCGAGGAAGGAGATGGTCACCGAACCGATCGTGACGCCGGTCGCCAGCTTGTAGGCCCAGGCCTCGATATCGCCGGGCTGGAAGCCCCACATCAACAAGATCAGCGGCAGGAACACCGCCACGATCATCAGGTTGATAGCGATGCTGACGACCAGCCCGAGTTGGTCGAGGGCGGTATCCTCGTAGCTGGACTTTTCCGAAAGCCATCGCCCGACCGACGTGTCGGCGAAGCCGCCCTCCTCCCCGATCGCGCGTGCCGACAGAAAGCCGATATAGGCCGTCACCAGCACCGTGCCGGTCACCACGACCTGGAACGAGACGAAAAGCGCCAGGCCGATATAGCCGAGCAGCGCCGCCGCAATGGTGAACAGGCCGAGGGCGATGGCCATGAAGCGAAGCCATGCCGGCCAGGGCCGCCATGAGCCGTCAGCCGTCCTGAAAGGCCGCAACAGTCCCATCAGGATCAGGATGACGCCGACGATGATAGCGGCGACAAAGCCTCTAGCGATCGTCAGCGAAAGCGGCGATCCCATCTTCTCGTTGACGACCGACAGGAAGTAGTTGAACCCGAGCACCAGCGCCATGGCGGTCGCCAGGCCAACCAGCCAACGCGCCCGGCCGGTCGCGACCGGGATCAGGCGCCAGTTGGGCAGGCGCGGTTCGAGCGCCGCGTTGGTCAGCCGGTTGACGCAGAACACCATGGCGATCACCGTCAGCAAGGCATTGAGGAATGTGCCGATATCGCCACGCAGCACATTGTAATAATTGAAGAAGAACACGGCCGAGGCGAAGAAGACGCCGAGCGCGAGGGTCGGCAGCAGCGTCGACCAGAAGGCCACCGACAGCCGGCTGAGATAGGACGGATCCTCGACGGTCGGGTCGGCCTCGAAGATGCGGCCGAACAGGCGTCTGCCGCCGATCAACAGCACGGCCGCCAGCGCCAGCGCCATAAGCGTCGCCGCAAGGATCGCCTGGAACTTGAACCTGACGGCGAAGCTCGCCCAGGACGACACCGCCTTGTAGAGGCCCGTGAACTGGTCATGCGCGTCGGAAAAGGCCTGCGGGCTCAACGCGTCGGTCAGGTCATAGTGCTTGGTGATGACGCTGCGGAAAAGCTCGCTGCGCATGACGGCGATCTTGTCGATCAAGCCGTTGACGCGAATCGACAGGTTTTGCGCGCTGGCGACGACCGCGTTGATCTGAGCCTTTTCCGTGGCGAGCGCGCCGCGCTCGCTGCTGACGATCACCGGCTCGGCAGGTTGCCCCTGCGCCGGCGGCGGGCCGAGAACCTCCGCGCGATTGTTGATGTCGGTGAGGCGCTGCCGGAATGCCAGCGCGCTGTTCAGCGCCGCGCGCGAAATATCCTCGAGCTGCAACCGGATGTCGACGAGCCCCGGATCGTCCTGGTCGGGGTCGCTCAGTTTCTTTTCCAGGCCGTCGGTCCTGGCCGTCAGGTCCTGGATGGCCTTGGTCTGGTCGGCGATGAGTTGTGACGAGCCATGGCCGATCGCCTGCGCCGACGCGTCCAGCGCCGGCTGCGCGAAGACAGCGACGATGACGACCAGAACCAGGCGTAGCAGGTGGAGGAACATGGCGTTGTTGGCGACTCGCGGCCGAAAATTCTCGAAATTTCCGCTCTTGATAAAGACCGGCATATCGGGCGGCAAGCCGTCCCGATCGTGTCGGCGATAGTCGGCCTGTCGAAAAGCGATGGCGCAATCTTGGCTTTGCGCTTCCCGCCTGCTCTATAGTCTGCCGCCTCGCATCATAAGGACGATAGGAAGAATGGCGGAATATTCAGCCTTCTCGCTGCTCAAGAACGCGCTGACCGGCAACAAGGATTGGAAGCCCGCCTGGCGTAAGCCGGACCCCAAGGCTTCCTATGACGTGATCGTCATCGGCGGCGGTGGCCACGGTCTTTCGACCGCCTATTATCTCGCCAAGGAACACGGCATCACCAATGTCGCGGTGCTGGAAAAGGGCTGGCTCGGCTCCGGCAATGTCGGCCGCAACACCACGGCGGTGCGCTCCAACTATCTCTTGCCGCAGAACACCCGCTTCTACGAACACTCGATGAAGCTGTGGGAGAATCTCTCGCACGACCTCAACTACAACGTCATGTTCTCGCAGCGCGGCTGCCTGAACCTCGCGCACACGCCCGCCCAGCTCGACGATTATGCCAAGCGCGGCAACGCCATGCGCCATCTCGGCGTCGACGCCGAGCTGATGAGCGTCGACCGCATCAAGCGGCTTGTCCCGGCGCTGGATGTCTCAGGGTCGGCACGCTTTCCCGTCCTTGGCGGGCTGATGCAGCCGCGCGCCGGCACGGCCCGGCACGACGCGGTCGCCTGGGGCTATGCGCGCGGCGCCGACCGGCGCGGCGTCGATATTATCGAGAATTGCGAGGTCACCGGCTTCCTGCGCGACGGCGACCGCATCACCGGCGTTTCGACGACGCGCGGCGAGATCCGCGCCAAGAAGGTCGCGCTTGCGGTTGCCGGCAGCACCGGCCGCGTCATGCAGCTTGCCGGCATCTCGCACATGCCGATCGAAAGCCACGTGCTGCAGGCCTTCGTCTCGGAATCGCTGAAGCCTGTCGTCGACACCGTTCTCACCTTCGGCATGGGCCATTTCTACATCTCGCAGTCCGACAAGGGCGGCCTGGTCTATGGCGGCGACCTCGACGGCTACAACAGCTACGCCCAGCGCGGCAGCCTGCCGATCGTCGATGAGGTGATGAGCGAGATGGTGGCGCTGTTTCCCGGCCTGGCGCGCGTGCGCATGCTGCGCTCCTGGGGCGGTCTGTGCGACATGACGATGGACGGCTCGCCGATCATCGCCGCCGGTCCGCTGCCGGGCATGTATCTCAATTGCGGCTGGTGCTATGGCGGCTTCAAGGCGACGCCGGCCTCCGGCTGGTGCTTTGCCTACACCATTGCCAAGGACGAGCCGCACGAATTCAACGCGCCCTTCACGCTCGACCGTTTCTACCGCGGCCTCGTCATCGACGACAAAGGCCAGGGCGCGACGCCCAGATTGCACTAGGGTTTGGATTGAAAATGCTGATCACCTGTCCCTATTGCGGCCCGCGCGACGTCATCGAATTCACTTACCAGGGCGACGGTAACCGCGAGCGGCCGCAGCCCGCCTCGCAGGACCTCGACGCCTGGAACGCCTATGTCTACGACCGGCTCAATCCGGCCGGCGATCACAATGAGATCTGGCAGCATTCCGGCGGTTGCCGCGCGCATCTCAGGGTCGTGCGCAACACGATCTCGCACGAAATCCTGAGCACCGCATTCGCCCGTGGCGGCCACAAGACGGAGAGCCGCTCGTGAGCCCCCGCCGCACAGAGACCGGCGGCCGGATCGACCGGCTGCGCACCATCCGCTTCACCTTCGACGGCGCGCCTTACACCGGTCATGCCGGCGACACGCTGGCCTCGGCGCTGCTCGCCAATGGCGTGACGCTGTTCGGTCGCTCGTTCAAATACCATCGCCCGCGCGGCCTGCTCGCCGCCGGCGTCGAGGAGCCGAACGCGCTGGTGACTGTGCTGCGCGGCGAGGTGCGCGAGCCCAACATCGCGGCGACCATGGTCGAAATCTACGACGGGCTCGTCGCCGTCAGCCAGAACCGTACCCCCTCGCTCGCCTGGGATATCGGCGCCCTCAACCAGCTCGGCGGCAAGCTCCTGTCGGCCGGCTTCTACTACAAGACCTTCATGGGGCCGGTGATCGGCCCGCTGAAGGGCACGCGCTTCTGGATGTTCTGCGAGCATTTCATCCGTCGCGCCGCCGGCCTTGGCAAGGCTGGCACCGCTCCCGATCCGTCTCGCTACGAGCGCATGAACGCCTTTTGCGACGTGCTGGTCGTCGGCTCCGGCCCCGCCGGCCTGATGGCGGCGAAAGCCGCCGCCGACCAGGGCGTCCGCGTCATCCTCGCAGATCTCGAAGCCCATTTTGGCGGCTCCGCCAACTGGTCGGGCGAAATCATCGACGGCATGCCTGCCGCCGAATGGGCCCAGCGCACGGTCGCGCAGCTCGGAGGCAACGACAATGTGCGGCTTTTGCCGCGCACGACGGTGTGGGGCTATTACGACGGCAACACGCTGGCCGCCCTCGAACGGGTGACCGATCATAAGGAAACGCCAGCCAAGGGCGAGCCGCGCCAGCGCTACTGGGCGATCCGCGCCAGCACGGTGGTCCTCGCCACCGGTTCCTTCGAGCGGCCGCTGGTGTTTCCGGGCAACGACCGTCCCGGCGTCATGCTGGCGCATGCGGCGGAACGTTACGTCAATGAATATGGCGTGCTGCCGGGACAGCGCGTCGCGCTCTTCACCAATAACGACAGCGCCTACCGCTCGGCCGTTGCCTTGAAGAAGGCCGGCGCGGCCATCGTTGCCATCGTCGATGTCCGCGCCGACGTCTCGAACGACATGCGCCGGCTCGCCGGCGAGGCCGAGGCCGAGCTTCTGGACGGCCATGCCGTGGTTGCGACCGAAGGCGGCAAGGCCCTCACCGGTCTCAAGGTGCAGCGCTTCGATGCCACGGGCGGCACGCTGAGTGGCGACGAGCGCAGCATCCATGCCGACAGCCTTCTGATGTCGGGCGGCTGGTCGCCGACCATTCATCTCGCCAGCCAGGCGGGCGCCAAGGCTGAATGGGACCCGGCCAGGCAGGCCTTCCTGCCGCCCAGGCCAACGCAGCGCTGGATCGGTGCCGGCGCCTTCACCGGCAGCTTCTCCACCGCCGAAGCCATCGCCGAGGGCCGCGCGGCCGGCGTTTCGGCTGCCGGCGGAACGGCGGCGCCCGCAGCCCTGCCGATCGTCGAGGCCGCACCGGGCGATCCAGATCCGGCACCGGTCTTCGAGATCAAGGCCAAGGGCAAGAGCTTTGTCGACTTCCAGCACGATGTCACCGCCGAGGACGTGCGGCTGGCGCATCGCGAAGGTTTCGTATCGGTGGAGCACCTGAAGCGCTACACCACGCTCGGCATGGCGACCGACCAGGGCAAGAACTCCAATGTGCCTGGCCTTGCGATCATGGCCGAGGCGCTCGGCAAGCCGATCCCCGAGGTCGGCACGACGCGCTTTCGCCCGCCTTACACGGCGGTCTCGATCGGCTCCCTTGCTGCCGAGCGTTTCGGCGACCTCAAGCCCCAGCGGCTGACGCCGATGCATGACTGGCACATCGCCAACGGCGCGACCATGTATTCGGCCGGCCTCTGGTACCGGCCGATGATCTACGGCCTTCCCGGCGAGACGGTCGAGCAGGCCTATGTCCGCGAGGCCAGGGCGACGCGCGAAAGCGCCGGCATCGTCGATGTCTCGACGCTGGGCAAGATCGCGGTGCAGGGACCGCACGCGGCCGAGTTCCTCGACCGCGTCTACACCAACATGTTCTCCAATTTGGCCGTCGGCAAGGCCCGCTACGGCTTGATGCTGCGCGAGGACGGGCTTGCCTTCGACGATGGCACCACCTGGCGGCTTGGCGAGCAGGAATTCCTGATGACCACCACCACCGCCAATGCCGGCAAGGTGATGCAGCATCTGGAATATTTCCTCGACGTCATCTGGCCGGAGCTGAAGGTCACCGTGACCTCCGTCACCGACGAATGGGCGGGTGCGGCGATCGGCGGACCGAACGCGCGGGCCATCCTCGCTTCCTGCGTGACCGGCACCGCCGTCAACAACGCCACCCTGCCCTTCATGGGCATCGTCCATGGCCGGATCGCCGGCGTGCCGGTGATGATCTGCCGGCTGTCCTTCTCCGGCGAAATGGCGTTCGAAGTCTATTCCGGCGCCGGCTACGGCACCCGTGTCTGGGAAGCCCTGATCGAGGCCGGCAAGCCTCTCGGCCTTGTCACCTACGGGCTCGAGGCGCTGGGCACGATGCGGATCGAGAAAGGCCATGTCACCGGCGCCGAGATCGACGGCCGCACCACGGCGCGCGACCTGCATCTCGACTGGATGCTGTCGAAGAAGAAGCCGTTCATCGGCTCGGCCATGATGGACCGCGAAGGCCTGATCGCGCCTGACCGGCTCGAGCTGGTCGGGCTGATCGCGCTCGACAACCGGCCGCTCAACGGCGGCGGCCATATCGTCGAGGAACTGGACGAGGACAATCCGCACGACTCGCTAGGCCACATCACCGCCTGCTGCTATTCGCCGGCGCTCGGCAAATATATCGCGCTGGCCTTGGTCAAGGGCGGCAAGGCAAGGCATGGGACCCGCGCCTTCGTCTCCGACCCGCTGCGCAACCGGTTCGGACCGATCGAGATCGTCTCAAACCATTTCTACGATCCGGACGGGAGCCGCATGCATGGCTGAGCACGAGTTGCCCGAACGCCAATCGCCGCTCGAGCCGGAGTACCATCCGGGTTCACACGGCAATTTCGAACATGGCGTCGACGTCATCCTGTCCGAGACGCGGCCGGGCTCGATCCTGCAGCTCGCCGCCTGGCCGGGTGAAGAGAAGCAGCTGATCGAAATTATCGGCAAGGTCACCGGTCTCGCTCTGCCCGACGGCGCCGGCGGGGGTGTGAGCAACGGTGCGCGTGCCGCCTTCGGCTTCGCGCCGGGAAAATTCACCGTGGTGGACGAGGCCGAAGGTCTGGCCGCGGCCTTCGCCGGCGCCATCACGCCGACCATCGGCACGCTGACGGACCTTTCGCATGGCCGCACCGCGATCCGCATCGCTGGTCCGAAGGCTGAATGGGTGATGGCGAAGTTCTTCGCTATCGACTTCGCCTTGCCGGCCTTCCCGCTCGGCGCCGGACGTTCGACCAACCATCACGACATCTTCGCCCAGATCCAGCGCAGCGGGCCAGACCAGTTCGACATCTACGTCTTCCGCTCCTTCGCGCGCTCCTTCTGGAAGGCCTTGTGCCATGCCTCCGAGGAGGTCGGTTACGAAGTGCAATAGCCCGCTCGGCGTTGTTGGCTTAACATTGGTCCAGACGGCATCTGGCATTATCGACGGCTACAACTGCTGCTTGAGCGCTGGGCCAGCAGGCGCGATAGGTAAGGAATCACGGGCGTTTGCCAGGGCAAACGTCCGCACCGGCAACCAGTTCGACCATGCTCTTCCATGACTGTTGAGATTTCGGCGACGGCCACGACCCGCTTTGCTCCGGCGGAGGGTCCGTCGATGCTGTTGCCGGCAACCGTCGCTTGCGGCGTGTTCATGACCAGTCTCGACCAGAACGTCGTGGTCACCGCGCTGCCCGGCATCGGCGAGAGCCTCGACCGGCCGCCAAGCCAGCTCGGCCTTTTGATCACCGTCTATGTCGCCAGCCTCATCGTCACCATGCCGCTCGGCGGCTGGCTGGCCGACCGCTTCGGCCTGCGCAACGTCTATTGCTTCGCGCTGCTCGTCTTCGCCGGCGCCTCGGCCTTGTGCGGCCTTTCGGAAAACATCTGGATGCTGGTCGGCTCGCGCGCCCTGCAAGGCTGCGGCGGCGCGCTGATGGGCACGCTTGGTCAGGTCGTGATCCTGTCGAGCTTCCCGCGCGACCGCACGCTGAAGATCAACATGTATATTTCGCTCGCCGGCCAATCCGGGCCGCTGGTCGGGCCGCTCGTCGGCGGCGCCCTCACCACTTACGTCTCCTGGCGCTGGATCTTCTACATCAATATCCCGATCGCGCTGACCGCGGCGCTGCTGGCCGCCTCCCTGTTTCCGACGACGACCAAGCCGGTGCGCACGCCGTTCGATTTGCCGGGCTTCCTGCTCGTCGGCTGCGGCATGACGCTGCTGGTCTTCGGCATGGATTCGGTCGCTGCGAAAGATGCGGCCGCCAGCGGCATGGCGCTGGAACTTGGCTTGGCGATCGTTATCCTGACGGTTGCCGCCTTCTACTGCCTGCGCGCGCGCAATCCGCTGCTCGACCTCAATCTCTTGCGCATCCGCACCTTCCGCATCTCCTTCCTGACGGGCGGCGGCCTCGACACGATCGGCCTGAGCTCGGTGGTCTTCCTCTTGCCGCTGATGTTCCAGCTTGGCTTCGGCATGAGCGCCGTGCAGGCAGGATCGCTGACCTTCGTCGCCGCGATCGGGTCGTTGATCATGCGCTTCTTCATGCCGCGCCTTTTGAACCGTTTCGGCTTCAAGCGCGTGCTGGTCACCAATACGCCGATCGTCGCTTTGCTGGTCGCGGGCTTCGCCCTGATGCAGGAGGCCCTCCCGGCCTGGATCGTGCTTGCCTATATTTTCGCCTTCGGCGTCTTCCGCTCGGTGCAATGGGCTTCGACCGGCAATCTCTCCTATTCGGACATCGCACCGGAGCAGCTCGCGCGCTTCAGCGCGCTCTATTACATCCTGTGGCAGCTGGCGGTGGCGATCAGCGTCGGCCTCGCGGCAGCATTGCTGTCGCTGCTTGCCGGCGGCGGCAAGGCCAGCATCTACGACTACCGCATCCTGTTCGTCATCGAAGGGTTGATCACGCTTTGCGCGCTGTCGGCCTACCTGAGGCTGACCCCGAAGGACGGCGCCCATGTCAGCGGCCATGGCGCGCATATGAGCACCGACTGACGCCTCCGCCGACGCTACTTCGCGAACGTCACCCAGTCCTCGAGCGGCGCGCGGTCGGTGCGGAACTCGTTCTCCGGCTTGGACGTGTCTTCATAGCCCAGCGCCATGCCGCAGACGACGATCTCTTCGTCGGGAATATCGAGCACAGGCCTGATCTGACGGTGATAGGGCGCAAAGGCCGCCTGCGGACAGGTATGCAGTCCCCTGCCCCGCGCCGCGACCATGATGTTCTGCAGGAACATGCCGTAGTCGATCCACGACCCTTGGTTCAGCCTCCGGTCGATCGTGAAGATCATGCCGACCGGAGCGTCGAAGAAGATGAAATTGCGGTCGTGCTGGGCGCGCATTCTGTCGACCTCGCGGCGTCCGATGCCCAGCACGCCATAGAGCCCGAAGCCGTTGGCGCGGCGGCGGGTGAGATATGGTTCGAAGAACTGGTCGGGATAGTAGCGGTACTCGTCCCACTCCGCCTTTTCGGCACGGATGCCGGAATTGAGGATGGCGTCACTTATGCGCTGCTTGACCTCGCCCTTGGTCACATAGACGCGCCAGGGCTGCATGTTGGTGCCCGACGGCGCGCGCGCGGCGACCGCCAGGATCGCACGGATCGTGTCGTCATCGACCATATCGGGCAGAAACGCGCGCACCGACCGGCGCGACAGGATCGCATCGTCGACGATCGCCGCGTCCATGGCGATTCGGCTATTCTTCTCCAGCATGGGCCGTCCCTTCGCGCATGGCCGGAACTGCAACCGGTTCCATGGCGACCATCCGCAGACACTAAAACTGTATTGGTCCCCGACCGGACGTCCCCACTCGCCGTTCGTGATCGTGGCTTTGCCTCAACCTCAAAAATCGCGCAAGTAAATCTTGCGGGTTGTGAAAATCCCCTTGATTTTTTCATGACTTTGCCGCTTCATGAAATTTATACGGATTTTTTCACGAGATACGCTTGAGCTCGACTACAGCCAGATCGGAGCAGGATAATGGCGACCGGCTGCTGGCCGGCGACATCCGTGCGCTTCGCAAGGCGCGCGGCCTCACGCTGGCCGAGATTGCCCTCAAGCTCGGCCGGTCGGTCGGCTGGGTCAGCCAGGTCGAGCGCGGCCTCTCGATTCCCTCGCTCGGTGACTTGCGGGCATTCGCCAGCCTCTTCGATGTTCCGATCAGCCTGTTCTTCAGCCATGACGTGCCTGTCGAGCAGGAACGCGGCGTGGTCGTGCGTGCCGGCAGCCGCCGTTCGCTTGGCACAAGTGAATCCGGCCTGGTGGAGGAGCTTCTGTCGCCCGATCTCGGCGGTAGTTTCGAGATGCTGCGCTCGGTGTTCGCGCCGGGCGCGGAGCTGAAGACCGAAGCGCGCCGCCCGACGGAAGAAGCGGGCTATATCGCGTCGGGCACTTTCGAGATCGAGATCGACGGCGTCTGGCATCGTCTCGGCGAAGGCGATTCGTTCCGCTTTGAGGGCAAGCCGTTCCGCTGGCGCAATCCCGGCGCCGAGCCGGCAGTAGTCATCTGGGTGGTTTCGCCACCGGTATACTGACAATGCATGTCATCCAAAAGTGCGCAGCGGTTTGGGATAACGACATGCATCAAAAACAAAACCGAAGCGCGAAGCGCTGAGACTCTGGAGGAAGAAATGGCCGGTTTGCCAACCGCGGCACGCGTGGTGATCATCGGAGGCGGCGTCGTCGGCACCTCCTCGCTCTATCACCTCTGCAAGGCGGGCTGGACCGACTGCGTGCTTCTGGAAAAGAACGAGCTGACTTCCGGCTCGACCTGGCATGCCGCCGGCAACGTGCCGACCTTCTCCTCGTCCTGGTCGCTGATGAACATGCAGCGCTATTCGACCGAGCTTTACCGGGGTCTGGCCGAAGCGGTCGACTATCCGATGAACTACCATGTAACCGGCTCGCTCCGGCTCGCCCATACCAAGGAGCGCATGCAGGAATTCCAGCGCGCCAAGGGCATGGGCCGCTACCAGGGAATGGATATCGACGTCGTCGGACTGGACGAGATCAAGCGCCGCTACCCCTTCATCGAGACGCATGAGTTGAAGGGCGCGCTCTATGACCCGAGCGACGGCGACATCGACCCGGCTCAGCTGACCCAGGCGCTGGCCAAAGGCGCGCGTGACATGGGCGCCAAGATCATCCGCTTCTGCCCGGTCACCGGCGTGCGCCGCGAGAACGGCGAATGGGTGATCGCCACCCCGCAAGGCGAGATCCGCTGCGAGATCGTCATCAATGCGGCCGGCTACCGCGCCGCCGAAGTCGGCAAGATGTTCGGGCGCGACGTGCCGATGATGGTGATGAGCCATCAGTACATCCTGTTTGAGGAAATCCCCGAGCTTGCCGCCTGGACGAAGGAACAGGGCCACAAGCTACCGCTGCTGCGCGACGTCGACACGTCCTATTATCTGCGGCAGGAAAAGAGCGGCATGAATCTCGGCCCCTATGAGCGCAATTGCCGCGCGCATTGGGCGACCCACAACGATCCGATGCCGGAGGATTTTTCCTTCCAGCTTTTCCCCGACGATCTCGACCGGCTGGAGCATTATCTCGCCGACGCCGTCGCCCGCGTGCCGATCCTCGGCACCGCCGGCCTCTCCAAGGTGATCAACGGCCCGATCCCTTACGCGCCGGACGGCAATCCGCTGATCGGGCCGATGCCCGGCGTGCCGAACGCCTTCGAGGCCTGCGTCTTCACCTTCGGCATCGCGCAAGGGGGCGGCGCCGGCAAGGTGCTGGCCGAATGGGTCACCGAGGGCCAGACCGAATGGGACATGTGGTCCTGCGATCCGCGCCGTTTCACCAGCTTCGCCTCGGCGCCCGACTATTGCGTCGCCAAGGGCATGGAAATCTACGGCAACGAATACGCCATCCAGTTCCCGCGCCATGCCTGGCCGGAGGGGCGCAACCGCAAACTGTCGCCGCTGCATGATCGCATCAAGGCGCTGGGCGGCCAGTTCGACGCCTATAATGGCTGGGAGCGCGCGACTTGGTACGCACAACCCGGCGATGATACTTCCGAAGAGTCTACCCTCACCTTCCGCCGCGACGGGCCCTGGCAGCAGCGTGTGCGCGAGGAATGCCTTGCCGTGCGCGACGCCGCCGGCATCCTCGACTTGCCCGGCTTCTCGCGCTTCAACCTCGAAGGTCCGGGCGCGGCCGATTGGCTGGCCTTGCAGGTCACCGGCCTTGTGCCGAAGCCCGGCCGCATCGGCCTCGTCTATTACGCCGACGACAAGGGCCGCATCGTCACCGAAATGTCGGCGGTGCGCCATGGCGAGGACCAGATGACGCTGATCACTGCCGCGGTGGCGCAGTGGCACGATTTCGAATGGCTGAAGTCGCGCCTGCCCGCCGATGCGGCCTTCACGCTCACCGACCGGACGGAGGAATATTCCACCCAGATCCTCGCCGGCCCGAACTCGCGAAAAATCCTGGCCGAAGTCTGCGACGCCGACCTGACGCTGCCCTGGCTGACGCATCAGGAAACAACCATTGCCGGGCGCCGGGCGAAGCTGGTGCGCGTCTCCTTCGCCGGCGAGCTCGGCTGGGAAATCCACACCAAGGTCGCGGACACGGCGACCGTCTTCGACGCCGTCTGGGCCGCTGGCCGGAAGCACGGTTTGAAACCCTTCGGCATGTATGCGCTGGATTCGCTGCGGCTGGAAAAAGGCTACCGCACCTGGAAGGGCGACCTCTCGACCGACTATTCGATCCTGCAGGGCGGCCTGGAGCGCTTCGTCAAATGGGACAAGCCGGACTTCCGCGGCAAGGCGGCTTTGCTCAATGAGAAGCAGCAGGGCGTGAAGAAGCGCTTCGTCACGCTGGTCGTCGAGAACCCCGGCGACTGCGACGCGCCCTATATGTCGACGCTCTGGCATGACGGCACGATCGTCGGCGAGACGACGTCGGGCGGCTGGGGCCACCGGGTCGACAGGTCGATTGCGCTCGGCATGCTGCGCGCCGATCTCACGCAACCGGGCACCGCGATCGAGGTCGAGATTTTCGGCGACCGCTTCAAGGCCATCGTCCAGAACGACGAGCCGCTGTGGGATCCGAAGAATGAGAGGTTGCGGGCATGACCTCCGTCATCCTCACCGACGGCGGCATGGGACAGGAACTGGTCCGGCGCAGCAGGTCCGAGCCGACGCCGCTGTGGTCGGCCAGGGTGCTGATCGACGAGCCGGAACTTGTGCGCGACCTGCATGCGGAATTCATCCGTGCCGGCGCCCGCGTCATCACCATCAACACCTATTCGGCAACGCCGGAGCGCCTGGCGCGCGAGGGCGCCGAAGATTTGTTCAAGCCGTTGCAGAAGCGCGGCATCGAGCTGGCGCGCCAGGCTCGCGACGAGGCGGGCGATGCTGCTATTGCCGGTTGCCTGTCGCCTCTCTTCGGCAGCTACGCGCCGGCGCTGACCATCTCCTTTGAGGACACGCTCGATATCTATCGCCGTATCGTCGCCGAGCAGGCGGATGGCGTCGATTTGTTCCTGTGCGAGACGATGGCCTCCGCCGAGGAGGCGCGCGCGGCGGTCACCGCGGCCTCGGAAAGCGGCAAGCCCGTATGGGTGTCCTGGACGCTCGCCGATCATGGCACGCCGCGCCTGCGCAGCGGCGAAACCATTGCTGCCGCCGTCAGTGCCCTCGACGGCCTGCCGGTCGCGGCCCGGCTGCTCAACTGCTGCGGGCCCGAAGCCATCGCCGCCGCCTTGCCCGAACTCGTTGCCCTGGGTGGACCGGTGGGTGCCTATGCCAACGGCTTCACTTCGGTCGAGGCATTGAAGCATGGCGGGACGGTGGACGTGCTGCACGCCCGCCATGATCTCGATCCGCAAGCCTATTCGGACCAGGCCATCGGCTGGGTCGATGCCGGCGCCGGCATCGTCGGCGGCTGTTGCGAAGTCGGCCCTGCTCATATCGCCGCCCTGCGCGACAAGCTCACGCGGGCCGGTCACCAGATTTCGGGAGTCTCCTGATGCCAAAACCGTCAAAGCGCATTACCGGTATCGTGCCTTCGGGCAAGGATGGCTGGGAAGTCCACTTCGCCGCCTGGACCCGCAAGCAGGCGGGCGAAAACATCATCGTGCTCTCGGTCGGCGACCATGATTTCGACACGCCGTCTGAAACGATTGAGGCTTGCGTGACCGCCGTGCGCGGCAGCAACCATCATTACACGCCGCTGCCCGGCCTGCCGCGCCTGCGCAAGGCGATGGCCGCCGCCGCGACCGCTTGCGCCGGCATCCTCACCGAAGCCGACGAGGTCATCGCCACGCCTGGCGGCCAGGCAGCGCTTTACGCCGCCGTGCAGGGCGTGCTCGACCCGGGCGACCACGCCATCGTCGTCGCGCCCTATTACGCCACCTATCCCAACACATTCAGCGCCGCGGGCGCCAGCTTCACCGTGGTCGAGACGCCCGCGGAAGATGGGTTTCAACCTCGCGCGGAGATGATCCGCGCTGCGCTCAAGCCAAACACCCGCGCCATACTGATCAACACGCCGAACAACCCGACCGGCGCCGTCTACTCGCGCGAACGGCTCGAGCAGCTGGCCGAAATCTGCAAGGAACACGATCTCTGGCTGCTGTCGGATGAGGTCTACTGGACGCTTGGCGGCGGCGAGCACATCTCGCCGCGCTCGTTGCCCGGCATGGCCGAGCGCACGCTGGTCATCAACTCCATGTCGAAGAGCCACGGCATGACCGGCTGGCGCATGGGCTGGCTGACCGGGCCGAAAGCGATGATCGCGCTGATGACCGACCTCAATCTGGTCACGACCTACGGCCTGCCGGCCTTCATCTCCATCGCCTGCGCCGAGGCGCTCGAAAATCACTATGGCGTGAAGGATATCGCCGAGCGTTACGCCGCGCGGCGCACGATCTTCCTCGATGCCATACGCGGCGCCAATGAAGTCACCGTGCGCGGCTCCGACGGCGGCATGTACATCATGCTCGATGTCTCCGCGGTCGAACCCGACGACGAGAAATTCGCCTGGGCGCTGCTCGACAAGGAAAAGGTCGGCGTCATGCCCGGATCGAGCTTCGGCGAGGCCGCCGCCGGGCATATCCGCATCAGCCTCTGCCAGCCCGAACCCGTCCTCAAGGAGGCAGCACTTCGCGTTTGCCGCTTCGCTTCGAACTATCGCCGCGAGGCCGCATGACCAAGACCATCCTGGCCAAGGCGATCCCCAACAAGGCGAGGGCCGTGATCATCGGCGGCGGCGTCTCCGGCTGCTCGGTCGCCTACCACCTGGCCAAGCTCGGCTGGACCGACATCGTGCTCCTGGAGCGCAAGCAGCTCACCTCAGGCACCACCTGGCATGCGGCCGGGCTGATCGGCCAGTTACGCGGCTCGCAGAACATGACGCGGCTGGCGAAATATTCGGCCGATCTCTACGTCAAGCTGGAAGCCGAGACCGATGTCGGCACCGGCATGCGCCAGGTCGGCTCGATCACCGTGGCGTTGACGGAAGAGCGCAAGCACGAGATCTACCGGCAGGCTTCGCTCGCCCGCGCCTTCGATGTCGATGTGCGCGAGATTTCGCCGCGCGAGGTCAAGGAGATGTACCCGCATCTCAACGTCTCGGATGTGGTCGGCGCGGTACATCTGCCGCTCGACGGCCAGTGCGATCCCGCCAACATCGCCATGGCGCTGGCCAAGGGCGCGCGCCAGCGGGGAGCTTCCATCGTCGAGAATGTGAAGGTCACGAAAGTCCATACCAAGGACGGTAGAGTCTGCGGCGTCTCCTGGACGCAGGGCGAGGAGCAAGGCACGATCGAGACAGACATCGTCGTCAACTGCGCCGGCATGTGGGCGCGCGAGCTTGGCCGGCAGAACGGCGTCACCATCCCGCTGCATGCCTGCGAGCATTTCTATCTGGTCACCGAGCCGATCCCCGGCCTCTCCCGCCTGCCGGTGCTGCGCGTGCCGGACGAGTGCGCCTACTACAAGGAGGACGCCGGCAAGATGATGCTTGGCGCCTTCGAGCCGGTGGCGAAGCCCTGGGGCATGGACGGCATCCGTGAGGATTTCTGCTTCGACCAGTTGCCCGAGGACATGGACCATTTCGAGCCGATCCTGGAAATGGGAGTCAACCGCATGCCGATGCTGGGCACCGCCGGCATCCACACCTTCTTCAACGGCCCCGAGAGTTTCACGCCCGACGACCGCTACTATCTCGGCGAGGCGCCCGAGCTTTCCGGTTACTGGATGGCGACCGGCTATAACTCGATCGGCATCGTCTCCTCCGGCGGCGCCGGCATGGCGCTGGCTCAGTGGATCAACGACGGCGAGGCCCCCTTCGACCTGTGGGAAGTCGACATTCGCCGCGCCCAGCCCTTCCAGAAGAACCGCCGCTACCTCAAGGAGCGCGTCTCCGAAACGCTCGGCCTGCTCTATGCCGACCATTTCCCCTATCGCCAGATGGCGACCTCGCGCGGCGTGCGCCGCTCGCCCTTGCACGAGCACCTGAAGGCGCGCGGTGCGGTCTTCGGCGAAGTGGCGGGCTGGGAGCGCGCCAACTGGTTCGCGCGCGAAGGCCAGGAGCGCGAATACCGCTATTCCTGGAAGCGACAGAACTGGTTCGGCAATCAGCGCGAGGAACATCTCGCGGTGCGCAACGGCGTCGGCCTGTTCGACATGACCTCGTTCGGCAAGATCCGCGTCGAGGGTCGCGATGCCTGCGCCTTCCTGCAGCGGCTCTGCGCCAATGACATGGACGTCGCGCCGAGCAAGATCATCTACACGCAGATGCTCAACCAGCGCGGCGGCATCGAGAGCGACCTCACCGTGACGCGGCTGTCGGAGACGGCCTATTTCCTGGTCGTGCCTGGCGCCACCTTGCAGCGCGACCTCGCCTGGCTGAGAAAGCACGTCGCCGACGAGTTCGTCGTCATCACCGATGTCACCGCCGCTGAAGCCGTGATCTGCGTCATGGGTCCGGAGGCGCGAAAACTGATCCAGAAGGTCAGCCCGAATGACTTCTCCAACGAGGCCCATCCGTTCGGCACTTTCCAGGAGATCGAGATCGGCATGGGTCTCGCCCGCGCCCACCGCGTCACCTATGTCGGCGAGCTCGGCTGGGAACTCTACGTCTCGACCGAACAGGCGGCCCATGTCTTCGAGGCGATCACCGAAGCCGGCGCAGATGTCGACCTGAAACTCTGCGGCCTGCATACGCTTGATTCCTGCCGCATCGAAAAGGCCTTCCGCCATTTCGGCCACGACATCACCGACGAGGACAATGTGCTGGAGGCGGGCCTCGGCTTTGCCGTCAAGACGAGCAAAGCCGGCTTCATCGGCCGCGACGCTGTGCTCAGGAAGAAGGAAGCCGGCCTGTCACGCCGGCTGGTACAGTTTCGCCTGAAGGACCCGCAGCCGCTGCTCTTTCACAACGAGGCCATCCTGCGCGACGGCCGGATTGTCGGCCCGATCACATCAGGCAATTACGGCCACCATCTCGGCGGCGCGATCGGGCTTGGCTATGTGCCTTGCCAGGGCGAGAGCGAGACGGATGTGCTGGGCTCATCCTACGAGGTGGAAATCGCCGGCGAGCGCTTCGCCGCGGAAGCCTCGCTGAAGCCGATGTATGATCCCAAGGCGGAACGGGTGAGAATGTAGTTTTCCTCTCGCGGCTTCGGGCAGGATTGCCCGCAGGCGTGAGCAAGAGTCGCTATTACTTGTCCGGCATGGTTGACGGATCGCGAGCACCATTTCGAATACCGACAATCACAATTTCGGCGGCGGATGGCTCATAGTAGATCAGGTAGGGATAAGGCCGCACGACGATCCGGCGCATCGGCCTTTCGTCTGTAGCAAATGCCGGCCAGGGGATGTTCGAGCAATGGATTGATGACTGCGTGGAGTCTGGCTTGGATCCGCTTCGTCCCTTTGGGTGACTGCAACGCGATATTGCCGAGAACCTCTCTAACTCTGCTAACGCCGCCGGCGTGTAACGAAGCTTCACAGGCCGTGCTTCGCCCAAACAGCACGGACTTCTTCGTCGGTTGCAAATTCACCACGCGCAGCCTGCGCTCGGGACATTGCGAGCGAGGCTTTTTCCTCTCGGCTCAGTTGGTGAACAGGTTCGTCCCCCACATCACCCGCGAGGCGCAAGAGGACACGTGCGTACTCGTCCTGCAATTCAGGAGGCAAGGTGCGAACACGTTGGACTGCATGCTCGAAAAGCTTGGTCATGCCTCTATTATGCACTTCATTTCCGCATAAAAAAGGCGTTCGCCACAATCCCGCAGGATAGCTGAGTCCCCTAAAACCGCTCGAGCATCCTGCGGACTTTGACCAGAAACCCCGCCCTGCTCTTCGGTGTCGACGAATCCATCAAATAGTGCGCCAGGAAAAAAGTCTTGCAGCGCGTGGCGCATAGCGCCCGCATGCCGCGTAAAATCGTCTTGCGTCCCGGCTGGCCGACGACGACGCTCCACCAGGTCGGCGCGCCGCAGGTGGTGATGACGCCGACCTTGGTTACATGCCGCATCAGCGACGTGATCCGCCCCTTGCCGGCCGGCAGCTTGAAGGCGATGTCGGTCGCCCACACGCGGTCGAACCAACCCTTCAGCATCGCCGGCAACCCGTACCACCAGGTCGGATAGATGAAGAGGATCGCCTGTGCCCATTGCAGATGTTCGAAATGCGGCGCCAGTGCCGGGTCTTGCGGCGCCCGGTCGTTGTAGAAGCGCCGCTCCTCGCAGCTCATCACAGGGTCGAAACTCTCGGCATAGAGGTCGAGCAGCCGCACCTCCCAGCCTCGCCCCCTCAGCACCTCGAGCGCGGTGTCGCGGATCGCCGCGCAATAGCTTTCCGGCACCGGATGGCAATAGACCACCAGCACGCGCATCAGAAGGCGTCCATCGTGGCCGCGACCTTCGCCGTGAAGGCGTTGCGCGTCTCGTCGGTCGAAAGGTTCATGGAATAATGCGCGAGATAGGAGACGGGAGCGCCGGGCTTGATGGTCGCCCGCAGCATGCGCTTGACGACCTTGCGCGGCGGATCGCCCATCAGCATGGCGCGAAGGCGGCTGCCGCCATAGGTGGTGATGGCTGCGAGCTTGCGGATGTTGTGCAGCGTCGGCCGCACTTTGCCGTCGACCAGCTTGAACGACACGCCGGGCAGAAAGACGCGGTCGAAAAAGCCTTTCAGGATCGCCGGATAGCCATAGTTCCAGACCGGAAACGACAGCACCAGCGCTTCGGCATTTTGCAGCCTTTCGACATAGCCGGCGACCGCATCGTCCGGCCCGCGCGGGTCGTGGTAGCCGAGCCGCTCGGCGCGCGTCAGCCGCGGATCGAAATCCTCGGCGTAGAGATCGCAATCATCGACCGCATGCCCGGCTGCGGCGAGCCGTTCGGCGATCGTCTTGTGCAGGCCGGCGTTGAAGCTGGTCTCCACCGGATGAGCGTAAAGCACGAGGATTTTCATCAACCCGCCTTCTGCAATCCCTTGAACAGGAACGTGCGGCCGGAGCGATAATCATAGTCCGGGTTTTCCCAGGCGATCATCTTGCCGGGATTGAGCAACCCTTGCGGATCGGTCTGGCGCTTGAAGGCAAGCTGGATCTCGTCGGTCTGCTTCATGCCGCCTTCTTCCAGCGTGTAGCGGTGCGGGTTGAAGATCGGGCAGCCATTCTCCTCATGGATGCGGATGATCTCGTTGAGCCGTGCCTCGGTGGTGAACCTGATCAGCGGCAGGCCGAAGCAGGTGATGTTGCCGTCGAGCCGCACGAATTCCAGATGCGAGAACACCTCGCCCGGGAACATCGCATCCATCTTCTCGACCAGCGCCAGCTGGTTGGGGAACGGGTAGAGCGACTGCAGATAGGTGATCGACGGGTCGACGCGCAGTGCCCGCAGGGTCGTGTGGTTCCAGGCAAGCTCATAGGCCGGCGGCAGGCCCTTCTTGTCCTCGTCCGTCGCGGTCGCCGCATTGAAGATGACCTCGCCTCCGGCGCGCCGGGTGAAGGCCAGGAAGGCGTCGAGCCCATGCTTCACGACCATGACGACGCAGATGCTTTGCCCCTCGCGCAGGAATTTCTGGTGCCGCTTGAAATAGAGCTGCGGCACGGGTGCTGCGATCGGCGTGATCAGCTTGGTCAGGATGCCGTCCTGGCAGGCAAGCGCGTTGCCGTAGCGGGCAGCGCCCATGAAATTGTCGAAGCCGACGATGACGTCGATCCAGTCATAGGCGGCGGTCAGGGGCATCTCGACCTCGGTGATGACGCCGTTGGTGCCGTACGCATGGGTCACCTTGTGCAGGTCCTCGCCGGTAAGCTCGAGCGCCTTGGGCTCGGCCTCCATGGTGACGACGCGCAGCCGCAGCACATTGCCGAAATCGCGCAAGCCGCCGAAATTGATCGAGCCGACGCCGCCCGAACCGCCGGCGATGAAGCCGCCGATCGAGGCGGTGTTGTAGGTCGAGGGCGAGAGCCTCAGCTCCTGTCCGGAATGCGCCCGCGTCGCCCTGTCGATCTCTGCCAGCACCGCGCCGGGCCCGGTCACCACCCGCCCCGGCGCGATCGTCTTGATCTGGTTCATCTCGGCGAGGTTCAGCACCACGCCGCCCGACAGCGGCATCGCCTGCCCATAATTGCCGGTGCCGCTGCCGCGCGGCGTCACCGGCACGCCATGCCTGTGGCACGCGGCAAGCACGCGAATGACTTCATCCTCGTTCTTCGGCGTCACGATCAGGTCGCCCTTGACGTGATCGAGCTGCGCCTTCAGCACCGGGCTGTACCAGTAGAAGTCGCGGCTCTTCTGCTGGACGATGGCCGGATGGTCGTCGAGCTTGATCCCGTCGAGATCGCGCTTCAGGGCTGCGATATCCATCATCACACCATCAGTTCGTCGAGTTCGGCATAGTCGGGCAATTGGCGTTCGATCGCCCTGCCGTCGCGCACCACGATGCGATCCGATTCGGGCCGCGACAGCAATTCGGTCCAGCTCCGTCCCTTGAAGATGATGAAGTCTGCGCTGCTTCCAGCGGCAAGGATGCCGGCGCCGTCGAGCCGCATCACCTCGGCCGGCGTTGCCGCAACCGCCCTGGGCCAGTCGCCGACCGGGTGGTCGAAATGCAGGATGCGCGTCGCCATCCGGTAGATCTCAAGCATGTCGAGATCGCCATAGGCGTAGAACGGATCGCGCGTGTTGTCGGAGGCCACCGCCACCTTGATGCCGCGCGCCTTCATCTCATGCAGCAGCGTCACGCCGCGCCAGCGCGGGGTGGTGTGGTTGTTGCGGCGGTCCTGCAGATAGAGATTGCACATCGGCAGCGACACCACGGCAAGCCGCGCCTTCGCCACCTTGTCCAGCGTATCGAGCACCTCGAGGTCCGGCTGGCGTGCCAGCGAGCAGCAATGGCCGACCAGGATGTTGCCCTCGAAACCGTTCCACAGCGACGCCTCTGCGATCTTCTTCAGCGAGATGGCCGCGACGTCGTCGGTCTCGTCGGCATGGAAATCGAGATCGAGCCCATGCTCGATCGCCTGGGCGAAAACTTGGTCGAGCAGTTCCTCGAGATCGGGCACCATATAGGTCACGACGCCGAGCACACCCTTGGCCGCGGCGACGCGTTTCGCCAGCCGTTCGAACCAGGCCTTGTCGCGCACGCCTTCGATGCCAAGCAGGCAGGCCGCCTGCAGCTCGATGCGCCCGCGCCATTTTTCCCGCATCGTTTCGAACACCGGCCAGGAGATCTCCTCCTGCGGCGGCACGCTGTCGAGATGCGTGCGCACGGCCTTGGTGCCATGCGCATAGGCCGAGCGCAGCGAGAAGTCCATGCGGCGCGCGACATCCTCGGCGCTCCAGCGCGTGGTGCGGTCGGCGCCGGTGGCATTGAGCGCGCCCATGAAAGTGCCGTCCGGATTGGGCTTTCGCGGCCAGATATGGCCCTTGTCGATATGGGTGTGGCAATCGACGAAGCACGGCAGCACGATGCGGCCGGCAAGGTCGATCGCGTCGGCTTCTGCTTTCGACTTGGCACGGGCGACAATGCTCGCGATCTTACCGTCGGCGACAGATATGTCGGCAAGCGCAAACCCATCCGGGTCGAAAGCGGCGGCAAGACCCGGCGTGAGCGATCGATGAAGCCGAATGTTAGCCAGGCGATAAGAACCAGAGGGTGGTATCAAGGCCTGGCCCCCGCTGTCTTATGCAGAACTGGTCCCCAAATGGACGCCTCACTATTCTCAATCGCGTCGCGCACCTTACCGCTCCTGTTTCAGCGCGCTCTCGTGCCAGCGGCGCAAGATGAGATGCGACACCAGCGACAGCACCAGGAAGATCAATATGCCGGTGAGCGAGATCAGGATCAGCGCCGCGAACAAGCGCGGAGCATTGAGCCGGTAACCGGCCTCGATGATACGCGACGCGAGCCCCGACGACTGCCCCTGCGCGCCGGCGACGAATTCCGCCACCACCGCGCCGATCAGCGACAGGCCGCCGGCGATCTTCAGCCCGCCGAGGAAATAAGGCATCGCTGCCGGCAGGCGCAGATAGCGCAATTGCTGCCAGCGCGTCGCGCCGTTGAGCTTGAACAGGTCCCGCAGATTGCGGTCGACCGAGTTCAGGCCGAGCGTGGTGTTGGACAGGATCGGAAAGAAGGCGACGATCCAGGCGCAGAGCAGCAGTTTGACGGTCTGGTTGTCCACATAAATGTTGATCAAGGGGAAGATGGCGACGATCGGCGTCACCTGCAGCACGATGGCGAAGGGGAAGAACGACATCTCCACCCATTTCGACTGCGCGAACAGCACCGCCAGTCCGACGCCGCCGATCACGGCGAGCAACAGGCTGAAAAAGGTGATCCTGAGCGTCACCAGCAGTGACGAGAACAACAGCCCCGCGTCGCTGCGCAGCGTCTGCAGCACCACACCCGGCCGCGGCAGGATATATTGCGGGATCTCATTCCAGACGCAGATGCGGTCCCACAGCACGATCGCCAGCACCATGATCGCCAGCGGCAGCACCCATTTGCCGATGCGCTCCAGCCGCTCCTGGCGGGCGCGGCGTGCCTCTTCCGGATCGAGCGTCAGGACATTGTCGTCAATGGCCGTCATTTTGCGATCCGGCGGTTGAGTTGATGGCGTCGACCAGCACGCCCGAGGCCTGCCGGCAAAGCGCAGCATAGGCCGGCGAGGTGCGGAACGCTTCGTCGCGGGGATAGGGCGCATGGATGGGGAGTTCGCCGAAAATGCGACCCGGGCGCGCGGCCATGACGACGACGCGGCTGGACAGGAACACGCTCTCGAACACGCTGTGGGTGACAAAGATGACGGTGAAGCGCTCGTCCTGCCAAAGCTCCAGAAGGTCGTTGTTGAGCTTGAAGCGGGTGATCTCGTCAAGCGCCGCGAAAGGCTCGTCCATCAGAAGGATGCGCGGCTTGGTCACCATGGCCCGCGCGATCGAGACGCGCATCTTCATGCCGCCGGAAAGCTCGCGCGGCACGGCGTTCTCGAAACCGCTGAGGTGGACGCGCGACAGCATCTCCATCACCGCCGGCTCCGCCTTGGCGCGCGACACGCCCTTCAGCCTCAGCGGCAGCCAGACATTGTCGAAGACGCTGGCCCAAGGCAGCAGTGTCGGCTCCTGAAAGACGAAGCCAATGTTCGAGCGGTCGATCGCGCCGCGCCAGTCGAGCTGGCCGGAGGTCGGCGTCGACAGACCGGCTATCAGCCGAAGCGCCGTCGACTTGCCGCAGCCGGAGGGGCCGAGCAGGCTCAGGAAATCGCCTTCGCGGATCGCCAAGTCGACCTTGCTCAGCGCCGTCACGCCGTTGGAAAAGACCTTGCCGACACTGCGCAATGCCAGCAGCATCGGGTCCTCCCCCGATGCCGCCGGCGTCTCAGCCATTTTCTCCTGGATCATCTCAGGCCGGCCGCCTTACTTCTTCAGCTCCAGCCCGACACCCTTGTTGATGAAGGCCAGCGTATAGGCTTTCTTGATATCGAGGCCCGGCTGCGCGACCTTGGCCTTGACCATCTTGTCGTAAAAACTCTGGATGCGGGCTTCGGTCATCGCGCCGATGCCGAGCTTTTCCGAATCGCCCGAATCGACAACGCCGAATTTCTTCATCTGCTCGATCGAGAAGGCGATCTGCTCATCCGTCATGTCCGGATTGTCCTTCTTGATCATCTCGTTGGCGGCCTTGTTGTCGCCATAGAGGTATTTGTACCAGCCCTTGGCCGAGCCATCGACGAAGCATTGCACCACCTCCGGCCGCTTGTCGATCGTGTCCTGCATCACCTCGATGGTGGTCGCATAGGTATCCCAGCCATAGTCGGCGAGCAGGAACTGGTTCGGCGTGAAGCCGCCCTGCTTCTGCACGGCAAACGGCTCGGACGTCACATAGCCCTGCTGGATCGACTTCTTGTTGGCGATGAAGGGCGCTGGATTGAACGTGTAGGGCACGCGCTTGGCGGCGTCGAAGCCAAGATCGGTGACCATCCACTGGAAGAAGGTCTGCGCGCCTTCGTCGCCCATGATGTACTGGTCGGCATTCTTGAGGTCTTCCCACTTGTCCAGCCCTTGCCCCGGCTGGGACATGATGACCTGCGGATCCTTCTGGAAGTCGGACGCGACGACACGCATCGGGATGCCCTGCTGCACGGCATCGAAGGCCGACAGCAGGTTGCCGCCCATGTAGAAATCGATCTTGCCGGCAAGCAGCATCGGCCGGCCGCTGACCTGCGGACCACCCTGCATGATGGTCACATCGAGGCCGCAGGCGGCATAGGTGCCGTCGGCGATCGCCTGATAGTAGCCGCCATGTTCCGGCTCGGCCAGCCAATTGGTGCCGAACGTCACCTTCTCGTTCGCGGCAGCAGTCAGCGTGCCCGCAGCCAGCAGGACGACGGCGCCCGCCAGCATCTTTCCTTGTTCGATCATAAACTCACCCTCTCTTGGCTCCGGCGCGCAACGCGCTGGGCTCGACACCATTGATTCAAGAAGCAAGACACATGCCACCGCCAGGGCCGCCTGCTCGTGCGGCAGTCGTTGCCGAGACCGGACGGGGCATGCCGTACGCGAGGCATCGTGCCTATTTTTTGGACGCCTGTCCATAATCGCTCCTGGCGGCGTCCACGGCATCTTGAATGTTTCATGAATCCGCCACTAGGCTGTCGGCCGACAGGAGAATGCCGTGCTCAAATACCTCGCCCCCAAGTCGATCAAGCCGCCTTTCGCCCGCTACAGCCACGGCGTCGAAATACCGGCCGGAAAGCGCCTGGTGCTGTGCTCGGGTCAATTGGGCATCGGCCCCGACGATGCCGTGCCGCAGGATGCCGGCGCGCAGACGGAGCTCTGCTTCAAGAACATCGCCGCGATTCTGAGTGAGGCCGGGCTGACCTTGAACGACATCGTGCGCATCAACGCCTTCGTCATCGGCCGCGAGCACCTGCAGGCCTATATGGATGTCCGCAACCGGCTCTTTTCCGATCCGGCGCCGGCATCGACACTGATGATCGTTTCCGGCTTCGCCCGTCCGGAGTTCAAGGTCGAGGTCGAAGTTCTGGCAGCGGGCTAGCTGTTTCCGGGGATAGTCTCTAGACCTCAGGCCGGACAGCAGACCAATCGGGAGACGAAAAGTGACGACAAGACGCGTGTGGTGGGGCGATTACCGGACGACCGAATACGCCTCGATCGACGCCGAAGCGACCATCGCCGTGCTGCCGGTGGCGGCGATCGAGCAGCACGGCCCGCACCTTCCGGTCTCGACCGACACCTCGATCATGGCGGGCATGCTGGAGACGGTGATCGCGCGTCTGCCCGACGATCTCGACATCCGCATCCTGCCGGTGCAGGCGGTCGGCAAATCGAACGAGCATCTGCATGCGCCGGGAACGCTCACCTTGCCCGCCACCACCTTGGTCGACGCCTGGACCGAGCTTGGCCTGTCGGTCGCCCGGGCCGGGGTGAGGAAGCTGATCGTCGTCAATTCGCATGGCGGCAATGAAGAGATCATGGGCATCATTTCGCGCGAATTGCGCGTGCGCGCCAAAATGCTGTCGGTGAAGACGAGCTGGCAGCGTTTCGGCCGTCCGGCCGGCATGTACACCGAGCTCGAGGACCGTCACGGCATCCATGGCGGCGATGTCGAGACATCACTGATGCTGCACTTCCGGCCCGACCTCGTCGACATGAGCAAGGCGGAGAATTTCGTCTCCAATGTCGGGCGCGCCGAAAAGGAATTCGCCCTGCTGCGCCACACCGGCACGCATGCCTTCGCCTGGATCGCCAGCGACCTCAATCCGAACGGCGTGGTCGGCGACGCCTCCATCGCCACGGCCGAGAAGGGCCGGCTGACGGCGGAAATGCAGGCCGACGGTTTTATCAACCTGGTCCGGGATGTGCGCAAGGCGAAGCTTGCCGAGTGGCTGGCGTAGCGGCGGGTCTGCTTTGACTTAAGCTTCGATCCCCAATTCGAAGGGGATCCCCTCAAACGCGTCGGCACCGCGTCCGATGGCTTCGATCGCCGCGATCATGCGGCCGTCACGCTCAAGCAGCATATCGGCGACGGCGATCAGCCGCGGATTGGGCGTGGCCGTCGGCGAGAGGAAGCGCAGCGTCCGGGCGAGTTCCATCTCGTCGCGCTTCGGCGCCAGCGCCGCCGCGATGATGTAGGCCGATGCCGTCGAGCGGCTGACGCCGGCATAGCAATGCACCACCAAAGGCTTTGCCCGATCCCAACGATAGGCGAAATCGAGCAAGGCCCGCACATGCTCCTCGCCGGGCATCGTCATGCCTTCCTGCGCGACAGCGATGTCGTGCATGACGAGATGGAGGTGGTTTTCCGCCAGGATCGAGGCCGGGCGGACCACTTCGGTGCCTGCGGCGAGCAGCGACAACAACCGCTGCGCACCGGTCCTTGCCACGGCCTCGTCGACCTTCGACAGCGAACAGACGTGGATCATTGCCCGAACTCCTTTGGCGCATCCTTGCGCCGCGCGGCCCACGTGGCAAGGGCGCCTTCGAGGCGTTGCCATTCCGCTTCATTGCCCGGCAAACCGACACGCAGCACTTGAGGCCGCTCGGCAAAATGGCGGACCAGCACGCCGCTCGAGCCAAGTGCCGAAAAAAGGCCTGCGGCCTGGGGAAACGACAGATGGCGGAACAGGCTGGTGCCGCCGGCGACCGGAACATCGAATCGGCCAAGCAGCGCGTTGAGCCGCCCGGCATCCTGCGCCAGGCGTTGCCGCATATCGGCCTGCCACGCCGCATCCGACAAGGCGCGGATGCCATATTCGAGCGCCGGGCCGGCGATCGCCCAGGGCCCGAGCTGCGCATCCAGCCGCTCGGCCATCAGCGGATCCGCCAGCGCGAAGCCGAGCCGAACACCGGCGAGGCCGAAAAACTTGCCGAAGGAGCGCAGCACGACGATGCCGCCCTGCCCGACATCGCCGGCGAGGCTTTGCTCGATCGGGCCGACATCCATGAAGGCCTCGTCGACGACCAGCAGCCCGCCCTTGGCGCGAAGCCGCGCCGCAAGGTCGAGCAGACGGGCCTTTTCGATCAGCCGCCCATCCGGATTGTTGGGATTGACCAGCACAGCAAGGTCCGCCTCGGCCAGCGCGCCGAAATCGCTGACTTCCGCGACGGCATGGCCCGCGATAGCGGCGGCCCGGGCATGTTCGGCATAGGTCGGGCCAAGCACCAGCGCCTTGCCTGGCCGTAGCAGCGAAGCGACGCGCGGCAGGAGAATCTGCGTGCCGGGCGCCGCCGCCACATGCGCCGCCGACGGCGCGCCATAGGCCCTGGCCGCAATTTCGGCCAATTCGCACAGTTGTCCTGCCTCCGGCAATCGGGACAGCGCTGTGGCGGGCAGATCGAAAAGCGGATAGGAGTGCGGATTGATACCTGTCGAGAGGTCCACGAAAGGTTTTGGCGCATGAGGAAAAAGCGCGTTTGCCCGGCCAAGGCTGCCGCCATGATCAACCGCTGCAATCGCTCCGCTTAGAAGTTTCATGTCCGTCCTGATCGCTTTCCTGTCACTCGCCGTCGAACGGGCTCTCGGCTACCCGGACTGGCTGTTCGGCGCCATCGGCCATCCGGTCACCTGGATCGGCAGGCTGATATCCTTTCTCGATCGCCGGCTCAACCACGCTACGGATTCCGACGAATTGCGTCGCCGACGCGGCGTCCAGGCCTTGCTCGTCATTCTGCTGGTGCCCGGCCTGATCGGCCTGGCGCTGCATGTCCTGCTCTGGACGATGTTCCCGGCGGGTCTCGTCATCGCCGCCATCCTCGGCTCCACGCTGCTGTCGCAGAAAAGCCTCGCAGAGCATGTCGAGGAGGTCGCCGATGCGCTGGAGACCGGCGGCCTGACGCTCGGCCGCATCGCCGTATCGCGCATTGTCGGCCGCGATCCGGAAAAGCTCGACAAGGCCGGTGTCGCGCGTGCCGCGATCGAAAGCCTGGCCGAGAATTTTTCGGACGGCATTGTCGCGCCCGCCTTCTGGACCGGCATCGGCGGCCTTGGCGGAGGTGCTGCCTACAAGGCCGCCAACACCGCCGATTCGATGATCGGCCACCGCACGCCGAAATACGAAGCCTTTGGCCGTGCGGCCGCCCGTTTCGACGATCTGGTCAACCTACCCGCATCGCGGCTTACCGGGCTGCTCATCGTGCTGGCGGCCTTTCTCGTCCCGGGCGCCGATCCGCACTCCGCCTGGCATGTCATGCGTCGCGACGCGAGGAAGCACCGTTCGCCCAATGCCGGCTGGCCGGAGGCGGCGATGGCCGGCGCGCTGGGGCTATCCCTCGCCGGACCGCGCAGCTATGGCGGCGAAGTCGTCGAGGACGCCTTCATGGGCGAAGACGGCCGCCGCGAGGCCGAAAGCACCGACATCCGCCAGGCGCTCAAGCTCTATCGCATAGCCGACTGGCTGCTGCTCGGCCTGTTCGCGGTCGTCTCCGCGATCGTGATCTACCTGACCATCTTGATCGGCGGCTAAAACTCAATTCCCTGCTGCGCCTTCACGCCCGCGGCGAAATGGTGCTTGGTCAGCCCCATCTCGGTGACGAGATCGGCCGCCTCGACGAGGAGCGGCTTGGCGTTGCGGCCGGTGACGATCACATGCAGGTCGCCCCGGCGCGCCTTCAGCGCCGCGACCACCTTTTCCAGGTCGAGATAGTCGTAGCGCAGCGCGATGTTGAGCTCGTCGAGCACCACGAGGCTGATCGACGGATCGGCGATCAGCTCCAACGCCTTGGCCCAGGCGGCTTCGGCGGCGGCGATGTCGCGCTTCAGGTCCTGCGTCTCCCAGGTAAAACCCTCGCCCATCGCATGCCAGACGACACGGTCGCCGAAGGCCGCGAAAGCATCCTTCTCGCCGGTATGCCATTTGCCCTTGATGAACTGCACGACGCCGACGCGCTTGCCATAGCCCAGCATTCTCAGCGCCAAGCCGAAGGCAGCCGTAGTCTTGCCCTTGCCCGGCCCGGTGTTGACGATCAGCAGCCCCTTTTCGACCGTCTTGCCGGCCACTTCGGCATCCTGCACCGCCTTGCGCTTGGCCATCTTGGCGCGGTGGCGCTCGGCGTCCTTGTCGTCGATAGTCTTGTCTTCGATTTCGGCCATGTCACTTCACCTTGAGTGGCAATCCCGCCACCATCATGAGAACGCTGTCGGCTGTCGCCGCGACCTGCTGGTTGAGTCTTCCCGCAGCGTCGCGGAACCGGCGCGCCAGCGCATTGTCGGGCACGATGCCCAGGCCGACTTCGTTTGAGACCACGAACCATGGCCCGCGCGGCCGCGACAGCGCATCCTTGAGCCGCCGGCATTCGGCTTCGACATCGTGTTCGGCCAGCATGTGGTTGGTGAGCCACAATGTCAGGCAATCGATCAGCACAGGTTGGTGGGTCGGCAAAGCCTCGATTGTGCCCGTCAGATCGAGCGGCGCATCGACGGTGACCCAGCCTTCGCCGCGCCGCGACCGATGCAGCGTGATGCGCTCGCGCATTTCGTCGTCATAGGCCTGCGCGGTGGCGATGTAGGTCCAGGGCGATGGATGGGCGGTTGTCAGCGCCTCGGCATGCGTGCTCTTGCCCGAGCGCGCACCGCCCAGGATGAAGGTCAGCTTCCCATCGGAAGCTCTATTGCCGCTCGCGGCTGTCGCGCCGGTCATTCTTGCCTTCCAGGTTGGAATCGTGTCGCGGCCCAGAGGCCGACGGTGCGCGAACCTTAGGCAGAAGCGCAACCACCGGCAAACCCAATTCCGCCACCGCCCGGTGCGATTGCGGCACGACTTGCGATGCTACGAGCCGGCAATCCGCGCCGCGACCAGCTGCTGCAACCGCCACAAATGCGTATCGTGGATGCCGCGCTGCTCGAGATTATTCACCGTGTTGTAGAGATAGTCGGCACCCGAGCCCCAATGGCCGCAGGAGGTCGCCAGCCTTTCGACAACCGCATCCTCGATTAATGGACCGGCATAGGTGGTGCCCTGGCGGTTGATGACGAAGGCCAGCGCCCGCAGCGGGCCGCCATCGCTCGTCATATTGAGCAGGCGCGGATGGTAGCTGGTCGGCTTCAGTGTCACCTCTCGCCGCAGGATCTTGTCGAGTTGCTCGCGCCTGTCACCGTCGCCGAGCCGAAAGGCGACGCCCTTGCACTGTCCGCCACGGTCCAGCGCCATCATCAGGCCCGGACTCTCCTTGGTGCCGCGCCAACGCGTCATGTTCATGCAAAAGGATCTGTGCCAACCTCGCAGCAGGGCCACGCGCTCCTCGACATGCTCGATCTCGGGCTTCCAGATCAGAGAGCCGTAGCCAAACAGCCAAAGCGGTTCGTTGGCCAGGAGTTGAGCCTCCAGCTCACGCGTCATCGCCGCATAGTCGCTGTCATCCAGATGCGCCGCATCGGGATCCGGTCCTGCATCCTCGACCGCGCGGAAGCAGCGGGCGACCAGTTCCTCGGTTAGCGACATGGTTCTTGGCGGCATGCGCGCGACCTTAAGGTTCCTGCGCGACCGAAACTATGCGGGCGCCTCGCGATTGACAACTCCTTGGCCCGGGTGTCGGCTGTCGGCAGCCACGGAGTATCCGATGCAGCCCGATCCGAACGAACGCGACCCTTACAACGGCCTGACCAGCCTCCAGCCGACCTTGCCGTCGGCCGCCTATTGGGACGCCGACGCCTACCGGCGCGATCTGGACGCCATCTGGTATCGAAACTGGTTGATGGTCTGCCGCGAGGCCGATATCGCCGAGCCCCTCGCCTTCCGCACGGTGCGCATCGGCAGCCAGGAGGTCGTCGTGCTGCGCGACGAGACCGGCGCCTTGCGCGCCTTCCACAACACCTGCAGGCATCGCGGCTCGCAGCTTTGCCAGGAGAGCGCCGGGCGGCTGAAAGCCAGGCTGCTGACCTGCCCCTATCACGCCTGGTCCTATTCGCTGCGCGGCGATCTCGTGCGCGTGCCGTCGAAATCGCTGCCCGAGAGCTTCGACAAGGCCGACTATCCGCTCTACCGCGTGGCGCTATCGGTGTGGCGCGGTTTCGTCTTCGTCAACCTCGCCGAGCATCCCGACGGCTCGGCGGAAAGCTCCTTCGATCGCGCCTCCGGAGATCTTTCCAGCTGGCCTCTGGAAAGCCTAGTCACCGGCCACCGGCTCACCAAAGTGATGAACTGCAATTGGAAGATTTTCTGGGAGAACTTCAACGAATGCCTGCACTGCCCCGGCGTGCATAAGGATTTGTCGCGACTGGTGCCGATCTATGGCCGCGGCCTGATGGCCAGGCATGACGATCCCGAATGGGCGCGCCACGCCGACAATGACGCCCCGGAATTCTCCGGCCGGCTGCGCCCCGGTGCCGAAACCTGGTCCAAGGACGGCCATGTCCATGGCCCTGTCTTTTCCGGCTTGACGCCGGCCGAGCGCGCTGCCGGCCAGACCTACGCCACCTCGCTGCCCTCGATGTTCATCGTCGGCCATGTCGACTACATGCGCACCGTGCGGCTCGCCCCGCTCGGCCCGGAGCAGACTGAGCTGACCGCCGAATGGCTGTTCGCTCCGGAAGCGTTGGCTGAGACCGATGTCGAAAACATCGTCGCCTTCGGCACCCAGGTGCTCGAAGAAGACGCCGCGATCTGCGAGGTCAACCAGAAGGGGCTTCGCTCGCTGCGCCACAAAGCCGGCGTGCTAATGCCGGAGGAATACGACCTGCACCGCTTCCACGATTGGGTGCGCGGCCGTCACGCAGCGTTCAAAACGCCTTCGGCAGGTAGCGCCAGGTGATGAAGCCGCAGAAGGCGGCCAGGATGCCGAGCGTGACGAACACCGATCCGAGGCCGAAGAAGGCCAGCACCACCGAATAGACGAGCGGCGGCGTCAGCTCGGAGAAATCGAGATAGGTGCGGTAGACCGCCGCCATCTGCGCCTTCTCGTAAGCGCGCACCGAGCGCATGAAGACGGTCGAGCCGAGCGCATCGAGCGCGATGGTGAACAAGGCGCCGCAAAGCAGCAGCGCGCCGGTGAGCAACGGCGCCGCCTCGCCGATTCCGCCCGCGGCAAACAACATGGCCGACATGGCGAAATAGGCGAAAGTCATGACCCGCCGCCCGCCGAAGCGCTTGCCGGCCCTGCCCCAGAAGATCGCCGCGAACAGGAGCGCGTTGCCGGCCGAAACCAGCAAGCCGCCGGCGAGCTCGCCCTGGCCGGTGATCACCATGAACAGCGGGCCGTAGACGAAGAACGTCGTCCAGAAGCAGGAACGACCGAAGGCGATCAGCCAGGCAAGCCTGAGCCTTGGCTGCTTCACGAAGCGGCCGATATTGGCAAGCGGATTGGCGGGCCGCGACTTGCCGGGCCGGATCGACTGGTTGTCGCTCAGCCGATAGAACCAGAACAGGCAAAGCAGGGCGAACGCAAACACGACGACCGCGCCATGCGCGGCATAGATGCCGAAATGGGTGTAGAGGAAGATGCCGAGCGTCGGCCCGCCGGTCCAGGCGAACATCGACCACGCCATGCGCAGCGATTCTGCCTGCATGAAGTCGGTCTTGCGGATGTGATCCATGATGTAGAGGTTGAGCGTGATCGACAGCGCGCTCGCCCCCATGACGCGGCACAGCATGCCGGCAATCTGGCCGGGCAGCGAGTGGGTGACGAAGAAGGCGGAGCCGAGCGCCAGCAGCACGCAGCCGGCCGTGTAGACCCAGCGCCGCGCGAAGCGGCGGATGAGGATCGGCATGAACAGCGTGACCGAAAGGCCCATCAGGGATACGATCGTGTAGAGGATCGAGACGATCCGCTCATTGTGCAGGATCTCGTAGGCCTGGATCGGGATCACGCTGGAGATCGTGGCGCGGGCGAAGGATTCAACCGCATAGAGCGAGGCGAAGGTGCGCGCGTCCGCCGGCCGCAGGGCCGGAAGCCAGATCGGATGGCGCACATGGGTGGACATCGGCCCTCCGAAACGTGAATCCCGCGCCCGAATCTGGCCGGGCCAGCTGCCGGCCAGTAGCAGGAAACCGACTCCGAGAGGCCGAAAAGCGAAGCCTGCCAAAGGCTTTCCAGCTCTGGCCTAAAGCGAAATTTCATGGCTGCCATGAACGGCATTGATGGCCGCCTGCTTCTGTCGTCCACTTGAACCGTGATAGTCGTTTGGCACGACTGAATCGGATCGAGATGATGAGCCTTCAAACGACGAGCGGCCCTGTTCAGGACGCGCCAAAGCACGGCCGCATCCAGGCCATCGACATCCTGCGCGGCATCGCGCTGATCGCGATGGCGAGCTACCACTTCACCTGGGACCTCGAAAACTTCGGCTACACCGCGCCCGCCCTCACCGCCTTCGGCTGGTGGAAATTCTACGCGCGCTGCATTGCCTCGACTTTCCTGTTGCTTGTCGGCGTCAGCCTCTTCCTTGCCCACGGCCGTCATATCCGCTGGCCAGGCTTCTGGAAGCGCTTTGCCATGGTGGCCATCGCAGCGGCCGCCATCTCGGCAGTCACCTACATCGTCACCCCGGACGGGTTCATCTTCTTCGGCATCCTGCATGAGATCGCGCTGGCGAGCCTGCTCGGCCTCGCCTTTCTCAGGCTGCCCTGGTTGGTGACGACGATCATTGCCGCGGCGGTCATTGCCGCCCCTTACTATCTGCGGTCGGAGTTCTTCGATCATCCGGCGCTGTGGTGGGTTGGCCTTTCCGCCACCAACCCGCGTTCCAACGATTACGTGCCGCTTTTCCCGTGGTTCGGCGCGGTGCTTGCGGGCATCGCCACGGCGAAGCTCGCTTCTGCCACTGGCTTTCTCGCCCGGCTGGGAACATGGCTGCCCGGCCGCGGGTCTGAGCCGCTGACCTTCATCGGCCGGCACAGCCTCGCCTTCTACCTCATCCATCAGCCGCTTCTGTTCGGCTCGGTGTGGCTGTTCTCGCAGGTCATGCCCGCCGCCCCTCAGGATAGGGAAGCCGGCTTCCTGCCGGCTTGCCAGGCGCAGTGCGAACAACAGCGGGACAGCAAGTTCTGTACGAGCTATTGTGGCTGCATGCTGGACACGCTGAAGGGCGAAGGGTCGCTCGACAAGCTCTACGCCAACGATCAGTCCAGCGTCTGGAAATCGCATCTGGCCGACATGGCGGAGACCTGCACCGCCGCGACGCAGGACCAGATGGAGGGAGGGCAGCAATGACGGGCATCGTAAAGCCCAGACGCGGGATCATTCCCTGGCCGCCGGTGATCTACGTCGTGGCGATTGCGGCGAGCGTCGTCCTCGGCATGCTCTACCCGCTGCCCTGGATCGGCGACATCTTCGGCGATCTCCTGTTCGGCGTCGGTTGGGTGGCGCTGTTCGGCGTCGCCATGCTCTGGGTCACTGCCATCCGCGTGATGATGCGGGCCAAGACGACATTCGACCCCAACGCCGAGCCCGATCATCTGGTGACGTCAGGCCCCTTCGGCATCACGCGCAACCCGATGTATCTCGCCAACACGCTGCTTCTGATCGGCGTCGCCTTCATCACCGGCATCGCCTGGTTCCTGCTCTTTGCCTTCCTCGCCGGCTTCGCGACGCAGAAGCTAGCGATCGAGAAGGAAGAGAAGATCCTGGCGGCGAAATTCGGCAAGAAATACCGCGATTACGCAAAAAGGGTGCGGCGCTGGATTTGAAGTTGCTTCCGCAATGACGGCTGCCTGGTGCGATCAGACCGCACACCTAGGCGATTGGCAACCGCGCACCTCGGCGATGTGGCAGGAGCATCCGCGACTTCGTCATTCCAGGGCGGAGCAAGGAGCGAAGCGACGCGCGCAGACCCTGGAATCCATTCCGTGACATTGAGGTGTCGCCGCGGCGCAAAATTCTGCTCCGCCGCATGCCTCGGCGAAGGTCACGGAATGGATCCTCGGGTCTCCGCGTCCGCTTCGCCCGTGGATGACGAACTTCGGGAGGCACCGGCTAATCTCGAACGTTCGCCCCAGTTGGTCTTCGCCTGTCAGCGGGCTACGTATTCACACCCAGCTCGGCCAGCCGCTCCACGCAGGACTCTTCCGCCTGGTCCAATTCAGCCAGCGTCTCTTCCAGGTCACGCCGCTTCTGGCGCAGGTCCTCGCGCTTTTCCTCGATGCGCTTGATCATCAGCTTGAGCTGGCCGACCTCGCCGGGCGGCTCCTTGTACATCTGGATGATCTCGCGGATCTCGTTGATCGAGAAGCCGAGCCTTTTTCCCCGCATGATCTGGCGGATGAGATGCCGGTCCGACGGCCGAAACAGCCGCGTGCGGCCGCGCCTTACCGGCTGCACCAGCCCCTCGTCCTCGTAAAAACGCAATGTCCGCGTCGACACGTCGAATTCGCGCGTCAGCTCGGTGATCGTGTAATATTCCCGCATTCCCGCTCCCAAGCCAGGGCATCGCCGCTTGAAGCGTCGCCCTTCCCTCCGGTGATACCCATCCAGCGCCGGAATCGGCACGTGACCCCGCGGCAACCTCGCACGGCATTTACGTAAAAGTCAATTAACGGCGCCTTGTTGCTTTAGCGAATGCTGAACCACCAGGTAGCCAAGCCAAGGAAAGCAAAGAAGCCGACGACGTCGGTGACGGTGGTGACGAAGACGGCGGAGGCCACGGCCGGATCGATCTTGAAGCGGTCAAGCAGCAGCGGGATGAGAATCCCGGCCAAGGCAGCCGCAAACATGTTGATGATCATCGCCGCCGCGATGATGCCGCCCAGATTGGGATCGCGGAACCAGACTGCGGCCACGATGCCTATCAGCGTAGCGAAGACGATGCCGTTGATGAAGCCCACACCGACCTCGCGACGGATGATGCGGGCGGCGTTGTAGATATCGAGGTCCCTGGTCGCCAGTGCGCGCACGGTGACGGTCATGGTCTGCGAGCCGGCATTGCCGCCCATGCCGGCGACGATCGGCATCAGCACCGCCAGCGCCACGATATGCTCGATCGTGCGGTCGAACAGGCCGATGACCGAGGCAGCAAGGAAGGCGGTCACAAGGTTGACCAGCAGCCAGGGCACGCGCGAGCGCGAGGTGGCGAGCACCGTGTCGGACAGTTCTTCGTCGCCGACGCCGCCCATGCGCAAAAGGTCCTCTTCCGCCTCTTCCTGGATGACGTCGACCACGTCGTCGATGGTCAGCACGCCGACCAGCCGCCCGTTCTCGTCGACCACGGCGGCGGAGAGCAAATTGTACTGCTCGAACTCGCGCGCCGCCTCTTCCTGGTCCATCGTGGCCGAGATCGCATGCAGGGTCTCATGCATGACGTCCTCGACCTTGACCGCGCGCTTGTTGCGCAGGATCTGGTCGAGATCGATGGCGCCGAGCAGCTTGAAGCTAGGGTCGATGACGAAGATCTGGCTGAAGCGCTCGGGCAGGTTTCTGTCCTCGCGCATGTAGTCGATGGTCTGACCGATGGTCCAGAACGGCGGCACGGCGACAAACTCCGTCTGCATGCGCCGGCCGGCGGTCTCTTCCGGATAGTCGAGCGCGCGCCTGAGCCTGATGCGCTCGGTGAAAGGCAGTTGCGACAGGATCTCGTCCTGGTCTTCCTTCTCGAGGTCCTCGAGGATGTAGACGGCGTCGTCGGAATCGAGCTCCTGCACCGCCTGCGCGATCTGTGCGTTGGGCAGATTGTCGACGATGTCGAGGCGGATCGCCTCGTCGACTTCGGTCAGCGCGGAGAAGTCGAAATCGGAGCCGAGCAGTTCGACCAAAGCCCGGCGCTGTTCGGGATGAAGCGCTTCCAGCACGTCGCCGAGCTCCGACTGGTGCAGGTCGTCGACCTCGCGCTTGAGGGTGATCGTGTCGCGGTCGGCGATCGCCGCGCCGATCTGGGCAAGGAAGGAGGCGCGCACTGCGCCGTCCTCGCCATAGATGTCGGCGTGGCGCTCCTCGGCGGGCGCGGCGCCGGTCGTCTGTCTGTCCTGGCCTTCCACCAGCGCCTCCCGCAACGAGGAATCCCCAAACGAGGTCTAGTGCATGATCCCGAAAAGGGGAAACCGCTTTTCGGGAAATCCAAACCCTGTTCGGCAGATAGCGCGGCAATAGGATTCGTCTTGGAAAGATGTCGCTCTAGCGCGCGGAATAGCCAAGGAAATGTGACGGCCGCCTTCGCCCCGCACTTCTCGGAAGCAGCGTGCGACTACCGCGTCGCAGGTGTGATAACGCTTCAGCGGGCGCGACAGTGCATGTCGCTGGGGAAAGAGCACCCCTTCCCTATTGAGGCAGAATTGTCATGATGCATGATCCAGAGATCAGCGCATCGCCAAATGCTCCGAGGACAAACGCTGCCCTTGAACATCAAGTCCGGAAAGACGAGCGAAGGAAATGCCGAGCGGCGCGTTCGCGTGGTCGTCGCCGAACGCAATCCGTTCGTCGTTTCGGCTTTACGCGAGATGCTGGAATGCGACGGCCGCTTCGATTTGCTCGGTGTCGTGCACAGCGGCGCGCAATTCCTGGAACTGGCCGCCGCCACGCAATTCGATGTCGCCGTCGTCGGCTGGAAGCTGGCCGACATGGACGGCGCCGATGTGCTTGCGGAAGTCCAGAGCCGCGAGCTTGGCGTGCGCATCGCGATCTTCTCCAACGACCACGACATCGGCATCCTGAAGCAATGCGTGCGCCTCGGCGCGCAAGGCTACTGCTTCCAGTTCGACGATCCGCCGGTGATCTTCGAGACGATCCTGGCGGTCGCCCACGGGCGTATCTGCATTCCCTATATCGACATCAACAAGGTCAACGACACGCCGTTGTCCAGGCTCACCGTGCGCGAGCGCGAGTTGCTGGCGGTGCTTTCCGACGGCTGGACCAATTTGCAGATCGCAACGCGGACCGGGATTTCCGAGAACACGGTGAAGTATCACCTGAAGAATCTCTACGACAAGCTGGACGTCCGCAACCGCGCGATGGCCGTCGCGCTCTATTCGAGCGAGAAACGCCGCACCTCCAAATCGCCTATCGGGTAGGCCGACCGGGTAGGATCACCCCACCCGCAAGGGCGAACAACTTACCCGGCAAGGTGTTGTTGCCGGACCTCGCCGAGACGAAACTTCCTCCACATCCCAACGATCGGAGGAGTTTCGCGCATGGCTGGGTTCACGCATCTTTTTATCCCGGGGCCCACCAACATTCCCGAGCAAGTCCGGCAAGCCATGAACCTGCCGATGGAGGATATGCGCGCCTCCTCCTTCCCCAACCTGACGCTGCCGCTGTTCGAGGACATCAAAAGGGTCTTCAAGAACGAGACCGGCCGCGTCTTCATCTACCCGTCTTCCGGCACCGGCGCCTGGGAAGCGGCGATGACCAATGTGCTCAGCCCCGGCGACAAGGTGCTGATGTCGCGCTTCGGCCAGTTCTCGCATCTGTGGGTCGACATGGCCGAGCGGCTCGGCTTCGAGGTCGACGTCATCGACTGCGAGTGGGGCACCGGCGTTCCGCTCGAGCTCTATGCCGAGAAGCTTCGGGCCGACAAGGCGCACCGCATCAAGGCTGTCTTCTGCACCCAGAACGAGACCGCGACCGGTGTCACCAGCGACGTCGCCGGCTGCCGCGCGGCGCTCGACGCGGCGCACCATCCTGCCCTTCTCTTCGTCGACGGCGTTTCCTCGATCGGCTCGATCGACTTCCGTCAGGAGGAATGGGGCGTCGACTGCGCCGTCAGCGGCTCACAGAAAGGCTTCATGCTGCCGGCCGGCCTCGGCTTCCTGTCGGTCAGCAAGAAGGCGCTTGCCGCTTCGCGGGTGGCGACACACCGGCACTGCTACTTTTCCTTCGAGGACATGATCCGCGCCAATGACGCCGGCTACTTCCCTTACACGCCGGCGACCCAATTGCTGCGCGGCCTGCGCGCCTCGCTCGATCTGATTGCCGAGGAAGGATTGGAGAACATCTTCGTCCGCCACCATCGCCTGGCCGAGGGCGTGCGCAAGGCCGTCGACGCCTGGGGCCTGAAGCTGTGCGCCAAGACAGCGCAGTGGCACTCCGACACGGTCAGCGCCATCCTGGTGCCGGAAGGCATCGACAGCGCGAATGTCGTCAAGCGCGCCTACCAGCAATACAATACCTCTCTCGGCGGCGGCCTCAACAAGGTGGCCGGCAAGGTCTTCCGCATCGGCCATCTCGGCTGGCTGAACGAGGTGATGGTGCTGGCCTCGCTGTCGGCCGCCGAAATGGCGCTGCTCGACTGCGGCGTGCGCCTGGCCCCCGGCTCGGGCGTGGCGGCGGCGATCGAGCATTTCCGCCGCACGGCCGACGTGCCGGTCGCCAGAGCGGCGTGAGGAGCGCACCATGAGCCACACCATCAACCACCTGAAGAAGCTGAGGCTGCAGCGCAGCGAGCTCGCCGTGCCGGGCTCCAGCCCGGAGATGATCGACAAGGCGGCCAACAGCGCCGCCGACTTCGTCTTCCTCGACATCGAGGACGCGGTGGCGCCGCCCGACAAGGAGCGCGCCCGCAAGAACATCATCCAGGCGCTGAACGACATCGACTGGCGCGCCAAGGGCAAGACCGTCTCGGTGCGCATCAACGGTCTCGACACGCATTACATGTACCGCGACGTCGTCGACGTCATGGAACAGGCCGGCGACCGGCTCGACACGATCCTGGTGCCGAAGGTCGGCGTGCCGGCCGACCTCTATATGGTCGAGGCCATGGTCAACCAGATCGAGATGGCCAAGGGTTTCAAGACCCGTGTCGGCCTCGAGGCGTTGATCGAGACGGCGCTGGGCATGGCCAATGTCGAGGCGATCGCCGCCACGCCGGGCCGGCTGGAAGCCATGCATTTCGGCGTCGCCGACTATGCCGCCAGCAACAAGGCGCGCACCGTCAACATCGGCGGCCTCAACCCCGACTATCCCGGCGACCAGTGGCACTTCGCGCTGTCGCGCATGACGGTCGCCTGCCGTGCCTACGGCCTGCGTGCGATCGACGGGCCGTTCGGCGATTTCTCCGATCCCGAAGGCTACAAGGCGGCCGCGAGGCGTGCCGCCGCGCTCGGTATCGAAGGCAAATGGGCGATCCACCCTTCGCAGATCGCCTTGGCCAACGATGTGTTCTCGCCGCCGGAGAAAGAAGTCACGCGGGCCAGGCGTATCCTCGAAGTGCTGAAGGAAGCCGAGGCGCTCGGCAAGGGCGCGGCGGCGCTCGACGGCAAGATGATCGACGCGGCGTCGGAGCGCATGGCGCGCAACGTGCTGGTGGTGAACGAGGCGATCGAACGCGCAGGCCATCTTGCCAGCGAACAAAAGCCGCAAGCCGCGCAATAGACATACCCGGAGGACATGATGGACATCCACGAATACCAGGCCAAGGAACTGCTTGCTCGCCACGGCGTGCACGTGCCGCGCGGCGGCCTCGCCTACAGCCCCGAGCAGGCGACCTATCGTGCCCGGGAGATCGGCGGCGCCAAATGGGTGCTGAAGGCGCAGGTCCATTCCGGCGCGCGCGGCAAGGCCGGCGGGATAAAACTCTGCTCGAACGACGAGGAGATTTCCAACGCGGCAGAAGCCATGCTCGGGCGCAAGCTGGTGACGCAGCAGACCGGCCCGCGCGGCAAGCTGATCTCGCGCCTCTATCTCGAGGAAGCCGTCGATATAGCGCAGGAGCTCTATCTCGGCTTCGTGCTCGACCGCAAGGAAGAGCGCGTCATGATCGTGGCATCGGCCGCCGGCGGCATGGAGATCGAGGACATCTCCGAAAAGAAGCCGGACTCCATCATCCGCGCCACCGTCGATCCGGGCGTCGGGATGCAAGGCTTCCAGGCGCGCGAAATCGCCTTCGGCCTCGGGCTTGAGAGCAACCTGATCGGCAAGGCGACCGAAACCATCCTCGGCTGCTACCAGGTGTTCCGCGACTACGACGCCTCGATGCTGGAGATCAATCCGCTGGTGGTGACGCGTGACGGCAGCCTCGTCGCGCTCGACGCAAAAATGTCGTTCGACGAGAACGCGTTGTTCCGCCGGCCGGAAATCTCCGAGTTGCGCGACAAGAGCCAGGAAGATCCGCGCGAAACCTTCGCCAGCGACCGCGGCCTCTCCTATGTCGGGCTCGACGGCAATATCGGCTGCATCATCAACGGCGCAGGCCTCGCCATGGCAACGATGGACATGATCAAGATCGCCGGCGGCGAGCCGGCCAATTTCCTCGACATCGGCGGCGGCGCCTCGCCGGAGCGGGTAGCAAAGTCCTTCCGCGCCGTGCTCGGCGACAAGAATGTCGAGGCAATCCTGGTCAACATCTTCGCCGGTATCAACCGCTGCGACTGGGTGGCTGAAGGCGTCATCAAGGCGATCCGCGAGGTCGGCGTCGACGTCCCCCTGGTGGTGCGCCTGTCCGGCACCAAGGTCGAGGAAGGACGCAAGATCCTGGCCGATTCCGGCGAGAAGGTGATCGTCGCCGACACGCTGGCCGAAGCCGCCGAAAAAGCCGTCGCCGCCTGGCGCGCAGCCGCCAAGAACAAAAAAGCAGCCTGAGGGAGGTCGAGAAATGGCAATCCTGCTCAACCGCAGCACGCGCGTCATCGTGCAAGGTTTCACCGGCAAGATCGGCAGCTTCCACGCCGACGACATGAAACGCTACGGCACCAAGCTGGTCGGCGGCGTCACCCCCGGCAAGGGCGGCCAGACGCATCTCGGCCTGCCCATCTTCAACACCGTCAAAGGCGCCGTGCGCGAGACCCGCGCCGAGGCCAGCATCGTCTTCGTGCCGCCGCCCTTCGCCGCCGATTCGATCATGGAAGCGGCCGACGCCGGCATCAAGCTTTGCGTCTGCATCACCGACGGCATCCCCTCGCAGGACATGATGCAGGTCAAGCGCTACATGCGCCGCTACCGCTTCGAGGATCGCATGCGGCTGGTCGGCCCGAACTGCGCTGGCGTCATCACGCCCGGACAGGCGCTGATGGGCATCATGCCGGGCAGCATCTATCTGCCCGGACGCGTCGGCATCGTCGGCCGTTCCGGCACGCTGGGTTACGAGGCCGCATCGCAGATGAAAGCGCTGGGCATCGGCGTGTCGACCAGCGTCGGCATCGGCGGCGATCCGATCAACGGCTCGTCCTTCAAGGACATCCTGCAGCTCTTCGAGCGCGACGACGACACCGACGCCGTGGTGATGATCGGCGAGATCGGCGGCCCGCAGGAAGCCGAAGCCGCGATCTGGGCGCGCGACAATATGAGGAAGCCGCTGATCGCCTACATCGCCGGCCTTTCCGCCCCGAAGGGCCGCCGCATGGGCCATGCCGGCGCGATCATCTCCGCCTTTGGCGAGTCGGCGCAGGAAAAGGTCGAGATCCTGAAGGAAGCCGGCGTCGTCATCGTGCCCACCCCCGCCTCCTTCGGCGAGGTCGTGGCCGACACGCTGGCGCGGACGAAGAAGGCTGCTTGACGGTCGACCAGGCGAATATCGCGACAGGATGTGAAGCCTGTTCCGGGCCGGCCTCCTCGATGGTCGTCGGCCCGTGCGCTCGGCGCTGCCCTATGAAGAGCAATTCCAGGAGACGTGCGCTGCGGCCGTCCGGGATTGCCTGAAAACAACTACTTAGCAGCGCAGCGGCAAATCGGCTGACGATCGGGAAAGCGGCTTTGGAACAGAGCAAACCCATCAAGTTTCGTGAGGACGAGCGCAGCCTGCTGTTACGTCTGCTGCTTCAGGTCGCAAGCGCGCGCGAGCCCGAGATCGCCGCGGTCCTGAGCGGCCGCAGGTCACTTGTCTCGCTGGCCCCGGAGCAGCGCATCCCGGCGCTTCAGGCGAGCGGCGTGTGGTTCCAGTTGCTGGCGATTGCCGACGAGTTGCTGGCGATGCGGGCGCGGCGCGAGCTCGAGCAAGGCGCGGGCGCCGACGAAGTGCCCGGCTCCTTCGCCAGCGTGATTGCCGAGATGGCGGCGAGCGGCCACTCGGCGGACGACGTCCAGGCGATGCTCGACGAATTTTGCGTCGGCCCGACCATGACCGCGCATCCGACGGAGGCCAAACGCGTCACGGTGCTGGAGATCCACCGCCGCATCTATCGCAAGCTGACCGAGCTCGACCAGCCGCGCTGGGCGCCGCGCGAGCGCGATCTCTTGGTCGCCGATCTGGAAAGCGAGATAGAGCTTCTGTGGATGACGGGCGAGCTGCGGCTGGAGCGACCGACGGTCGAGCGCGAGATCGCCTGGGGACTTCATTTCTTCCGCGAAGTCATCTTCGAGGCAACGCCACAGCTCTATGGCAAGCTTCAGGACGCCTTCGAGCGTCACTATCCGGGCGAGCCAATCAAAATTCCTTCCTTCATGCGCTATGCCTCCTGGATCGGTGGCGACCGCGACGGCAATCCGAACGTGACGGCTGCGGTCACGGCCCATGCCATGGCCGAATGCCGCAACACCGCCATAGGCTGGTATCTGGCGCAGGCGCAGCGGCTGGTGACGGTGCTCAGCGCCAGTTCGAACGTCATCGACCTGCCGGCCGGCTTCAGGCCGGTGCTGCAAACAGCGCTGGATAAGAGTGGAGAGGCGCAAGAGATAGCCGGCCGCAATCCTGACGAACCGCTGCGGCAGTTCGCTTCGGCCCTGCTGGCCCGACTGGTCGCCACCCGTGATGGCGGCAAGGCGGCGTACCTCTCGGCGGAGGCGTTTCGCGCCGATCTCAACGCCCTCTCTTCAGTCCTCGAAGCGATCGGTGGCCGCGCGGTCGCCAGGCGTTTCATCCAGCCGCTCGTTTGGCAGGTCGGAAGCTTTGGCTTCCGCACCGTCTCGCTCGACATCCGGCAGAACTCCACAGTCGTCAATCGGGTGCTCGCCGAGCTGTTTGCTCTTATAGACGCCACCGATCCGATCACCGCCGGCACGCCACAATGGTCGATGCGCATCCGCGCGGCGCTCAGCCAGGGCGAGCGGTTGCAGATCGACGCAAGCCAACTCTCGCCGGAGGCAGGTGAACTGCTGTCGACATTCGCTGTCATCCGCGAACAAATATCTAGCGCGGATGCCGATGCCATCGGCTCTTTCGTGCTCAGCATGACCCGCTCGGCCGACGACCTGCTCGCGGTCTATCTGCTGGCGCAATATTGCGGGCTCTCCACCGCGCCCGGCGGCGACGGCACGATCGGGCTGCGGATCGTGCCGTTGTTCGAGACCATCGCCGACCTGCAGGCAGCCCCTGCCATCCTGAACGAACTGCTCGGCGTCTCGCTGGTGCGGCGGACGGTGCGCGATTTCGGCGCGCGCCAGGAAATCATGCTTGGCTATTCGGACTCCAACAAGGATGGCGGATTCCTCGCTTCCAATTGGGAACTGGCAAAGGCGCAGAAGCGCCTCGCCGCCATCGGCCGCAAGCACAAGGTCAGGATCGGTTTCTTTCACGGCCGCGGCGGCTCCGTCAGCCGCGGCGGCGCGCCGACCGGCCGGGCGATCGCGGCGCAGCCGCAAGGCACCGTCGCCGGAACCATGCGGGTGACCGAACAGGGCGAGGTCGTTTCGTCGAAATTTGCCAATCGCGGCACCGGCCTCAACCAGCTTGAGGTTCTCGCCGCCGCCGTGCTGGCGCACGGGATCCGATCGCCCGGCGATGCCGGGCCGAAGGAATCGCCGGAGTTCGACGAAGCGCTGGAAGCGCTGGCCGGCATGTCGCAGGCGTCTTATGCCAGGTTGATGGCCGAGCCGGGCTTCCTCGATTATTTCAACCAGGCGAGCCCGGTTGCCGAACTGGCGCTCTTGAAAATGGGCTCACGGCCGGATCGCCGTTTCGGCGCCAGCGGCATTGCCGACCTGCGCGCCATTCCGTGGGTGTTCGCGTGGAGCCAGAACCGACATCTGCTGACCGGCTGGTACGGCATCGGCAGCGCGCTGAGCGCTTTCGTCACGGTGCGCGGCGAGGCCGGGCGCGAGCTTCTGACCCGCATGTTCGAGCATTCGCGCTTTTTCCGCCTGATCGTCGACGAGGCCGAAAAGACGCTCTACCAGTCCGACATGGAGATCGCACGGCTCTATGCCGACCTGGTGTCCGACAGCGATGTGGCAGCAAGAATCCACGCCCGCATCGCGGCCGAATACGAGCTGACGCGGCGCCTGATCGGCGACCTTACGGGAGGCGACCTTTCCGCGCGCTTCCCGATGTTCAAAAGGCGTTTCGACAATCTGCGCCGGCAGATGGACGACATCCACCGGCTGCAGGTCAATCTGCTGCGCGAAGCTCGGGCAGGCACAAGCACAGATCAAAGGCGGGCGACCGACGCCCTGCTCGTCTCGATCAACTGCATCTCGGCCGGTCTGGGGTGGACGGGATAGGCTCGGTTTGCCGGTTGCCGGAATCGCCTCGCGTCAAGCATCAGCGGCGGTGTGGTCTCATGGCCCGCCGCCGCTTCACTTTGGTCTAGGAAACCGCCGGCAGCGACGATCGCTCGCCGAAGCCAAATTCAACAGGCTTTTGGGGAGAATGGTGCGGTCGAGAAGACTCGAACTTCCACGGGTTGCCCCACAGCGACCTCAACGCTGCGCGTCTACCAATTCCGCCACGACCGCACGTGGTAGGAGCCGGAACCGACCGGCCCGGGGCCTGTAGCAAATCGTTTCCGGCGAAACAAGTGCGCCGAGCGGAATATTCGCGAATGCGTATCGCCCACAACTGCGCAGAGGTTTTGGGAGGACGACGTGCATCAGGCAAAGCGGCTGGCACAAGCCGCCGCGGCTCGGCTTCACACTGGCGAAACTGGACGTTTTGGCCGATTGCCGCCATATGAGAGGAGCATCGAGAAAGTTCCATGACCGAACGCAGCCAGATCGCCACGTCGTTCCTTCCCCTGCCTGGTTCGTCGCCGGTGGAATGGATGATCGAACCTGGCTTCACCTCTTATCCGGACGCGCTGGCCTTCATGGAAGCGCGCGCCGAGGCGATCCGCAGCGGTGCTGCCGGCGAGATGGTCTGGCTGGTCGAGCATCCGCCGCTCTACACCGCCGGAACCAGCGCGCGAATTGAAGACCTGATCGATGCCGACCGCTTTCCGGTCTTTGCCGCCGGGCGCGGCGGCGAATATACCTATCACGGTCCCGGCCAGCGCGTGGCCTATGTGATGCTCGACCTGAAGCGCCGGCGCGAGGATGTGCGCGCCTTCGTCGCGGCGCTCGAGCAATGGATCATCGCCACGCTCGCCGCCTTCAACGTGCGCGGCGAGCGGCGCGAGGACCGCGTCGGCGTCTGGGTGGTACGACCGAACCGGCCCGCCCTGCCGGACGGCACGCCCGCCGAAGACAAGATCGCGGCCATCGGCATCCGGCTGCGGCGCTGGGTGAGCTTCCACGGCATCGCCATCAATGTCGAACCGGACCTCGGCCATTTCAGCGGCATCGTGCCCTGCGGCGTCTCGGATCATGGCGTGACCAGCCTCGTCGATCTTGGGCTGCCGGTCACCATGGCCGACCTCGACCTCGCGCTGAAAGCTGCGTTCGAGGATGTGTTCGGACCTGCCGCAGTTTCTGCCGCCGAGCCCGCTCGCAAGGCTAGCTAAGCCGCTCCGCCTACATGAGCTGCGCGGACGCCCACAGCATCCCGTAGCCATGGATGGCAAAAACGGCGAGCAGCGCGCCGGCCATGGCCAGCCTGTCGAAGGGCCGGATCGGCTTCAGCTCGTGGCGCGGCTTCACGCCGCTGCCCACGGTGATCAAGCTGAGGATCGCGAATACCGCGCCGGCGATCAGCAGGAAGCTCGGCGAGAAACCAGCCCGCCAGCCGAGCGACAGAAGCGCCAAGAGCAGCAGGAAGGACGCCAGCGCAAGTGCGGCCGGGCCCGGGCAGATCTGGCGCAGCACCTGGCCGCCGTCGAATTTCCACACCGGCACCAGATTGGCGATGTTGAACAGCGACGCGCAGCCGGCAAGCGTGGCCAAAAGCATGGCGGCCAGCCGATGTCCTTCGCCATTGGCGAAGCCGCTGGCGGCGATCAGCACCGGCACCAGGAAGGCGGAGAAGCCGGCGCCCATAAGCGCCACGAAGGCGACCTCGAAGCGGCTGTCATAGGGCCTGCCGCCGATGGCGATGCCGCCAAGCAGCGGAATGAAGATCATCCGCGCCCGGCGATGCCCCGTCAGGCGGAAGGCGGCCATGTGGCCAAGCTCGTGCAGGGCGACCACCGAGGTGAGGATCGCCGCCAGCGCCAGGCCGCCAAGATTGAGCCCGAAGAACGGCCACAGGATCAGGGCCGAAAGCACGGCGAAGCCGACCTGGCTCAGCGGATGCTCGAACCAGCCGCCCCTGCGATACGTGCCGGTAGCCGCCCACACGTCCAGCTTGCGGAGCTCACGGCGCATGGCGAAGAAGCGGAAGATCAGGAACGCGACACCGCGATAGCGATCGGTCTGGCTGAGCGTCACCCGCGTGGCATCACCTTCCGGTACGAGTTCGGCGGTCTCGCGATAGTTCGCCCAGAACGAGGGATCGAGCGCCGTATCCTCGAGGACCGTCATCGAGAAGCAGCTTCCCTCCCTCACATCCTCCAACCGCGCCTTGCGGTCGATCGTCCGGCCGTCCCGTCCTTCCCAGGAGAGCCGGATCAGCGCCGTCCCTTCGCTATCCAGCGGTTCGGCGGAAAGGATTCCGCCCGACCAGCCGGCATCGCTGCCGAACGGCCACAGCGCCTGCCAAAGGCGATTGCGGTCGGCCTTGATCACGCGGCTGACCGTCACCGTGCGCAGTCCAAGCGGCACGGTCATCAAAAGAAAGATCAGTCCGAGATTGCCGGCCACGAGCGTGACCGTGACGATGACCGACACTTGCCTTGGCTCCCTGTCTTGAAGGAGCAGCCTAGCGGCGACGCGGCCAAGAAAGGCTTAACAGCAATGGGTGGGCTCTTGCCCGTTCAAGGCGGGCTTTGCTTATCCCACAGGCGGGCCTTGTTGCCCGCCCGAACAACGGACGGGCCATTGCCCGTCCCGGTAGCGGCGAAGCCGCCTGATCACATGGCGCCGATCCAGATCGCCATGGAAACGAGAAAGGTGCTCATGCAAACCAGCGAGACAACATCCTGAACCAGATCAGACATAACTCTCTCCGTTGTTGGAATGTTCGCAATTTGTTCTAATTTTGTTCGAATGTCAACGGCCGCCTGCAGCACGCCGGGGAAATTCGAGCGGTCCGTTAGGGCAGGGTTAAGGAAGGGTTGACGGCGGATTGGGCCTCGGTGCGCAGAGCCAGGGCAAGCCGAGATTCGGATCAGGCTGAGTCGAGGACGGTAGGTTCCGAGAACCGGAACGGAGCGTACTTAAAGTACGTGAGTACCGGAAGCGCAGGGAACCTGCCGTCCGCAGGCCAGCCTCATCCGAATATCGGTTTGGCCTAAAGCGGCACGACCTTGCCCTCGGCCAACGTCACGCGCCGGTCCATGCGTCCGGCGAGCTCGTGGTTGTGGGTGGCGATCAGCGCTGCGAGGCCCGACTGCCTGACCAGCGCCTCCAGCGCATCGAACACATAGGAGGCGGTGACCGGATCGAGATTGCCTGTCGGCTCGTCTGCCAGCAGCACCAGCGGCGCGTTGGCGACCGCGCGGGCAATGGCGACGCGTTGCTGCTCGCCGCCGGAAAGCTCGGCCGGCCGGTGCTGCGCGCGCTTGCCGATCTGCATATAGTCGAGGAGCTGTGCCGCCCGCTCGGATGCTTCCTTGCGGCCGAGCCCCTTGATCAGTTGCGGCATCATGATGTTCTCGAGCGCGGAGAACTCCGGTAGCAAATGATGGAACTGATAGACGAAGCCGACATCGTTGCGGCGGATCGCGGTGCGCTCCTCGTCCGACAGCCGGCCGCAGGCACGGCCGGCGAGGATCACGTCGCCGGCGTCGGGCCGCTCCAGCAGACCGGCCGTGTGCAAAAGGGTCGACTTGCCGGTGCCCGACGGCGCCACCAGCGCCACCATCTCTCCGCGCCTGAGCGAAAAGTCGGCGCCGTTCAAAATGGTGAGCTTGCGCGGCCCCTGGACGTAGTGCCGCTCGACGCCCTTCAACTCGATAATGGCCTCGGCCATCATTCGTACCTCAAGGCTTCGACGGGATCGAGCCGGGCGGCCCGCCAGGCCGGGAACACCGTCGCGAGGAACGACAGGGCCAGCGCCATGATGACGACATAGGTCGTCTCGCGCGGATCCATCTTTGCCGGCAGCTGGCTGAGGAAATAGAGCTCGGGGTTGAACAGGATCCGGCCGGTCATCCAGGAGAAGAACTGGCGGATCGATTCGATATTGATGCAGATGATGACGCCGAGCAGCACGCCGGCGATGGTGCCGGTGACGCCGATCGCCGCGCCGGTCATCAGGAAGATGCGCAGGATCGCGCCGCGCGAGGCGCCCATCGTGCGCAGGATGGCGATGTCGTGGCCCTTGTCCTTCACCAGCATGATGAGGCCGGAAATGATGTTGAGCGCCGCCACCAGCACGATCAGCGTCAGGATCATGAACATGACGTTGCGCTCGACCTGCAGCGCCGAGAAGAAGGTCTCGTTGCGCTGGCGCCAGTCGACGAGGTCGACCGGCCGCTGCGCCGCCTGCTCGACCAGCGGCTTCAACGCGTCGACATTGTCGGGATTGTCGACATAGATCTCGATGGTCTGCGCGCGCCCGTCCATGTTGAAATAGAGCTGCGCTTCCGAGAACGGCATATAGACGATCGAGCTGTCATATTCCGACATGCCGACCTCGAAGATCGCCGCCACCTTGTAGCCCTTCATGCGCGGCGTGGTGCCGAGCGGCGTCACGTCGCCGTCCGGCGAGATCAGCGTGATGGTGTCGCCGAGCACCAGTCCGAGGCTTTCGGCCATGCGCTTGCCGATCGCCACGCCGTCGCCGGTGTCGAAACCGTCGAGCGTGCCCTGCTTGATGTTGCTGGCGACGATCGAAATCTTGCCGAGGTCCTCACCGCGGATGCCGCGCACCAGGGCGCCCGTGCCGCCGCCGACATTGCCTTGCGCCAGGACCTGGCCGTCAATCAGCGGGATGGCGTATTTGACGCCCGAAACACCGTTGATTCGGCTCGCCACCTGGGCGTAGTCCTCCAGCGGCGAATCGAGCGGCTGCACGATGAGATGGCCGTTGACGCCGAGGATGCGGGTCAGCAATTCGGCGCGGAAACCGTTCATCACGGCCATGACGACGATCAACGTCGCGACGCCGAGCATGATGCCGAGAAAGGAGATCGAGGCGATGACCGAGATCACCGTCTCCTTGCGGCGCGAGCGCAGATAGCGCCACGCCACCATGCGCTCGAAGCCGGAGAAAGCGCCCGCCGCTGATCTGGCCGCTGCCGCCGCCTCGTTCATGCGGCGATACCCAGGCGTTTCTTGGCCTCGGCGATCGGCAGCGTCTCGCGCTCGCCCGATTTGCGGTTCTTGATCTCGACCTCGCCGGCGGCCACGCCGCGCGGGCCGACGATCACCTGCCACGGCAGGCCGATCAGGTCGGCGGTGGCGAATTTGCCGCCGGGACGCTGGTCGGTGTCGTCACAAAGCACGTCCTTGCCGGCTGCGCTAAGCGCCGCATAGAGCTCGTCGCAGACGCGGTCGCATTCGCCGTCGCCGACCTTCATGTTGATCAGGCCGATGTCGAAGGGCGCCACCGCTTCCGGCCAGATGATGCCGTTCTCGTCATGGCTCGCCTCGATGATCGCCGCGACCAGGCGCGATGGACCGATGCCGTAGGAGCCGCCAGAGGCGAAGTGATCCTTGCCGTCGGGTCCGGTCACCTTGGCGCCCATGGGCTTGGAGTATTTCTCGCCGAAGTGGAAGATGTGGCCGACCTCGATGCCGCGCGCCGAGACCTGCTCGCTTGGCGGAACGTTCGCCCAGGCCGCCTCGTCATGCATCTCGTCGGTGGCGGCATAAGGCGTCGTCCACTTCTTCACGATATCGCCGATCTCGGCGTCGTTGGAGAAGTCCGTGCCGGCGCCCGGCACGTCGAGCGTCAGATAGGCGCGGTCGCAGAACACCTGGCTCTCGCCGGTTTCGGCCAGGATGATGAACTCATGGCTGAGATCGCCGCCGATCGGACCGGTGTCGGCGCGCATTGGAATGGCCTGCAGGCCCATGCGTGTGAACGTCCTGAGATATGAGACGAACATACGGTTGTAGGCGGCCTTGGCGCCCTCGAAATCGAGGTCGAACGAATAGGCGTCCTTCATCAGGAATTCTCTGCTGCGCATGACGCCGAAGCGCGGGCGCACCTCGTCGCGGAACTTCCACTGGATATGGTAGAGGTTGAGCGGCAGGTCCTTGTAGGACTTCACGTAGGCACGAAAAATCTCGGTGACCATCTCTTCGTTGGTCGGCCCGTAGAGCATGTCACGGTCCTGGCGGTCCTTGATGCGCAGCATCTCCTTGCCGTAGTCGTTGTAACGGCCGCTTTCGCGCCACAGATCCGCCGACTGGATGGTCGGCATCAGGATTTCCAGCGCGCCGGCGCGGTTCTGTTCCTCGCGGATGATCTGGCAGACCTTGTCCAGCACGCGCTTGCCCAATGGCAGCCACGAAAAGCTGCCCTGCCCCTGCTGGCGGATCATGCCGGCGCGCAGCATCAGCCGATGCGAGACGATCTCGGCCTCGCGGGGATTTTCTTTGAGAATGGGCAGGAAATAGCGCGACAAACGCATGGACTTGTCCGTGAGTGAAAATGGCGGCGCGGGAATCGGCGCAACCGAGGCTGCTTGCCCGGGCTTCATAGCCATTTCATGGCCGAATGGAAACCCGAGTGCCCCAAAGTATCGGGCCTTCTGCACCTTCCCAAAAAGGCGATTTTGGCTGCAAAGTGCCGCAAATGGCTTTTTGATCGATTCACAAGCAAGCCCTGCCGCACTATTGTGCAGTGCAGCACGATATTGCCTGTTTCGAGGCAAAATTCTTCGTGACATTTTCACCTGCCTTGGTCTAGTGTGCGCCGATAACCGAGAGGGCGGAGAAAAATCTGCTCTCCTACGCGGTCAAAGTCTTGGGAGGATGCGATCTAGGCGCGGTAACTCGCTGCCGCCGGACACCGGAAACGGATCGGACGCGTTTAAATTGCAAGGCCTTGTGCCTTGCATTTTTTTTGTGCAATCATCTGCTTAGCGCGATCATCTGCCAAACGGCATCAGCCACGGTTAGCCGCCGAATTCGGAAGCCGGCTTCCGAATTCAACCTTGGCGCGCGTATGCTGCTTAATACTTGGGGAGACTGTATCTTCAGCGTCAGTGATGGGCATTCGGACTAAAGTCCGGCATGATCCGCATGATATCGTCGAAGCTGAATCCCAGGCCCATCGTCAGGCCGTAGAGAATGCCCATCACGACCACCGTCACGATCGTCGCGCGGGCGAAGGCGCGCAGCATATGCGGGCCGCGCGGCGCGCTGGAAACGGTGCCGAGCGTGACATCCTGGTCGTCGTCCTGGGTGCGCAGGCTGAACGGAAGAACGACGAACAGCACCAGCCACCAGGTGACGAAGAACAGCGCCGCGAACAGGATCCAGTTCATGCCTGCTCCAGTTCGACCAGCGTGCCGAAGAAATCCTTGGGATGCAGGAACAGCACCGGCTTGCCATGCGCGCCGATCTTCGGATTGCCGTCGCCAAGCACGCGCGCGCCGCTTTGCTTCAAATGATCGCGAGCGGCCAGGATATCGTCGACCTCATAGCAGACGTGATGCATGCCGCCCGAAGGGTTCTTCTCGAGGAAAGCGGCGATGGGCGATGCCTCGCCCAGCGGCTCCAGCAACTCGATCTTGGTGTTGCCGACATCGACGAACGCCACGCTCACACCATGCTCCGGAAGCACCTGCGGCTCGCTCAGCCGCGCGCCCAGCGTATCGCGATAGGCGGCCATTGCCGCGGCCAGGTCCGGCACGGCAAGCGCGACATGGTTCAGGCGTCCAAGCATCGGCGGTTTCCTCAGGCAGTAGGCAGTAGGCAGTAGGCAGTAGGCAGTAGGCAGTAGGCAGTAGGCAGTAGAGAAGAAGCAAATTTGGCGAGCTAAAAAGCAATTGCCTTTCCTATTGCCTACTGCCTAGTGCCTACTGCCTACTGCCTCATCTCGTAACAAACACCGTCACCAGCGGCTTCTTGCCCCAGGCTTCGTTGGCGGCGCCGCGCACTGCGCGGCGCACCGCCTCCTGCACCAGGTCGAGGTCTTTTCGGCGCTGACGCGGAATGGAGTCCACCGCGCCGATTGCCGCATCGAGCATCAGGTCCTCCAGTGTCTCGCCGCGGGCATCCGCTTCGGCGACGCCGATCGCCACCAGGTCGGGGTCGCCGGCAAGCTCATATTTGTCGTCGAGCACGACATTGACCGCGACATGCCCGGCGAAGGAAAGCTTGCGACGGTCGCGTATGCCCATCGCCTGGTCGGTGCCGATCAGCGAGCCATCCTTGTAGAGCCGCCCGAACGGCACCTGGTCGATGATCGTCGCCGGGCCAGGCCAGAGCCTCAGCATGTCGCCGTCGCGCACCTGCGCCACCTGGCCGATCCCCGACATCGACATCAGCGAGCCCTGCGCCACCAGATGCGCCGCCTCGCCATGCACGGGAACGCCGATCTGCGGCCGCACCCATTCATACATCTTGCGCAATTCGCTGCGGCGCGGGTGGCCGGAGACATGCACCAGCGCGTCGCCGTCCTCGATGATCTTCATGCCGAGATCGATCAGCCGGTTTTTGATCTCGAGAATTCCCTTTTCGTTGCCCGGGATGGTGCGCGAGGAAAACACCACCGTATCGCCGGCCGTCAGCGCCACCGACTTCATCTCGTCGCGCGAAAGCTTGGCAAGGGCAGCCAGCGGCTCGCCCTGGCTGCCGGTGCAGATGATCACCAGGTTCTCGCGCGGGATATAGCCATAGTCCTCCTCGGCGATGAACTCCGGCAGCCCGTCCATGTAGCCGAGCTCGCCCGCCACATCGATAACGCGCTTCAGCGATCGGCCGAGCACGAGGCATTGCCGGCCGGCATCGCGTGCCGCCTTGGCTATCGAGACGATGCGCCCGACATTGGAGGAGAAGGTCGTGACCGCGACGCGCCCCTTCGCGCTCTCGATGACGCCCTTGAGGCCTTCCCCGACAGCGACTTCCGACGGCGACTCCCCTTCCCTAAGCGCGTTGGTGGAATCGCAGATCAGCGCCAGCACGCCCTTGTCGCCATAGGCGCGGAAGCGTGCCTCGTCGGTCTTCGGGCCGATCGTCGGCGCCGGGTCGATCTTCCAGTCGCCGGTGTGGATGACGGTGCCGGCGGGCGTGGTGATCGCCAGCGACATCGGCTCGGGAATCGAGTGCGCCACCGGAATGGCCTCGATCTCGAAAGGTCCGATGGTGAATTTCTCGCCGCCCCGGTAGATCGACGCAGGGATCTTCGGCGCGCCCTGCTCGCCCTGCCGCTTGGCTTCGAGCAGGCCGGCGGTGAACGGCGTCATCCAGACCGGGACTTTAAGCTTCGGCCAGATGTCGAGCAGCGCGCCGTAATGATCCTCATGCGCGTGGGTGATGACGATGCCGCGCAGGCCGTCGATATTCTCCTCGATGAAGCGCGTATCGGGCAGGATGAGATCAACGCCGGGATGTGCCGAGTCCGGAAAGGTGACGCCGACATCGACGATAATCCATTCGCGCGCGTCGGCGGGCCCATAGCCGTAAAGGGCGAAGTTCATGCCGATCTCGCCGACGCCGCCCAGCGGCGCGAAAACGAGCTCGGCGTTTTGTCTATTCGCCATCAATTCTTTCCTTCCTGGCCGCTTTGGCCAAGCCGTTGGCGCAATTCCCGGAAAAGCGTGTCACGGCTTTCCGCCCGGAATTGCGCAAAAACAAAATTATACGCGGGCCGAAGCGACCGCGCCGAAATGCACGTCGCCGGCCGCGATCGTCAAAACCGATCCCTCATCGTCGCGGATCACGAAACGGCAGTCCTCGTCAATGGTTTCGAAGACGCCGCGCACCACATTACCGTCAATTCTGACAGCAACCTCGCCGCCGAGGCCGGCTGCGCGGGCAAGCCAGCGCTTTCTGATGGCATCGAGCCCGCGCCCGTCATCCCACATCCGGGCATTCTCGCTCCAGGCATCCGAAAGCGCCAGGAACAGGGTTTCGGCATCGCAAGTGGCGCCCAGCGCCTGCAGCGACGTCGCTGGATAAGGCAAATCCTCAGGGTAAGCCACGACGTTGACGCCGATGCCGATGGCGACGGCAAAGCGGCCGCCATCGAGCATCGCCGACTCCAACAGGATGCCGGCAAGCTTGGCGCCCGAAGCCAGCACGTCGTTCGGCCATTTCAATTCGAAGCGGTTGCGGCCCTGGCTTGCGCCATCCAAGGCGACGGCGATCCGGCCCTTCGGCACGACGGCGTCTAGCGCGTCGGCCAGTGCAAGCCCCGCGACAAAGCCGAGCGTCGCGGCAAGGCGGAGCTCGCCGCCCGGAACCAGAAGCAGCGTCGCCGCGAGATTGCCTTCGGGCGTTGCCCATACACGGCCACGGCGGCCGCGGCCGCTTTCCTGCTTCTTCGAAACGACCCAGAGCTTGCCGGGATCGCCGGCGCGCGCGTGCTCCAGCGCCAGCGCGTTGGTCGAGCCGACGCTGTCATGCGCCTCGAGCCGGAACCCCTCCGACGCCGCGGTTGGAGCCAGCCGAAATGCCATCCCGTCAGAAGAAGGTCTTGGCGGCGGCTTCGGCATAGCTGCCGATCGGCCCGCCGATCAGCACATAGAACAGCACGAAGGCGCCGCTGACGCCGAGCACGAGGCGCAGCTCGCTGGCCATCGGCACGAAGCCGCCGACCGGTTCGTCGAACCACATGATCTTGATGATGCGCAGGTAATAATAGGCGCCCACCACCGAGGCCAGCACGCCGATGATCGCCAACGCGTAGAGATGCGCGTTGATGGCGGCGAGGAACACGTACCACTTCCCCCAGAAGCCTGCGAGCGGCGGAATGCCGGCCAGCGAGAACATCAGGATGGTGAGGATGGTGGCCATGAACGGATTGGTCGAGGCGAGACCGGAAAGATCGCTGATCTGCTCGACATTGCCTTCCTTGCGCCGCATGGCGAGGATGAAGGCGAAGGTGCCGAGCGTCATCACCAGATAGATCAGCATGTAGATGGCGACGCCGCGCACGCCGGCCTGGCTGTTGGCGGCAAGGCCGACCAGCGCGTAGCCCATGTGGCCGATCGAGGAATAGGCCATCAGGCGCTTGATGTTGGTCTGACCGATGGCCGCGAAGGCGCCGAGCGCCATCGAGGCGATCGAGATGAAGACGACGATCTGCTGCCAGTCCGATGCGATCGGCTTGAAGGCGCCCATGGTGACGCGCACGATCAGCGCCATCGCCGCCATCTTCGGAGCGGCTGCCAGGAAGGCGGTAATCGGTGTCGGCGCGCCCTCATAGACGTCCGGCGTCCACATGTGGAACGGCACGGCCGAGATCTTGAAGGCGAGGCCTGCCAGCACGAACACCAGGCCGAAGACGAGGCCGAGCTGGCGCTCGCCGCTGCCAAGCGCCGTCGCGATTTCCTGGAAGCCGGTATTGCCGGTGTAGCCGTAAACGAGGCTGATGCCGTAGAGCAGCATGCCCGACGACAGCGCGCCGAGGACGAAGTATTTCAGGCCGGCTTCGGTCGAGCGCAGATTGTCGCGGTTGATCGCCGCCAGCACATAAATCGCCAGCGACTGCAACTCGAGCCCGAGATAAAGCCCGATCATGCCGTTGGCGGAGATCATCAACAGCATGCCCAGCGTGCAGAGCAGCACCAGTACCGGGAATTCGAACTTGTCGAAATGTTCCTGGCGCGCGAAGCGCATCGACATGATCAGCGTCACCGCCGAGCCGATCAGCGACAGCATCTTCATGAAGGCGCTGAAGGGATCCTGCACGAAGGCGCCGCCATAGGCTGAGCCCTGCGTGCCGGAGAAGGCAAGCCACAGTCCGGCCACCACCAGCACGAGAACCGCCAGCCCGGTCACGGTCATGGTGCTGTTGGAGCGCGAATAGGCCCCAATCATCAGGAGCGCCAGCGCGCCGACGGCGAGGATCAGTTCCGGAGTCGAGAGCGAAAAGCTGGAGAGAAGGTCCGGCGTCATGGTCTATTCCCCAGTCAGTTCGCCGCCGCGGTCTGCGCGGAATTGATGGATGCGGTGACGTTGGTGACGAGCGTCTTGACTGAAGCGGCGGTCGCGTCGAACACCGGCGCCGGGTAGACGCCAAAGAAGATGACCAGCGCCACCAGCGGGTAGACGATCGCCTTCTCGCGCGGCGAAAGGTCGAGCAGGTTTTTCAGGCTGTCCTTGGTCAGCGCGCCGAAGATCACCCGGCGATAGAGCCACAGCGCGTAGGCCGCCGACAGGATGACGCCGGTGGCGGCGAAGAACGCCACCCAGGTGTTGACCTTGAACACGCCGAGCATGGTCAGGAACTCGCCGACGAAGCCGCTGGTGCCGGGAAGGCCGACATTGGCCATGGTGAAGATCATGAACACGGTGGCGTATTTCGGCATGTTGTTGACCAGACCGCCATAGGCGTCGATCTCGCGCGTATGCATGCGGTCGTAGATGACGCCGACGCACAGGAACAGCGCGCCCGAGACGAGGCCGTGGCTGAGCATCTGGAAGATCGCGCCCTGCACGCCTTCCTGGTTCATAGCGAAGATGCCCATGGTGACGAAGCCCATATGGGCGACCGACGAATAGGCGATCAGCTTCTTCATGTCCTCCTGCATCAGCGCCACCAGCGAGGTGTAGATGATGGCGACGACGGAAAGCGTGAACACCAGCGGCGCGAACATCGCCGACGCCTCCGGGAACATCGGCAGCGAGAAGCGCAGGAAGCCGTACCCGCCCATCTTCAGCAGGATGCCGGCCAGGATGACGGAGCCCGCGGTCGGCGCCTCGACGTGGGCGTCGGGCAGCCAGGTATGCACCGGCCACATCGGCATCTTCACTGCGAAGGAGGCGAAGAAGGCAAGCCACAGCCAGGTCTGCATGTTGGCCGGGAAATCATGCGTCAAAAGCGTCGGAATGTCGGTCGTGCCCGACTGGAAGAACATCGCCATGATGGCGAGCAGCATCAGCACCGAGCCGGCGAGCGTGTAGAGGAAGAACTTGAACGAGGCATAGACGCGCCGCTTGCCGCCCCAGACGCCGATGATGATGAACATCGGGATCAGGCCGGCCTCGAAGAAGACGTAGAACAGCACGATGTCGAGCGCGCAGAACACGCCGATCATCAGCGTCTCGAGGATCAGGAAGGCAATCATATAGGCCTTGACCCGCTTCTCGATCGCATCCCAGGAGGCCAGTATGCAGAGCGGCATCAGGAAGGTGGTCAGGATGACGAACAGCATCGAGATGCCGTCGACGCCCATATGGTAGGAAATGCCCGAATCCAGCCAGGCGTGCTTCTCGACGAACTGGAAGCCGGCCTGCGAATTGTCGAAGCCCGTCCAGATGAACAGCGAGACGACGAAGGTGAACGCCGTCGTGATGAATGCGATCGCGCGGATGTTGCGGCGCGCGTTTTCGCTGTCGTCGCTGATGAAAAGGATGAGCAGAACACCAACCAGCGGCAGGAAGGTGACCAGCGAGAGGATTGGCCAGTCGGTCATCAGAGCATCATCCAGGTGACGAGAGCGGCCACGCCGATCAGCATGGCGAAGGCATAGTGGTAGAGATAGCCGGTCTGCAGCTTGACGACCCTGTTGGTGACGTCGACGACGCGCGCCGAGATGCCGTCGGGGCCGAGGCCGTCAATGACGGCGCCGTCGCCGGTCTTCCACAGGAACCTGCCGAGGCGCTTCGCCGGCCGCACGAACAAGAAGTCGTAGAGCTCGTCGAAATACCACTTGTTGAGCAGGAACGCATAAAGCAGGCGATGATTGGCGGCGACGCTTCGGGGAAGTTCCGGCGAGCGAATATAGAATTTCCAGGCCACCGCGAGGCCGATCAGCATGGCGACGAACGGGGCGAGCTCGACCCAGAGCGGCAATTCGTGGATCTCACGCAGGATGCGGTTTTCCGGCAGCGTGAACAGCGAAGCCTTCCAGAATTGGGCGTAACCCTCGCCGATGAAGGCGCCGTGAAAGATGATACCGGCAAACAGCGCGCCGGCGGCCAGCACATAGAGCGGCACCAGCATCACCGGCGGCGATTCGTGGACATGGTGCATGACCTCGTGGCTGGCGCGCGGCTCGCCGTGGAAGGTCATGAAGATCAGCCGCCAGGAATAGAAGCTGGTGAAGCAGGCGGCGACCACCAGCAGGATAAAGGCGAAGCCGGCGACCGCATTGTGGCTGGCGAAGGAGGTCGCGATGATGGCGTCCTTGGAGAAGAAGCCGGCAGTGCCGATCACCGTTGCCGGAATGCCGACGCCGGTCAGCGCCAGCGTGCCGACGACCATCATCCAGTAGGTCGCCGGGATCAGCTTGCGCAGGCCGCCCATCTTGCGCATGTCCTGCTCGTCGGACACGGCATGGATGACCGAGCCGGAGCCGAGGAACAGCAGCGCCTTGAAGAAGGCGTGCGTGAAAAGGTGGAAGATCGCCGCGCCATAGGCGCCGACGCCGAGCGCCACGAACATGTAGCCGAGCTGCGAGCAGGTCGAATAGGCGATGACGCGCTTGATGTCGTTCTGGACGAGGCCGACGGTCGCCGCAAAGAAGGCGGTGAATGCGCCGATGAAAGTGACGACGGTCAGCGCCGAATGCGACAGCTCGAACAGCGGCGAAAGCCTCGCCAGCATGAACACGCCGGCGGTCACCATGGTCGCGGCGTGGATCAGCGCGGAGACCGGCGTCGGGCCTTCCATCGCGTCCGGCAGCCAAGTGTGCAGCGGCACCTGCGCCGACTTGCCCATGGCGCCCATGAAGAGCAGCAGGCAGACCACCGTCAGCGCCGTCTGCTTGTCGAGCGCTTGGCCGAGGAAGGTGAGCACGGCGGCACCCGCCGGCGCGCCTTCGGCCGGCAGGAAGGATGCGGCATTGGCGAAGACGGTGCTCAGATTGACCGAGCCGAACAGCACGAATACGCCGAAGATGCCGAGCGCGAAGCCGAAGTCGCCGACGCGGTTGACGACGAAAGCCTTGATCGCCGCCGCATTGGCCGACGGCTTCTTGTACCAGAAGCCGATCAAGAGATATGAGGCGAGACCGACGCCTTCCCAGCCGAAGAACATCTGAATGAGGTTGTCGGCCGTCACCAGCATCAGCATCGCGAAGGTGAACAGCGACAGATAGGCGAAGAAACGCGGCCGGTTCGGATCGTAGTGCATGTAGCCGATCGAGTAGATGTGGACCAGCGCCGACACGGTGTTGACGACGACCAGCATCACCACCGTCAGCGTGTCGATCCTGAGCGCCCAGGAGGCGTCGATGCCGCCCGACTGGATCCAGCGCAGCACCGGCACGGTGAACACCTCGCCATGGCCGAAGCCGACGGTGAAGAAGGCAACCCACGACAGCACCGCCGCGATCACCAGGAAGCCGGAAGTGATGTATTCGGAAGCCTTGGCGCCGAGCGAATTGCCGAACAGGCCGACAATCAGGAAGCCAAGCAGCGGAAGGAAGACGATAGCCTGATACATGGTGGTTCCCGTCAACCCTTCATCGCGCTCACGTCTTCGACCGCGATCGACCCGCGGTTGCGGAAGAAGACGACAAGAATGGCAAGTCCGATCGCGGCTTCAGCGGCTGCGACCGTCAGCACGAACAGGGCAAAGACCTGTCCGACGAGGTCGTGCAGCGCCGCCGAGAAAGCGACGAAGTTGATGTTGACCGCAAGCAGGATGAGCTCGATCGACATCAGGATGACGATGATGTTGCGGCGGTTCAGGAAGATGCCGAACACGCCGAGCGTGAACAGGATCGCCGATACGGTCAGATAATGTGCAATGCCGACGACCATCTCAGATGCCCTCGCCCGATTTGACCTTGCGGATTTCCATGCCCGTCGCCGGCGTGCGGGCGACCTGCGCGGCGATCGACTGCCGCTTGACGCCTTCCTTGTGGCGCAACGTCAAGACGATGGCGCCGATCATGGCGACCAGCAGCACCAGGCCGGAAATCTGGAAATAATAGAGGTAGTCCGTGTAGAGGATGTCGCCGAGCGCCGCCGTGTTGGAGCGAGTGGCGAGATCCGGCGTTGCCTTGGCTACCGTCGAGGCGAGCTGCGGCGCGAATGTGTAGCCGCCGAGCACGACGATCAGCTCCGCCGCCAGGATCAGCCCGACCAGCGCGCCGATCGGCGCGTATTGCAGCGCCCCCTCTTTCATCTCGGCGAAGTCGACGTCGAGCATCATGACGACGAACAGGAAAAGCACCATCACCGCGCCGACATAGACGACCAGCAGGATCATCGCCAGGAACTCGGCGCCGGTCAGCATGAACAGCCCCGCGGCGTTGAAGAAGGTGAGGATCAGGAACAGCACGGAATGCACGGGGTTGCGCGACGAAATGACCATGAAGGCCGACGCCACGGCGATAAAGGCGAAGAGGTAGAAAAAGGCCGCCTCTAGTCCACTCAGCATGGGTTCCCCCGGGTTCCAAATTCCGACTCCGACCCGCCTCCGGTTCGAAACCGCGTGTTCCTTAGACGGACGACGTTGCGCCGTCCACTTTCTTGTTCCTTCTCCCCGTTTACGGGGAGAAGGTGGCCGAAGGGCCGGATGAGGGGTACGCCAACTTTCCAGAAGCTGGCGCCGCCCCTCATCTGCCTGCCGGCATCTTCTCCCCGTAAACGGGGAGAAGCACGCTAATCACCTATACGGCGCATCCAGCGCGATGTTGCGCGCCAGCTCCCGCTCCCAGCGATCGCCGTTCGCGAGCAGCTTTTCCTTGTTGTAGTAGAGCTCCTCGCGCGTCTCGGTCGCGAATTCGAAATTCGGCCCCTCGACGATGGCGTCGACCGGGCAGGCTTCCTGGCAGAAGCCGCAATAGATGCACTTCACCATGTCGATATCGTAGCGCACGGTGCGGCGCGTGCCGTCATTGCGGCGCGGCCCGGCCTCGATGGTGATGGCCTGCGCCGGGCAGATCGCCTCGCAGAGCTTGCAGGCGATGCAGCGTTCCTCGCCGTTCGGATAGCGGCGCAGCGCATGCTCACCACGGAAACGCGGGCTGATCGGCCCCTTCTCATGCGGATAGTTGATCGTCTCCTTCGGCGCGAAAAACTGGCGCATCGACAGGAAGAAGGCGCTGACGAAATCCTTCAGCAGCAGCGATTTTGCGGCCTGGGCCAGAGCGGACATCACGCAAACCCCGTGATCTTGAGGAAGGCCGCGGTGGCGACGACCATGAACAGCGAGATCGGCAGGAACACCTTCCAGCCCAGCCGCATCAGCTGGTCGTAGCGGTAGCGCGGCACGAAAGCCTTCACCATGGAGAACATGAAGAACATCAGGCAGATCTTCAGCACGAACCAGATCACCCCCGGCACCCAGGTGAAAGGCGCGAAGTTGAACGGCGGCAGCCAGCCGCCGAGGAACAGGATGGTCGCCAGCGCGCACATCAGGACGACGGCGACATACTCGCCGAGGAAGAAGAGCAGGAACGGCGTGGACGAATATTCGACCATGTGGCCGGCGACAAGTTCCGATTCCGCCTCGACGAGATCGAAAGGCGGGCGGTTCGTTTCGGCCAGCGCCGAAATGAAGAACACCACGAACATCGGCAACAGCGACAGCCAATGCCAGTCGAGGAAGGTGTTAGGCAGGCCGAGCCGCGTGCCGAGACCGTCCTGCTGCGACATGACGATGTCGGAGAGGTTGAGCGAGCCGACGGTGAGCAGCACGGTGACGATGACGAAGCCGATCGAGACTTCGTAGGACACCATCTGCGCGGCCGAGCGCAGCGCGCCGAGGAACGGATATTTCGAGTTCGATGCCCAGCCGCCCATGATCACGCCATAAACCTCAAGCGAGGAGATGGCGAAGACATAGAGGATGCCGACATTGATGTTAGCGATCGCCCAGCCCTCACTGACCGGAATGACCGCCCAGGCCGAAATCGCCAGCACCGCCGAGACCAGCGGCGCCAGAAGGAACACGCCCTTGTTGGCGCCCGACGGGATCACCGGCTCCTTGAAGACGAATTTCAGAAGGTCGGCAAAGGCCTGCAGCGTTCCCCACGGACCGACGACGTTCGGCCCACGCCGCAATTGCACCGCCGCCCAGATCTTGCGGTCGGCATAGAGCAGATAGGCGACGCCGATCAGCAGCACGACGATCAGTACGACCGACTTCAACAGGATCAGCAGCGTCGGCAGCACATAAAAGGAGAAGAAGGTGTCCATGCTTATTCCGCCGCCTGCTTGAAGCCGCTCTTGGCCAGCGCCGAGCATTCAGCCATCACGGCCGACGCCCGCGCGATCGGGTTGGTGAGATAAAAGTCCTTCACCGGCGAGGTGAAGGTGCCCTTGTTAAGCCGGCCGCCGAGCTTCGCCACCTTGGCGATGTCGTCGCCGCTGCCCGCCTGCACTTGGTCGATGCGGGCGAGATGCGGGAATTCGCCATAGAGCTTGGCACGCAGCTGCGCCAGCGAATCGAAGGGCAGCTTCTTGCCGAGCACGTCGGAGAGCGCCCGCAGGATCGCCCAGTCCTCGCGCGCCTCGCCAGGGGCGAAGCCGGCGCGGTTGGTCTGCTGCACGCGGCCTTCCGTGTTGACATAGGTGCCCGACTTCTCGGTGTAGGCCGCGGCCGGCAGGATGACATTGGCGCGGTGCGCGCCGGCATCGCCATGCGTGCCGATATAGACGACGAAGGCGCCGCCGGTCTTGGCCATGTCGATCTCGTCCGCGCCGAGCAGGAAGAGCACATCGGTGTCGCCCAGCATGCCGGCGACGTTCTTGCCGCCCTCGCCCGGCACGAAGCCGACATCGAGGCCGCCTACTCTTGCCGCTGCGTTGTGCAGCACCGCAAATCCGTTCCACTCGGCTGTGACCGCGTTGACGGCAGCCGCGAGCCTGGCTGCCTGGCCGAGCACCGCTGCGCCGTCGGTGCGCGCCAGCGCGCCCTGGCCCACGATGATCAGCGGATGCGTGGCCTTGCTCAGCACCTCAAAGAACTTGCCGTTGCCGTCGGCAAGATCCTTGAGCGATTCCGGGCCGGCGCCGATCAGCTCATAGTCGTAGCGTGTGTCGCCGATCTCGCCGATGACGCCGACCGGCAGATTGCCGACGCGCCAGCGCTTGCGGATGCGAGCGTTGAGCACCGAGGCCTCGAAGCGCGGATTGGCGCCGATGATCAGCACCGCATCGGCCTGCTCGATGCCTTCGATGGTCGGGTTGAAGATGTAGCTGGCGCGGCCGAGCGACGGATCGAGCGCGGCACCGTCCTGGCGGCAGTCGACGTTCTTCGAGCCGAGCGCCGCCATCAGCAGCTTAAGCGCGTAGATTTCCTCGACCGCGGCGAGATCGCCGGCGATGGCGCCGATCCGCTCGGGCGCGGTCTTTGCAACCTCGTCCTTGATCGCTGCGAAGGCTTCCGCCCAGCTTGCCGAAACGAGCCTGCCGTTCTTGCGCACGTAAGGGCGGTCTAGGCGCTGCGTGCGCAGGCCGTCCCAGATGAAGCGGGTCTTGTCGGAGATCCACTCCTCGTTCACCGCCTCGTTGACGCGCGGCAGGATGCGCATCACTTCGCGACCGCGGCTGTCGACGCGGATCGCCGAGCCGACGGCGTCCATGACGTCGATCGATTCCGTCTTCGTCAGCTCCCACGGCCGCGCCTGGAAGGCGAACGGCTTGGAGGTCAGCGCGCCGACCGGGCACAGATCGATGACATTGCCCTGCAGCTCCGACGTCATCGCCTGTTCGAGATAGGTGGTGATCTCGGCATCCTCGCCGCGGCCGATCAGGCCGAGCTCGGAAATGCCGGCGACCTCGGTGGTGAAGCGGACGCAGCGCGTGCAATGGATGCAGCGGTTCATCACCGTCTTGACCAGCGGGCCTATATACTTGTCCTCGACCGCACGCTTGTTCTCGTGATAGCGCGAGGAATCGACGCCGAAGGCCATCGCCTGGTCCTGCAGGTCACATTCGCCGCCCTGGTCGCAGATCGGACAATCGAGCGGATGGTTGATCAGCAGGAATTCCATCACGCCTTCGCGGGCCTTCTTGACCATCGGCGTGTTGGTGAAGATTTCCGGCGGCTCGCCATTCGGGCCCGGGCGCAGGTCGCGCACGCCCATGGCGCAGGAGGCCTGCGGCTTGGGCGGACCGCCCTTTACCTCGATCAGGCACATGCGGCAATTGCCGGCGATCGACAGCCGCTCGTGGAAGCAGAAGCGCGGCACTTCCGCGCCGGCGTCCTCGGCCGCCTGCAGCAGCGTGTAATGGTCGGGTACCGTGATCTCTTTCCCGTCGACCTTTAGCTTTGCCATTCGCCTCAAACCTCTGCGGATGTCCCGCAATCTATCCTTCCGGGCGCGACTGAAGCCGCGCCCGGCATTTCAATTCACTTCTTCGCGGCAAGCGCCGCGGCCTGGGCAGTCCAGTTGTCGCGGCCGATACGGCCGGCGAGCGACAGGTAATCTTCCACCCAGGCGATCTCTTCCGACGTCCAGGCGGCGATCTGGCCATAGGTCCAGATGCCGAGACCGTTGAGCACCTTTTCCAGCTTCGGTCCGATACCCGAAATCGCCTTCAGGTCCGACGGCTTCGCCGGCTTGTCGACGGCCTTAGGCTGCCTGAAATCCTCGGGCATCAGCCCCGTTGCAGCCGGTTGGGCGACAATATCGGCCCCGGTCGCGTCGAGCGCTTTCTCGGTCGCGTTCGCCGCTATGTCGGTCACATCCTGGGCGAAGGTCTGAGCCCTGGCGATCAACGTCTCGGTCGCCTTGCGCGCCTTGGAGGCGTTGGCGGCCGCTTCGTGCTGCGCCTCGAGATCGTCGAGGAAAGGCTGGAACATGCGCTGCGAAGCCTCCAGCGCGCCGGTGAACGCGCCCATCCACATGCCGACGGCGTGGTTGGCCAGACCGATGCTGAGCGCCGACATCGCGGCGGCACCCGCGACTGGATGCGCCAGAAGGTTGACGGCGCTGGCCATCTCCTTCGGCATCATCTTGGTCAGGTCCTGGTTCATCTTCTCGAGTTGGTCCAAATCAGGCACGAACGGATAGGGTATCGAATACGGCGCCATAGAGATCTCCTGGTCGTTTCTTCGTATGCCCGCCCCAGTTTTTTAGTCTTCGGGCCAAGCCCGTATTTCGTAGTCTTATTCCGCCGCCACCATCACCGGCTCGACCCGGTGCGCGTTGCGCGAAAACTCGTCGATGCGGCGTTCCACCTCGCCGCGGAAATGCCGCATCAGGCCCTGGATCGGCCAGGCAGCCGCGTCGCCCAGCGCGCAGATCGTGTGGCCCTCGACCTGCTTGGTGACGTCGAGCAGCATGTCGATCTCGCGCTTCTGCGCCTCTCCGCGCACCAGCCGTTCCATCACCCGCCACATCCAGCCGGTGCCTTCGCGGCACGGCGTGCACTGGCCGCAGCTCTCATGCTTGTAGAAGTAGGACAGCCTGGCGATCGCCTTCACGATATCCGTCGACTTGTCCATGACGATGACGGCGGCCGTGCCGAGGCCGGATTTCAGGTCGCGCAGCGCGTCGAAATCCATCGGCGCGTCCATGATCTGCTCGGCCGGCACCAGCGGCACCGAAGCGCCGCCCGGAATGACCGCGAGCAGATTGTCCCAGCCGCCGCGGATGCCGCCGCAATGTGTCTCGATCAGCTCGCGGAACGGGATCGACATCGCTTCTTCGAAGGTGCACGGATTGTTGACGTGGCCGGACACGCAGAACAGCTTGGTGCCGGCATTGTTCGGGCGGCCGAAGGACGAGAACCAGGCGGCGCCCCGGCGCAGGATGGTCGGCGCCACCGCGATCGATTCGACGTTGTTGACGGTGGTCGGGCAGCCATAGAGGCCGACATTGGCCGGGAATGGCGGCTTCAGCCGCGGCTGGCCCTTCTTGCCTTCCAGGCTTTCGAGCAGCGCCGTCTCCTCGCCGCAGATATAGGCGCCGGCGCCATGATGCATGTAGATGTCGAAGTCGTAGCCGGACGTGTTGTTCTTGCCGATCAGCTTGGCCGCGTAAGCCTCGTCGATGGCGCGCTGCAGCGCCTCGCGCTCGCGGATGAACTCGCCGCGCACGTAGATGTAGGCTGCGATCGCACCCATGGCGAAGCCGGCGACCAGTGCGCCCTCGACCAGCGTGTGCGGATCGTTGCGCAGGATATCGCGGTCCTTGCAGGTGCCGGGCTCGGATTCGTCGGCATTGATGACGAGATAGCTCGGCCGTCCATCGCTCTGCTTGGGCATGAACGACCATTTCAACCCGGTCGGGAAGCCGGCGCCGCCACGGCCGCGCAGGCCGGACGCCTTCATTTCATTGATGATCCAGTCGCGCCCCTTGGCGACGAGGCCTGGCGTGTCGTCCCAGATGCCGCGCGACTGCGCGCCGGCCAGCGACTTGTCGAACAGGCCGTAGATGTTGGTGAAGATGCGGTCTTTGTCCTGAAGCATTTTTCGTCCCTCAGACCGGCTTCTTGCCGAAGACGCGGATGTATTCGGCGACGCCGCCCTTGGCGAGCGCCTTGGCCTGCTTCACCCAGTCGTCGCGCTCGATGCGGCCGCGGAAATTGAGATAGCCGTCGACCCATTCGCGCTCGGCCTTCTTCCAGGCGGCGACCTGCGCGAAGGTGTAGATGCCCAGCGAATGCAGGGTGCCTTCGATCTTCGGGCCGACGCCTGAGATCAGCTTGAGATCGTCGACCGTTGCCGGGCGCTCGATGCCGGCCGGCCGGTTCTTGTCGTCGAGCGAAGGTTTCGCCGTCTTGGCGACAGGCTGCTTGGTTTCCGGCGCCTTGAAAGCGGTGGCCGGCTCGGCCTTGGTCTTCGGCCCGCTGCGCGGCTTTGAAACCGCCTCGACTTCCGGAGCGGCCTGGTTGGCGTTGGCGGCCGAATGACGCGGTGCCCTGACGCTGGCGCCGTTCTCGGTGGCCGGGGCGACCTTGACCGGCGACGGCGTGTTGAGCGCCGGGCTGGTTTCAGCCGCATGGGTCTTCGGCTTGCTGGATTTTGACGGTCCAACCGGGCCAGAGGCGGCCGGAGCTGGCGCCGAGCTTGCCGGCGCAGCGGGTGCCGGGGCTGCGGCGGAAGCTACAGGCGGCGCCGACGCGAGAGCTTCCTTGGCGGCTTTCGCCGCCGCCCTGGCTTCCTTGTCGCGCGTCGACTTCAGGATCGCCTTTTCGCTGGTCAGCGTCGTCAGCCCGGTAGCCGGCTCGGACCCGTGGCGGCCGTTCTGCGGACCAGGCTTCACCTCGGCGCCCTTGCCGGCGTCGTAGAGATCGATGATCTCGGTCAGCCGCTCAGGCGTCAGGTCCTCGAAAGTGTCCTTGAAGATCATGACCATCGGCGCGTTGACGCAGGCGCCGAGGCATTCGACCTCCTCCCACGACAGCGTGCCCTTATCGTTGGTGTGGAACTGGTCGTGATGGATTTTCGAACGGCACACATCCATCAGCGCTTCCGAGCCGCGCAGCATGCAGGGCGTGGTGCCGCAGACCTGGATATGGGCGCGCGTGCCGACCGGATTGAGCTGGTACTGCGTGTAGAAGGTCGCGACCTCGAGGCCGCGGATGCGCGGCATGCCGAGCATGTCCGAGATCGTCTCGATCGCCGCTTTGGTGACCCAGCCTTCCTGCTCCTGCGCAATCATCAGCAGCGGGATGATCGCCGACTGCTCGCGCCCTTTCGGATATTTGGCGATCCACTGCTGTGCGGCTGCCGCGTTCGCCTCGTTGAAGGCGAAGGTGGCTGGCTGGAGGCTGGCTTCTGCAAGACGGCGGACTGACATTAGCGATCGACCTCACCAAACACGATGTCGAGGGAGCCAAGCACGGCGGTGACGTCGGCCAGCATGTGGCCGCGGCACAGGAAATCCATGGCTTGCAGATGCGCGAAACCGGGGGCGCGCAGCTTGCAGCGATAGGGCTTGTTGGTGCCGTCGGAGACCAGGTAGACGCCGAATTCGCCCTTCGGCGCCTCGACGGCCGCATAGACCTCGCCGGCCGGCACGCGGTAGCCCTCGGTATAGAGCTTGAAGTGATGGATCAGCGCTTCCATCGAGCGCTTCATTGCAGCGCGCTTCGGCGGCACGACCTTGCCGTCGAGGTTCGACACCGGGCCGGCGCTTTCCTTGCCCAACAAGAGATCGACGCATTGGCGCATGATCCTGGCCGACTGGCGCATCTCTTCCATACGCACCAGGTAACGGTCGTAGCAGTCGCCGTTCTTGCCGATCGGAATGTCGAAATCCATCTCGGAATAGCATTCATAGGGCTGCGATTTGCGCAGGTCCCAGGCAGCGCCCGAGCCGCGCACCATCACGCCCGAAAAGCCCCAGGCCCAGGCGTCGGCCAGCGACACGATGCCGATATCGACATTGCGCTGCTTGAAGATGCGGTTGCCGGTCAAGAGCGCGTCGAGATCGTCGATCGACTTCAGGAACGGGTCGATCCACTTGCCGATGTCCTCGACCAGCTTCTGCGGCAGGTCCTGGTGCACGCCGCCCGGCCGGAAATAGGCCGCATGCATGCGCGAACCGCTAGCGCGCTCATAGAACACCATCAGCTTTTCGCGCTCGACGAAGCCCCACAGCGGCGGCGTCAGCGCGCCGACGTCCATGGCCTGCGTCGTCACATTCAAGATGTGCGACATGATGCGGCCCATCTCGGAATAGAGCACGCGGATCAGCTGACCGCGCTTCGGCACCTCGATGCCGAGCAGGCGCTCGGCCGCGAGCGCAAAGGCATGCTCCTGGTTCATCGGCGCGCAATAATCCAGCCGGTCGAGATAGGGCACTGCCTGCAGATAGGTCTTGGCCTCGATCAGCTTCTCGGTGCCGCGATGCAGCAGACCGATATGCGGATCGACGCGGTCGACCACTTCGCCGTCCAGCTCCAGCACCAGGCGCAAAACGCCATGCGCCGCAGGATGCTGCGGACCGAAGTTGATGTTGAAGTTGCGGACGGAGGTTTCAGCCATGGGTCGCCCTACTGCTTCGCCTTCTCATCCCCCGGCAGGACGTAGTCCGTCCCTTCCCAGGGAGAAAGAAAATCGAAATTGCGGAATTCCTGCTTGAGCTCGACCGGCTCGTAGATCACCCGCTTGGCCTCGTCGTCGTAGCGAACCTCGACGAAACCGGTCAGCGGGAAATCCTTGCGCAGCGGATGGCCCTCGAAACCATAATCGGTGAGAATGCGGCGCAGGTCCGGATGGCCCGAGAACAGCACGCCGTAAAGGTCGTAGGTCTCGCGCTCGAACCAGTCGGCGCCCGGATAGACGCCGGTCAGCGACGGCACCAGCGTCTCCTCGTCGGCCTGGACCTTGAGGCGGACGCGCGCATTCTGCTTCGGCGACAGGAGGTGATAGACGACGTCGAAGCGCCTGGCGCGCGACGGGTAGTCCGCTCCGCAGACATCGATGATCGAGATGAACTGGCAGCGCGGATCGTCGCGCAGGAAGGTCGCCACCTCGATCAGATTGCCCGGTTCCACCGAAACCGTCAGCTCGCCATACGCAATCACGGCTTCGCCGATGCGGCCGGAGAGCTTCTCGCCGAGATAGGTGGAGAGTTCATTCAACGCCAGGGTCATCGGCTCACCGTTCGATCGTGCCGGTGCGGCGGATCTTCTTCTGCAGAAGGAGAATGCCGTAGAGCAGTGCTTCCGCGCTCGGCGGGCAGCCGGGCACATAAATGTCGACCGGCACGACGCGGTCGCAGCCGCGCACCACCGAATAGGAATAGTGGTAGTAGCCGCCGCCATTGGCGCAGGAGCCCATCGAGATGACGTAGCGCGGCTCCGGCATCTGGTCGTAGACCTTGCGCAGCGCCGGCGCCATCTTGTTGGTCAGCGTGCCGGCGACGATCATAATGTCGGACTGGCGCGGCGACGCGCGCGGGGCGACGCCGAAGCGCTCCGAGTCATAGCGCGGCATTGAGGTGTGGATCATCTCGACCGCGCAGCAGGCGAGGCCGAAAGTCATGAACATCAGCGAGCCGCTGCGCGCCCAGGTGATCAGCGCCTCGGTCGACGTGACGAGGAAACCCTTGTCGGCCAGCTCATTGTTGATTTCGAGGAAGAAGGGATCGTCCTCCCCCACCGGCCTGCCGGTGTTGGGGTCGATGATGCCCTTGGGCTTCGGCGCGACGAGGGTGCCTGAACTGTCGTTCAATCCCATTCCAGCGCTCCTTTTTTCCATTCATAGGCAAAACCGATGGTCAGCACCGCCAGGAACACCATCATCGACCAGAAGCCGAGCATGCCGAGCTTCGAGAAGGACACCGCCCACGGGAACAGGAAGGCGACCTCGAGATCGAAGATGATGAACAGGATCGACACCAGGTAGAAGCGGATGTCGAACTTCATGCGGGCGTCGTCGAACGAGTTGAACCCGCATTCATAGGCGGAAAGCTTTTCCGGGTCGGGATTGCGGTAGGCCACAAGGAACGGAGCGACGATGAGCGCCAGACCGACGATCATCGCCACGGCGATGAACAGCACGATAGGCAGGTACGAACTTAGGAGTGCGCTCATGCGGCGACTTTCCTTCGGCGGGGGCAGTTCACTTTGATTACAGCAACGGACTCTAATGCGGAAGCGTGACAGTTTAACCGCTGAACCGTTTTAACGGGCCCATGCTGCAACGCGGCGAGGGTTAGCGCAGCGGTTTCGGTGACGCAAGTCAAACGTTGTTCAAATCGCGGCGCTGGACGCCTTATCGGAAGAAACTGGTCCGATCCGCTCCTGTTTGATTTCCTTCAGCTTTTACTCCACTTTTCTCTCCTGACATATCTCCCGCCATTTGCCTGCTAGCATGACAGGAATCACCGGCTAAAAATCCAGCAGATGATCGGGCAAGGACACCTGATGAAGGACAAGATTTCGCTGGCCATGGCGAGGCGCATTTCGCTCGGCGCGCAAGGGTTCAACGACCCTAGGCCCAGTGGTATTCCGGATCGCCGCCACCTTGCACGGGTACTTTCGCGAACCGGCCTCTTGCAGATCGATTCCGTGAGCGCGGTGGTGCGCGCGCATTACATGCCGCTCTATTCGCGCCTCGGCCCCTACCCGCTTACGCTGCTCGACAATGCCGCGGTCACCCGCAAGCGCGCCGTGTTCGAATACTGGGCGCATGAGGCGTCGTTCCTGCCCGTCGAGACCTACCCTTTGATGCGCTGGCGCATGCAGCGCGCCGAGCAGGGCGACGAGATGTATCTCGGCCTGGCGAAATGGGGCCGTGAACGCAAGGAAATGATCGACGAGATATATAGAGAGGTCGCCGATCGCGGTCCGATCGCCGCCTCCGATATCGAAGGCCACAAGGGCAATGGCGGCTGGTGGGGCTGGAGCGAGGCCAAGCACGCTTTCGAATGGCTGTTCTGGGCCGGGCGCATCACCACCGCCTACCGCCGCGGCTTCGAACGCTATTACGACCTGCCCGAGCGCGTTTTGCCGCAGGCGGTCCTCGACCTGCCCGTACCCTCCGTCGAGGACGCGCATCGCGAGTTGCTACGCATCTCGGCCCGCGCCCATGGCATCGCCACCTATGGCGACCTTCGCGACTATTTTCGTCTCGCGCCGGGCGACACGAAGGATCGCATCGAGGAACTGGTCGATGCCGGCGAATTGCTGCCGGTGAAGGTCGAAGGTTGGGACAAGACCGCCTATCTCCACAAGGACGCCCGTTTTCCGCGCCGGATAGAAGCGCGTGCCCTGCTCGCCCCCTTCGATCCCGTCGTCTTCGAACGCACCAGGACCGAGAAACTCTTCGATTTCCGCTACCGCATAGAGATCTACACGCCGGCCGAGAAACGCCAATATGGCTACTACGTGCTGCCCTTCCTGCTCGGCGACCGGATCGTCGCCCGCGTCGATCTGAGGGCCGATCGCCCGGCCAGCGTGTTGCGTGTCCACGCTGCCTATGCCGAGGCCGGCGCCCCGCCCGAAACGGCCGCCCAGCTCTTCGACGAGTTGAAGCAGATGCAGGGCTGGCTCGGCCTGGAGTCAATCGAAGTGACGCCGGCCGGCGACGTCGGACCGGCGCTGGCCGACATCGCGGTGTCGTAGCTGCGCGTTGACAGGGACCTAGCCGTAAGCCTAAATCCTGACCCAGACGGTCTTCTCCCGGCAAAGGGAGGAGCCAAGAGGGAATGCGGTGCGGGCCAAAACCCAAATCCGCGGCTGTCCCCGCAACTGTAAGCGACGAGCCTCTGCCGAAAACCACTGGGATGTTCCCGGGAAGGCGGCATTCAGGGCGACGACCCGCGAGCCAGGAGACCTGCCGTCTGAGACTTTAAGTATCCGAATGCCCGGCGGGTTTTCCGGGCAAGGAGCATGGTTTTGGATCGCAACGGCAGTTTCCCGGCAAACAGTGCGGATGTTCCGTCCGAGCCCGACGCTTTGGCCGGCGTCGCCGTCATCGTCTGCTCATCCTGCCGCGACGAGACCGGGTCGGATGCGCATCCGCGCGCCGGCGCGCTGCTTGCCGAAGACACGCGTCGGGCGGCTTGCGGCGAAAAGATCGACATCCGTACCGTCGAATGCCTCGGCAACTGCAAGCGCCGGCTAAGCGCGGCGCTGCTGCGCGACGGCTGCTGGAGCTACGTCTTCGGCGATCTGAACACGACCAGCGGCGCCGATCTCGTCACCGGCGCGAAACTCTTCGCCACCTCGACCGACGGCCTGATCCCCTGGCGCGGCCGGCCCGATTCTCTCAAGCGCGGCCTGGTTGCCCGCATCCCTCCCCTCGACATGCTGAAGGACCGACCATGAACGCATCCGTTTCCCGTGTGCCCTGCACCGTCGTCACCGGCTTCCTCGGCGCCGGCAAGACGACGCTGATCCGCAACCTGCTCGAGAACGCCAAGGGCAAGCGGCTGGCGATCATCGTCAACGAGTTCGGCGATGTCGGCATAGACGGCGAGATTCTCAAAGGCTGCGGCGTCGACTCCTGTCCGGAGGAGAACATCGTCGAGCTCGCCAATGGCTGCATCTGCTGCACCGTTGCCGACGATTTCGTGCCGGCGCTCGACCGAATCCTGTCGCTCAACCCCAAGGTCGATCACATCCTGATCGAAACCTCGGGCCTCGCTCTGCCGAAGCCGCTGGTGCAGGCATTCCAGTGGCCGAGCGTGAAGAGCCGCGTGACGGTCGATGGCGTCATCGCCGTGGTCGACGGCCCGGCGCTCGCCGACGGCCGTGTCGCTTCCGATATGGATGCGCTGCAGGCGCAGCGTGCGGCGGACGATTCCCTCGACCATGACGATCCGGTCGAGGAGGTGTTCGAGGACCAGATCGCCTGCGCCGACCTGATCATCCTGTCGAAGAGCGACCTGATGGATGCGGCAGGCTCCGCCCGTGCCAACGCCGTCATCGGCGAGCATGTCGCGCGTGCCGTCAAGATCGTGCCGACAGCGCAGGGCAAGGTCGATCCGTCCGTGCTGCTCGGCCTTGGCCTTGCGGTGGAGGACGACATCGAGAACCGCAAGACCCATCACGACGACGAGCTCGACCATGAGCACGACGATTTCGATTCCTTCGTCCTCGATATCCCCTCGATCACCAATCCCGACGAGCTGGCCGAGCGCGTCGCCCTTGCCGCCGAGCAGGAAAACGTATTGCGCGTCAAAGGTTTCGTCGAGGTCGGCGGCAAGCCGATGCGGCTCCTGCTCCAGGCGGTCGGCCCACGCGTCAATCATTACTACGACCGCGCCTGGACGTCCGAGGACGATCGCCGCTCGCGGCTCGTCGTCATCGGCCTCAAGGGGCTGAACCGCCCGGCGATCGAGCGTATCCTCGCCGGCTGAGGCTAATACCAAAAAGCGATGCACATCCTCGCCACCACATCCGCTTCGCTCGACGACCTCGCCGAGCCGATCGACCTCAGGCAGGCGCCTGCGGATGTCGTGGCACTGTCTTTTACCGACAGCGATCTCGCCGGCCTGGCCACCGCCTGGACGGCGGATGCGGGGCGGCTACCATCGATGCGGTTGGCGGCGCTGCGCGACCTTCGGCACCCGATGTCGGTGGACCTGTGGATCGACAGCGTCGCCCGCCACGCCAGGGTGGTGCTGGTGCGCATCCTCGGCGGCTATGACTGGTGGCGCTATGGCTGCGACCAGCTCGCCGCGGTCGCGCGCGAGCGCGGCATCAAGCTGGCATTGCTGCCCGGCGAAAGCCATGACGAGGACCAGCGGCTGATCGAAGCCTCGACCCTGCCGCGTGCCGAGTTGGACGCTCTGCTCGGCTATTTCCGCGAAGGCGGCCCGGCGAATATGAGCGCGCTGGTGCAAAGGCTGGCAAGGCTTGCGGGGTCGGATGCGGCCGTGGCCGAACCGGTCAGCGTGCCGAAGGCGGGGTATTATGAGCCGGGTCTGGGAGTTGTCGAAAAGCCAGTCCTGTCGAGCGTCGGCGATCCTTCGCCCCCCCCTCTGTCCTGCCGGACATCTCCCCCTCAAGGGGGGAGATCAGCTGTCACCCAAGCCGGCTCTATCTCTGCTTCGTCAAATATCGAGCTACTTGAAACATCTACAGTTGGCGAAACCGTCGACCACAGAACAATCTCCCCCCTTGAGGGGGAGATGTCCGGCAGGACAGAGGGGGGGGCGACGGAACTCGACGCTGGCAACCTCAGCGCCCCGGCTATCCCCATCCTCTTCTACCGCTCGATGCTGTTGGCGGCAGACGTAGCGCCGATCAACGTTCTCGTGGAAGCGTTGAAGCTGCAAGGGCTCACCCCCGTGCCGATCTTCGTCTCCAGCCTCAAAGATCCGGCATCCCTGGCCTTCGTAGAGAATGCCATCGCAACATCGAACCCCTCAGCCATTGTCACCGCCACTGCTTTCGCCTCCGGCGCGGAACCCGGCGCCGAGACCCTCTTCGACCGCGCGGGCGTGCCCGTCTTCCAGGTCATCGTCGCCACCACCAGGCGCGAGGTCTGGGAAAAGAACCAGCGCGGCCTGGCGCCCGCCGACCTTGCCATGCATGTCGTCCTGCCCGAGCTCGACGGCCGCATCCTGGCCGGCGCCATCTCCTTCAAGGGCGAGGTCGAGACCGATCCGGCGCTCGCCTTCCGCGCCTTCGCCAACCGGCCGGAGGCGGACCGCGTGGCGCAGGTCGCCAAGCGCGTCGCCGCCTTTATCCGCCTGCAGCGGACGGCGCGGGCCAAACGCAAGCTCGCGATCCTGATCCCTGACTATCCGAGCGCGCCCGGACGTACAGGTTATGCCGTCGGGCTCGATGTGCCCTCCAGTGTGCTTGCGATGCTGCATGACCTGAAGGAACAGGGCTATGCGGTTGAGGGGATTCCGCAATCGCCGCGGGGATTGCTGGATGCGCTGGAGGTGGGTGGGCACGGCCTTGCCTTGATGGATTATCTCGCCCTTTCGGCAGATCTGCCCGAGGGAGCGCGCGATGCCGTAAAGGCCGCATGGGGTGACGAGATAGGGCTGCGCGAGGCCCCCCTCTCTGTCCTGCCGGACATCTCCCCCTCAGGGGGGGAGATTGGCAGTTCCATCGATGGTGCCCTTCCTGCAACCCAAGTGGGTGGCGAAAGCCGAGGTGAAGGAATAATCTCCCCCCTTGAGGGGGAGATGTCCGGCAGGACAGAGAGGGGGGCGACAGAACGCCTACCTTCGCAGGCCAGTTCCTACAACCACTTCCCCTTCCGCGCCGCGACCTTCGGCAACGTCACCGTGGCGCTGGCCCCCGACCGCGGCCGCTCCGCCGATCGCCGCGCCGACTATCACGACCCGACGCTGCCCCCACGCCACGAGCTGATCGCTTTCGGCCTCTGGCTGCAGAAATCGCTCGGCGTGCATGCCATCATCCATGTCGGCGCGCATGGCACGCTGGAATGGCTGCCGGGCAAGACGGTGGCCCTCTCCGGAACCTGCTTCCCCGAGATCGTCACCGGATCGCTGCCCGTCATCTATCCCTTCATCGTCTCCAATCCGGGCGAGGCGGCGCAGGCCAAGCGCCGCATCTCGGCGGTCACCCTCGGCCATCTACCGCCGCCGCTGACCGGCGCCGGCCTAGACGAGGCGCAACAGAAGCTGGAGCGCTTGGTAGACGAATATGCCCAGGCCGACGGCCTCGACCGCCGCCGCCGCGACCGTCTGGCCAAATTGATCGTCGAGACGGCGCAAAAGACCGGCCTTGCGTCCGAAGCCGGCGTTGCCGGCACAGACGCTCCGGACGAAGCGCTGCGCCGCATCGACGCCTGGCTCTGCGACCTCAAGGATTTCGCCGTCAAGGACGGGCTGCATATCTATGGCCGCGCGCCGCAGGACGAAGCCGATCCGCTGCGCCGGCAAAGCGCGGACGCGGAAAAAGCAGCCCTGCTTGCCGCGCTCGACGGCCGTCACGTCAAGGCAGGACCTGCCGGTGCGCCGGCGCGCGGCCGCTCCGACGTGCTGCCCACCGGCCGCAACCTCTTCACCTCCGATCCGCGCACCATGCCGACACCGACTGCCTATGACCTCGGCCAGGCGGCAGCGGAGGAAGTGGTGCGCAGCTATATGCAAAGCCATGGCGACTGGCCGCGCTCGTTGGTCATCGACCTCTGGGGCTCCGCCTCCTTGCGCACCGGCGGCGAAGAGATCGCGCAAGGCCTGGCGCTGATGGGCTGCCGGCCGCAATGGGATGCCGCGACGGGCCGCGTCACCGGTATCGAGGTGCTGCCGCCGGCCACGCTCGGCCGCCCGCGCGTCGACGTCACCTGGCGCATCTCCGGCCTGTTCCGCGACATGTTTCCGACCCAGATCGCGTTGATCGACGCCGCTGCCAACGCGGTCGCCAGCCGCGACGAGGACGACACGGAAAACCCGCTCGCCGCGGCGACGCGCGCTCAGGGGAAGATCAGCCCGCGCATTTTCGGCACCTCGCCGGGATCTTATGGCGCCGGCGTCGAGGACTTGCTGTCGCGCGGCGAATGGGGCGCGCGCGAAGAGATCGGCCGCGCCTATCTCGACGCCACCTCGCACGCCTATGGCGGCGCCGAGGGCCAGGCGATTTCCGCGCCCGGCGCTTTCGAAGGCCGGATCGCCGAAGCCGATCTCCTCGTCCACACCGGCGACGATCCGGGCCGCGACATCCTCGAAGGCTCGGCCGACGTCGCCTTCATCGGCGGCTTTTCGGCTGCCCTTGCAGCACTTGGCCGGAATGCCGACGTCATCGTGCTCGACACGACAGACCCGAAGAAGCCAAAGCCGCGTTCGGTCGGAGAAGCGGTATCGCGCGTGGTCCGCGCCCGCGCCGTCAACCCGCGCTTCATCGCCGGTCAGATGCGCCACGGCCCGCGCGGCGCCTCCGAATTCGCCGAAACGGTCGACCGTCTGGTCGGCTTCGCCGAAACCACCCATGCGATTCCCGGCGCGCTGATCGAGGCAGTGCACGACGCCTATGTTGGCGACCCGGACGTGCGCGCCTTCCTGCTGCGCGAGAATCCGGCGGCGGCGAAGGTCATCGCCGAGCGGCTTCTCTCCGCGCGTCGGCGCGGTCTCTGGCATCCGCTCAGGAATTCCATCGACGACGACCTCGCGGCCCTGATCGCCGAGGCCCAGGCAAGCGAGGTGGCGGCATGAACGCCTTCTCGCGCCGCGGCGCCTGCCCGGCCCTCAGCGCCCCGATGCACACCGGCGACGGGCTGCTCGTGCGGCTCAACCCGGTGGCTGGAGGAATTTCGCCCAAGCCGCTGATCGGGCTCGGCGAATCCGCCTTGCGCCACGGCAACGGCATCATGGAGGTGACAGCGCGCGGCAGCCTGCAGATTCGTGGTTTGACGGCGGAAAGCGCCCGGCTGCTGGCGGACGAAGTAGATGCGCTGGGGATCGAAGTGCGGACGGGGGTGCCGGTCGAGACGGGGCCGTTGGCTGGGATCGATCCGGAAGAGATCGCCGATCCGCGTCCGCTGGCTGAGCGGATAAGCGCGGCGATTGAAGCGGCCGGCCTGACGACAAGGGTGGGACCGAAGGTGTCGGTGGTAGTCGATGGAGGTGGGCAGCTGACGATGAATGCGCTGACAGCCGATTTAAGGCTGAAGGCGGTGCGGGCTGCGGCGGGCGTTCAATGGAGCATATCGGTTGCCGGCGACGGGCGGAGTGCGAAGCCGCTCGCGACGGTCGATGCGGATGGCGCGCGCGACATTGCAGTCGCGGCTCTTCGGATGGTCGCCGAAAAAGGTCGCGAGGCGCACACCCGGGATCTTTCGGAGAGACAGTTGGCTTCTCTCGCAGGCTGGCATTCCGTCGCGCCCCCCTCTGTCCTGCCGGACATCTCCCCCTCTAGGGGGGAGATTGGCAGTTCCCGCGCCGGCTCTGCACTTTCAGCGTTGGAAATTGGCGAAAGCCGCGGTGACAAGGCAATCTCCCCCCTAGAGGGGGAGATGTCCGGCAGGACAGAGGGGGGCGCCGTAGAGCAGCAACCTACAAGAAGCCCCATTGGCACCTTCACTCTCACCCACACCCACGCCCTAGGCATCGCCCTGCCCTACGGCAGCATGCCGGCGCAGTCCCTCATCGACCTCGCCACCCAAGCCTCAAACCTCGGCGCCACCGAAATCCGCCTCGCCCCAGGTCGCGCCTTGCTCTTCCTCGGCCTCTCCGCCCCCTCCTCTCTCCAATCCTCCGCCGCCGCTCTCGGCTTCGTCACCGACCCTGCCGATCCGCGCACCCGCATCGCCGCCTGCCCCGGCACGCCGGCTTGCGCGTCCGGCCGCATCGCCACCCGCGCCGTCGCCGAAACCATCGCAAAGGAAAGCGCGGACCTTCTCGACGCCTCGCTGACCCTGCATATCTCAGGCTGCGCCAAGGGCTGCGCGCATCCCGGCACCACCGCGCTCACCCTGGTCGGCGACGAAAACGGAGCCGGACTTGTCGTGGACGGGACGGCAAAGACCCTTCCTGCCGCGTACAGGCCGGGCTATGACGCCGCGCGCGGGGTCGCCAGTATTGCGGTGGCGCTCCAAAACGCACGACATCCCGGCGAAACCGCCGCCGCCTGCCTGGCAAGGTTTGGCGCTGCCGGCATCGCCGAACTCTATCGACGGAACCAGTGAATGGCCGCCTACGACTATATCCATGACGGGACGGCGATCTACGAGCGCTCTTTCGCCATCATCCGCGCCGAGGCGGACCTGTCTCGCTTCTCGGAAGCGGAGGCCGATGTCGCGATCCGCATGATCCATGCCTGCGGCCAGGTCGAAGCCGCCAGCCATTTCGTCTTCTCGAACAATTTCGTTGCCGCCGCCCGGACCGCGCTCGCCGCTGGCGCGCCGATCTTCTGCGATGCCGAGATGGTGGCGCACGGCGTCACCCGCGCCCGGCTGCCGGCCGACAACGAAGTGATATGCACGCTGCGCGACCCGCGCACGCACGACATCGCCAAGCAAATCGGCAACACGCGTTCGGCTGCCGCGATCGACCTCTGGGGCGAGCGCATGGCCGGCTCTGTCGTCGCCATCGGCAATGCGCCGACCGCGCTCTTCTATCTCTTGGAGAAGCTGCGCGACGGCGCGCCGAAGCCGGCCGCGATCATCGGCATGCCGGTCGGCTTCGTCGGCGCTGCCGAATCCAAGGATGCGCTGGCCGAAAATTCCTATGGCGTGCCCTACGCCATCGTGCGCGGCAGGCTCGGCGGCAGCGCCATGACCGCCGCCGCGCTCAATTCGTTGGCGAGGCCGGGCCTGTGAACGCGATCATGAAAGGCCGTCTCGTCGGCGTCGGCACCGGCCCTGGCGATCCGGAGCTTCTGACACTGAAGGCAGCGCGCGCGCTGGCCGAGGCCGACGTCGTCGCCTATTTCGCCAAGCGCGGCAACAACAGCAATGCGCGTGCCATCGTCCAGGCGCGCTTCCGGCCGGACATGATCGAGCTGCCGCTGCTCTATCCGGTGACGACCGAGATCGACAAGGACCACGACGACTACCGCGCGCAGATCGCCGATTTTTACGAGCAATCGGCCGAACAGGTCGCCCGGCATCTCGGCGCCGGCAGGATGGTGGCGGTGCTGTCGGAAGGCGATCCGCTGTTCTACGGCTCCTACATGCATCTGCATGTGCGCCTGGCGCACCGCTTCCCGACCGAGGTCATCCCGGGCATCACCGCCATGTCGGGCTGCTGGTCGAGCACCGGCCTGCCGATCGTCCAAGGCGACGACGTGCTGAGTGTGCTGCCGGGCACGATGAGCGAGTTCGAGCTGACCCGTCGCCTCGCCGACACCGATGCCGCCGTCATCATGAAGGTCGGTCGCAACCTGCCAAAAATCCGCCGCGCGCTAGAAGCGACCGGCAAGCTGGCGAAGGCCGTCTATGTCGAGCGCGGCACCATGCCGGGCAGCGTCTCGATGCGGCTCGCCGAGAAACCGGACGACAAGGCGCCCTATTTCGCCATCGTGCTGGTTGCCGGCTGGTCGGCTCGCCCGGGTGCCAAGCCATGAGCGGCCGCCTTACCGTCATCGGTCTCGGACCCGGCAATGCCGACCAGGTCACGCCGCAGGCTGCCAATGCCGTCGCCGAGGCTTCCTTCTTCTATGGCTACAAGCCCTATCTCGACCGGCTGAAGCTGCGGCAGGACCAGACCCGCATCGCTTCGGACAATCGCGAGGAACTCGCCCGCTCCAACGAAGCGCTGGCCAAGGCCGCAGAAGGCCACAACGTCGCCGTCGTTTCCGGCGGCGATCCCGGCGTCTTCGCCATGGCGGCGGCGGTTTGCGAGGCGATCGAAGCAGGCCCGGCCGAATGGCGCGCCATCGACCTGTCGGTCGTTCCCGGCGTCACCGCCATGCTTGCTGTTGCCGCCCGCATCGGCGCGCCGCTCGGCCATGATTTCTGCGCCATCTCGCTCTCCGACAATCTGAAGCCTTGGGAGCTGATCGAGCTGCGCCTGTTGGCGGCGGCCGGGGCCGGCTTCGTCATCGCGCTCTACAATCCCATCAGCAAGGCTCGCCCCTGGCAGCTTGGCCGCGCCTTCGAATGCCTGAAGGCGATCCTGCCCGGCACCACGCCGGTGATCTTCGGCCGCGCCGCCGGCCGGCCCGACGAGCGCATCGAGGTTTTCCTGCTGGCGGATGCCGATGCGGCAAAGGCTGACATGGCGACCTGCATCATCATCGGCTCGCCCGAGACCCGCATCATCAAGCGCGGCAAAAAACCCGCGCTGGTCTACACGCCGCGTTCGGCAACGGGGTCGAAAAGATGATCGACTTTTGCCGCCAGCGCATCGACGGTTTCGGCCGAAGGAACGTCCGGCAAAGGCGGTCGGCGGATCATGACCACGTCGATGCCGAGCGCCCGCGCAGCGGCGATCTTGCCATAGGTCGCCTGGCCGCCGCTGTTCTTGGAAACGACGGCGTCGATGCCATATTCTTCGAGCAACGCCCGTTCGTCCGCTTCCGGGAACGGCCCGCGCGCCAACAGGTAGAGCGCATCGGGCACGGCAAGCTTCGGCTCGACCGGGTCGACGCTGCGGATCAGGTAGTGGTGCTGCGGAGCGGCCTGGAACGCGCCCGCCTCCTGCCGGCCGATCGCCAGGAAGACACGACGCGGCGCCGTGCCGAGCGCTCGTGCCGCCTCGGTGACATTGTCAACCAGCGTCCAGCGATCACCCGTCACGGGTTCCCAGCCGGGACGGCGCAGCGCCAGGATCGGCACGTCCGTCTGCCTTGCCGCTTCGGCGGCGTTGGCCGAAATACGCGCGGCGTATGGATGCGTGGCGTCGATCAGCAGATCGACGTGTTCTTCGCGAAGATAGGCGGCCAGCCCGTCGGCGCCACCAAAGCCGCCGACACGCACCGGCACGCTTTGCGCGACCGGGCTTTCGGTGCGGCCGGCAAGCGACAGTGTGACCGACAGTTCCTCGCGACGGACGAGCGTCCCGGTCAGCTGCCGGGCTTCCGTCGTTCCGCCGAGGATCAGGATACGGTGGGTCATCATGCCTGCTAAGGGTCCGCGCGCCGCCAAGCCCGCCTCCAAATGGCTCACCATCGTCGGCATCGGCGAGGACGGTGTAGCGGGTCTCGGCGACGAGGCCAAGCAGCGCATTGCGCAGGCGGACGTCGTCTTCGGCGGCAAGCGGCATCTCAGCCTTGTCGCCTTGCTGGCCAAGGGCGAAACCCGCTCATGGCCGACGCCATTCGATGCCGAAATGCGCGACGTGCTGGCGCTCAAGGGTAAAAAAATCTGCGTGCTCGCGTCCGGCGACCCGTTTTTCCATGGTGTCGGCGTCACGCTGGCCCGCAAGGTCAAGCCGGAGCAAATGCTCGTCCTGCCGGCGCCCTCGTCTCTGTCGCTGGCCGCCTCCCGCCTCGGCTGGGCCTTGCAGGACGTGGAGACCATCTCGCTGCACGGCCATTCGATCGACCTGATCCGGCCCCTGCTCCATCCCTGCGCGCGCATCCTGGCGCTCACCTCCGACGCCGATGCGCCGGCGGCTATCGCCGCACTGCTCGACGAGCTCGGTTTCGGCTCTTCGCGGTTGACGGTCCTCGAAGCGCTCGGCGGTATGGATGAGGCGCTTCGGACCTCCCGCGCCGATGCCTTCGACCTCAAAAACATCAACCCGCTCAATGTGCTGGCGCTCGAAATTGAATCGACACCGGATGCGCGCATCCTGCCTCTGACCGTCGGGCTTGCCGATCATCTGTTCGAGCATGACGGCCAGATCACCAAGCGCGAGATCCGCGCCATCACGCTATCGGCGCTGGCGCCACGGCGCGGCGAGCTGCTGTGGGACATCGGCGCCGGTTCCGGCTCGATCGGCATCGAGTGGATGCTGGCTCATTCCTCCCTGCGCGCCATCGCCATCGAAGCCAATAGCGAGCGCGCCGCCCGCATCCACCGCAACGCCGCGCATTGCGGCGTGCCCGGCCTCGTCGTGATCGAAGGAGCCGCGCCGAAGGCGCTGGCAAAATTGGAGATGCCCGATGCCATCTTCATCGGCGGCGGCGGCAGCGATGCCGGCGTGCTGGAGAAGGCGATCAAGGCGCTGCGTCCCGGCGGCCGGCTGGTCGCAAATGCGGTAACGCTGGAGATGGAGGCGCTGCTGCTCGACCTGCACAACAGGCGTGGCGGCGACCTCACCCGAATTGCGCTCTCGCGCGCGGCGCCTGTCGGCTCGATGCAGGCATGGCGACCGGCCATGCCGGTCACGCAGTGGAGCTGGATCAAGCTATGATGGTCGCGGGCATCGGCAGCCGGAAGGGCGTGAGTGTCGAAGACGTGCTGGCGGCGATCGAGACCGCGCTCGAAGCGCATGGCCTGACCATAACGGCATTGTCCGCCTTGGCGACAACCGAATTCAAACGCAACGAAGAAGCCATTTTTGCCGCCGGTCGTAAGCTCAGCCTCCCGGTGATAGTGGTGGATGCCGCTGGCTCCGAACCACCGCTCCCCCTCACCCAGCCTCCGCTTCGCTCGGCTGACCTCTCCCCGAGGGGAGAGGAGGCTACCAGCGCTGGCGCCAGTCTCTTCTCCCCACCGGGGAGAAGGTGGCCCGAAGGGCCGGATGAGGGGGCCGCCTCACGCAACCTTTCGCAAGAACTCGCCGGCACACCGTCGGTTTCGGAGGCGTCGGCCCTCGCGGTTGCCGGGGCCGGCGCGAGACTGCTCGGGCCCCGCACAGTTCTTGGCCCGGTCACCTGCGCCATCGCCATCAGCGGAGATGCGCCATGACCGTCCATTTCATCGGCGCCGGTCCAGGTGCGGCCGATCTCATCACGCTGCGCGGCGCGCGGCTCCTGGCCAGTTGTCCGGTCTGCCTCTATGCCGGCTCGATCGTCGCGCCGGAGCTGCTCGAGCATTGCGCGCCAGGCACCAAATTGATCGACACCGCGCCGATGTCGCTCGACGAGATCGAGGCCGAATATGTCGCCGCGCACAAGGCCGGCCAGGATGTCTCGCGCCTGCATTCCGGCGACCTTTCGGTGTGGAGCGCGGTGGCCGAACAGATCAGGCGCCTGGAAAAGCACGGCATCCCCTACACGCTGACCCCAGGCGTGCCCTCTTTCGCGGCGGCGGCGGCCGCACTTCGCCGCGAGCTCACCATTCCCGAGCTCGCGCAAAGCCTAGTGCTGACCCGCGTCTCCGGCCGCGCCTCAAAAATGCCACCGGGCGAGACGCTGGCCGGCTTCGGCCGCACCGGCGCCACGCTTGCCATTCATCTTGCCATCCATGCCATCGACCGCGTCGTCGCGGATCTGACGCCGCTCTACGGCGCCGAGTGTCCGGTCGCGGTCGTTTTTCGCGCCTCCTGGCCGGACGAGCGCATTCTGACCGGCACGCTCGGCACTATCGAAGCACAGCTGGCGGAAAACCCGATGGAGCGCACGGCGATCATTTTCGTCGGCAGCGCGCTCGCGGCGCAGGATTTCGGCGAAAGCTCATTGTACGACGCCCACTACCAGCGGCGTTTTCGCGGACGGGACGGATTGTGAACGGCAGCGCCAATACGAACGGACGGGCAAATGTGGAGCAGGCGCTGGCGCGGCTGAACTTCAAGCCGCGCGTGCTGGAACCCGGCCATGTCTGGCTGGCCGGCGCCGGCCCCGGCGACCCCGGCTGCCTGACGCTGGAGGTGCTGGCCGCACTCGGGCAATGCGACGCGCTGGTCTATGACGCGCTGGTCTCGCCCGACGTCGTGGCGGTCGCTCAAGGTGCCGAGCTTTTCTACGCCGGAAAACGCGGCGGCCAGCCCTCGATGAAGCAGGACGACATTAACGCCCTTCTCCTGCGCCTGGCGCGCGAAGGCCGCCGCGTCGTGCGCTTGAAGGGCGGCGACCCCTACATCTTCGGCCGCGGCGGCGAAGAGGCTCTGGCGCTCGCCGGCGAAAGAATTCCATTCCGGGTGCTCTCCGGCCTCACCTCCGGTCTCAGCGCGCTGGCCGCCACCGGCATTCCGGCCACCATGCGCGGCATCAACAAGGCGGTCATCCTCGCCACCGGCCACGCGGCGGGCACTGATGACGACATAGACTGGGCCGCGCTCGCCCGCACCGGACAGCCGGTCGTCATCTATATGGGCATGGCCAATCTGCCGGTCATCGCGGCAAAGCTGCTCAGTGGCGGCCTAGCGCCGTCGACCCCGGCCGCCGTGATCATCGCGGCGACCACGCCGCAGGAGCGCATCGTCGTCGCCACGCTCACCACCATCGCTGAGGAGGCCGCGGCCGCCGGGCTCGCTTCGCCGGCGCTGATCGTGGTCGGCGGCATCGTCGCCATGCGCGCGGCACTGGCGGGCGAGGCATGACGGCGCGCGCGATCATCGTCGGCGCGCCGCGCTCCGGCTCGGGCAAGACCAGCGTCACGATCGGCCTGCTGCGCGCGCTTGCCCGGCGAGGGTTGAAGGTGCGCGGCGCGAAGTCCGGACCGGATTATATCGACCCGGGCTTCCACGCCGCCGCGACCGGCCTGTCCGGCGTCAATCTCGACAGCTGGGCGATGTCGCCGTCCTTGCTCAACGCGCTGGCGGCCCAGGCCGCGGGCGACGCCGAATACATCATTCTCGAAAGCGCGATGGGCCTGTTCGACGGCATCCCCGCGCCGGAAGGCCGCTCCGGCTCGGCCGCCGATCTCGCCCGGCTCTACGGCCTGCCTGTGCTCCTGGTGCTCGACGTTTCCGGCCAATCGACCACGGCGGCGGCGGTGGCCAAGGGTTTCGCGACCTATGACCCGGATGTCCGCATGGCAGGCGTCGTGCTCAACCGGCTCGGCAGCGAACGCCATCGCCGCCTGTCCGGCGACGCTATCGAGGCGATCGGCCTGCCCGTGGTCGGCGCCATCCTGCGCGATCCGACACTCAACCTGCCGGAGCGGCATCTCGGCCTCGTCCAGGCCGGCGAATACGAGAACCTGATGGCGCATCTCGACCGGCTGGCCGACATGGTCGAGAAGTCGCTCGACATCGACGCCATCCTGGCGCTGGCATGCCCGCTGGAGCCGGCGGCCGGCGACTTCAGCGATGCCTTGCAGCCGCCCGGGCAGCGCATCGCGCTGGCGGAAGACGCGGCCTTCACCTTCCTCTATCCGCATGTCGCCACGCATTGGCGCAAGGCCGGCGCCGAGATCGTGCCTTTCTCGCCGCTCGCCGACGAGGCGCCCCCACAGGGCTGTGACGTCTGCTGGCTGCCGGGGGGCTATCCCGAACTGCATGCCGGAAAACTTGCGGCCGCGACCAACTTCCAAGCCGGAATGGCGCGGTTGGCGGCGACGAAGCCGGTTCACGGCGAGTGCGGCGGCTTCATGGTGCTGGGCGAAGTGCTGGAAGACGCGGACGGCGAGAGCCACAAGATGCTTGGCCTGCTTGGCCATTCGACCAGCTTCGCCAAACGCAAGATGAACCTCGGCTATCGCGGAGCGCGGCTGCGTGCCGCCTGCCCGCTGGGACCGGAGGGCACGCTGATCCGCGGTCACGAGTTCCACTACGCGCAGATGCTTGCTGCCGGCAATGACGAGCCCTTGGCCGATCTCGCCGACGGCCAGGGCAACCCGCTCGGCGCCTCCGGCTACCGGCGCGGCCATGTCAGCGGCACCTTCTTCCATGCCATTGCGAGGGGCGCATGAGCGGCCCTTCCGCGCCCCGGCAAGTGCTTGACGATATCGGCCTCAGCCTCGTCTTCTTCACCCGGCTGAGGTTGCCCTCGAGCGACTTCGGCGGCCGCAGCCTGGCGGATGCAATCTGGGCGGCGCCCTTCGCCGGCCTCGCGGTGGCGATCATCGGCGCGCTCGTCTATGCGATCGCCGCCGTCTTCGGCCTCGCCACAGCACCGGCCGCGGCGCTCACGCTCGCCGCGACGATGCTCGTTACCGGCTGCCTACACGAGGACGGGCTTTCCGATATCGCCGATGGCTTTTGGGGTGGCAGGACGCGCGACAGGAAATTGGAGATCATGCGCGACAGCCGCATCGGCGCCTATGGCGCCGCCGCGCTTGGGCTGTCGCTGCTCATCCGCTGGAGCGCGCTGTCCGAGCTCGCCGGTCCAGGCCACGTGTTCCTGGCGCTGCTTGCTGCGCATGCCGGCTCGCGTGGCCTGTTCGGCGCCTTCATGCATCTTCTGCCGCCGGCACGCAGCGACGGCCTGTCGGCGGGCGCAGGCACCGTCACCACCGAAACCGCAGTCATCGGTGCTGCGCTTGGTGCCGTGGCGCTGCTGGCGCTCGGCCTTGGCGGCGCGATCGCGGCGCTGATCCTGCTCGGCCTGGTCTTCATGGCGTTCCGCGCGCTTTGCCTCAGCCAGATCGGCGGCCAGACCGGCGACACGATCGGCGCGCTGCAGCAGCTCGGCGAGATCGCCGTGCTGCTCGTCGCATCCGTCTGCCTTTCCTGATTCACTTTCGGAGACCTTGCCCCCATGAGCTTCAAATCCCTCGAAGACCTTCGCGCCGCCTGCCTTGACCTCCCCACCGGCAGCGATGCGGCCGCCAGCGCCGTCGCGAGGCGCCAGGACACGCTGACCAAGCCGCAGGGCAGTCTCGGACGGCTGGAAACGATCGCCGCTTGGCTCGGCCGCTGGCAGGCCCGCGACATGCCGAAGCTCGACCAAGTGAAGGTCGTCGTCTTCGCCGGCAATCACGGCGTCACCGCGCAGGGCGTGTCGGCCTATCCTTCGGAAGTCACGGTACAGATGGTGGCGAACTTCGCCGGCGGCGGCGCGGCCATCAACCAGCTTGCCCGCACTGCCGGCGCCAAGCTCGACGTCATCCCGCTCGATCTCGATCATCCAACCGGCGATTTCACGATAGTGCCGGCGATGGACGAAAAGGCATTCCTCGCCGCCGTCTCGGCCGGCTACGACACGGTGACCAAGGATCTTGACCTCGTCTGCTTCGGTGAGATGGGCATCGGCAACACGACGCCGGCGGCGGCGATCTCGACGGCGCTTTTCGGCGGCGGCGCGGAAAAATGGACCGGCCGCGGCACCGGCGTCGACGATGCCGGGTTGCTGCGCAAGATCGTGGCCATCGAGGCCGGCCTCAAGCGCCATGCCGATGCGCTCTCCGATCCGCTGAAGATCGCTGCCGCCCTTGGCGGGCGCGAGCTGGCGGCAATCCTCGGCGCCACACTCGCCGCGCGCAAGAACAACGTGCCGGTGCTGCTCGACGGCTTCGTCTGCACCGCGGCCGCAGCACCGCTGGCCAGGCTGCATCCGACCGGGCTGGCCCACACCATCGCCGCCCATGTCTCGGCCGAAGCCGGCCACCGCCGCCTGCTCGAGGCGCTCGGCCTGCCGCCGCTGCTCGATCTCGGCATGCGGCTCGGCGAAGGCTCCGGCGCCTGCCTTGCCGTCAACGTCGTGCGCTCGGCGCTCGAATGCCACGCAAAGATGGCGAGCTTTGCCGAGGCCGGCGTTTCTGAAAAATAAAATCGGTCGAAATTTCAACACTGTTGAAACATCGAAATAACGTCATCTTGATTATTCCATGAGACGTAGAAGTCTCACGGGAGATCATTCGATGTATTTGAAGTATCTAATATCTGCTGCGATTCTTGTTGCCGCAGCTTCGCCGGCCGTATCTCAGGACCAATATGTTCGGCCGCTCCGTCCGGGCGAAGACGGCTCGGCCAGGATCCAATCGTCCATCTCGATGACCTTTCCGGTCAAGGATGACGACGACGCTGCCGCGCAGCAGCAAGTCGCGCTTCGCTCCTTCTACAAAGTGGCGGCCGGCAGTTGCGCGATGGTGGTCGAGACCGTCGCCGATACCTGCGAGATTGCCGGCATGAGCACCAATCTCAATGGCAGGGACCGCAACATCGGCGGTTACGGCGGATCACAGCTCACGGTGAGCGGTCAGATCACAATGAAGGTCAGGTTCAAGGCGAGCCTCAGCAAGACGGCGCAGTAGGCGCCGCTGCGGCCGACTTCGTTGTTTTCATGAGAAGATTTGGTGGGTGTGCACAGGATCGAACTGTGGACCCGCTGATTAAGAGTCAGCTGCTCTACCAACTGAGCTACACACCCACACCGCCGGAAAACTCAGCGTCGGCGGCGCATATAGCCGCCGCTTTCGGCTATGTCTAGGCCCTGCCGGATCATTTCCCGACAAATCGACACGGCATGATCCCGAAAAGTGGATTCCGGTTTTCGGAAAAAGATCATGCCTGCCCAAGAAGCCCGCAGGTGTCACACGAACAGCTTGCCTTCAGCCACCTTGACCGCATGGCCGCCAATGCGCGCGGAGGCCAGTTTCCCGCCATCGACGTTGAGCTCGAGCCGGATGCGCGACGGCCGGCCCATTTCCAGCCCCTGCTCGATCCAGAGTTGCGATATGCCGTCGGTCGGGGCGTCGAAATGCATGATGGCGCCGGCAAAGGCGGCCGCGGCCGAACCGGTCGCCGGATCCTCATAGGAAGGCGTGCCGGGCACGATCATGCGGACATGGAAAGCGCTGTCGTGATGGACCCGCTCGCGGCAATAGATGTAGGGGCTGGCGAAGGCCCATTCGCTCTTGCGCGGCGCCAATTCCGACCACGCCTGGTTGTCGAGCCGGATCTTGGCCGCCTCCTCCAGCCCGGCAACGGGAATCGTCACATAAGGCACGCCGGCCGACCAGAAGGCGACGCGGTGATTCTCGAAGCCGATCTCGTGCGGGGCAAGGCCGAGCGCGGCGCCGATCGCGTCGGGGTCAGCCTTGAGCTCCAGCGGTTCCGGCAATTTCGCCAGGTCGAACTCGGCGAAGGTCGAGCCGTCATGCTTGCTCACCGCGCAGCGCACCGGCCCGATATTCTCCTCCAGCACGAAGATGCCGGTCGCCTCGCCGGCGAGTTCGGCCAGCGCGATCGCCGAGCCGACCGTCGGATGGCCTGCGAAAGGCATTTCATAGTCGGGCGTGAAGATGCGTATGCGGTTGCGATGCTTCGGATTGTCGGGAGGCAGCATGAACACCGTCTCGGACAGATTGAATTCGCGCGCGATCGCCTGCATGCCGCCAGTGTCGAGCCCATCGCTGTCGAGCACCACCGCAAGCGGATTTCCGGCCAGCCCTTCGGTAGTAAACACATCGTAAAGCAAGTAATTGCGCGCCATGGAGAAAACCTTTCGCCTCGCCCCGAATTTCTGCCTCAATCCCAACATGAGGGAAATTTAATTTGAAATTCGAACCTTAAGGCCTGATTTGTGGACGGATAGGGACATCCATTTTCAGCATAGGGGTCCGGCGTGGACCAGCTTGTCAATCCGCCAAACGCGGAATCCGGTACTTCCATAGAGGCAGCGCTCGGGCTCGACCGCAAGGGCGTAAGCCGCAAGCGTCGCCGCTTCTGGTTCTACGCGCTGCTGACGATGGCGATCATCGCGGCCGGCATTGCCGTCTATCGGTCGTATGCCGCAGCACCTCCCAGGATCGAATACACCACCGTGCCCGCGGCGATCGCCGACCTCACCGTCGCGGTATCGGCCACCGGCACGCTGCAGCCGCTGACCCAGGTCGATATCTCCAGCGAGCTTTCCGGCATCGTCCGATCGGTCGCGGTCAACGAGAATCAGCAGGTCAAGAGGGGCGACGTGCTGGCGAGGCTCGACACCGCCAAGCTCGAAGTCCAGATCGAGCGCGCCACCGCCTCCGCCAAGGCGGCGGCAGCCGCCGTCGAGAACGCCAAGGTTACCTTGCAGGAGAACGAGAACGCGGTTGTGCGCGCAAGCGCGCTGACCAAGCGCGGCATGGCGACGGACCAGTCGCTCGAAGCGGCGACCGCAACGCGCGATCGCTCGAAGGCGGCGCTCGACAGCGCCGAAGCCAATCTCGCCATTGCTCAGGCCGATCTCAAGGCGCAGCAGACCGATCTCGCCAAGAGCACCATCTATGCGCCGATCGACGGCATCGTGCTAACGCGCTCGGTCGATCCCGGCCAGACGGTCGCGTCCTCGCTGCAGGCACCCGTGCTCTTCGTCATCGCCGCCGACCTTCGCAACATGGAATTGCAGGCTGCGGTCGACGAGGCCGATATCGGCGAGGTCAAGCCCGGCCAGCATGCCCGCTTCACCGTCGACGCTTTCCCGGACCGCCCGTTCGACGCCGAGATCCGCGACATCTCCTATGCCTCGGTCACCACCGACGGCGTTGTCACCTATAAAGCGCGGCTCGAAGTCGACAATGGCGAGCTGCTCTTGCGGCCCGGCATGACGGCGACCGTCTCGGTCGTCACCCGGCAGGCCAAAGGCGTGCTTACCGTCCCGTCGACCGCCTTCCGCTACCGCCCGATGCAACAGCAGGCACGCGGCTGGAGCCTGCGCGACCTCTTCACCGGCCGAATAGGCCGCCCCAACCGGCAAGCCGAGGCAACGAAGGCGCCGACCGACGGTTCGCGCACGCTTTATGTGCTGGAGAACGGCCGGCCGCATCCCGTCAACGTCAGAACCGGCTCGACCGACGGCGAGTTGACCGAGATCACCTCCGGCCTCGATGAGGGCGCTGAGGTCGTCACCGGCGCGCAGCAGCGGAGCTGACGAAATGTCGGCTCATCTTCTCATCAGTTTCGACAAGATCTGGAAGAGCTACGGCGAGGGCGAGGCCCGCGTGCACGCGCTGGCCGGCGTCGATCTTGCCATCCGCAGAAGTGAATTCGTTGCCATCATGGGTCCTTCCGGCTCGGGCAAGTCGACGGCGATGAACATCATCGGCTGCCTCGACACGCCGACGGCCGGAACCTACTCTTTCATGGGCATCGATGCGGGTCGCCTCGACCGCAACCGCCGCGCGCTTTTGCGCAACCTCTATGTCGGCTTCGTCTTCCAGGGCTACAATCTGCTGCCGCGCACCACAGCGGCGGAAAATGTCGAGCTGCCGCTGATCTATCGCGGCGTTGCCGCGCGCGAGCGCCGCGATCTCGCCATGCAGGCGCTGGCCGAGGTCGGACTTGTCGGGCGCGAGCACCACACGCCGGCCGAGCTTTCCGGCGGTCAGCAGCAGCGCGTGGCGATCGCCCGCGCCATCGTCACCAGGCCGACGCTGCTCGTTGCCGACGAGCCAACCGGCAATCTCGACACGGCGCGCACGCACGAGATCATGGAGCTGTTGACCAGGCTCAATGCCGAGCTCGGGCTCTCCATCGTCATGGTCACGCATGAGGCCGACGTCGCGAACTATGCCGGCCGCACCATCCGTTTCCTCGACGGCCATGTCGCCTCCGACACCTTAGCGGAGCAAGCGGCATGATCTGGGAGACCGTACGCCTCTCGCTGCGCTCAATCCGCCGCAACGTATTGCGCTCGTTCCTGACGCTGCTTGGCATCGTCATCGGCGTCGCGGCCGTCATCGCCATGCTCACCATCGGCTCCGGCACGACGGAGAAGGTCAAGGCGGATATTTCCAAGCTCGGCAGCAACCTGCTTGTGGTTCGCGCCGGTCGGCCGGCGGGACCCGGCGGACCGGGAGGGCTCGACCAGGCGGTGCGGCCGCTGGCCGAAAAGGATGTCGCCGCGCTCGTCGCGCATCTGAGCGGCGCCCGCGCGATTTCGCCGGCCTCGCAAAAGCAGGTCCGCGTCATCTTCGGCACCGAAAGCCTGACCTCTGGCGTGACCGGCACCGACAGCGCCTATCTCGACGCCCGCGACTGGAAACTGGTGTCCGGACGATCCTTCAGCGATTCCGAAACGCGCGCCGGCGCGGGTGTGTGCCTGATCGGCGAAACCGTGCGCCAGCAATTCTTCGGCGCCGGCGATCCGGAGGGCGAGATCATCCGCGTCAACCGCACCTCCTGCAAGATCATCGGCCTGCTCGAGCCCAAGGGCTATACCGGCTTCGGCCAGGACCAGGACAATGTCGTGCTGACGCCGCTGCACGCCTTTCAACGGCGCATCGCCGGCAACCGCGACATCGACAACATCTATATCGCCGCCGACGACCGCACCCCGACCACCGAGCTGCAGTCGCGCGTCGAGGATATCTTGCGCGACACACGCCGTATCACGCCCGACCGCGATCCCGATTTCGCCATCCGCGACATGACCCAGATCGCCGATGCGATGACCAGCGCCACCACCACAATGACCGGCATGCTGGGCGCCGTCGCCGGCGTCAGCCTGCTGGTCGGCGGCATCGGCATCATGAACATCATGCTGGTCTCGGTCACCGAACGCACGCGCGAGATCGGCATCAGGCTGGCGATCGGCGCGCATGAAAAACATATCCTCATCCAGTTCCTGGTCGAGGCGACGGTGCTGTCGCTCTTTGGCGGTATCATCGGCATCCTGACCGGGCTTTCGCTGGCCGGCCTTGCCTCGATGACGCTGACGATACCGTTCGCGCCAAGCCCCGCCGTCATCATGCTCGCCGTCGGCTTCTCGGCGCTGATCGGCATGGTGTTCGGCTTCTTCCCGGCGCTGCGCGGCGCCAGGCTCGACCCGATCGACGCGCTCAGGCACGAATAGTCAGAGGCATCGTTCTGCGCCTGTGCCCCGATCTTGCGGTGACGCTGCGCTGAAAGAGCGGATGGGTGCTGCTAGCGATCGCCGGCGAAATGCCACTCGACCAGCGGCTTCATGTGCGGCATCAGGCCGTCGGGCAGATCGGCGGCATTGCGGATGATGACCGGCCCTTCGATCTCCGGCTCGGTCTCGGCGGCGACGAAGGCACTGATACGGCGCGCCAGCTCGTCGGCCGGCTCGGCCACCCGGTAGCGGCGGAAGATCACCGTGCCGCTTGCCATCGATAGCGCGTGATAGCGCTGTCCGCGCTCGGCCGCAGAAAGATCGAGCCCGGTCTCCTCTCTCACCTCGCGGATCATGTTGAAGTCGACATCGGCCAGCCCGTCGCGGAAATCGATCGGCTCGAACGAGCCGGCGGCGAAATAGACGCGGCCGGCATTGACCGTATGCTGCCCCATGCGGATCGCGACCAGCGCATTGTCGCCGGCGACCAGCACGGCATGCGCGTAGGCGTGCTCGGCGCCGGAATTCTCGCGTCGCTTGCGCCACAGCATGAAGGTCGAATAGTTCACCGCGTGGCAGCGGCCGACGAGGCGGCCGTCGCGGTAGGCAAGCTCGGAAAGCAGCACCACGGCGCCGTCGAACAATGCCGGATTGGCGGCGATCTCCCGCCGCCAGTTCTCGGCGATGGCTGCCGCATTGCTCAGCGCGAAGGGATGCGGGCCGGGATCGAGGCGGACATCGACCGCATCGACCGGAAGAATGACGTTGCGCGGCAGGTCGAAACTCAACAGCGTCATGCCATGTCCAGTGTGATCGCCACCGGGCAGTGGTCCGACGCTTTCGGCCTGTCCCAGCCCGCGCGCGGGAAACGTTCGACCTCCTGTCCGGGCGGAAAGATGGTGCGCCAGGGCTGGCCGTTGCGGATGATGTCGGGAACGGCGGTGGCATTCTTCGCTGCCAGCGCCTTCGACAGCAGGATATAGTCGAGTTGGCAAAGGTGCCGCTCCTCCGGGCCGCGCGTATGGTAGAAGCTCCAGCGGTCCATCTCCGGACGCCGCTCAACGACATTCTCGCAAAAGCCCCCTGCGGTGAGCACATCGATCGAGGACCGGGTTTCGTCGATGACCTCGAAATGGTAGCCGTCAATGGCGTCGCCATCGATCTTCACGCGTTGCCGGTAATCGTTCATGTCGCCGCAGATCGCCCAGCGTTTGTCGGCGGCATGGTCCTTGCCGAAACGCTCCTCGACGATGCGGCGCACCGCTTGCGCTTCCGCGATGCGCAGCGGCATCGACGCCTGGCGGCCATCCAGCCCGTTGCGCGGCGGCCCCATCGATTTGAAATGCACCAGATAGAGCGTCAACGGCACGCCGCCGACCCTCAGGTCGATCTCCAGGCAGTCGCGGCGAAAGACACGCTCATTGGCGAGATAGCCGAGCGCGGCGAGCTCCGGCGTGAACAGGCCGAACTGTTCGAAGGTGACATAGGCATGGCTGGTCATGCGCACGAAGTCGATCGGCTGCCCTTGCGCTGTTTCGTTGCGCATCATCACCGCGACATCGATGCCGCGCGTATCGTTGCCGGCGGTGGTGTATTTCTGCCGGTAGCCCTGGCCGATCATCTTGAACAGATAGCCATATTCGAAAGCCTTCAGCGCCTCGATATTGTCGACCTCCTGCATGCAGATGATGTCGGCGCGGGTGGCTGCTATGGCGAGCGCCGTCATCTGGCGCGTGTCGTCGGACTGGGCGATGGCACGGGCCTGCTCGAGAAACCGGTATTCGGCCTCGCTCTGGATATCGAATAGGGCCAGCGTGCGGTCTTCATTGAGCTGGTTGCGATAGCCCGAGAAATCGAACCTGCTCATCAGGTTCTCGACGTTGAAGGTGGCAAGCCGCAGCGACATGGCCGTGACCTTTGCCCGCAAGCGGGGGCGAAAACAAGAGCCAGGCGCGATACTCGTTATGGTTGATGGAACCTTTCCGTTCATCCTCCGTTCAGACGGAAAGTTCCAACAATGGGCCTCTTCCCGAGTTGTGCTGGGCGTGGGGCCTTTGCTCCTTGGAGAGTGAAATGAAACCGCTTTTTTCTTCCATGAGATCCGGCCTCTTGGTCCTGGGCCTCGTTACCGGCGTGACGGCGCCATCGGTCGCTGGACCGATCCTGCAACCCGATCTGTCGACCGCAACCAGCACGGCGGCAACCATCATACCCATCCGCGACAGCTGGGCCGGCGGCAACGACCGGCGGGGGATGTATGATTGGCGCTGGCGGCGCGGTGGCGACTGGCGGGGCCGGGATTTCAGATGGCGCGGCGACGACTTCCGCTCTCGTCATTTCTCCCGCAACTGGGACGGCGGCGGCGACTGGCGCTGGCGACATCATCGCCATCATCGGGGTTTCGACAATGGTGACGCCGCCCTTCTGGGGCTGGGCCTAGGCCTGGGCCTGGGTAGCCTCGCCTACAACAACTACTACGATCCATACTATTACGACCCTTACCCGCGCTACGTTCAGCCGCGGCGCATTTACCGGACCGAGCGGCTTTCCAGGGCCCATGTCCAATGGTGCTACGACCGCTACCGGTCCTATCGGGCCTGGGACAACACGTTCCAGCCCAACTACGGCCCGCGCCGGCAGTGCATCTCGCCCTATATCTGAGCCCTTCGGCAGGAAGAATGAGACGGCGCCCTTCGCGGCGCCGTTTTATTTGCCGCAACCTGTGTCCGCCATCGGCCGATAACCCTAAATTCATCAGCGGCGGCTATTCATCCACGCCGTTGTCCCCCAATATGACGATTCGCGCGAACGGGGTGCGAGACGTGCACGCCATGGCCGAAAACGAACACAGAAACCAACACAGGCAACGCGTGCTCAAAGGCGCGGCGATCCTGACCGGCATCAACAATTCCGAGGTCAGATGCATGGTGCGCAACATGCATGCTAACGGCGCAGAGTTGAAAGTGCCGATCGATGCGCGCGTGCCGGACGAATTTCTGCTCTATGTGCCGGTCGACGGCATCGGCTACAGGGCCGTGGTGCGTTGGCGCCGCGAGGACCGCATCGGCGTCGAGTTCACCGGCACCGAGCCCAAGCCGAATTGGCATTACGGCTAAATCCCGGACCCGACCAGCTTGCTTGGCAAAGAAAGGCCGGCGGATCGCTCCGCCGGCCTATGGAATGCAACGGTGAAATCGAAGATCAGTTCTTCGCCTTGTCGACCAGCTTGTTCTCGGCGATCACCCGCGTGACCGCAGGGCGAAGCACGAGGACGCGCAGGCAAAAAGACGTGGATCGCCTTAGTTCTTCGCCTTGTCGACCAGCTTGTTCTTGGCGATCACCCGCGCGACCGCAGGGCGAAGCCCGAGGACGCGCAGGCAAAAAGACGTGGATCGCTTTAGTTCTTCGCCTTGTCGACCAGCTTGTTCTTGGCGATCCACGGCATCATGGCGCGCAGCTTCGCGCCGACTTCCTCGATCTGGTGGCTGTCGTTGCCACGGCGGATGCCCTTGAAGCGCGACAGGCCGGCGCGATATTCCTGCATCCATTCCGAGGTGAACTTGCCGGTCTGGATGTCCTTCAGGATGCGCTTCATCTCGGCCTTGGTCTCGGCGGTGATGATGCGCGGACCCGAGACATATTCGCCCCATTCGGCGGTGTTCGAGATCGAGTAGTTCATGTTGGCGATGCCGCCTTCATAGATCAGGTCGACGATCAGCTTCACCTCATGCAGGCACTCGAAATAGGCCATTTCCGGCGCGTAGCCGGCTTCCACCAACGTCTCGAAACCAGCGCGGATCAGCTCGACCAGGCCGCCGCACAGCACCACCTGCTCGCCGAACAGGTCGGTCTCGCATTCCTCGCGGAAATTGGTCTCGATGATGCCCGAACGGCCGCCGCCGACGCCGCAGGCGTAGGAGAGCGCGAGGTCGAGCGCGTTGCCCGAAGCGTCCTGGTTGACGGCCACCAGGCACGGCACGCCGCCGCCCTTCTGGTATTCGCCGCGCACCGTGTGGCCCGGGCCCTTCGGCGCGATCATGACGACGTCGACCGAGGCCTTCGGCTCGATCAGGCCGAAATGCACGTTGAGGCCGTGCGCGAAGGCCATCGCGGCGCCGTCGCGGATGTTCGGCGCGATCTCGTTTTTGTAGATGTCGGCCTGCAATTCGTCGGGCGTCGCCATCATCATCAGGTCGGCCCATTTGGCAGCGTCCGCCACGGTCATCACCTTGAGCCCGTCGGCCTCGACCTTCTTGGCGGTCGCCGAGCCGGCCTTCAGGCCGATGGCGATCTCCTTGACGCCGGAATCCTTGAGGTTGAGCGCGTGCGCCCGGCCCTGGCTGCCATAGCCGATGATGGCGACCTTCTTGCCCTTGATCAGATTGAGATCGGCATCACGATCGTAATAGACACGCATTGTGGTCTTCCTTCCCGTTTGAAGATCAGAGGGCCTGCGGCCCGGTTTTTGCTCCGAAAAGAGCGAGAAACTGTTGCGTCGCGCGGCGGGCATCGCCGCCGATCGTCGCCCCAGTCAATTCCACCCGATCACCGAGCAGCAGACGTATCTGCACGTCGCGGCCGACCAGGCCGAAAAAGGTCCGGAACGCCGTCTCGGCGTCCTCGAAATCGAGCAGTCCTGCCAGGCGTCCGGCTTCGAGCACAGGCTTCAGGCGCTTCGCCAAGGCAAAGCGGCCGTTCTGCAGCACGACGGCGCCGAGATCGTCCTTGCCCGAGCCGGCATGGCTGACCGCGACACGGTTGAGCGCGATCGAGGTGTCGCTGGAAATCACCTTGAGCCAGTCGGATGCGAAGCGTTCGAGGCTCGCGGTCAACGAAGCAAGGTCGAGCCCTTTGCGATCGACCGGCGCCACGCGCACTTTGGACGCCTGCCACTGCACTGTCGCCGTCAGCAGCCCGTCGCGGTCGCCGAACCATTTGTAGAGCGTTTCCTTGGAGCAGCTTGCCCGCCGCGCCACCGCGGTCATGGTCAGGTTGTCGCCCTCCTCGACCAGCAGGCGAAGCGCCGCATCCAGGACGGCCTGCTGGCGCTCGGTGAGCGTCTCGCTGTTGTCGATATCCTGCACGCTGTGCAACACGTTTGCCCTCGGCTACGTCAATAAGACCGGTGCGTACCGTACGTTACGGTTCGGTTCTATGCCGTATTGCCGGACGTCATGCAAGCCCTATTTTCCATTTCCTTGCCGGAGGGATACGATGCTGGTCGGTCTGCTCGCCCTGGCTGTGGCCGCCGCTTTCACCGGTGCCGCTGTCTATGTCAGCGTCGCGGAGCAGCCTGCGCGGCTTGGCCTCGATGACCAGGCGTTGCTGCGCGAATGGCAGCCCTCCTATAAGCGCGGCGCCGCCATGCAGGCCTCGATTGCCATGGTCGCCTGCGTTCTCGGCTTGATCGCTTGGTGGCTGACGGGCGCGTCGGCCTATCTGGCCGGTGCGCTGTTCATCATTCTGCCTTGGCCATGGACGCTGCTGGTGATGATGCCGACGAACCGGATGCTGGAGGCGATGGATGCCGAGGCCGCCAATTCTCAGGCGAGGTCATTGATCGTCAGGTGGGGCGAGATGCATCTGGTCCGTGTCGCACTGGGCGGGCTGGCGACGATCGCATTTCTATGGGCCTTGCGCCTGCCCTGAAAGCTCGTCGGCTCATGGATTTCAGTCCGTGACAGGCGGATCGCGCAGCCGCCCGAGCAACCCGGCAAGCATCTCCAGCTCTTTGGCTGACAGCCTGTCGCCCATCAGTTCCGCGATCGAGGCGCCATAGACGGCCCAGATGCGGCGGCGCATGTCCCGACCGCTTGGCGTGATGCGCACGGTCTGGCCCCGGCCGTCATCCGAAACGGGGAGCTTTTCGACGAGGCCATCCGCTTCCAGCCGGGCCAGCAGCCTTGAAACGCCGTACTGCGCCAACAGAACGCGATCGATCAGCTCGAACGGCCGCAGCCCTCCCTCGCCCGCTTCCGCCAGCTCGTGCAGCACGTCATACCAGCCTAGCGGCGGCAGCCCGCTGGCCTTCAGCGCGTCCTCGGTCTTTTCGACCAGTTGGCGCGAGACGCGCATGAGGCGCGCCCAGGCGGCGACGGCTTCGGGCGATGGGGATTTCTTCGTCATCGGCGCAGCCTAGCGGATAGATGCAAATGCATCAAGCTTGACGATCGATGCGAGTGCATCCATATAGATGCAAACGCATCGATATGGAGTTCTCCGATGAAACATGAAATCTGCAAGATCGCTGATATCCCGCAAACCGGCAGCCTGATCGCGCCGTTCTTCGGCCGCGAGGTCCATGTCTGGCGCAGCGGCGAGCGCATCCGCGCCGCGGCCAATGCCTGCCTGCATTTCGGCGGGCCGCTGGAATGCAAGGACGGCTCATTTGTCTGCCAATGGCATGGCGCGAAGTTCGACATCGCAAGCGGCGAACACCTGGAAGGCCCGGCGCCGAAGGGCTCCCGCCTGATGTTCCTGTCGACCCGCGTCGAAGACGGCGCGCTGAACTACGTCTGGGGGGAATAGATGACCGCCAGGCTCACTCTCGTCAGCCATCACCTCTGCCCCTACGTCCAGCGCGCCGCGATCTCGCTTGCCGAGAAAGGCGTGCCGTTCGAACGGGTCGATGTCGACCTTGCCAACAAGCCCGGCTGGTTCAAGGCGGTCTCGCCGCTTGGCAAGGTGCCGCTGCTGCGCGTCCGGCATGGCGACGCGCAGGAAATCATCTTCGAATCCGCCGTTATCCTCGAATTTCTCGAGGAGACGGAGGCCAATCCCTTGCACCCTGCCGATCCGCTGCTGCGGGCCAGGCATCGCGCCTGGATCGAATTCGGCTCGGCGATCCTCAATGCCATCGGCCGTTTCTATTCCGCTGCCGATGAAGCCGCTTTCCTCCATGAAAGCAGGGGCTTGTCCGGGATGTTCGCGCGTGTGGAAGCAGAACTCGCGGCAAGGCAAAGCGGTCCGTGGTTCGCCGGAGATCGTTTCTCGCTGGTCGATGCCGTCTACGGACCGGTCTTCCGCTATTTCGACACGTTCGACAGCATCGACGATTTCGGCATTCTGGACGGCAAGCCGCTCGTCCAGGCCTGGCGCGCGGCCTTGAGCAAACGGAAATCGGTGACCGAAGCCGTCGGCCCGGACTATCCACGGCGGCTGCATGCCTTCCTTCTGGCAAAGCAATCTTATCTGTCTGGGATCATCCGGCGGCAGGCCATCGCCACTCCGCAAGCCCGATCCGCCTGAACGGATCGATTACTGTACCAGCGACCATGGCCGCAAGGAATTGCGGCCCTGGCGGAACTCTCGCTAACGCCGCGACCATATGGTCGCGGACAAAGGGAAGGGCCGCGGAGTCCGACTGGTAGAATGGCGTCAGCGACCGCGACAGCGCCTGGAATACGCGCACATGCCAGCGCCTTGCCTTCGCATAGGTGTCGAGCGCGTCGTCGACACCTTTCGCCTGCGCCAGCGCATGCCTGAGCGCCGCCGCGTCGAGCAGCGCCATGTTCGCGCCTTGCCCGAGCTGCGGGCTGGTCGAATGCGCCGCGTCGCCGATGACGGCAAGCCGCCGGCCGGCCGGCAGTGTCATCGTGTGGTGGCCATAACGGGCGAGCGAGAGCTGCTCGAAACTGTCGATCTGGCTGGTGAAAGCCTCGCACTCTGGCCACACAGAGACCACCCTCGCTTTCCAGGCATCGAGGCCCTTCGCCTTTATCTGTTCGGCATCGGCCGGCTTGAGGCTCCAGAAGAAGGCCGCCATCTCTTGCGCGCCGGGCTCCGGCCGGCCGATGGGCAGCACGCCGACCATGACGCTCGCCTTGTCATAGCGCTGCAGCAGCGCCCGCTTGTCAAAGCCGCCCCGCCAGCCGAGCGACGCCCAGAATGCCCCATAGGCGAGCGGCCGCGGCATGGCGGCATCGCCGAGATAGCGCCGCAGTGTTGAGCGCGCGCCGCTGGCATCGACAATGAGGTCGAAGGGTCCGAGCCGGCTGCCATTGCCGCCGACCAGCGTCGCCCGCTCGCCGACTTTCAGCGTTTCGACCTCGACATTGGTTTCGATGGCGACCGCTTCGCGCAAGGCGGCGCGGTAGAGCACCCCGAACAGCGCCGCCCGATGCACGGCGAGGCCGAAGCGGCGGCCGCGCCGCGCGTCATAGCGGACTTCGAGCACCGTGCGCCCGCTGCCGGCATCAGTGCCGTGCAGCCGCTCGATACGGCTGCCAAGTGAAAGGATCTCGTCGAGCAGGCCGAGATCGGCGAGAACGGTTAGCCCGGTCGGCTGCAGGATGAGGCCGGAACCGACAGGCTTCGGCGCATCGAAGCGCTCGAAGACGGTGACGTTGTGCCCGGCTCGCTTGAGGTAAAGCGCTGCCGCCAGCCCGGCCGGACCAGCACCGGCAATCGCTATGTCGTAAGACTTGCCCATCGTACCCCAACCCGACCTTGCGGGGACAATCCCGCTTGGAACGCTCCGGATCAATCGGGCGCTTTGACGCTTGTGTCGAGAGATCAGCCCTAGGCAGCGTCGAAGGCGGCGCGGGCGGCGCGCACCGCGTCATGATTGAGTTCGGCCCATTGAACGAGCTGTTGCAGAGGCAGGAACATCGAGCGTCCAAGATCGGTCAGGCTATATTCGACACTCGGCGGCTTGGTCGGGAATACTTCGCGGTGCACATATCCGTCCCGCTGCAGATCATGGAGCGTCTGCGTCAGCATGCGCTGCGAAATGTCGGGAACCAACCGGCGCAGCTCGCCAAAGCGATAGGGCTTCTCGGCCAGCGCCATCACCAGCAGCGAGCTCCATTTGCCGCTGATGCCCTGGATCACGTCGCGGACCGGACAATCGGCGAAATTGGCGCCGTTCGTCATGGCCTTGTAGACCTCGAGCTTGGCTTTCAGATTGAAGATCTTGCTGTCCATCGCGACATCCGCTGATCGAAACTAAAGCATGTCTCCCGAAAACGGGAACCGGTTTCAGGATAAAGACATGCGTAAAAATCAAAAACCTAAAGCGCATGGAGCGAATCTGAAAGATCGCGACGCGCTTTAGGCCGGCCGGGGTGGTTCCCTCGCAGTGCCTACCTCCCGAAAAACTGCCTTCTTTACGGCCTGCGGTCAATTCCTATTTTAGCGCTGGTCTCTTTTTGAGACCATCAATCAGACCCGCCATTGGCATTTTCAAGGGATACCCGATGACCGAAACCCTTCTCGTAACCGGTGCTTCCGGCCATCTTGGCCGCGCCGTCATCAATCATCTGCTTGGCGAACGGAAAGTCGCGCCAGCCAATATCATCGCCACCACGCGCAACCCGGAGAATCTCGCCGATCTGGCTGCGCGGGGCGTCGCTGTGAGAGTCGCCGACTTCGACGATAGGGCTTCGCTGGAAGAAGCGTTCACGGGCGCCGACCGGGTGCTTGTCATCTCGACCGGCGAGCTCGACCTGAAAAGCGACCGGCGCCTGAAGCAGCACCAGGCAGCGGTGGCGGCGGCCAAGGCGGCCAAGGTCTCGCACCTGCTCTACACCTCGATGCCCAATCCGGAGCCCGGCTCGCCGGTGCTGTTTGCCGGCGACCATTACGGCACCGAAGAGGCGATCAAGGCGAGCGGCATCCCCTACACCATCTTCCGCAACGGCTGGTACCAGGAGAACCTGTTCATGTCGCTGCCGCACGCCATTGCGTCGGGCAAGTGGTACAGCTCTGCCGCCGACGGCCGCGTCGCTCACGGCGCGCGCGACGACATGGCGGCGGCCATTGCTGCCGGCCTCGCTTCCGGCTCGAAGCAGAGCGAAATCCATACGCTGACCGGCCCGGAGGCCTACACGACAAGCGAGATCGCCGCGCTGGTGAGCGAAGTCATCGGCAAGCCGCTGGAGGTCATCCAGTTGCCGGACGAGGCGCTGACCGAAGGGGTGAAAGCGGCGGGCGTTCCCGAGGACTTCGCCCGCATCATCGTCTCCTTCGATGCCAACACCCGCGCCGGCCGCATAGGCGAGGTGACCGATGCCGTCGAGAAGCTCTCAGGCCGCAAGCCGCGGACGCTGAGGCAGTTCCTCGAAGCGAATAAGACTGCCCTGCTCGGTTGAAGTCTGGCGCGCCTGGGGAAGTCGTCCCGCGGGCGCGCTTCACTTCGACTTCTTGAGCAATCCAAGCCGGATCAGGCTCTCAGCGGTCGCGACGAGCGCGTCTTCGCGCGATCGCGGCGCCCAGCCGAGCAGGCGCACGGCCTTGGCGCTCGTGGCGTTCCTCGGTTTGCCCAGTTCTGTCACGATCTGGGCCGCTTGCCCGTCGAACAGGCCGACGATCCGGACCAGCCAGTCCGGCAACACCCTGGTCGTGATGCGCGAGCCTGCGTCGCCCAGTCGCGCTTTCAGCGTCCGCGCGATCTCGAGCATCGTCATGAAGTCGCCGCTGATGGCCAGGAACCGCTCGCCCCTGGCGGCGGGATTGGTCATGGCGCGCAGATGCAGGTCCGCGACGTCGCGCACGTCGACCACGCCGAACACCATGCGCGGCAGGCCGGGCATCTCGCCATCCATCAGGCGCCTGATGAAATCCGTCGACGTCGAATGATCCGGTCCCAGAACCGGCCCGAAAATGCCGACCGGATTGACGACCGCCAACTCCAGCGACCCGCCCTGCGCGGCGATGAAATCCCACGCCGCCCGCTCGGCCAGCGTCTTCGATTTCACATAGGCGCTCACCTTCTGCGACAGGTCGGTCCAGTTCTCTTCCGTGAACGGATGGCCGGCGATCGGTAGCTGGCCATAGCCGATGGCGGCAAAGGACGAGGTGAGCACGACGCGTTCGACGCCGGCATCGCGCGCGGCCCGCAGCACGCGCAACGCCCCCTCCCTGGCCGGGACGATCAGGTCGTCCTCGTGCTTCGGCACGCCGGGCGGAAAAGGCGAAGCGACGTGAAGGACGTAGCGGCATCCGCCGACCGCTTCCGCCCAGCCTTTGTCGCCCGTGAGATCGGCATGGGCAAAGGAAAGCGCATCGCCCGGATCGGCGCCGCCGGCCTTCAACATGGCGAGAACATCGGCTTCGCGCTTGGCCGAGCGAACGCTCGTGCGCACGCGGTAGCCCGCGTTCAAAAGCCCAAGGATGCAATGGGCGCCGAGGAAACCGGAGCCGCCGGTCACAAGCACCAATTCGCCGCTCATGCCCGCCTCCCCTCAAGAGTAATTCCAGCAGCTTTCCATCGGAATTGCGTGACGCTGAGCTACCCCGTGCGGCGCAGTTTCTCAGATCGCGACCTGCGTGCCAATCTCCACCACGCGTCCGGTGGGAATCTGGAAATACTCGGTCGCGTCCGACGCCGTCTTCGCCAGGCCGATAAACAGCCGATCCTGCCAGATCGGCATGCCGGAATTGGGCGAGGCCTTAAGCGAGCGACGCGACAGGAAGAAAGACGTCGTCATGATGTCGAACTTCCAGCCCTGCTTGCGGCAGATGGCCAGGGCGCGCGGAATGTTCGGCTGCTCCATGTAGCCGAAAGTCAGCGTCACCCGCATGAACAGCTCGTTGACCGTCTCCAGCTTCACGCGCTCGCTGTCGGGCACGACCGGCTGCGGCGCCGTCACCACTGAAAGGATGACGTTCTTTTCGTGCAGCACCTTGTAGTGCTTCAGGCTGTGCATCAGCGCCGTCGGCGCGCTCAACGGATCGCTGGTCAGGAACACGGCTGTACCGGATACCAGCTGCGGTTTTTTCTTCAGAAGATTGGCCGCCAGGAAATCGAGCGGGATCTCGTTGCGGCGCGTCTTGTCGAACAGATAGCGGCTGCCGCGCACCCAGGTCCACATGCCGAGGATGATGGCGAAGGCGACCGCGAGCGAGGCCCAGCCGCCCTCGAACACCTTGACGACGTTGGAAGCGAAGAAGCCAATGTCGATCAGGGCGAACACCGCCGTCAGGCCGATCGCCGGCCAGATGTTCCATTTCCAGATGCGCGTCATGATGATGAACAGCAGCGTCGTCGTCACCAGCATGTTGCCGGTGACGGAAATGCCGTAGGCCGAGGCGAGCCTGCTGGATTCGCCGAAGCCAACCACCAGCAGCATCACCACCAGCGCCAGGAGCATATTGACGCGCGGCATATAAACCTGGCCGGACTGCTTCTCCGACGTATGCAGGATTTCAAGCCGCGGCAGCATGTTGAGCTGCACCGCCTGTCTGGTCAGCGAATAGGCGCCGGAGATGACGGCCTGGCTGGCAATCACGGTCGCCGCGGTTGCAAGGACCACCATGGGGATGAGCGCCCAGCCCTCATTCATCTCGAAAAACGGGTGGCCGACCGTACCCCCCTTGGCAAGCACATAGGCGCCCTGCCCGGCATAGTTCAAAAGCAGGCAGGGAAACACGATCGCAAGCCAGGCCAGCACGATCGGTTTGCGGCCGAAATGGCCGAGGTCGGCATAGAGCGCCTCGGCGCCGGTGACGGCCAGGAAGACGGCGCCGACCGTGACGAAAGACACGTCGGGCGAATTGATGAAGAAGGCCACGATGTAATGCGGGCTTATGGCCCACAGGATTTCCGGGTCCGAGATGATGTGCTTCAGCCCGGATATGCCGATGGCAAGGAACCATATGGCGGTGACCGGCCCGAACACCAGGCCGACACCGCCCGTGCCGAAACGCTGCACGGCAAACACGGCGGCGAGAATGAGCAATGTCAGCGGCACCACATAGGGCTGGAAGGCGGGGGTGACGACGTTCATGCCCTCGACCGCCGACAGCACCGAGATGGCCGGCGTGATGACGGCATCGCCGAAGAACAGCGACGCGCCGACGATGCCGATGCCGAGCACGATCGCCGAGCGTGTCGGGAAAGTGCCGCGCGCCAGCGCCATCAGCGACAGCACGCCGCCCTCGCCGCGGTTGTCGGCGCGCAGCACGAACATGATGTATTTTACCGTGACCGTGATGGTGAGCGACCAGATGATCAGCGACAGCACGCCGAGAATGTCGGCGCGGTTGGCCACGTCGCCGCCCGACGAGGCGTGCAGCGCCTCGCGGAAGGCGTAGATCGGGCTCGTACCGATATCGCCATAGACGACACCGAGCGCCCCCAGCATCAGCACCTTGGTGCTGTGCTGTTCGATCTCTGGATGGCTCGATTGGTCGACGGGTTCTGCCTCAGCACCATTGGCAAGGGCCATGGACGACACTCCGATAAAATGCGCGGTGCTCTACGCTTGCTGCAGTGCAATATCAAGTGCCCTAGCGTGAGGGCTCCCATGCCGCCGACGCACGACTTCACTGCGTACGGAGCGCGTTGGCACCGTCATCCGACAGAAACGGGCCTCGTCAGATAGCGACCTGCGTGCCGATCTCGACCACGCGTCCGGTCGGAATCTGGAAATACTCCGTTGCATCCGCTGCCGTCCGCGCAAGGCCGATGAATAGGCGGTCCTGCCAGACCGGCATGCCGGAATTGGGCGAGGCCTTAAGCGAGCGACGCGACAGGAAGAACGACGTCGTCATGATGTCGAACTTCCAGCCCTGCTTGCGGCAGATGGCCAGCGCGCGCGGAATGTTGGGCTGCTCCATGTAGCCGAAGGTCAGCGTCACCCGCATGAACAGCTCGTTGACCGTCTCCAGCTTCACGCGTTCGCTGTCCGGCACGACCGGCTGCGGCGCCGTCACCACCGACAGGATGACGTTCTTTTCATGCAGCACCTTGTAGTGCTTCAGGCTGTGCATCAAAGCTGTGGGGGCGCTCAGCGGATCGCTGGTCAGGAACACGGCGGTGCCCGAGACGAGCTGCGGCTTCTTCTTCAACAGGTTCCCCGCCAGGAAATCGAGCGGGATCTCGTTGCGGCGCGTCTTGTCGAAGAGGTAGCGGGTTCCGCGGATCCAGGTCCACATGATCAGACCCATGAGGCAGGCGACGGTGATCGACACCCAGCCCCCTTCGACGATCTTGACGACGTTGGCCGAGAAGAAGCCGAGATCGATGACGCCGAACAGCAATGCCAGCGCTAGTGCGGCCGCAACCTGCCATTTCCAGAGCCAGCGCATGACCACGAACAAAAGGATCGTCGTCATCAGCATCTCGCCGGTCACCGAAATGCCGTAGGCCGAGGCGAGCGCGCTCGAGCTGCCGAAACCGACGACCAGAAGCATCACGCCGAGCGCCACCAGGAGATTCACCCTCGGCATATAGATCTGGCCGCTCTGCATCTCGGAAGTATGCTGCACCTCGATACGGGGCAGAAGATTGAGCTGCACCGCCTGCCTTGTCAGCGAGAAGGCGCCGGAAATGACGGCCTGGCTGGCGATGACGGTGGCCGCGGTCGCCAGGCCCACCATCGGCATCAGCGCCCATTCGGGCAGCATCTGGAAGAACGGGTTGGTGGGCTTGCCGCCATGCGAGAGCACGAAGGCGCCCTGCCCGAAATAATTCAGGAGCAGGCAAGGGAAAACGATTGCGAACCAGGCCATCACGATCGGCTTGCGGCCGAAATGGCCGAGGTCGACATAGAGCGCCTCAGCGCCAGTGACGGCCAGGAACACGGCGCCCACGGTGACGAAGGCGCCTGTCGGCGTGGTGGCGAGATAATAGATCGCGTAATAGGGATTGATCGCCAGGAAAACGGACGGGTCGTCGATGATATGATAGATGCCGGCCGCGCCGATGGCCACGAACCAAGTCGCCGTCACCGGTCCGAACACCGCCGCCACCTTGCCGGTGCCGAAGCGTTGCACGGCGAAAAGCACGGCCAGGATGACCAACGTGATCGGGACCACATAGGCATCGAGTGCCGGGGTAATGACTTTCAGGCCCTCAACCGCCGAAAGCACCGAGATCGCCGGCGTGATGATAGAATCGCCGAAAAACAATGCCGCGCCGCAAAGGCCGATCACCAGGATGAAACGCGAGCCCGGGGGATAGGCGCTGCGCGCCAGCGACATCAGCGACAGCGTGCCGCCTTCGCCCTTGTTGTCGGCCCTGAGCACGAAGGCGACATATTTGATCGTGACGATGATGGTGAGCGCCCAGACGATCAGCGACAGCACGCCGAGCACGTCATAGCGGGCGACCGAACTCGACGAGGCATGCAGCGCCTCGCGGAAGGCGTAGATCGGGCTCGTGCCGATATCGCCGTAGACGACGCCCAGCGCGCCAAGCATGAGGACCTTGGTGCTGTGCTGCCGCTCGGTTTCGGCATGGCCCGAGCGTTCGAGGGATTCCGTCTCGCTGGCGTTGGCTAGCACCATGAACCCCATTTCATCAGATTCGCCACGCTTCGACGTCGCCGCAACGCGCGGGACGCACCGAAACTGCCGGAGTTACGCAAGGCGCCCTACCATCCGCAGGCCTTCAAGAACCGCCCGACAGTGCCGGCCATGCCATACTCCAGCGCATCCGCTGTCAACCCATGTCCGATCGATACTTCGGCTAATGCCGGAATGCGTTTGGCCAGCGGCGGCAGGTTCTTCACGGTCAGATCGTGGCCGGCATTGACACCGAGCCCGGCCGCGAATGCCGCATCAGCGGTTTTTCCCAATCTTTCCAGTTCTTTCGCCGCCTTTTCGGAATCGGAATGGAAGCCACCATAGGGGCCGGTATAGAGCTCAATGCGGTCGGCGCCGGTATCGCGCGCCGCGTTCACGCCATCAGGATCGGCGTCGGAGAACAAAGACACCCGGAACCCGCCCTTCTTCAACCGCTTGACGATCGGAATGAGGAACGCCGCCTGGGCGACGAAGTTCCAGCCATGGTCAGAAGTCGCCTGTGCAGGGTCGTCCGGCACCAGCGTCACTTGCTCGGGCTGGTTCTTTTCGACAAGCGCCAGGAAATCCTCGGTCGGATAGCCCTCGATGTTGAACTCCGCGCCCGGAAACTCGTCATCGATCAGCGCCCTGATCTCCGGCAGGTCGGAATGCCTGGTGTGCCGCTCGTCAGGGCGCGGATGCACCGTCAGCCCGTGCGCGCCGGCGGCAAGCGCTATGCGGCCAAGTCCGGTCACGCTCGGCCATGGCAAGTCGCGACGGTTGCGCAGCATGGCGACGGCGTTGAGATTGACCGAAAGCTTGGCGGGCATGAGCTGGGGTCCAGTGGATCGGCGCGCATCTATAGCGCCTTTGACGGGAACAGATAGAGGGTTTCGCGTGTTCCAGGGGATAGATGGAGGCTAAGATAAGGATTTGCCAGTGAATTTCCTCGAAGCCGTGCCGGCGATCCGCCGCATCGAGACCAACCGCGATGCGCTTTTCGCCATCGACGTCGTCGGCGATGTCTCGCCGGCCGATGCGGAAAACCTGTTCGGCCTGCTGGAGGCCGCCTACGCGCTGCATCCCAGGATCGACGTGCTGGTCAGGTTGACCGACGAGGAAAGCGTCGACTGGGCCAATATCAAGCAAGACACGCTCAAGCAGGGCGTGGCCGACGCGATGCAACATGTCGTGCGCTGCGCGGCCATCGGCGAGCCGAGTTGGGCCCCCCTCGTCGCCGGCCTTTTCCCCAAGACGCTGCCTTTCGAATTCAGGCGCTTTGGCGTCGACGACGAGGAAGCCGCCTGGCAATGGCTTGGCGCAAGACCAACGGACTAGCGCACCACCGTCAGTCGCTCCGCGGCCCGGGTGATGGCGGTGTAGAGCCAGCGCTGCCTGGTTTCCTTGAACGCCCAGCTCTCGTCGAACAGCACCACGTCGTTCCATTGCGAGCCCTGCGCCTTGTGCACGGTCAGCGCATAGCCGTAGTCGAAATCGTCGAAGCGCTTCTTCTGCTGCCAGGGGATCTCGGCATCCGGATCCTCGAATGCCGCCTTGAGCAGCTTGATCTTGGCGACGCCGCGGTCGGGGTCGTCGTCTTCCGGCGAGACCAGAAGATTGATGCCAGGTTTCACCGTTTCGCGCGACGAGGTCATCACCTTCCACAGCGAACCGTTGAGCAGCCCCTTGGCCGGATCGTTGCGCAGGCAGACCAGCTTGTCGCCGGCTTGCGGGAAGTCGGCATTGAACCCTTTCAGCTCGCGCAGCCTTTGATTGTAGCGCCGGCGCGTGCGGTTGGTGCCGACCAGCACCTGGTCGGCCTTGAGAACCAGCTCCTGGTTGACTGCTTCCCTGCCGATCACCTGCGCCGTGCCGTAGTCGCCATGCATGAATTCGCGGCCCTCGCGCACGTCGAGCGCCAGCCGGATGATCGGATTGTCGCGCGCCTGGCGGTGGATTTCCGTCAACAGAACATCCGGCTCATGCTCGGTAAAGAAGCCGCCGCCCGAGATCGGCGGCAGCTGCGCCGGGTCGCCAAGCACCAGGATCGGCGTGCCGAAACTCTGCAGGTCGCGGCCGAGCTGCTCGTCGACCATCGAGCATTCGTCGATGACGACAAGCTTGGCGCGCGAAATCGGGCTTTGCCGGTTGAGCGAAAAGGTCGGCGACATCGATGTCTTGCCGGTCACCTCGTCCTCGACCGATTCCTCGCCCTTGGGCCTATAGATCAGCGAATGGATGGTGCGGGCGTTGGTCGCGCCCTTCGAGCGCAGCACCTGCGCCGCCTTGCCGGTGAAGGCGGCGAACTGCACCTGGCCGTCGACATGCTCGGCGAAATAGCGCGCCAGCGTCGTCTTGCCGGTGCCGGCATAGCCGAACAGCCGAAAGACCTGCGGCCGGCCCTCCTTGAGCCAGCGCCCGACCGCCTTCAGAGCCTCGTCCTGTTGGGGAGAAAATTCCATCAGTGCGACAGACCGGATTCGCTGACGAAAGACAAGATTGGCCCGCCATGTCGACCGTTGTCGGCTGCGGGCGCGAGCCTCGTCAACTCAGGCTATCAGTCGCCAACCGGAACGTAAAGAGAACAAAAACGATCTATCGGCCTGCGCCCGGATCATTCTCCAGCAGGATCGGCTTGCCGTGCGGGGTCGCATGCGCGGCGCGTTCCCAGGCGGCGGCAAGCTGGTCCACCTCGACCTTGCCGGCGACCCCTTTTCGCGACAGCAGCTTCTCCAGCGCCGCCAGCCAATGCTCGTAGTAGTCGTGGCCGTCCGTTGCCGCGCCTGGCCGCTTCACCTCGGCCGAAAGCGCCTCCGCCCACTCGCTCCACGAAAACAGGCCCTCGCCGTGCAGCGCCACCGTCATGGCGAAGGCTTCGGCCTGCCACGGCTCGGGCAAAGACCGGCTCGTCGAAACCGGCCGGCAAAGCACCTTCATGCCGGCTCAAGATAGCTCTCCCAGGCGTCGATCGAGACGCTGAGCGTCGGATCGGCGCCTTCGCCCCAGATTTCGCCCCCGTCGAACACCACGGTGTAGACCCATTGCGGGTTCTCCCCCTTGCCGTGCGCATTGCTGTCGGGGAAGACGAAGCCGTCGCGCACCGCCTCAATCCTGCCGTTCTTGCCGCGCGCATAACGCGGCAGGTGCGTATGCCCAGTCGGGTTGAAATTCTTCGTCCGCACCCGGTCGCCCGCCTGGAACCGCGCCGGCGTGGTGACCGGCCGGTCGCACGGGCCGCCCTTGGCGAGCACGGCCGGCACATCCCTGGCGACCGGTGTAGCCCAGCGAGGCGATCGCCGCCGTCGCGTCGCGCTTGAGCCATTCGGCATAGGCTGGATCATTCCAGGCCTTCGCCACCACCCGCGCCCCGTTGCGCGGGCCGATCTTCGTCTCATAGGTGTCGATGATGACTTCGATGGCCGCAGGGTCGATCAGGCCCTTTTGGGTCAGGATCGTCTCCAGCGCGCGCACGCGCGCCGCGAACGGATCGAGCTCGTTGTCGTGGTCATGATCATGGGACATGGCCACAGACTAGGATCGGCTGCGGCCGGCGGCAAGCGCCACGGCTTGGGCCAGTCGGCGCGATCTACTCGGCTGCCGTCTTCTGCGGCTCGGGTTCGCCGTCGAACAGCGAGCGTTGCTCGCCGCTTTCCACCACATGCAGCGCCGGCCGGCTCTTCTTCGACGAGAAGCCGAGAAGCCAGCCCGAGAAATTCTCGAAATAGACGTAGATCACCGGCGTGACGAACAGCGTCAGCGCCTGCGAGGCGAGCAGGCCGCCGACCACGGCTACGCCGAGCGGCTGGCGCAATTCGGCGCTGGCACCGGTGCCGAGCGCGATCGGGAACGTGCCCATCAGCGCCGCAAGCGTCGTCATCATGATCGGCCGGAAGCGCATCAGGCAGGCTTTGTGGATGGAGTCCCTCGCCGACATGCCGTGCCGCCTGAGCTCCAGCGCGACGTCGACCATCATGATGCCGTTCTTCTTGACGATGCCGATCAGCATCAGGATGCCGATCACCGCGATCACAGAGAGATCCATGCCGGCGAAGCGCAGCGCCACCACGGCGCCCAGCACCGCCGACGGCAGGCCGGTGAGGATGGTGAGCGGGTGAATGAAGCTCTCATAGAGCATGCCGAGCACGATATAGATCGTCAGGATCGCGCCGCCGATCAGCAAGCCTTGGTTGGCAAGCGAATCCTGGAAGGTCTTGGCCGTGCCGGCAAAGCTCGTCGAGATCTCCTTCGGCATGCCGATCTGTTCTTTGAGCTGGTCGATGCGGGTCACCGTGTCGCCGAGCGAGACGCCCTGCGGCAGGTTGTAGGAGATCGTCACCGCCGGAAGCTGGCCGAGCTGATTGATCGTCAGCGCGCCGGCCGTGCGATCGACATGGGCGAAGGCGCCGAGAGGCACCAGGCTGCCGCTCGCCGTGCGCATCTGGATGGCGAGCATCCGTTCGGGCGACCACTCGATCTTGGGATCGAGCTCGGTGATGACCTCGTAGCTGTCGGCCGAGCCGAAGATCGTCGAAACCTGGTCGGTGCCGAAGCCGCCATAGAGGGCGGAACGCAGCGTGTTGGTGTCGATGCCGAGCTGGGCGGCCTTGTCGCGGTCGATCACCAGCGAGGCCTGCGATGCGTTGTTCTGCAGGTCGCTGGTGACATCGGTGAATTTCGTATGGTCCGCGGCCATCGCGTCGTTCAGCTTCTGCGCCCAGATATCCGTCTGGCCGGTGTCGAGCCCCTGCACCACGAGCTGATAGGCGCTGGCCGACGACCGCGAGCCGAGCCGCAGGTTCTGCACGGGCTGCATATAGGTCTCGATGCCCGCCACGCCGGCCAGCTGGCGTCTGAGGTCCGAAAGCACCTTCTCGATGTTGGGCCGCTGGTCCTTGCCCTTGAGCTGGACGAAGAGCTTGCCCTGGTTGAGCGCGTTGTTGCCGCTACCCGCCGACCAGGCCACATGGTCGACATAGGGCGACTTCGAAAACACGCTGGCCACCTGCCCTTGCAGCTTCGCCATGGCGTCGAACGAGATGTCCTGGCGCGCGATCGTGCTCACCGATATCTGGCCGATATCCTCCTGCGGAAAGAAGCCCTTCGGGGAGACCTGGATCACCCACACCGACGCCGCGGCGGTCGCGATGAAGACGAGGAACACCAGGAAAGTGTTTCGCAGGCAGAAGCCCAGGATCCGGTCGTAGCCGCGCGTGACGAGGTCCGGCTTATGACCGGGGGCATGCTTTTCGCGATCGGCCTTGGTCACCGACAACAGACGCGAGCAGAGCATCGGCGTCAGCGTTAGTGACACGAACATCGAGGCCAGGATGGCGACGGTCACCACGACGGCGAATTCGTTGAAGATGCGGCCGATGACGCCGCCCATCAGAAGCACAGGAATGAACACCGCCACCAGCGAGATCGAGATCGAGATGATGGTGAAGCCGATTTCGCGCGCCCCCTTCAGCGAAGCGTCGAAGGCGGACAGCCCGTCCTCTTCCATATGGCGGAAGATGTTTTCCAGCATGACGATGGCGTCGTCGACGACAAGGCCGACGGCCAAAGTCAATCCCATCAGCGAGATGTTGTCGATCGAGAAGCCGAACAGGAACATCGCGCCAAGCGTGGCAATCAGCGAGATCGGCACCGCCACCGCCGGGATGATCGTCGCCGTCACCCTGCGCAGGAACACGAAGATCACCAGCACCACCAGGGCGATGGTCAGGAGCAGCGTGAACTGGACGTCATCGACGGCCTGGCGGATTGATGTCGAGCGGTCGTTGAGCAGCTTGATCTGGGCGGCGGCCGGCATCTGCTCCTGGAAGGACGGCAGCATCGCCTTGACCTTGTCGACGACGTCGACGGTGTTGGCGTCGGGCTGGCGCTGCACAGCCATGATGATCGCGCGCGTGCCGTCATACCAGCTCGCCGTCGTCGTGGTCTGCACGGAATCGACGACGCGCGTCACGTCGCCCAGCCGCACCGGGCGGCCGTTCTTGGTGGCGATGATGAGGTTGGAGAAGCCTGCGGCGTCGGTAAGCTGCGTGTTGGCGGTAATCGTCAGCTGCTGCTTGTTGTTCTGCAAAACACCGAGCGGGGTGTTGCTGTTGGCCGAGGTTATCGCGGCCTGCAGCTGATCGATCGAGATGCCGCGAGCGGCGAGCGCGGTCGGATCGATCTGGATGCGCACGGCATATTTCTGCTGGCCGAAGATCGAGACCTGGGCCACGCCGTCGATGGTCGACAGCGAGGGCGAGATGACATTTTCGGCGAAGGCGTCGAGGTCGGTCAGCGGGATCGTGTCGCTGACCAGCGACATCAGGAGGATCGGCGCGTCGGCCGGATTGACCTTGCGATAGCTTGGCGGCGAGGTCATTTCCGGCGGCAGCGATCTTTGCGTGCGCGCGATCGCCGCCTGGACGTCCGCGGCCGCGGCATCGATGTCACGGTTGAGCACGAACTGGATGGCGATCGAGGTCTGGCCGAGCGAATTGGTGGTCGAGATCGAATCGATGCCGGCGATCGTCGCGAATTGCTTGATCAGCGGCGTCGCCACCGATGTCGCCATCGTCTCCGGCGAAGCGCCGGGCAGGCTGGCCGAAACATTGACCACCGGGAATTCGGCGCTGGGCAGCGCCGCCACCGGCAGGAACTTGTAGGCAAAAATACCGCCCAGGATGAGGGCGAACGACATCAGAAGGGTGGCGACAGGCTTGCGGATGCAGAATTCGGAGATCATCGGCTCGCCCCGCCGGCCTTGTCGGCCTCCGCGACCTTGGGCGATGCCTGATCACCGGATCCCGCGGCGGGTTTGCCTTCATGCACCGCCGCGCCGTTTTTCAACCGTGTCTGGCCTTCGACGACGACCTTCTCGCCGCTCTTGAGACCGTCGCTGATGGCGCTGTTTTGGCCCTCCGTCAGCGCCACCTGCACCGGCCGCATCTCGACGGTGTTGTCCGGCTTGACGACATAGACGAACGGCCCCTTCTGGCTGGACTGCACCGCGACCGTCGGAACCGAGGTCATCTGCGGCATCATGCCGGCCTCGAGCACCACGTTCACATATTGCCCAGGCCATAGCGAAAGATCCGAATTCGGTATGCTCGCCCGCGTGGCGATGGTGCCGGAGGCCGTATCGACGCTGGAATCGACGAAATCGAGTGTGCCCTTGCCGATCGGCGTGGGATCGCCGCTTTTGGTCAGCGTCACGTCGCCTTGCTGTGGATCGGAGAGCGCCTTGTGCAACAGGGCAAGGTTGCTCTCGGGCAGCGTGAAGTTCACCTGCAGCGGATCCATCTGCGTGATGGTGACCAGCGGCGTCGAGCTGCTCGAGTTGCCGTTGCTGGTGGTGACGAGATCGCCGACCGAGACGTTGACCGCGCCGAGCCGGCCCGAGATTGGCGCCGTAATCGCTGCATAGCTCAATTGCACGGTGTCGGCATCGATGGTCGCCTTGTCGGCGTCGATGGTGGCGGCAGCGGCTTTCTGCGCCGCCAGCGCCTGATCGTAGGTCTGCTGCGTGCCGGCCTGCTTGGCGACGAGGTCCTTGGCGCGCTGCAGATCGGCCTGGGCGCTCACCAGCATCGCCTGGTCCTTGGCGAGCTGCGCCTGATCCTTGGCGAGCTGCGCCTTCAGCGCGCGGTCATCGAGCGAAATGAGCAGATCGCCGGCCTTGACCATCTGCCCGTCCTTGACCGCGATCGACACGATCTGGCTGGAGACACGGGCGTTGATATTGACCACCTCCGGTGACGAGACGAAGCCGATGGCATAGCGGCGGATCGGAAAATCGGCTGTCGTCGCGGTGGCGGAGACGATCGAGGCCGAACGCGGACCACTGCCTTTCGCATTGTCCGAGGCACCGGCCGACTTATCGCCGCTCGCCGTCTTGTTCGTGGCGCCCGCGCTTTCCTGCTTGCCCGAAATCAGCTGCTGGACCTTGGCCAACATCGTGGGCGAAAGATAGAGCCCGGCGCCCGCCAGGCAGGCGACCGCAACAACTGCAAAGGCAATTTTTCCGCGCATCGACAAATAAGCCTTCTACCCGACACGCCGATCCCGGTGGTCCATTCTAGCTCGCTTCACGACCTCGTGCCGCGATTTTCGTGGAGTAGATAGGACAAGGCTTTGGCCGAAAAGGGCCAAAGCGGGGCATTACGAAGATTTAATGTGCAATGCACAATGGCTAAGCAGCCGGCAAACGAACCAACGAACGCCTCTGCGACCAGTCCGAAAACTGTCAGATGTGTTGAGATTCAGGTCAGGCCGAGTCGAAAACGATGGTTTTCGAGAACCGGCCTACGCCAGCCGTAGCCTTCATAGGGCGGAGACACTTATGAGGGCTTCGGCCGGCGAAGGCCGGAGCGGAGCGTACTTTTCGTACGTGAGCACCGGAAGCGCAGAAAGCCAGCGTTTGCAGGCCGGCCTCACCTGAATATCGGCACATCTAACGGAGCATTGGCCACAGAGTCGCCGCCAAGAGCACACCCATGGCGATATTGAACCATTTCAGCCGCACCGGATCCGACAGGAAGCCGCGCAGCGCCGTGCCGAAGCCGGCCCATACCGAAACGCTGGGCAGGTTGACGATGGTGAAGGCGATCGAGATCAGCGCCACCGAGACGAACGGGTGATCGGCATTGGTGTAGACAGCCATCGCGGTGATCGCCATCACCCATGCCTTGGGGTTCACCCACTGGAATGCGGCGGCGTCGATGAAGCGCATCGGCCGCCCCTCCGCTCCTTTTCCGTCGCTTATCGAGCGCGACATGGCGATCTTCCAGGCGAGGTAGAGCAGGTAGGCGGCGCCGGCGATCTTCAGCGCCGTATGCAGCGCCGGCACCGCGGTCAGCACCGCGCCGAGCCCGAAGCCGACGGCCAGCAGCAGGACCAGGAAGCCGATGCTGATGCCCAGCATGTGCGGAACCGTCCTGGCGATACCGAAATTGACGCCGGAAGCCAGCAGCATGAGGTTGTTCGGCCCCGGCGTGATCGAAGTCACGAAGGCATAGACCAACAGGGCAAGGAATGTGTCGAGCGACATGTTATCCTCCCGGATATGTCAGCCTTACTGTCCTTTAGCGAATGCGCAAAAGCCAGAACCGGGCAACCGCCGGGCCAAAGCTTGAAAACAGGATGGTCGTCCTGTTTCACATTCCCTGCGAACCGCGGTTCATCGCTGCGACGCCGGTGCGGCAGATCTCGACAAGGCCAAGCGGCTTCATGATGGCGATGAACTGGTCGAGCTTGGAGCCCTTGCCGGTGATCTCGAAGATGAAATGCTCGGTGTTGGCGTCGATCACGCTGGCGCGGAACGCGTCGGCGAGCCTCAGCGCCTCGACCCGGGCGTCGCCGGTGCCGGCGACCTTGACCAGCGCCAATTCCCGTTCCAGCGGCCGCTCCTGGCCTAGCTCATGCGAGCGCACGGTCAGGTCGACCACCCTGTGCACCGGCACGATGCGCTCGAGCTGGTGCTTGATCTGCTCCATCACATGCGGCGTGCCGCGCGTCACGATGGTGATGCGCGACAGATGCTTCTCATGCTCGGTCTCGGAAACGGTAAGGCTCTCGATGTTGTAGCCACGACCGGAAAAGAGGCCGATGACGCGTGCAAGCACGCCCGGCTCGTTGTCGACCAGCACTGAAAGCGTGTGCGTTTCCGGCTTCTCGGTTTCCTTGGCGATAAAATAGGCGGAGCCGGTCGGTTGAAGGTGCTGTGCGTTCATAAGGTGAATCTCGATTTCAGACTTTTGAGCTAATTCTCTGTTTGCGCACGGCTTTCTCGCGACAGCCCCGCCTTGATGGCTGGTGTTATGGATGGAGCATGATGTTGCCCGAAAACCGCTTCTCACTTTTCGGCATCATGCTCTAAACTAGTTCCCTGCCCTTGGCGTCGATGGCGTTGGCCACCGCCTCGTCGGTCGCCTCGTCGGGCAGAAGCATCTCGTTATGTGCCTTGCCCGATGGGATCATCGGGAAGCAGTTGGCCAAGGTCGCCACGCGGCAGTCGAACAACACCGGCTTCTTGACCGAGATCATCTCCTTGATCGCGTCGTCGAGCTCGTCCGGCTTGTCGCAGCGAATGCCGTGGCCGCCATAGGCTTCCGCCAGCTTGACGAAGTCCGGCATCGCCTCGGTGTAGGAATGCGACAGCCGGTTGCCGTGCAGCAGCTGCTGCCATTGGCGCACCATGCCCATATACTGATTGTTGAGGATGAAGATCTTGATCGGCGCCTCATACTGCACCGCCGAGCTCATTTCCTGCATGGTCATCTGCACCGAAGCGTCGCCGGCAATGTCGATGACCAGCGCGTCGGGATGCGCGATCTGCACGCCGAGCGCGGCCGGCAGGCCGTAGCCCATCGTGCCGAGACCGCCGGACGTCATCCAACGATTCGGCTTGTCGAAATGATAGTGCTGCGCCGCCCACATCTGGTGCTGGCCGACTTCGGTGGTGATGTAGGTGTCCTTATCTTTGGTCAGTTCGTAGAGCCGCTGGATCGCGTATTGCGGCATGATCACGTCGTTGTTCATCTTGTAGGCGAGCGAATCCCGCGCCCGCCATTTCGCGATCTGCTCCCACCACGGATAGAGCGCCTTCTTGTCGACCTTGGCGGTCGCCCGCCACAGCCGCACCATATCTTCGAGCACCCGGCCGACATCGCCGATAATCGGCACCTCTGTGTGAACGTTTTTGTTGATCGACGACGGGTCGATATCGATGTGGATCTTCTTCGAGTTCGGCGAGAATGCGTTGAGCCGGCCGGTGATGCGATCGTCGAAGCGCGCGCCGATGCAGACCATCACGTCGCAGTCATGCATGGCCATATTGGCTTCGTAGGTGCCGTGCATGCCGAGCATCCCGACCCAGTTCTTGCCGGATGCCGGATAGGCGCCGAGGCCCATCAGCGTCGAGGTGATCGGAAAACCGGTGAGATCGACCAGCTCGCGCAGCAGATGGCTGGCTTCCGGACCGGAATTGATGACGCCGCCGCCCGAATAGATGATCGGCCTCTTCGCGCCGGCCATCAGCTCGACGGCGGCCTTCACCTTTTCCAGGTCGCCCTGGACCTTCGGCTGATAGCTGGTGCGCGGCGCCGTCTGCGGCGGCACGTAGATGCCCTTGGCGAACTGCACGTCCTTCGGAATATCGACCACGACCGGGCCGGGTCGGCCGGTCGTCGCGACATGGAACGCCTCATGGATGGTGGCGGCGAGCTCGTTGACGTCCTTCACCAGCCAGTTGTGCTTGGTGCAGGGCCGCGTGATGCCGACCGTGTCGCATTCCTGGAAGGCGTCGGAGCCGATCAGCGAGGTCGGCACCTGGCCGGTCAGGCAGACCAGCGGGATCGAATCCATCAGCGCGTCCTGCAACGGCGTCACCGCGTTGGTGGCGCCCGGGCCCGACGTCACCAGCATGACGCCGGCCTTGCCGGTCGAGCGCGCATAGCCTTCGGCCGCGTGGCCGGCGCCCTGCTCGTGCCGCACCAGAATGTGCTCGACGTCGTCCTGCTGGAAAATCTCGTCGTAGATCGGAAGCACGGCGCCGCCCGGATAGCCGAACACATGCTTGACGCCGTTGTCCTTCAGCGCCTGCACCACCATTTCGGCGCCCGTCATCTCGCGCCGCTCGTTCTGTCCGTTGCTCATCGGTCTGGTCCCGTAATGTTCGCCGCCTGGCGATTTGCTGGTCGTTTAGTCGTGTTCAAGGCAATAAAAAAGGCCCCCGAGGGAGCCTGTGTGATGCGCATGGGAGGTTTTCGCCCGGCGGTTACACCGCCTTGCCCACGCGCCAGCCTACGAGAATGAGTGCCGTTTTCATGGGCGCGGACAATAAGGGCCAAAACGCGGGCTCGTCAATGGGGTCCAGCGCGAATTCACTCGCCTGTGAGAGACGGCGCCTGCGCGCTACCGCCCCACAGCTACCATAGTACAGTTGAGCGTCGCTCTCCGACGCACCACTATACGCTGGCAAAAGACGTGCGAGGAGGACGCATGGCTGGCGAGCACATACGCGAGATCGAGCAGGTCGTGTCCGGCGTGCGATCGTCTCGCGACGATGTCATAGTTCAATCCTGGCCGCGCTGCATCGATACCCATCGACTCGACCCGGCACGGCCGATCGAAGCCCATATCGTCCTAACAGATTGATTTCATTGCAATCGCTCATGAGCGTCGCGGTTGGCAGGCTGCTTGCTGCTCATGCCGGACTCTAGCAAAGTGGAGGAGAACAAATGCTCGAGAGAACACCCACCACCAAGGCGCAGGCGCTGCTCGACAAATTCGGCAAGGCGCTGGAAGCCGGCGACATCGACAGCGCCGTCAACTGCTTCCAGGCCGATTGCTACTGGCGCGACCTCGTCACCTTCACCTGGAACCTGAAGACGATGGAGGGCCAGGACCAGATCCGCGACATGCTGCAGGCGACGCTGGCCAGCACCAGGCCGACCGGATGGGCGGTGGCCAAGGACGAGGAAGCGAACGAGGACGGCGGCATCATCACCGCCTGGATCACCTTCGAGACGAGCGTTGCGCGCGGCTTTGGCCTCGTGCGGTTCAAGGGCGACCTGATCTGGACCCTGCTCACCACCATGGCGGAGCTGAGAGGCCACGAGGAGAAGGCCGGCTTCACCCGCCCGCTCGGCGCCAAGCACGGCCACGGCAAGGGCCGCAAGACGTGGCGTGAGGAGCGCGACGACGAGATCGCCGAGCTCGGCCACACCAGGCAACCCTATGTCGTTATCATCGGCGGCGGCCAGGGCGGTATCGCGCTCGGCGCCCGGCTGAAGCAGCTCGGCGTGCCGGCCATCATCGTCGAGAAGAACGAGCGCCCGGGCGATTCCTGGCGCAAGCGCTACAAGTCGCTCTGCCTGCACGACCCGGTCTGGTACGATCACCTGCCCTATATCGACTTCCCGAAGAACTGGCCGGTCTTCGCGCCCAAGGACAAGATCGGCGACTGGCTGGAAATGTACACCAAGGTGATGGAGCTGAACTATTGGTCTTCCACCACCGCCAAATCCGCCAAATACGACGAGAAGGCCAAGGAATGGACGATCGTCGTCGAGCGCGGCGGCAAGGAGATCGTGCTGAAGCCGAAGCAACTGGTGCTGGCGACCGGCATGTCGGGCAAGGCGAACTGGCCGAAATACAAAGGCCAGGACATCTTCAAGGGCGAGCAGCAGCACTCCTCGACCCATCCCGGACCGGACAAATACCGCGGCAAGAAGGTGGTGGTCATCGGCTCCAACAACTCGGCCCACGACATCTGCGCGGCGCTGTGGGAAGGCGGCGCCGATGTGACCATGGTGCAGCGCTCGTCGACCCACATCGTCAAGTCGGACACGCTGATGGATATCGGGCTTGGTGCGCTCTACTCCGAGCAGGCGGTGGAGAACGGCATGACGACGGGCAAGGCCGACATGATCTTCGCTTCGTTGCCCTACCGCATCCTGCATGAGTTCCAGATCCCGCTTTACCGGCAGATGAGGGAGCGCGACGCGAAATTCTACGACGACCTGGAAAAGGCCGGCTTCATGCTCGACTGGGGCGACGATGGGTCGGGCCTGTTCATGAAATATCTGCGCCGCGGCTCCGGCTACTACATCGATGTCGGCGCCTGCGACCTCGTCATCGACGGCTCGATCAAGCTGAAGAGCGGACCGGGTGCCGCGGTTCAGGAACTCACCGAAACCGGCGTCAAATTCGTCGACGGCACCGAACTGTCGGCCGACCTGGTCATCTATGCGACCGGCTACGGCTCGATGAACGGCTGGGCCGCCGACCTCATCTCGCAAGAGGTGGCCGACAAGGTCGGCAAGGTCTGGGGCCTCGGCTCCGCCACCACCAAGGATCCGGGTCCCTGGGAGGGCGAGCAGCGCAACATGTGGAAGCCGACGCAGCAGGAAGCGTTGTGGTTTCACGGCGGCAACCTGCACCAGTCGCGCCACTATTCGCAGTATCTGTCGCTGCAGCTGAAGGCGCGCCAAGTTGGCCTGCCGACGCCCGTCTACGGACTGCAGGAGGTCTACCACAAGAGCTGACGCACGGCGCGCTCGCGGATGGCAGAAAGCCGGCCGACCGGCCGGGCTTCTGCCGTCTATGCCGCCTTTTCAGCCGCGAACTTCTTCACCACTCGATCGAGCAACGGCACGTAGTCGCGAAAGGCCCGCGTCTTCATGTCGGCGACCTTGCCGCCCTCGTCCCAGATCCGCACGCGCACCGCTTCGTCGTGGAAGGGATTGCTGCGGAACTCAGCCACCTCCTCCGCGCTCATCGGCCCGCCCTGCAGCGACAGCGTATGCACCGAAGCCGGCGACAGCTTGCCGAAATAGGTCGGATCGGTGGCGCACAGATAACGCTTGGCCGAGACATGCAGCCTGACGCATTCGACGATGACCGGCGGGAAGAACGGCGCCAGCACCTCACCGCCCGCCTCGTCATGGTGCTTGTCCTCGACGTCGTCGGGCGAATAGGTGCCGAACTCGCTGGTGTAGTGGCCTATGTCGTGCAGCAGCGCCGCCGCCACAAGCTCCTCCGGCGCGCCGTCCTGCTCGGCCAGCCACGCGCCCTGCAGCATATGCTCTGACATGGTGACCGGCTCGCCGAGATAGGATTCGGCGCCGCGGCGCTCGAAAATATCGGCGATGAACTCGACGATGTTGCCTGCGTTCAATTCGTTCGGCTTCATTCCGCCGCCTCCTGGAAACCATGCTCGATCGCGGCAAGCGTCGACAGCAGGCCGTCCTTGTCGGCGTAGCAGCCCTGCAGCCAGCGCTTGCCGCTGCCGGAAAACGCCTTGCGCGCATGCATGACGCGGGTGTTGTCGACGATGAAGCATTGCCCCGCCTCGAGCTTGAACGTGACCTCGAAGGCAGGATCCTCGATCAGCTCGGCGAACCGGCGATAGACCGCATAATATTTGTCCATCACAGCGAAGGGCACATCGACGGTCGGGGCCAGCGAGCGGTTGTTGAAGCGGATGCAGATGAGCTCGCCGTCGGGCCCGAGCTCGATCATCGGCCGCTTGGACTGCAGCCGCACGCCCGACGAGCCGGCATATTCGAAACGCGCCGGATAGGAAGAGAGCAGCCGGAATCCGTTCGGGTTTTCCGACTGAAGTGCGGCAGCCACCGCGAACCCGTCGACGACGCTGGACTCGCCGCCTTCCACCGTGTTCTCGATGCAGGCCAGGATCTGCAGCGTCGGCACCGGATCGCGATAGGGATTGTCGGTATGCGCCTGCAGGCCGAGATTGGTGTAGGCGAGATTGTTCGGATTGACCTCTGCGCGCACCTCAAACCAGCGCCCGTAATTGGTCTCCCTGATATAGCCGAACAGGTCCGCCACCTTGCACAGCGCGCCGGATTCGGCAGGCAGGCCGTCCATGATAGCGAAGCCGAAGCTGCGGACCGCGGCCAGCCATTGCCGCAGCACATTGCTGTCGCGGCTGGCCTCCGCATAGGTCGCGCGCGGCACGGAATTCTGCATCGTGGCTTTCGTCCAGCGCTCTATGTCGCCTCCCGTCCAGCCAGGCTCGCGCACCTCCTTGCGATCATAGGCATGAGCGCGGAGCCAGCTTGAGGGAAAGCTGACGACCTTGCCTTCGGGAACGAACGTGACTTCGAGCAGCTCGCCCTTGATCTCGGCCGCGCCGATCCGCGTCTCGGGGGGAATATCGAGGATGGTGATCAGCCGCTGTCCGTTGCCGGCGCTGCGCGTCTTGTCGTCCAGCGCGTTGTCGCGCAGCCATATGGCATGGAAGCGGCTCACCGTTCCGTCCTTCCAGCAAAGCTCGATCACTCGTCCGTCGTCGGCTAGCGTTGCCGTCCTCAACATGTCCCGAAAGCTCCCATCCTTTACCCGCCACTAGGGGCACGGATTGCATGGTGGCCTCATCCAAGGCATAATTCAAATTATCGTTTTTCGGGCAATAGGCCTAAATTTCTGATGGCTGGCAGGGCTTTCGACACAATGCCTCCGCTCGACTGGCTGCGCAGTTTCGAGGCTGCCGCCCGCCTGTCGAACTTCACTGCCGCGGCCGCCGAGCTCGGGCTCACGCAAGCCGCCGTCAGCCAGCACATCCGTTTTCTGGAGGAGCGGCTCAAGACGCGATTGTTCGCGCGCCTGGCGCGCGGCGTGGCATTGTCGCCGGAAGGCGCAGCCTATCTCCCGCACATCCAATCGGCATTCGCGACCATCGGCAACAGCACCAACGAGCTGTTCGAGCCGCGTGCCGTGCAGATCGTCAGCATCCGCGTCCCCATCTCCTTCGCGATGCTGGTGCTGGTCCCGGCTCTTCCGGACCTGGCAAAGATGCTGCCGCAGATCCGGCTCGATCTGGTGACCATCCATCGGCCGACCGACTACGACCAGCCGGGCTCGGCGCTCGACATACGCTTCGGCAACGGATCCTTTCCCGGGCGTGAGGCCGACCGGCTGACCGTCGAGCGGCTTGTCCCGGTCGCGGCTCCGCCGCTCGCCCGAGGTGGCGAGTGGACGTCATTGCCGCTTCTCCTGGTGGCGGGCGCGCGCGAAATGTGGGCGGAATGGTTCGCCGCCGCGGGCGTTTCCGGCCATCCCCGCCGCTCGCACCGCTTCGACAGTTTCGTCGCCGCCATGGAAGCCGCGAAGGTCGGCGCCGGGGCGCTGCTCGGCTCGCGGCCACTGATCGACGCGGCCCTCAAGGACAAGGTTCTTATCAGGCTTTCGGATTTCGAGCTTTCGAGCCCGTCGGGCCATTTCCTGACGAGACCGTCATCGTCGCGGCTCTCCGGCGCCGAGCAGGATTTTAGCCGCTGGCTTCTGTCGCGCATCGCCAGGATTTCAGGATAGCGTGTCGGCCGCTGCCCCCGATCCGTTTCCAGTAGATAAGGGTGCCGGTCAGCCCGCCCTGTGGCTTGAGCGCGAAATCGGGGATCTCACCGGCCAAGGTGAAACCAAGTTTCTCATAAAGCCCGGCCGCGCCCTCTTCGCTGGCCGTATCCAGCACCAGCAGCCTACGGCCTTTCTCGACGGCCAGGTTCTCCGCTGCCCGCATCAGGGCCGTCGCGACGCCTTTGCCGCGATGGTTCCGGCCGGTCATCAGCTTGGCGATCTCGGCGCGGTGCGGTTGGTTGGGCGGGAAGTCGAGCAACAGCGTGACGGTGCCGGCAAGCGCCTCGCCCCGCCATAGGCCCAGCACCGCCCTTTCGCCGCGCGCGGCCGCGGCAAGTGACTTGCGCCAGAAATCCCGCGCGGCCTCCGCCGACAATGGATGCATGAAGCTCACCGATCCGCCGGCGGCGACCGTCTCGATCAGCAGATCGGTGAGCATCGCGATGGTCGCCGCATCGTCACGCAACGCCCGGATTTCAAGGGAGTTCATGCTGGTGCTCTCCAGGTGATGATATGTCGTTGACGAGGTCATTCGAAATGGCCGATGCGTTTGCGTCGGCGCGCCCGCCGGATTTCGGCGATACGGTCGGCGTCGTCCTCGCTGAGATGGCGGCCGCGCTCCAAAATCTCGAGCGTATATTCCTCATAGGTCAGACCGAGCCGCTCGGCCCGTTCCAGCCGCATCAGCATGACGGCGTGGCTTGGCGCCCTCCAAGCCTTGTCGTGGGCGGCGCGCCAGGCGAGGAAAATGTAGGCATCGCCCTTGCCCCAGGGCGGGCCGTCATAGTCGTCGAGCGGCGGCCCGCCATTGTGCGAGCGTTTTGGCCGGCGAGACATCGGAGTCAGTCCCTGACCAGCGCCACAAGATACTCCGCCGCATCCGGTCCGGGAGCATGAAAGACGCAATCCGAGGGCGCGCCCAGCGCCAGGCAGTCGCCGGGCTCGAGCCGGTGCGCCACATCGCCCTCGGTGAAATCCAGCCTTCCGTCGATCAGCCATATCTGCTGTTTGATGAAGGCGTAGGACGCCGCCGGCAGACTGACCTTGGCACCGGCCGGAAGGCTGACCCTGACCAGTTCCAGCGGCATCTGCGATGCCGGCGATAGATGCCGCCTGATGTACCCGGTTGCCGGATCCTGCCAGATCGGCTGCTCGTCCCGGCGCGAAATACCGCCGCCTTGCATCTCGGCCCGTGCGATCAGCGTCGACAACGTCATGCCGAAGGCCGCCGCGATGCGCACCAGAAGCGCCGCGGTCGGACTGTTCGTGCCGCGTTCGATGGCGCTCAGCATCGCCTTCGAAACGTCCGAGCGCTCGGCCAATTCGGCAAGCGACCAGCCCCTCACCGTTCTTTCGGAGCGTATCCGCCTGCCGATCGTGGCGGTAATACTATTCGATATATCATCCATTCGTCCAATATATCGGATTTTTTCAGCCTGGAAAGAGGCCAGTCGATCGAATTGTCGCGCCGGGCTTAACGCTGCCTACACCATCCGACCTCACCTGACTTTAACCCCGATTGGGTAGGGTCGAGGCTCCAGGGGAATGGGATCAGGTCAGCCATGTTTGTCGAACGCGAAGCCTCCGTTGGCGAACCGACTTCGCAGGAGCGCCGCAACATCCAACAGAACGACAAGCGGATTCTGGGCAATGTCGTGCAATGCGATGGCGCGCGAGCCACCATCAGTGCCCATGCCGAAGACACCGAAGGCGCGATCAGCGGCCTTTGGACCGTCGGTAAGATGATCTCCATCAATCTCGGTTCGACACGAACGGTCGGCCTTGTCTATGCCATCGGCAAATCGGATCGCGCCTGGAACCACGAAGGGCAGAATCCGATCGAGGTCAGCGTCGAACTGGTCGGCGAGGTGCGCGACGGCGTCGAGCCCGGCGCCAAGCCGGTGTTCGACCGTGGCATCACCACCTACCCGCATATCGGCGCCATTGCTCACCGCATCCGAACCCGCGACCTGCAGGCGGTCTACGATCTGGCCGGGCGCCATTCGGTGACCATCGGTACCCTGTCGCAGGATGAGTCGATCGATGCCAATATCGCCATTGACGACACGCTGGCGCGTCATTTCGCCATCGTCGGCACCACCGGTGTCGGCAAGTCGACAGCTGTCTCGCTGCTGTTGCGCAAGACGATCGAAGCGCGTCCGGATCTGCGCGTGCTCATCCTCGACCCGCATAACGAGTTCGCCGCCTCGCTGCCGGAATATTGCGTGAAGGTCGATTCCAAGACGCTCGACCTGCCGTTCTGGATGTTCAGGCTGGAGGAGTTCGCCGAAGTGCTGTTTCGCGGCCGCGAGACGGTGCCCGAGGAAGTGGATGTCCTGCGCGACCTGATCCCCGCCGCCAAGAACCTTTACCGCAACCCGAATTCCGGCACCTATGTCAGGCGCGGCAGCGACGCGCTGACGGCGGACACGCCGGTGCCTTATCGCATTGCCGATCTCATCAAGCAGATCGACGAGCGCATGGGCATGCTCGAAAGCAAGAACGACCGCCCGACCTTGAAATCGCTGAAGACGCGCATCGAATCGGCGGCGGCCGATCCGCGCTACCGCTTCATGTTCAATTCGCGGCTGATCGAGGACACCATCCACGAAACGATCGGCAACATCTTCCGCGTCCCCAACCATGGACGCCCGGTGACCTGCTTCGAGATGGCGGGCATGCCTTCGGAAGTCGTCAACTCGGTCTGCTCGGTGCTGGCACGCCTGGCCTTCGACCTGGCGCTGTGGAGCGAGGGCCGGCTGAAGCTGCTGCTGCTTTGCGAGGAAGCCCATCGCTACATGCCGGCCGATCCGCGTCTCGGCTTCGCGCCGACAAGGCACGCGCTGTCGCGCATCGCCAAGGAAGGCCGCAAATACGGCTGCTATCTCGGCGTCGTCACCCAGCGTCCGGGCGAGCTCGACCCGACCATCCTGTCGCAGTGCTCGACCTTCTTCGCCATGCGGCTTGCCAACGAGCAGGACCAGGCCATCATCCGCTCGGCGATCGCCGATTCCTCGGCCTCGACCCTGGCGTTCCTCTCCTCGATGGGGCAGCGCGAAGCCATCGCCTTCGGCGAAGGCGTGGCGACCACCATGCGGCTGAAGTTCGAGAAGCTGCCGCAGGAGTTCATCCCGGGCACCGCGAAGGGCGAGAAGATCGATCCCTCCGTGGATGGCAACGACGTCGATCTCGCCATGATCGTCGAGCGGCTGCGCAACGTGCCGAAGCCGCAGCAGGCCATGGCCTTCGCCGAGGCTGTGGATTCTTCCCGCCAGGCCGGCGACCCAGACTACAAGAAGCCGGCCACCGCCGCGCGCGTGCAGCCGGACGACGACTTCGACACGCGCTACGGCCTGAAGCCCTCGACCTTCGGCATGCGCCAGCTCAACGACTGATCTGGCGGCGCTGCAAGACACGCAAATTCCGATAGGGAATTCGTCAGGCTGAGTCGGATGGTGCCGTTTGCGAGAACCGGAGCGGAGCGGACATAAAAGTCCGTGAGCACCGGAAGCGCAGCAAATGGCGGCATACGGCCAGCCTCACGAATTCATCTTCGGAATTTTAGGCGCAGACGCGGTTGCGGCCTTGCTTCTTCGCCTCATAGAGCTGGCGGTCGGCGCGGCGGTAGAAATCCTCCGCGCTCTCCTTGTGGTCCCAGACGGCAAGGCCGACGCTGGTGGTGACCTTCAGCCGCACGTTGCCCGACATGATCGACATGTTGGCGACCGCCTTGCGGATGCGCTCGGCGAACCTGGCGAGCAATTCGACATCCATGTTGGGGGTGACGACGGCAAACTCCTCGCCGCCCAGCCGCGCCACCACGTCGTGATAGCGTGTCATGCCCCGCAGGCAGGTAGCGACGGCCCTCAGCACCTCGTCGCCGACGTCATGGCCATGCGTATCGTTGACCTGCTTGAAATGGTCGAGATCGAGGATCATCAGCCCGACTGGCCTGTCGATGCGGCGAAACTCGTGCAGATATTCGCGCAGCGCATCGTCGAAATAGCGGCGGTTCTGCATTCCGGTGAGACTGTCGGTGAGCGCCGCCTGCTCAAGCGTCTGCGAGCGAGCGCTGAGCGAAACCGTCATGGCCCTGAGCTTGCCCTCTTCCCGCACCTGGCCGCGGATCAGCGGGTAGATGAAGAAGGTGCCGAAGAACAGCGCGGTTGCCAGAAGCGCCCCGGTGACGAACAGCAGTTTGTTGAGATAGACAATTTTGTCGACGCGCGATGCGGTGTCGAGGTCGGCGGCGATGTCCTGCAATTGGCCATAGGCGTGGTAGGTCACCAGGCCCGCGGCCAGGATCACGAAAATAAAGACGAAAAATGCGGATTCCGCCTTATGGAAACGCATCTACTCCCCGCGCACTCTAGCCCCGAGGTTATGGCATGGCCGACCTTACGGACAGTTAACCCGAGCAACCTTGGCGAGAATTAGAGCCGGGGATTTTAAGGCGCTGATTGAAAAAGCTTTTAGTCAGTCCTGAACAGCCGGTTCGTCGCCCGGCCGCAGCCTGCGCCACTCCGCTCCCAGCTGATGCCTGAACCAGGTCGACTGACGCTTGGCATATTGCCGGGTCGCGATCTTGGCGCGCTCAATGGCTGCTGGAAAATCCGATTGTCCGGCCATCGCCGCCTGCAGCTCCCGCACGCCGATCGCTTTCATCGCCGGCAGGTCCGGGTCGAGACCGAGAGCGGTGAGTCGACGCACTTCGTCGAGAGCGCCCTTGTCGAGCATCTGGTCGAAACGCGCCTCGATGCGCCGGACCAGTTGCTCGCGGTCCGGCTCGATGACCAGGAAGCGCGCGCTGTCGCGATCGATCAGCGGCCGACCGCGCACCGCCTGCCATTCGAGGATCGAGCGCCCGGAAGCGTCGAGCACTTCGAGCGCCCGAACGATACGCTGGCCGTCGGTCGGCCTGAGTTGCATGGCCACAGCCGAATCCTCGTGCATCAGCAGGCGGTGCAGCCTTTCGGCCCCTTGCTCCTTGAGCTCGTAGCGCCAGCGCTCGCGGACGGACGCCGGAATGTCCGGCATATCCGAGATGCCTTCGGCCAGCGCGCGGAAGTAGAGCCCGGTGCCGCCGACGAAAGCGACCGGACGGCCCGACAGCACGCCGTCGTCAATCAGCTTTGTCACGTCGCGCAGCCAGGCGCCGGTGGAATAGGCGGTGGCGGGATGGACATGGCCGTAAAGGAAATGCGGAACGCGTGCCATTTCGGCGGCGCTCGGCCGCGCCGTCAGGACATCGAGCACCGAATAGCCCTGCATGGAATCGGTGTTGACGATGACGCCGCCATTGCATTCGGCGAGATCAAGCGCTAGCGCCGACTTGCCGCTGGCTGTCGGCCCGGCTATCAGGATCGCGTTCTTGATGCGGCCTTCGCCCGCCTGCCTGCCGGAATTCTCGATGCCGCTGATCGCCACTTTAGTGTCCCGTCCAGAAGCCCGCGCCATGCCGGCCTCGCTTGCGAATATGGGCTTGCGGGCCGCCGGCGCAAGCGCCGTTCATTGGCTGGCCGAGGACGTCGCCTGCGATCTCGTTTTGCCGCAGACGCCGGATATCGGCGAAATGACCGCCAATCTGCGCGCGGCGCTGGCTTCCGAGCCGGTCGACGTCATCGTCCAACCGGCCGAAGGCAGGCGCAAGAAGATCCTGCTCGCCGATATGGATTCGACCATGATCGACCAGGAATGCATCGACGAGCTTGCCGACGAGATCTGCGTCAAGGATCATGTGGCGGCGATCACCGCGCGCTCGATGAATGGCGAGATCGCCTTCGAGCCCGCCTTGCGGGAGCGCGTCGCCTTGCTGAAAGGCCTCGACACAGCCGTGGTCGACCGCATCATCGCCAATCGGCTGACGCTCGCCTCCGGCGGCCGCGCCTTGGTGCAAACGATGCGCGCCCATGGCGCCTGGACGGCGCTGGTCTCTGGCGGCTTCGACGTCTTCACCAGCCGCATCGCCGATATGCTGGGCTTCCAGGAAAACCGCGCCAACCGCCTGATCGAAAAAGACGGCACGTTCACCGGCATGGTGGCCGAGCCGATCCTCGGCCGCGCCGCCAAGGCCGAAGCATTGCTCGACATCGCGGCACGGCTCGGGCTGACGACCGAGGATGCCATCGCGGTCGGCGACGGCGCCAACGATCTCGACATGATCCGTCTTGCCGGCACCGGCATCGCGCTTCACGCCAAGCCGACGGTGGCCGAGCAGGCCCGCATCCGCATCGATCACGGCGATCTGACCGCGCTGCTCTATCTCCAAGGCTACCGCCGGGATGAGTTCGTCGAATGAAGCCGATCCGCACCGACCGCCTGATCCTGCGCAACTGGGAGGAGCGCGACCGCGCGCTTTTCCACCGCGTCAACTCCGACGAGCACGTGATGGAGTTCTTCCCGTTCCGCCGCGACCGTGCGACCGCGGATGCCAAGATGGACGAATTCCGCGCCTGGATCGATGAGGATGGCTACGGCTTCGCCGCGGCCGAGATCGCGGCCACCGGCGAATGCATCGGCTTCGTCGGTCTCCTGGATACGGATGATGTGCCATCGCTACCGGACGGCACGATCGAGATCGGCTGGCGGCTGGCGCCGGAATTCTGGGGCAAGGGCTATGTCACCGAAGCGGCTGAAGCCTGGCTCGCCTTCGGCTTCGAAACGCTTGGCGTCGACGAAATCGTATCGTTCGCGGTCGCCGGCAATCATCGTTCGGTCGCAGTCATGAAGCGACTCGGCATGCAAGCCGATGCGGGCGCCGATTTCGACCATCCCGCTGTGCCGGACACCCACCCGCATCTCAAGCGCCATGTGCTCTATAGGCTGTCGCGTGAGGACTGGCGGGCGCGACGGCGCTGATCGCTTTCGGAGGGCTGCTCGTCGCCAGGCTGTGGCGCCGCATCTGCGACCCTGTCTAGAACCTTGGCAAAATCCCAGGCAGATGCGTTGCCCGCTTGCCGGCGCAGGAAGTCGGCCGCGGTCTCCATCGCTCTCAATCCATCCGGATCGTCACGAAGCGCAGTTCGCCGGTCTTCGACGCCAGCATCAAGAGCGCGTTCTTGCGGCCCTGCTCCTTCAATGCGCCGATCCGGTCCATGACGTCCTTGGGCGTGCCGACCGATTCCTGCGCGATCTCGGTGATCACCTCGCCGGGCTGGATGCCGCGCTCGGCCGCCGCCGAATTCTTGGCGACGTCGGTGATGACCACGCCGGACACATCGGCCGCGATGCCGAACTTCTGCCGTGTCTGGTCGTTGAGCTCGCCGACCGTCATGCCGAGCACCGAGGCCGTCGATACCGGAGGCGTCGCCTTGTCGCCCTTGTCCTGGTCGGTATTGCCGTTCTCGCCGCTGGCCAGCTTCTCGCCGTCCTCCAGCCGTCCGAGCGTCACCTTGACGGTCTGCTCGACGCCTTTGCGTACGATGACGACGTCGACCGCCTTGCCGACCGGGCTTTCGGCCACAACACGCGGCAGGTCGCGCATTTCATGGATATCCTTGCCGTCGAATTTGATGATGACGTCGCCGGCCTGCACCGACCCGTTGTCGACCGGCCCGCCCTTGATGACACCGGCCACCAGCGCGCCCTTTGCGGTCGCCATGCCGAGGCTTTCGGCGATGTCCGCCGTCACCGGCTGGATGCGCACGCCAAGCCAGCCGCGCCGCGTCTCGCCATACTGGCGAAGCTGGTCGACGACGCCGGCGGCAAGCTGCGAGGGGATGGAGAAACCGATGCCGATCGAGCCACCCGACGGCGAGATGATCGCGGTGTTGATGCCGATGACCTCGCCCTCGGCATTGAACAGCGGGCCGCCGGAATTGCCGCGGTTGATGGCGGCGTCGGTCTGGATGAAGTCGTCATAGGGGCCGGAATTGATGTCGCGGTTGCGCGCCGAGACGATGCCGACCGTCACCGTGCCGCCCAGGCCGAACGGATTGCCGATCGCCATCACCCAGTCGCCGACCCGCATCTTGGTGGAATCGCCGAATTTCACCGCCGTCAGCTTGTGACCCTTGGGGTCGACCTTCAGCACCGCGACATCGGTCTTGGTGTCGGTGCCGACGAGCGTCGCCTTCAGCGTGATGCCGTCGGAGAAATTGACCTCGATATCGTCGGCATCGGCGATGACGTGGTTGTTGGTCACCACGATACCCTGCTCGGCGTCGACGACGAAACCGGAGCCGAGCGACTGCACCTTCTGCGCGGCGCCGCCCTTGTCGCCGCCGCGATTCTTGAAGAAATCGTCGAAGAAGTCCTGGAACGGCGAGCCCTCGGGCAGCTGCGGCATCGGCACCGCGCCCGGCCCTTCCGTGCCTTTCACCGTCTGCGAGGTCGAGATGTTGACCACCGCGCCAAGCAGGTGCTCGGCGAGATCGGCGACCGAAGGCGGCCCGTCGGAGGCGATCGTCGGTGTGACGAAGGACGGGACGGCAACAATGCCGACCGCGAATGCGGTGGCGCCGGCGAAGACCATGCGCCGCGCCGCGCGCAACAGGGTGTCGGATATCATCGTGGCCTCCCGGTGTGTCTGAAAAGGACAGGCGTTTTCCGCAAAGACGCCCTGTCCGGTTCATGTTGGCAAGAAATACGGCACGTTTGCGGCTATGCCCGTCTTCTCAGGATAAATCGTCCGTCGCCGCGGTACCAATGAATTTCATCAGCCGCGAACCAGCCACACAATGGCGACGCCAACCGCGATTGCCGCCAACCCTCCGAACCGCAGCGCGTTCTCGGGCATCGACTGCATTTCGCTCGCCAGTTTCCGGGCAAGGCCCGGAAACCCGCCATAGACCAGGCCCTCTATCACCAGGACCAGCCCGATCGCCGCGACAAAGTCCTGCACCGCCGCTACTGGGCGGTGCCGGGTTGCGCGGCCGGTGCGGCAGGCGGCGTCGCGGGCGCGGCCGGCTGCCCGGGCTGAGGCTTGCTGTCCGGATCGCGGAAGTAGCGGAAGAACTCGGATTCAGGCGAGAGCACCATCGTCGTTCCGGTGCTGTCCAGCGCCGTGCCATAGGCATTCATCGAGCGATAGAAATCGAAGAAGGCCGGATCGCGCTTGTAGGCGTCCGCGAAGGTCGCGCTGCGCTGCGCCTCGCCCTCGCCGCGCAGTATCTCCGATTCCTTCTGCGCCTCGGCGACGATCTCGACGACCTCGCGGTCGGCCCGCGCCCTGATGCGCTGCGCCGCCTCGTTGCCGCGCGCCCTCAGACGCTCGGCTTCCGCCAGGCGCTCGGCCTTCATGCGGTCATAGGTCTGCTGCGAGACCTCCGCCGTCAGGTCGGTCCGGCGGATGCGCACATCCTCGATGTCGAGGCCGAGCGAGGTCGCATCGGGGCGAAGCTGATCGCGCACCTCGCGCATCATCACGCCGCGCTCTTCCGAAAGCGCGGCCTCGAAGTCGCGCAGGCCGTAGACACGGCGAAGCGCCGCATCGAGACGCGTCCGCAGCCGTGCCTCGGCCAGTTCAACCTGACCGGACACCGCCGCGCGGAACGTGCGCGGATCCGAGATGCGATAGGCGATGAAGGCGTCGACCTCGTAGAACTTGCCGCCCGAGACCTGGACGCGGATGTTGTCGAGATCGAAGCGCATCACCCGCTTCTCGACCATCTGCACGCTGTCGGCATCGAAGAAGGCGAATGGCGCCTTGAAGTAGATGCCGGGCTCGCTCTTGACGTCGATGATCTCGCCGAACCTGAGCACGATCGCCTGCTGGCCGGCATTGACCACGAACACCGAGGAGTAGAGCAGGAACAGAAGGACAGCCGCAATGACGGCGACGATGGGAAGACGGTTGGCCATCACTGGTTGCCTCCCGTCGTGACGCCGCTCAGAGGGGCCGGCGCCGGCTGCGCTTTCGGCTGCAATGCCGGCAGCGGCAGGTAAGGCAGCACGCCCTGACCGTTGCCCTGCTCGACGACGACCTTGTTGGAGTCCTTCAGGATCCTCTCCATGGTTTCGAGGTAGAGGCGCTTGCGCGTGACGTCGGGCGCCTTGGCATATTCGTTGTAGACGGAGATGAAGCGCTGCGCCTCGCCTTCCGCCTCCTGCACGACGCGGTTCTTGTAGGCGGCGGCGTCCTCGCGGACCTGAGCCGCCTGGCCGCGCGCCTGGCCGAGCTTCTGGTTGGAATACTGGTTGGCCTGCTCGACGAACTTGTCCTCGTCCTGCTCGGCGCGCTGCACCTCGTCGAACGCGTCGGCCACCTCACGCGGTGGCGCCGCGTCCTCGATCGAGACTGCGTTGACCTGGAGACCGGTCTTGTAGCCATCGAGCGTGCCCTGGATGATCTCGCGCACCCCGGTTGCGATACCCTGGCGGTCGTCGCGGAAGATGTCCTGCGCCGGCCGCCGGCCGACGACTTCGCGCATGGCGCTCTCGGCGACCTGGGTCAGCATGCCGTCGGGATCTGAAACATCGAACAGATAGGCTCTGGGATCGGAGACCTGGTAGGCCACCGAGAACTGCACGTTGACGATGTTCTGGTCGCCGGAGAGCATCAGCCCGGAGCCGCTGCTCGACCCGCCGCCGATGCTGACGAGCTGCTCGGAGATCTTGGCAGTCTCGACCGTTTCGATCGGCCACCAGTGGAAATGCAGGCCCGGCTGCGAAAGCTCGGTCTTCGGCTGGCCGAAGCGCAGTTCGACCGCAACCTCGTCGGGCTGCACGGTGTAGATCGCCTTGAAGGCCCACAGCACGATGAGGGCCAGCGCGATCAGCCCGAGCACGGCCGGGCTGGCGCCGCCGCCGCCCGGAAGCGCGCGCCGCAGCCTGTCCTGGCCGCGGCGGATGATGTCCTCGAGATCGGGGGGCGAACCCTGCGGGCCGCTTGGCCCTTTCGGTCCCTGCCCCCAGGGCCCCTGATTGCCGCCGCCGCCCCATGGGCCGCCGCCGCCGCTCTTGTCGTTCCAGGGCATGAATGTCCTTTCGCTTCGGTTCCCTCAGGCCTTGCGGCGCAATCCTAGCGCATGACCACGAAAACCCATATCGGTTTTCGAAAAGGAATCATGCCCCAAAATCAAAGTATTACGGCGGCCTCTTGCGCGTCCGGTTGGACGCGCGCCGCTGCAACACCGTTCTTCTATAGGGACGCCTTGACCCGCTTTCAACGCGATGTGCCATCGTCCCCGTGCGATTTGGACGGGTAGCGACCCTTTGTCGTCGTCAACGATCGTCGCGTCGGCGCTCGTAAACCGTGTAACGCGTGGCGTGGCTGTCTTTCTCGCCGGCAGGAAAGTCCTCGGCGCTGACGACTCGCCAGATGCTTGGATCGATCGGCGGGAAATGCGCATCGCCATCGACGCTGGCCAGCACATGGGTCACATGCAGCCGGTCGGCAAGCGCCAAGGCCTGGGCATAGATCTCGCCGCCACCGACCACGCAGATCTCCTCCGCTCCCTCCATGCAGCGGCCGCGCACCTTGGCCAGAGCGATCGCGTCCTCCAGCGAGTGGGCCACCTCGATGCCCTCGGCGCGCCAGGTCTTGTCGCGCGTCACCACGATGTTGAGCCGACCGGGCAGCGGCCGGCCGATGCCTTCATAGGTCTTGCGGCCCATTATGATCGGCTTGCCCATCGTGTCGGCCTTGAAGCGCTTGAGATCGGTGGAAAGCCGCCACGGCAGGCCGCCTTCGCGGCCGATCACGCCGTTTTCGGCGATGGCGACATAGATCGCGATATCCATCAGCCGCCGTTCTCGCCATTGTCCGACGGCTCGAGCAGAAGGATGTCGATATCGTGCTCGGGATAAAAATCCTTCGCGGTGACCTCGAACGTCGTCGGCCCGACCTTTTTGACATTGTCGCCGCAGAAGGAGACAAGGTTCTTGGGGCTGCCCTTGTCGATGGTGAGCTTGAAATTGCCGATCGTTCCGGCCGCCCAGTTGCCGCCGGTGGTCAGGATATAGGCGATCCGGCTCTCGTAATATTTCGGATAGCCGTCGGGATTTTCCTTCGCGGCCCTGCGCACCGCGTTCTCGAACGCGCCGTCCATGCAGTAGCGGGTCTTGTAGGTGTCGTATTGCGGCTTCTGGAACTGTCCGTCGAAGAAAAAGCTGACCGAGGACGTGCCACCGACGCTGGGCTTGTAGCGGTGCGAGACATGGACCTCCTTGTTGGCGGGGAAGGTCGAGCGCCACCAGTAGGTCGAGCGCAATTGCCAGAAGGGCACGTAAGCGGCTTGCATGCCCGAGCCGTCATCGGCGGTATCTTCGATGATGATGCCGCGGTCTTCCCAGTCCTTGGCGACATCCTTGGGCAGCTTCGCCAGCGCCGTCTTTGCGGCGTCGCCGAACGGATAGAGCGGCATGTTCTGCGCCTTGAGATCGGCGGTGATGTCGATGCCGAGCGCCAGCGCCTTTTGTTCCAGCTGCGGCTTCGCATCGACGCCGTCGATCGTCACCTCGAAGCCGAGGAAATTGTCGCTCTGCGCTTCCGGGATGGCCGGCATCTCGTTGGGATCGCCTTCGATGTCGGGCATCGGGAATGCGACGATGGAGCTGACATCCTTGTCGGTGTTGTTGCGGAACACATAGTCGACCGTCACCTTCTCCGGCGAGATGAAAAGGTCCTCGCTTTGCATGGCGACGGCGTCGCTGCGCGACAGGATCAGCCCGCCGGTGCCGAGTTCGGCGACGGAATCATTGGCGAAGGCCGGGGCAGTCACGAGCGCCAGCGCTGCGGTCAGTACGGTGCGTAACATGGACCCTCCTCTCTGCGGCAATACCGGGATCAGCCGAATGCGCAGTTCCATCTAGCCGTTTCAGGACGGCGTTTCAAAGCCCTTCGTTGGTCAATACGGGTACTTCTGGACACCGCGCCGCCGATCGGGCAGGAGATCGCCATGCGCAAGCTTCTCGTCATCGGCATCGGCGCCGGCAATCCCGACCACATGACGGTCCAGGCCATCGACGGCCTGAACCGCGCCGACGTGCTGTTCATTCCCGACAAGGGAGCGAAGAAGAACGATCTTGCCGATTTGCGCCGGCAGATCTGCGACCGCTTCGTCACCAATCCGAAATCGCGCCGGGTCGAGTTCGATGTGCCGGTTCGGGCCGAGCCGACATCGTCCTATCGTGTGACGGTCGACGACTGGCACGAGGCGATCGCCGAGATCTATGAGGCTCTGATCCGCGACGAGCTTGCCGAAAACGGCTGCGGCGCGTTCCTGATCTGGGGCGATCCGTCGCTCTATGACAGCGCGCTGCGTATTCTCGAGCGCGTGCGCCTGAGAGGCAATGTCGGTTTCGAGCTCGAGGTAATCCCCGGCATCACCGCGATCCAGGCGCTGGCCGCCGCCCACGCGACTGCGCTCAACCGCATCGGCGATTCGATCCTGGTGACGACTGGTCGCCGGCTAACCGAAGAAGGGCTGCCCGCGAACGCCGGCTCCACCGTCGTCATGCTCGACGGCAAATGCGCCTTCAACACGCTTGCCGACCAGGACGTCCTCATCCAGTGGGGCGCCTATCTCGGCACGCCCGACGAGATCGTCATCTCCGGACGCTTAGGCGACGTGGGTGCCGAAATCGAAAGGGTTCGCGAAGACGCCAGAGGAAAGAAGGGCTGGATCATGGACATCTATCTGCTGAGAAAATCAGGGGAGTAAGGGAGTAGGGGAGTCAGGCAATAGGGGGCGCACATCGCATGCGCAGGCGGCCAGGACATCACATCCTACTCCCCTACTCCCCTACTCCCCTACTCCCCTACTCCAGCATCGATCTCCGCCTGCAGGGCCCGCATATGGACGGCGGCGGCCGATGAAGCGGCGCGCTCTATGGCGCGAAACCGGCTGACGACCGCCAAACCCGCCGATGTCAGTTGCGCGCCGCCGCCTTTGCGGCCGCCGGTCTGCGCCGCGACCAGCGGCTTGCCGAACACGCGGTTCATGTCCTCGACCAGATCCCAAGCATGCTTGTAGGACATCTCCATGCCGCGCGCCGCGGCCGAGATCGAGCCGAAGGCGGCGATCTGCTCCAGCAATTCGATCTTGCCCGGGCCGATCCGGCCATCGGGGTCGAGATTTATCCGCAGGCTGAGCGACGGCATTTCATCTCCTCGGATTCCACGCACGACAATAGTCCCTATGGGAGGGGAGCGCTATTCCAAATATACATAGCGACATGATCGAGATCCTCAAACGCCGACTTCGGCCGGCAGGCCGGCGCCGGTGTTTGCGCGATCGAAGCTCACCGTCTTGATGACCGCGAAGACCTGGCTTCCCGGCTTGAGGCCAAGCGCTTGCCGCGATTGCTCGGTGATCCGCGCGATCACAACCGCGCCATGGCAATCGATGCCGATTTCGACCTCGGGCCCCTCGCCCGGCTTCATGCCGACGATCGTTCCCGACAGGATATTGAGCGCGCTGAGGCCGGCGGGTTTCTCGGTGGCGACCATCACGTCGCGGGCGCGGATGCGAATGCGCACCGGAGCGCCCGCCGCCCGCGCCAGTTTCGGCACGCGGATTTCGCCGGCCTGCGAGGCAAGCACCGTCATGCCGAAGACCTCGTCGTGACGCAGCACCTTGGTATCGAGCACCGCACCGCCCTCGCCGCGCTCCTCCGCCGGCAACAGGTCGAGCCGCCGCATGATCGCCTCGGTCGGCCCCGCGGCCGCGACCTTGCCCTGCGAAAGCACCACGACGTCGCTCGCCAGCCGCGCCACCTCGGCGACGGAATGGCTGACATAGACGATCGGGATCTTCGTCTCGTCCCGCAGCCGTTCGATGTAAGGCAGGATCTCGGCCTTGCGCACTTCGTCGAGCGAGGCGAGCGGTTCGTCCATCAGAAGCAGTTTCGGGCTGGCAAGCAGCGCGCGGCCGATCGCGACGCGCTGCCTTTCGCCGCCCGACAGTTTCGCCGGCCGCCGGTCGAGCAGGTGACCGATGCCGAGCAGGTCGACCACCGCATCCATCTTGGCGTAGCGCTCGGAAGACGGCGTGAACCAGCGGCCGTAGCGCAGATTGCCGGCGACGCTCATATGCGGGAACAGCCGCGCATCCTGGAACACCATGCCGATGCGCCGCTTGTGCATGGGCACGAAGATGCGCGCGGCGGTGTCGACCAGCACATTGCCGTCGACCGAGATACGCCCCTTGTCCGGGCGGATCAGGCCGGCGATCAGGTTGATCAGCGTCGACTTGCCCGAACCCGACGGCCCGAACAGCGCCGTCAGCCGGCCGGCGCTCTCGAAACGGGCCTCCACGGCGAAATCGCCCAGGCGATGGCTGATGTCGGCCGAGAGCGTCATTCGATGTCCATCCGCCGGCCGACCCGCCGCGCCAGCACTTCCGAGGCGATGAGCGCGGCCATCGAGATGACGATCGAGATCAGCGTCAGCCTGAGCGCGCCTTCATCGCCACCCGGCACCTGCGTGAAGGTGTAGATCGCCGAGGGCAGCGTCTGCGTTTCGTTGGGGATGTTGGAGACGAAGGTGATGGTGGCGCCGAATTCGCCCATCGCCTTGGCGAAGGAAAGGATTGCTCCCGCGATCAGGCCGGGCAGGATCAGCGGCAGTGTGATGGTGGCGAACACCCAGAGCGGATTGGCGCCGAGCGTGCCGGCCGCCGCTTCGATTCTGCGGTCGACAGCCTCGATCGAGAGCCGGATGGCCCGGACCATCAGCGGAAAGCCCATGACCCCGCAGGCCAGTGCCGCGCCCGTCCAGCGGAACGAGAAGATGATGCCGAAATGCTCGGCAAGGAAGGCGCCGGCCGGACCACGCCGGCCGAAGGTGAGCAAGAGCAGATAGCCGGTCACCACCGGCGGCAGGATCAGCGGCAGATGCACCAGCCCGTTGAGCAGCGTCTTGCCCCAGAAACGCCCCCGCGCGAGCAGGAGCGCGATCAGGATGCCCGGCGGCAAGCTGGCGATCATCGCCACCGTCGCCACCTTGATCGACAGCCGCACCGCATTCCATTCGTCGGGAGTGAGGTCCAGCAGCCAGTTCATGATTGTGTTTGCGCGGTCTTTCTCAGTTGCTCGGTGCGAGGACCGTGAAGCCCTGCTCCTTGAACAGGTCGGCGGCCTTGGCCGACTCGACGCATTTCAGGAAGGCCGCCGCATCCTTGTCCTTCGAATCGGCGGTCTGGGCAATCGGGTAGATGATCGGCGGATGCGAATCTTCCGGGAAGGTGCCGACCACCTTGACGCCCTTTTCGGCATGCGCGTCGGTGGCGTAGACGATGCCCAGAGCCGCCTCGCCGGTCGACACCAGCTTGAGAGCTGCACGCACATTCTCGGCCTGCGCGATCTTGCCCTCGACCGACGACCAGACGCCCAGCGATTCCAGCGCCGCCTTGCCGTATTTGCCGGCCGGCACGGCCTTGAAATCGCCCATGGCAAGCCTGCCGTCGCCGATCAGCCTGGCGAGGTCGAAGCCCTTCTCGACCTTGGTCTCGACCGCGGAATCCTTCGGCGCCACCAGCACGATCTGGTTGCCAAGCAGCTTCACTTCGGTATCAGGCTTGGTCAGCTTCTTGTCGGAGAGATATTTCATCCAGTCGAGGTCGGCCGAGACGAAGATGTCGGCCGGCGCGCCGCCTTCGATCTGCTTGGCGAGCGCCGAGCTCGCCGCGTAGGAAATGGTCGCTGCTTCGCCGACTTCCGGCTCGCAGGCCTTGTTGACCGCGTCGAGCGCGTCCTTGAGGCTGGCCGCGGCAAACACCACCACCTTGTCGTCGGCATGGGCCGCCGGCACCGCCGCCATCAACATCGCCGCCAGACCGCCAGTGGCGATCGCCTTCAACCCGAAACCCTTGCCCGTCATGAAGTCTCTCCCTGGTTCCAAAATCCGTACCGCCAAAAGCCTTGGACCGATATATCCGTATGAACATAACAAGGGAAGGCTTTTCACCTGTCGCGGCATTGTGCGCCGGCGCGATCTCAGCCTACGGCGAATGCGAAACGGAAGGGCGAAGCTCAAGGAGGGACGCATGAAGATCAGCGCCCGCAACATCCACAAGGGTGAGGTGACCGAGATCGTCAAGGAAGCCACCACTTCGCATGTTAGGATGGACATCGGCGGCGGCGTCATCGTCACCGCGTCAATCACCAAGCGGTCGCCGGCCTCGTGATCGAGAAGGGCAAGCAAGCCTATGCGGTGATCAAGGCCTCGGACGTCACGGTTGGCATCGATTGAGCCGAAGCTGGCTCACACCGCGATAGGCGCCTTGATACTCGCGTCCGCGAAATAATTCTCGAGGCGGAAATCCTCGAAGCGGAAGGCGAAGAGGTCCTTCACCTCCGGATTGACCCACATCGTCGGCAAGGCCTTGGGCGTGCGCCGCATCTGCTCGCGCGCCTGCTCGAAATGATTCGAATAAAGATGCGCATCGCCGAGTGTGTGGACGAACTCGCCGGGCTTCAGCCCGGTTACCTGCGCCACCATCAGGGTGAGCAAGGCATAGGAAGCGATATTGAACGGCACGCCGAGGAAGACGTCGGCCGAGCGTTGGTAGAGCTGGCAGGAAAGCCGGCCTTCCGAGACATAGAACTGGAACAGGCAGTGGCAGGGCGGCAGCGCCATCGCCTCGACTTCGGCCGGGTTCCAGGCCGAGACGATCAGCCGGCGCGAGTTGGGATTCTTGCGTATCTCCTTCAAAAGGCCCGCAATTTGATCGATCTCGCCGCCATGCCCGTCCGGCCATGAGCGCCACTGCTTGCCATAGACCGGCCCGAGATCGCCATTCTCGTCGGCCCATTCGTCCCAGATGGTGACGCCATGATCGTTGAGATATTTGATGTTGGTGTCGCCGGCCAGAAACCACAAAAGCTCATGGATGATCGACTTCAGATGCAGCTTCTTCGTGGTCGTAACCGGAAAGCCGCGCGAAAGGTCGAAGCGCATCTGGTAGCCGAACACGGAGCGCGTGCCGGTACCCGTACGGTCGCCGCGATCGATGCCATTCTCCAGCACATGCTTCAACAGGTCGAGATATTGGCGCATCGGCTCTGCCTCGATTCGAGTAATAGCCGATAATAACCGATAGCCAGGTGTCCGGACACACCAAAACGGCGCCATTAGCGCCTGTGCACCACTACACTTCCAAACGTTTGCGCCGCCCCTTCATTGCCCTGCCGGGCATTTCTCCCCGTATAGTGACGGGGAGAAAGGGCTGGCTGCCGCGCTGCAGCGTTTCTTGCGACGCTGACGGTTGGCGAAACCGCCTAAGACAGCCCCTCTCCCCGTCACTATACGGGGAGAGGATGCCGGCAGCCAAATGAGGGGCAGCGCTGATGCCCCGTGACGTAAATTCAAATCCGACGCGACAGCCTTGCCGCGCCAGTCTTCGCCAGCCGACGCGCGACCGTCAGAGGGAGCCGAGTTTGCCGAGATCCTTGGCGACCAGGTAGTAAAAGGTCACGCGGCTCTTGGTGTTGTCGGCCTGCATCGCCTTGCAGGTTTTCTCGATCGAGGCGTTGGCCTTTGCGGCATCGGCGATGCCGAGCTTCTTGCCGATCCAGTTCTCCCGCACGCGGTCGAGTTCCTTCGGGTCGGTGCAGGACACCAGCGAGGAATCGCGGTTCCTGAGCGCAATGCCCAGATGCTTGACGATCTTATCGACCGCGTCGGCGCTGGCGCCGGCATCATATTTCTTCACATCCGCAAGATAGTCGGCCATCAAACTTCCCCTCGTCGGCGCCACGGATCCGGTCGATGAGGGTTGTGGCGCGCCGCGCAACCTGTGCGCTAGGTCAGAGACTCCTCACCGGGAGCGAGATTTGATTGAGTAGGCGCGCAAGTCAACCCTTGGCTGCCGTTTGGCACAACCGGATAAGCGCCGGTTTTGGCCTTTATTTTTCCCTCGCCGCTCCCTATATACGGTTCGTCGGCTTGACCGACTATGGCGATAAACAGGCGATGAAATAAGCCGTTCGGACCCGGGGGCGGTACCCGGCGCCTCCACCAAAAACCGCTCTGGTTGACGGAGCGGCTTTTGCTGGGGGCGAAATAGGATCGACGAAGGTGTAAAGATCGTACTTTTGCCCGGCATTGTACCACCGTTATCGGGCTAAACTTATAGTTGCCAACGACAACTATGCGGAAGCTCGTCTCGCTGCTTAATGCGGCGCGAACGCTTCAAATCAAGCCCTAGGGGTTCGCACTTCTAGGCGGGGTTCGGAGGTACCTGGCAACAGAAACCTCCACCTTCCCCCTCCTTGCTTCTCCCCAGTCAACCGAACGCCAAGGCTCGTCCGGCGCCTGATGCGCGGGCACAGCCTTGCCGCCCATCATCCATGGACAGGCGATGCAAAACGATACCGATCGATTTTTCGTGCTGACCTCTATGCGGAGCTCGGCTACGACCTGGTACCGTTGCCTCTCGCTCCGGTCGATGAACGGGTGCGCTTCGCCCTCGATCAAACAGCTTCGCGAGGCACATGAAAAAGGCCGGGAGCGACCCGGCCTTTCTATCTTCTCAACGGCTGTCCTACTCCGCCGGCGCTTCGACCGCTTCCCGCGCGCGGCCGAGCGTTAGCTTGGCCAGAGTGAAGGAGATCACGGCGCACAGCGCGATGCCGGCCACCATCGGCAGCGGCGTGCCGTCGAAGAAGAGGCCGGCGACACCCATCGCCAGCGCGCCGATGGCGAAGTGCAGCGTGCCCATCAGCGCCGAGGCCGTGCCGGCGATCTCGCCATGCTCTTCCATCGCCAGCACCGAGGTGGTGGGGATGACGAGGCCGAGGAAACCGTAGCCGACAAAAAGCAGCGCGGCCATCACGTCGAGCCGGTCGACGCCGGACGCCATGATCGCAAACAGCGCCACCATCACCGTGGCATAGCCGGTGACCGCCACCCAGACGACGCGCTTCAACCCGAAGCGGTCGGCCAGCAAGCCGGTCAGCTGCGACATACCGATGAACGCGACCGCGTTGATCGAGAAGAACACGCTGTAGACCGACGGCGACAGGCCGTAATGGTCGATCAGGATGAAGGACGAGCTCGACAGATAGACGAAGAAGCTCGCAATGCCGAAGCCGGCGATAGCCACGAGGCCGAGGAAGTTGCGGTCGCCCATCAGGTAGCGGTAGCCGGCAAGCGCCGTGCCGAAGGATGAGCCGGCGCGCTCTTCGACGGGCCGCGTCTCCTTGAGCGAGGTGGCAAGCAGGATGGTGGCCAAGGCGGCCGCGCCCGTCACCGTCCAGAACACGGCGCGCCAGCCGAAGCTCTCGATGATCTGGCTGCCGGTCAGCGGCGCCAGGATCGGCGACACCGAGAAGACCAGCATCAAGAGCGACATCAGCTTGGCGGCCTCGTTGCCGGTGTGCAGGTCGCGCACGATGGCGCGCGGCACCGCCATTCCGGCGCTGGCGCCAAGCCCCTGCAGAAAGCGGAAGGCGATCAGCCACTCGATGGTCGGCGCCATCGCCGAGCCGACGCCGCCGACCATGAACAGCGCGAGGCCGGCATAAAGCGGCGCCTTGCGGCCGACCATGTCGGAGATCGGGCCGACGACGATCTGCCCAAAACCCATCGACAGGAAGAAGATCAGAAGGCTCATCTGCACGGCGGCAGTGCCGGCATGCAGGTCCTGGCCGATCGAAGGCAGCGCGGGAAGATACATATCGATCGCAAATGGGCCGATCGCGGACAACAAGCCGAGCACGACCGCGATGCGGAGGAATTTGGGACTCATGATAAGGCTCTTTCGGATCTGGTTGCCGCCGCAAAATGCCGGCGTCTGAACCCAGGACGTTCCATCCCGCGGAAATCCTACGTCCAAGGGCGAATTTCTTCGCCCCTTCCGTGCGGGCTTCCTTTATTGTGTCCACAAATTTAGACAGGCTTGTCCAATTCGTCAATCGCCGCTATATAGATTTTCATGAAGCCCGGCGTTTCTCCTGACACTTTCCCGCCACGCAGCCACGAGGCCAAGCGCGTATCGGTGGTTGACGCTGCCGCTTCCGTCTTCTGCCGCGAAGGCTATGCCGGCGCCAATATCGACCTGATCGCGGCCGAGGCCGGCGTTTCGCGGCAGACCGTCTACAACCATCACGGCGACAAGGAAAAGCTGTTCGTCGCCGTCGTGCGCGACCTGACGGAGCGCTGCAATGCCGGCATCTTCGCCACCATCGCCAGCTTCCCCGACCAGCCGACGAACCTGGAAGCCGACCTTGTCGCCTTCGCCGTGCGCATGAACCGCAACTGCATCTGCAACCGCGATGGCCGTTTCCTGCGCAAGCTGATCCAGGCCGAAGGCGAGCGTTGTCCGGAGCTGTTTGCCGAATGGCGCGAGCAAGGCCCGGGCCGTACCTGGTCGGCGCTTGCCGCGCGCTTTGCCCGGCTTGCCTTCGCCGGCCACTTGTCGATCGGCGACCCCGACGTCGCGGCGCGTCAGTTCTTCGCCCTCGTCAACGCCGAGCTTCAGATCACTTTCATGCTGGGCGGCGTGCCCACCGAGGAAGAGGTGCTGCGCTCGGCCACGAACGGCGTGCGGACCTTTCTCGGCGCCTTCGCCAGAAGGAAATCGCCGGCCGGCAAACAGGCTGCGCTCGCTCACGCCTGAGCCATCAAATCGCCGACACCCCTCTTGGCCTCGCGGCTTTGCGCCTATATGCGGTTTACGCCGCGCTCAAGCTTGATTACAGCTATGCGGACGATTCAACGGAACCCGACCATCAGATGGCCGACGACCACATCCGCTACGACATTCTGGCCCAGGAGGCTCTGCGCGGCGTCATGCGCAAGGTCCTGGCCGAGGTCGCGCGCACCGGCCTTCCGGGCAATCATCATTTCTTCATCACCTTCCTGACCGGCGCGCCGGGCGTGCGCATCTCGTCCAGGCTGCGCGAGCGCTATCCGGAGCAGATGACCATCGTCATCCAGTTCCAGTACTGGGACCTCAAGGTGACGGATGCCGGCTTCGAGGTCGGGCTTTCCTTCTCCGACGTGCCGGAAAAGCTCGAAATCCCCTTCTCCGCCGTGCGCGGCTTCTATGATCCGTCGGTCAATTTCGAGCTCGAATTCGACGTCAAGACGGAAAGCGCCGAAGACGAGGCCGTCGCTCCGGCCCCCGAGCCGGTCGCCGTCGTCCCCGAGAAGAAGGCGGAAACCAAGAAGAAGGCCGCCGAGGCCGAAAAGAAGCAGGCGGTCGCCGAGACAGGCGCCAAGGGCGCCGACGTCGTTTCGCTCGACGCCTTCCGCAAGAAGTAGCCCGGCGCCATGGGCGAGGTCATCAATCTCCGCCAGGCCCGCAAGCAGAAAGCGCGCACCGAGAAGGAACGCCGGGCCGGCGAGAACCGGGCGCTGCACGGCCGCTCGAAGACAGAGCGCGAGCGTGATAGGCTGACATCGCAGAAGGCCGAGAAATTCGTAGCCGGCCATCGCCGGGAAAAACCCGACGACCCTGGCGAGCGCTGAGTCCTGCAATGGCCGCGGTCGAGAAACGTTCGGTAACGATCCGCGGTCACCGCACCAGCTTTTCCCTGGAACAGCCCTTCTATGACGACCTCATCGCCATCGCCGCCGAGCGCTCGCTGTCGCTCGCGGCCTTGGTCGCGGAGATCGACGAGACTCGGACCCGCGACGCAAACCTGTCATCCGCGCTGAGGCTCTATGTGCTAGCCTGGGCCAAACGCGGCGCCGCCGCGCCCTAGACCGCGTTGTCGCTGACGCTTTGTTGCGTCTTGCGCCTTGCGCCAAAGCTCAGCAATGCGGTGCGGTCGCGCTCCTCCGCCTGCTTTTTCGACCTTACCCGCATCATGTCTTTCCAGCCGATATAGCCGACGAGCCGTTCATCCTCGCGTGAGACGACCGGCAGATGCGAGACATTGGCGGTGAGCAGCTTATCGGAAAGCGCCTCCAGATACTCGTCCGGATAGGCGAGCGTGATCTTGCTGCCGGCCAGCAATTCGCCGAGCGTCGCCTTGCGGTGCTTGCCGTTACGACGCCAGCGCAGGATCGCCGGCGGATCGATGACGCCGAGCACATGCCCCGCTTCATCGATGACCGGGAAGCTCGGATGCCGCGTGTCCGGAGCGGTCAGGAAGGTTGCCGCGCCATGCAGCGTCATCGTTCCCGGCACGCTCTCGACCTTGGTCGTCATCACTTCCTTGACCCTGGTCAGGGCGAAAGGATCGACGCGGTATTCGCGCACGAGATGGTGCCCGCGCCGCGCCACCTTCTCGGTCAGGATCGAGCGCTTCATCAACAGCACGGTGACCGCATGCGCGGTGGCGCAGGCCGCGATCAGCGGCACCAGCACATGCGTGTTGCCGGTGAGCTCGGTGGCGAAAAAGGTCGCGGTCAGCGGCGCGCGCATGGTGCCGCCCATCGTCGCCGCCATCGCCAGCAGTGGCCAGAATCCGGGGCTTGCCTCAGGCAAGATGCCCGAGAGCACCGCGCCCATCGCGCCGCCCATGATGAGCAGCGGCGCCAGCACGCCTCCCGAGGTCCCGGATCCCAGCGCAACCGACCAGATGACGGCCTTCACCACCAGAAGCAGCAGCGCGGCGGTGGCGACGGTGCGACCCTCGAGCATGTTGGCGATGTTGTCATAGCCGACGCCGAGCGCGTGCGGCTCGATAAGTCCGCCGATGCCGACCACCAGGCCGCCGATCATCGGCCACCACATCCAGTGTATCGGCAACTTCAGGAAGGCGTCCTCGCAGGCATAGACCAATTGCGTCAGCAGTCCTGAAAGAAGTCCGGCGGCAATGCCGATCAGCACCCAGCCGCCCAGCCCGGCGATCGATGAATCCATGCTGCCCGAGAACGGAAAGATCGGGCTCGGCAGGTGAAGCAGGCTGCGTTCGACTTCCGCAACGATTGCCGCGACGGCAACCGGGATGAAGCTGCGCGGCGTCCATTCGAACAAAAGCAGTTCGACCGCAAGCATGATGGCGGCGATCGGCGTGCCGAACACGGTCGTCATGCCGGCCGCTGCACCCGCCACCAGCAGCGTCTTGCGCTCATTGTCGCTGACCGGCAGCATCTGCGCGATCAGCGAGCCGATGGCGCCGCCGGTCATGATGATCGGGCCTTCGGCGCCGAACGGTCCGCCCGACCCGATCGAGATTGCCGACGATAGCGGCTTCAGCACCGCGACCTTGGCATCGAGCCGCGAGCGCCCGAGCAGGATTGCCTCGATGGCTTCGGGAATGCCGTGGCCGCGGATCTTCTCGCTGCCGAAGCGCGCCATCAGGCCGATGATCAGCGCGCCGATCACCGGCACGATCACGGCGGCCAGCCCAAGCGGCGTGTCCTCGAGCCTTAGCTCGGCCAGCGAGAACTGGCCGAAATAGGCGATGTTGGTGGCAAGCCGGATGAGCTGCAGGAGCACGATGCCGGCGAAGAGCCCGGCGGTCGCCACCACCACGGCGATGGCTGCAATAAACAGCACGCGCGGGTCGGTCGTGAAGTCGCGAAGATGGCCGTTGCCGGCACGAGCGGATTTCATTTTGGGAGCCTGAACTTTCTGACGGCGCGAAGAGCGTCCGGTTTCAGGTGGCCTCATATCGTAACACGATATAAACCTGCAAGGCTGTTTTCAATCGCTGCGCCGCGTCATTTTGGACAAGGATCGCGACGGCCAGTTGAGCTTTTGCAGGAAAAGACCATAAGACGGGAAATGACGCCGCCGAAACCACGCCCCGCCATCAGCCAGGCCGACTACCAGCGGCTGTCGCAGTTCCGTTATCTGATCCGCCGCTTTCTCGAATTCAGCCAGGTACAGGCCAACGAGGCGGGCCTCACGCCGCGCCAGCACCAGGCGCTGCTGGCGATCAAGGGGTTTCCAGGCGGCGGACCGGTGGCAGTGGGCGATCTCGCCGAGCGGCTGCGCATCCGCCACCACAGCGCCGTGGAACTGGTGAACCGCCTTGTCGAGGCAGGCCTGGTGATACGCGATCAGGACAAGGCCGATCACCGCCGCGTCTTGCTGCAGCTTACCCCTTTGGCCGACGATCGCCTGGCCGAACTGTCGGCCGCGCATCTCGACGAGCTTTCGCGCATCGAGCCGATGCTGCGGCGCCTGCTCTCGCGCCAAGAAGAATCCTAGGCGCTAAGATATTCAACTGGTTCCCCGACATAGGGATGTTGAGAGGTTGCCGTTTGTCTTAGAGCAAGATCTCCGTTCATTGCCGTGAAATCAGCGCAAACGCCGGGGATGGGTTGAAGCCGCCCCAACCTCGTCATTCTATGGCGGAGCTAGGAGCGAAGCGACGCGGCGCAGACCATAGAATCCATTCCGTGACTTGCAAGCGCCGCCTCGGTGCAGAATTTTGCTCCGTTGCATTCCTTGGCGAAGGTAACGGCATGGATTCCAGACGTTATGACCGTGGGTCTTCGCGACGGAGCTTCGCTCCTGCTCCGCCCTGGAATGACGATCGCGATGGCGTTTTCGGCCAATCTCCAACGCATGCCACCTGACAACGAAAACAGAGCCGACCGGTCAAATCCGTGTGCCGCGGAACTGGTCCCGCCCCCGCAGCGTAAAGCTCAGCCGCCGTCGAGCGACTTCAACAGATTGTCGATCGTGAAAGGGTTGGCCTTCGGTTTCGCCGGCGCCGGCGCCGAACCGTCGTTGACGCCCGGCAGCGACCCGTCGACCTTGCGCGTTTGCTCGGCCGCCTTGCGCGCTGCGTCCAGCTTCGCCTGCTCCGCCTTCTTGCGATCGGCTTCGGCCTGTGCCTTGGCCGCCTCGTCCGCGGCCCGCTGCTCGGCCTCGGCCTTCGCCTGTGCATCGGCCTTGGCCTTGGCGTCCGCTTCGGCCTGCGCCTTGGCGTCGGCCTCCGCCTTGGCCCTGGCCTCTTCATCCGCCTTGGCTTTTGCCTCGGCTTCTGCCTGTGCCTGCGCTACCGCTTCAGCTCTTGCCTTGGCTTCCGCCTCGGCCTTCTGCCGCGCCTCTTCCTCTTGCCGGCGCAACTCCTCGGCCGCCTTGTCGCGCTCCGTCTGCAGCGAGGCGTAATAGCGCACCTCGCGCCGCAGCCGCTGCTTCTCCAGCAGCGCCGCCTGCATCGCCTCGACCCGCTGCTGTTCCTTCTCCAGCGCGCGCTGCGTCAGGAACTGTGCAAGAGGGCCGCTGTCGAACTGGGGCGCGGCCCCGAGCGGACCGGCCAGGCTGAAATTGACGGCCGGCTCGGAACCGACCAGTGCCTCATCGCCGGGGCGATAGGTCAGCGTCCCCTTTGCCGTGACGGTGCTCGTGTTGAGATCGGCAGTCACGTCGGCGGACAAGGTCGCGCCGGGATTGTCGAGGCTGATCGGCGGCACGCGCAGCGTGCCGTTGGCGACGGTGAAGGCCACATCGGTGTCGCCGGCGGCGAAGCTGCCTTCGCCTGCGATCTGCGGCGCGAACTCCGCGGTCTTGGCCATGTCGATATCGCGTCCGATCGCATCGGCCTTGGCGATGATGGCGCCGAAGCCGTCCGGATTGATGCCGTCCACCTTCAATCCCTTCAGCGCCGCGGTGCCGGAACCGGACAGGGCGGCAATCATGGCATCGACGGATTTGCCGCTGGTCGACAACGCGGCCGAAAGATCGCCGCTGCCGCCGATGCCGGCGCCTGGCAGGACCGCGGAAAGATCGCTGCCGGCCAGCCTCATCTGGCTGGAGAACAGGCCGGTGCCCTCGGTGTTCTTCAGGTCGAACAGGCCGGTCAGCTCGCCGCCATAGAGCTTCGCCTTGAGATCGGAGACATGGATGCCTTCGCGGTCGAGCTTAAGCGAGAATGAAGCGTCATGCGCCGTCGCGAAGGGCCCGACGGCGAGCGCCGAGGTGTTGAGATCGAGGTCGGCGTTGAACGGCAGGGTCGACTTCTGGCTGAACGGCGTCGTCGGCCAGCCGCCCTTGGCGGCAGCGAAGGACTGGTCGCCGAACAGCGAGACCGCCAGCGGATCGAGGTCGAGCTCGTCGAGCGCCAGCGCCCCGGCAAGATGCGGCAGACCATCCTTGGCGTCGATATTGACGTCGCCGGACACCGCCGCCTTGTCGATCGAGCCGGTGAGACCGCTCAGCACCAGAAGCCCATTGCCGAAATCGGCATCGGCCGCCAGCGACGTCGACGTCCCCGTTCCCATGCCGGGCAGGCCTACCCCCGTCGTCATCAGCCACGGCTCGATATCGGCGGCGTCGAGATTGACCTTGCCTTTGGCGGTGGGGCCTTGCGCCGTCGAGGCGACTGTTCCGTCGAAGCTTGCCTTGAAATCATCAGCCGTCAGGTTGAAGCTTGTCGCGAGACCGCCGGCGACCGAGCCCTTCGCCGAGACGTCGGTGTTGGCGTGGCCGAGCATGCCGAGCGGCAACGCCGGCAGGCCGTAAAGCGCAAGCAGCGCGGTGGCATTGTCGTTGTGGGCGTTGAAGGTGATCGCCACCGGCGCCTCGGAGAGCTTGTCCGCGGTTCCCTTGCCGGAAAGCGAAGCCGAAAAGGCCGAACCGCCGGCCTTGCCCTGGGCCGAGAGCGCCAGGCCCGTGGTGCCGTCGCCATTGTCGGCGGCGCTGGTCAAGAGATCGATGCGCGCGTCCTGGAACAGTTCGGGATAGGCCGCCGCGCGGCTGGCCAGGCCTTTGAGCATGGCATTGTCGGAATAATGCTGGGCCGCGACGTCGATCAGCGGCTTGAGGTCCACCGCCACCACGGAAGCGTTGAGCTTGCCGGTCGGGCTTTGCGGGAAATCCTTGACCCGGCCCGTGGCGCTGATCGAGGCGCCGGCCAGGCCGCCGATCGAAAGCCGGTCGATCTCGAGCAGGCCCTCGCGCAGCCGCAGCGCCGTGTCGACGGTGTCGACGCTGAGCCCGGCAGCGCTGACCGGACCCGCCTTGATCTGGAAATCGAGATCGCGATCCGAAAAGCGGTTGGCGCCCTTGTCGCTGATGAAGATCGAGGCGAACGCCGCGAGCCCGTCCAGATCCATCTCGCCGCCCGTCAGCCGCATCAGCACCGATGGCCTGGCGCCGTCCGGCTGGCTGGAATCGATGCTGCCCGAAAATTTCGCCTTGCCGAGGATGAGCTCGAGATCGCTGAACGACTGCCGGTTCTCGCTGAGATCGACCTTGGCCTTGAAACCTGCCGCGGGCAGCCGGCGGATGGCCTCGTCGACATCCTTCGACAGCCAGGCGGCAAAGCCGGAAGGCTGTCCGACGGCCAGCAGCAACGAGCCGGTGAAGCCGAAATGGTCTTCGACGCTCAACATGCCGTCGGCTTCGAGCGTTGTGCGGCCCGGCAGCGTCGCGGCAAGCGACTTGACCGACCAGCCCCCTTCGGCCGGCTCGGCCGACAGCCGCACATCGCGCACCGTCGTGTCGCCCGCCACCACCGCCGGCAGCCTGACCTCGACCTTGCCCGGTATGGTCGGCTTCGGCATGTGCTGCAGCGTCCGCTCGAACGCCGCAATGCGCTGGTCGAGCGTGAAACCGGCGGCGGCCCCGCCGACGGCCTCGTCGAACTGCACCTGCGCCCCGCTGGCCTCGACCGAGAAATGCGGCTTCAGGCCGAGATCGACCGATGCTTTGCCGTCGGCGGTATAGGGATTGTCGAGCGGCCCGGTCTCGAAGCGGAACTCGTCGAAATTGAGCTTCTGGTGGTCGAGCGCGAACTTGCCGTTCAGCCGGAAGCCCGGATCGGGCTTGCCGGTGCTGACCTTGACCGGTTCGCCCCCGTTGCCGCGCAGCTCGGCCGAATTCCTGTCGTCACCCGAAATCTTGAACTGGCCGGAATAGACCGCGGCGCCGTTGACGATGCCGGCATTGCCGTCGGCTTCGATGATCAGCGGATAGGCATCGGGATCCGCTTTCAGCCGGAGCCGCATCTGGCCGTCCGGCTCCACCTTGCCGGTGGAAGCCGAGACGTCGGCCCGCAGGCCATCGAAGCGCAGCGTTCCGTCCATGCGCCATGGGCCGGTGAGCGCCTTGGCCGAAATCGTCGTGTTGATCTCCGAGATCAGGTGGCTGCGCCCGCCGGCGGCATGGCGCAGCTCGATCTGCCCTTCGGTCACCGACAGCTTCTCGATCGCGATCTGGCCCGGATCGAAGGGAGCCGAGGGCCGGAGCGTCCAGTCGACGGTGCCGTCACCGGCGATATTGATGACGGCTTTCGGATGTACCAGCCGCATGTCGAAGATCAGCACCTCGCCGCGCAGGAATGGTGCGAGCTCCGCATCCATGGAGAAGGTCTCGACCGTCATCGCCGGCTGGCCTTCCGGCCCGCCCGCGACCTCGACATTCGAGAAGGTCACCGACGGAAACGGCAACAGCCGCGCTGTCGCGTCGCCCTTCACCGTCACCTTGCGGCCGAGGACGGCGCTCGCCTCGCGCTCGAAATCGCCCCGGTAACCTGTCCAGTCGATGAAATACGGCACCACCAGCGCCGCGCACAGCACCAGCACGAACAGGCCACCGAAAATCACGAACAGGCGGGCGAGCATCTGTTTCCCAGGTTGAAAGTCAGCCGCACTCTACCCGCATCCGCGTGTCGATAAAGAGGCAATTCAATGCGCGGCAACGGCCGACGTCTCCAGTTGCGCGAAGGCTTGCGCTCGCGATATCTCTTTTGCGGATTCCCGCCCTTCCGGTCACGTCCTTGGCCGCGACAAATCTGAACCCAACACGGAGCGTTCCCGATGTCAGGCAAGAACTGGGACAGAGTGCCCATCGACGCGCAGAGCGTGGACGCTCCGCTGTCGCTGGCCGCGATTTTCCTTGTTGTGACCGTCGGCAGCGACAAGGCCGCGCTTTCGAATGTCGCTTCGGTGCTGGGCGAGCTCGACGATCTCGTCAAGAACGTCGGCTTCCGCGACTTGTCGGGACGCCTGTCCTGCATCGCCGGCATCGGCGCCGCGCTCTGGAACCGTCTGTCGCCCGGCCGCCGGCCGCGCGAGCTGAAACCCTTCGCGCCGATCGAGGGCTCGGCGCACTCGGCGCCCTCGACGCCGGGCGATCTGCTCTTCCACATCCGCGCCGAGCGGCCCGACATGTGCTTCGAGCTCGAGCGCATCCTGCTGGACCGCCTGGCCGGCAGCGTGACCGTCGCCGACGAGGTGTCCGGCTTCCGCTATTTCGACGCGCGCGACCTCCTGGGCTTTGTCGACGGCACCGCAAATCCGACCGGCCTCGACCTGCCCGCCTCTGCTTTGATCGGCGACGAGGACGGCGACTTTGCCGGCGGCAGCTACGTCGTCGTACAGAAATATCTGCACAACATGGCAGCCTGGAAAGAGACGCCGACGCATGTCCAGGAAGAGATCATCGGCCGCACCAAGATCGACAACATCGAGATCGATGACGACGACAGGCCGCGCAAGTCGCACAAGTCGCTGGCCACCATCGAGGACGACGCCGGCAACGAATACGACATCCTGCGCGACAACATGCCGTTCGGCCGCCCGGGTCAGAACGAGTTCGGCACCTATTTCATCGGCTATACGCGTTATCTGTGGGTGATCGAAAAGATGCTGCAGCGCATGTATGTCGGCGAGCCGGCCGGCGCCTACGACCGGCTGCTCGACTTCTCGACGCCGCATACCGGCACGACCTTCTTCGCGCCGACGCGGCCGATGCTGCAGAAGCTGGCCGAAGGCGTGGGCGAATAGCCGCCGGCCAGCGGATCAGCCCGCCGCCGGTAGGATCTTGCCCGGGTTCATGATGTTCAGCGGATCGAGCGCCTGCTTGATGGTGCGCATGACATCGACGCCATGGCCGAGTTCGTGGCGCAGGAAGCCGACCTTGCCCTGGCCGACGCCGTGCTCGCCGGTGCAGGTGCCTTCCATGGCGATGGCGCGCAAGTTGAGCCGGGCGACGAATTTCTCGGCGAGCGCGATCTCTCCAGGATTGTCGACATCCATCAGCACCAGCACGTGGAAATTGCCGTCGCCGGCGTGGCCGACGATCGGCGCGACAAGCCCCATCTCGGCAATGTCGGCCTCGGTCTCCGTGACGCATTCGGCAAGCCGCGAGATCGGCACGCAGACGTCGGTCGAAAGCCCCTTGGCGCCGGGGCGCAGCGTCAGCGACGACCAATAGGCGTCGTGCCGCGCCTTCCAGAGCTTTGTCCGCTCCTCAGCGACGCTGGTCCACAGGAACGGCCCGCCACCCTGCTCCTCGGCGATCATGCCGAACGTCTCGGCCTGCTCGGCGACGCCCGCGTCGCTGCCGTGGAACTCGACGAACAGGCACGGGCTCTCCGGATGGTCGAGCTTGGAATAGTTTTTCATCGCCCGCATCTGCAGCGCGTTGACCAGCTCGATACGCGCCACCGGAATGCCCATCTGGATGGTCGCGATCACCGTGTTGCAGGCCGCCTCGAGGCTCGGAAACGGGCAGACGCCGCCGGAGATCGCCTGCGGAATGCCCTGCAGTTTCAGCGTCAGCGACGTGATGACGCCGAGCGTGCCTTCGGAGCCGACCAGAAGCCGCGTCAGGTCGTAGCCGGCCGAGCTTTTCTTCGCCCGCTTGCCGGTCGTCACCGTCTCGCCGTCGGCCATGACGGCGGTCAGCGACAGCACGTTTTCGCGCATGGTACCGTAGCGCACCGCGTTGGTGCCGGAGGCCCTGGTCGCCGCCATGCCGCCGAGCGAGGCGTTGGCGCCCGGATCGATCGGAAAGAACAGGCCGGTGTCGCGCAGATGCCGGTTGAGGTCCTCGCGCGTCACGCCGGGCTCGACTGTGCAGTCGAGGTCCTGCGGGTTGACGGCCAGGATCCGGTTCATGCGCGACGTATCGATGGAAATACCGCCGCCCGGCGCATTGGTGTGGCCCTCCAGCGAAGAACCGACGCCGAAGGCGATGACCGGCACGCGGTGGACGGCGCAGGCGCGCACGATCTCCTGCACGTCCGCAGCCGTCTCGACGAAAGCCACGCCGTCCGGCGCCTGGGTCGGGATATAGGTGGTGGTGTGCGCGTGCTGGCCGCGTATCGCCTCGCCGGTCTGGAAGCGCTCGCCGAAGCGCTGCTTGAGGATGCCGAGCACCGCGGCGATGCCTTCCTCATTGCGTTCGACGGGGTTGAGGTCGCTCAAAGCCATGAATTCCTCCGCGAATGGACCAGTGGCCACGCTTTTAGTGCAGCTATGAATGATGCCTAAAGCAATCCTAGGAAAAGTGCCAAGCGATTAGGCTTGTGGCGACTACGTCGTAATCTTCCATCCGCCCCGTCCAGCGACCATCGAGGAAAACCAAAATGACGATCCCCGCACCGATCATTTCCGGCCCAATGGCGATCGAGAAGGAATGGATCGATTATAACGGCCATCTCAACATGGCCTACTACAACGTGCTGTTCGACCGCTGCTCGGACCAGGCGTTCGAGCTGATGGGCATGGGGCCGAACTACGCCAAGGAGCGACGCCTCACCATCTACACGGCCGAAGTTCATGTCTGCTACGTGCAGGAGTTGCACCTCGACCACAAGGTCAATGTCTCGTTCCAGCTGATCGACCATGACGAGAAGCGCCTGCGTGCCTACCAGGAAATCCGCCATGTCGACGGCTGGCTGGCCGCCACGTCCGAGTCGCTGTCGCTGCATGTCGACATGGAAGGACCGAAGGTCGCTCCCTTCCCCGCCGACGTGATGGCCCAGGTCGAGGCGATGCGCGCCGCTCATGCCGGACTGCCGACGCCGGAGCGCGCCGGCCGCTCGATCGGCATCAAGCGCAAGAGCGCTTGAAAACCCGCACGCCCGCGTTAACCTTACCAAGGTTTTAACGTGAACAAGTCGGTTGAGTCCGTTGAACGACTCACTGGCGCGTTCGAAAACCGCCGTACCGGGTTTGCGCGGGGGCGGCTGGCGGAATGCGGTGCGAGGATAGTGCATGAAAACCGACATCAACGTCGAAGTGGAGCGCTTGGCGGCCGATCCACGCATCACCGACTATGATTTCTGGCGATCGCTGAAGAACGTCAACAACGAGATCTTCCACATCGCCAACAACAACGAACCCATCCCGTTCGACATGATCCGCTGGCGCGTGATCCTGAAGCAGGCGCGCATGAAGCGCGGCCACGCTTGATTCATCGTCGCTGCCTCATCCTCCCAGTCATAGCTGCCGAGTCATAACCGCCGAATCATGGCTGCTTGAACCCGCCCAGCGGCGAGCGCGGCTCGACCGGTGACGATTGGATGATCGCGGTGTTGGTCATCGCATAGGGAATGATCCGGTCGATCACCCGCTCGAGCTCGCTCACCGAGCCGACATGGGCGAGCGCGACGAAGCAGTCCTCGCCGGTCACGCGGTCGCATTGCGCGATTTCCGGCAGCTCGCGGATGATGTCCGCCACCACGGAAAGCTGTCCCGGCACCGGCCTGATTCTCAGCCATGCGGACAGCTTCATGCCGAGAGCGGCCGGATTGATCCTGACCGTATACGCCTCGATCACGCCGTTATCCTGCAGCTTGCGGATGCGCTCCGCCACGCTCGGCGCCGACAGCCCGACCGCACGCGCCAGTTCCGCCGTGCTGATGCGCGCGTCCTTTTCCAGGAGCCGCAGGAGCTTCAGGTCGATCGCGTCCAGATCGACATTTTCACTTCGAAGGTTTTTCAAGCCAAACCTCTCCCATCAGAAAGCAAAGCGTCAATCGAGCCATTCATTACACATGTAATCCGCGAGTTCCGCCTGCGATAATGCTCGCATGAAAACGCAAACGCAAATTCCGGCTGCAAACCGGGCCGCCGCCGATGCGCACCCAGCCCTCGCCGGCCCCACCATGGTTGCCAGAACGGCCGACGCGTTGCCGCCGCATGTCTGGTTCTGCGTCAGCGCCGTGTTCCATTATCTCGGGCCGGCCTTCGCCGTGCTGCTTTTCGCTCAGGTCGGCGTGCTCGGCATGGCCTGGCTGCGCATCGCCACCGCCGCCCTCGTCTTTGCTCCCCTGACCAGGCCCTGGCGCGTTTTCGCCCGCGCCGATCGCCCTCAGCGACTTCTGCTGCTGGCATTCGGCATCTGCCTGGCGGTGATGAACTGCTCGTTCTATCTGGCGCTCGACCGGCTGCCGATCTCGCTGGTGGCGGCGATCGAATTCGTCGGCACGATCGCGGTCGCGCTGGTTGGCCTGCGCAGCCGGCGCAACTTTGCCGCGCTCGCCATTGCCGTTGTCGGCACCTTGCTGCTCATCGACGTGAAATGGTCCAGCGATCCGGTCGGCCTGTTCTGGGCCTTTTTGAACGGCGCCCTGTTCGTCGGCTACATCGTGATCGGTCACCGCGTCGCCCAGGCAGGCATCGGCATCGCCGGCCTCGGCGCCGCCATGGCGGTCGCCTTCCTCATCGTGTTGCCCATCGGCTTTCGCGAGGCGCTGCCCGCCTTCGCGTCGCCGCAACTGCTCGGCGCCGCGATCGGTGTCGGCATCTGCTCCTCGGTCATCCCCTACATCTGCGACCAGCTCGCCATGGCGAGGTTGCCGCGCGCGAGCTTCGCGCTGATGCTCTCGCTCCTGCCGCTCACGGCGACGCTGATCGGCGTCATCGTGCTGCGCCAGGTGCCAAGCCTCACCGATTGCGTCGGGATTGCACTGGTCATCGCCGGGGTGGCCTTCCACAAGCCGGCGGCAAACGCCTAGTGGCACTGCACAGGGATTTTGACCGGTCGGCTCTGTTTGCGTTGGCAGGTGGCACGCCTCGGAGATTGGCCGAAACGCCCATCGCGATCGTCATTCCAGGGCGGAGCAGGAGCGAAGCTCCGTCGCGAATATCCTTCGAATCCATGCCGTTACCTTCGCCAAGGCGTGCAACGGAGCAGAATTCTGCACCGAGGCGTCGCTTCGAAGTCACGGAATGGATTCTATGGTCTGCGCGCGTCGCTTCGCTCCTTGCTCCGCCATAGAATGACGAGGCTGGGGCGGCTTCAACCAATTCCCGGCGCCGTTTCCGTGAAACAGTGAAACGCCCTGGTTCTCCGACACACGGATTTTGAAAGGTTGCCGTTTGTCACTCTTCCTGGAATTGCTCTGGACCGCTCGGCTATGCAAGCTTCTCCTTCAGGAAAGCAATCGTCCGGCCCCAAGCGAGGTCGGCGGCCCTCTTGTCATAGCGCGCGGCCGAGGTGTCGTTGTTGAAGGCGTGGTTGGCGCCCTCATAGACATACACCTTGTATTCGACATGGGCGGCGTCGAGCGCCTTCTTATAGGCGTCGATGCCGGCGTTGGTGCGTTCGTCCAACCCGGCATAGTGAAGCAGCAGCGGCGCCTTGATCTTTTGAGCGTCCTCGGCCTTGGGCTGCATGCCGTAATAGGCGACGCCGGCGCTGAGGTCGGGCGCATGGACGGCGAGTTGGTTCACCGCGCCTCCGCCCCAGCAGAAGCCGACCGCCCCGACCTTGCCGTTGCCATCCTTGAGGCCCTTGAGATAGGCGATCGTCGCAACGCCGTCGGCGGCGACTCTGGCCACGTCGAGCTTGGTGAACATGTCGCGCGCCTTGTCCTCATCGGACGGCGTGCCGCCAAGCGGCGACAGGAAGTCCGGCGCCAACGCGATGAATCCCTCCAGCGCCACGCGCCGGGCGACATCGCGGATATGCGGGTTCAGCCCCCTGTTCTCGTGGATGACGATGACGCAGCCGAGCTTGCCTGACTGGTTCGCGGGCTTGACCAGATAGCCCTTCATCTCGCCGCTTGAGACGGGATAGGTGATGTCCTCGCCCTTAACGCGGCTGTCGTCCTCGGAGACAATCGCCGCCTTTGCGGAATTGGCCGCCAGCATCGGCGCGATCGCGGCCGCCGCGGCACCCGAGCCCGCCAGCTTCGTCAACTGCTCCATGAAGCGGCGGCGGTCGAGCGTCAGATGCGTGTATTCGTCATAGGCGTCGATCATCGCCTGGGTGATGATAGGCTGCGTGATGGCGGGCTTTGCAACGGGTTCGGTCATGGCTGTCCTCGACGACGATTGGCAGATCGAACCGCAAGATAGGGTCGAGTATCGCACGGTCCAGTCACGCCCCGGTGACGACCCATATGGGCGGAACCCTGGTGGAGCCAACCCGCCGTCGCGCCGACAAGCCAGCGCGATTCATCACATTTTGGTCATTTCCGAAAGGCTTGATGGTGCTGTCACATTAGGACGTGAAGTTGCCGGATCGGCTTCACCGATACGAATGACGAAAAAGGGGAATGCCATGAACGTCCAGGATATCATCAACACCGTTTCCTCGAAGGCTGGCCTCGACGAGCCGACCACCGAGAAGGTTGTGGGCACCATTTTTTCCGTGCTCGAGCATGAGGCTGAAGGCACCAGCGTTTCGTCCTTCTTCGACCAGATTCCCGGCGCCGATGCGTTGGCCCAGAAATACGACGTGATGGCCGCCAGCGCGACGGCCAATTCGGGCGGCGGGCTTCTGTCGTCGCTGCAGGGCGCGCTGGGCGGCGTGCTGGGTGAAAAGGCCGGCGCGCTGATCAACGGCATCGCCGCGCTCAAGGCGTCCGGCCTCGACATGGCGCAAATCCGTCAGGCCGGCGAGACCTTGATCAAGCAGGCCGAGGTTGCCGCCGGCCCCGACCTGACCAATCAGGTGCTGGACCAGGTGCCCAGCTTGCGCGGTCATCTCGGGCTTTGAGGCCTGACGCCGCCCTGTCCTATTTCGGCATCGTGTAGGCCATCACGTAATCGCCCGGCTTCGTGCCGACCGAGCCGTGGCCGCCGGCGACGATGACGACGAACTGGCGGCCGTCGGCCACCGTATAGGTCATCGGCGTCGACTGGCCGCCCGCCGGCAGCCTCGCCCGCCAGAGCTGCCTGCCGGTGGTGAGGTCGTAGGCCCGAAGATAGTCATCGACCGCCGCGCCCAGGAAAGCGACGCCGCCAGCCGTGATCATCGGCCCGCCGATGCCGGGAACGCCGACCTTCAGCGGCAAAGGCAGCGGTGTCATGTCGTAGACGGTGCCGTTGCGGTGCTTGTAGGCGATGTTTCCCGTCTTGAGATCGACGCCGGCGACATAGCCCCAGGGCGGCGCCTGGCAGGGAATGCCGAGCGGCGACAGGAACGGTCCCATCACCACCGCGTAAGGCGCGCCCTCGTTGCGGTTCAGCCCCTGCTCGCTGCCCTTGGTGTCGCCCGGCGGCGGCACGTCCGCGCGGGGGATGAGCTTCGAGGTGAAGGCGAGATAGGTCGGCATGCCGAACATCACCTGCCGCACCGGATCGACCGCGACGCCGCCCCAGTTGAAGACGCCGAAATTGCCGGGATAGATCAGCGAGCCCTGAAGCGAGGGCGGCGTGTAGCGTCCCTCATAGCGCAGCTTCTTCAATTCGATCCGGCACGCCAACTGGTCGAACATGGTGATGCCCCACATGTCGGCGCCGGTCAGCGGCTTCGGATTGAAGGACAGATCCGAGGCCGGCTGCGTCGGCGAGGCATGATCGCCCTCGATCGCGCCGCCGGGCGCCGGCACGTCCTTCACCGGAATGATCGGCTCGCCGGTGCGCCGGTCGAGCACGTAGAGATCGCCCTGCTTGGTCGGTCCGACCAGCGCCGGCACGACGCCGCTCGCCGTAGTGATGTCGACCAGCGACGGTTGCGCCGGCACGTCCATGTCCCACAGATCGTGATGCACAGTCTGCCGCACCCAGCGCAATTGCCCGGTGTTGAGGTCGAGCGCGGTGATCGAGGAGGAGAACTTCTCGACATTGGCGCTGCGGCCCATGCCGAGCTGGTCCGGCGTCTGGTTGCCGAGCGGCACGTAGATCAGCCCGAGCTTCTCGTCGACGCTCGCGGTCGACCACATGTTGGGCGAGTTGTGGGTGTAGGTCTGCCCGGCGGGCAGCGGCGTCGTCACATCCGGATTGCCGGAATCCCAGTTCCACAGCAGCGCGCCGGTGTTGACGTCGAAGGCGCGGATGACGCCCGACGGCTCCTCGGTCGAGTAATTGTCGTTGACCGCGCCGCCGACGATGATCTTGCCGCCGACGATCAGTGGCGCCGATGTCGAATAGTAATAGCCCGACTTCGGATAGGGCATGTTGGCCATCAGGTTCAGCGTGCCGCCCTCGGCGAAGGACGGACACACCTGCCCGTTCGCGGCGTCGAGCGCGATCAGCCGGGCGTCGGAGGTCGGCAGATAGATGCGCGCGGCGCAAGGCTGGCCGGCGGCGATCTTGGCGTCGGCATAATAGGACACGCCGCGGCAGGTCTGATGCTGGCGGTTGGGGTCGAACTTGATCTTCGGATCGTAGCGCCACTTCTCTTTGCCGCTCGCGGCATCGATGGCGATGGCGAAATTATGCGGCGTGCAGATGAACAGCGCGTCGCCCACCTTCAGCGGCGTCACCTGATAGGTCGTCTCGCCGATATCGTCGGGGCCTTTCACGTCGCCGGTGCGATAGGTCCAGACCGGCTGCAGCTTGGCGACGTTGTCCGGCGTGATCTGGTCGAGCGGTGAATAGCGCTGGCCGAAGGGCGTGCGGCCGTAGAACTGCCACTCGCCCGCCGGCATGTCGCCGCCGAGATTGGCGGCCGTCGCCGCCTTTTCGGTGCCCAGCGTGCCGCCGATATCCATGGGATCGGCGGTCATCGAATAACCGGCGACCGCGAGCGAGGCGAGCACGGCCAGGATCAGCGGCGCGCGTCCGTCCGGCCCGAGCAAGCCCCGCCTTGCCCACGGCGTCAGCAGCCACAGCGCGATGAGCACGATGACGCCGCCGCGCGGGCCGAGCTGCCACCAGTCGAAGCCGATTTCCCAGACCGCCCAGGATAGCGTGGCCAGTACGAACAGCGCGTAGAGCCAGAGCGAGGTCGACCGGCGCCTGAACAGCAGCCAGGCGGTGATCAGGAAGACCAGGCCGGCGACCAGATAATACCAACTGCCGCCCAGCGCGATGAGCAAGATGCCGCCGCCGCCGAGAATGAGACCGATGAGGAAGAGGACGAGGGAGGTGATGGTGACAGCCAAGACGGTGCTCCTTCGACTGTTGCGCCTTCGCGGCCGCTTTCAGGCGACGGCGAGCCGTCCCTGCCCTGCCGGCAGCTTTCCCTCACCCGCTCCGGCTGTCAAGTTGCGGCCAGACACGCGAAACTAGAACAAAACGTAGACAGTTCTGGTCTTTCGCTGCCGAATCACTACATTCGGGAGCGATGTCGGGCTTTTCCGAGGACATGCCTTTTTTCGATGAACCGAATGCGCGGCCCGCTGCGGCTCCATCCGGCATAGCCGCGCGCGCCATGGCCGCCCGCAGCGGCCAGAACGGCGTGCCCGATTATCTCAAGGGCCTGAACCCGGAGCAGCGGCTCGCCGTCGAGACGACCGAAGGCCCGGTTCTGGTGCTGGCCGGCGCGGGCACCGGCAAGACGCGGGTGCTCACCACGCGCATTGCCCATCTCCTTGCCACCGGCAGGGCCTTTCCCTCGCAGATCCTGGCCGTCACCTTCACCAACAAGGCCGCGCGCGAGATGAAGCAGCGCATCGGCATCCTGATCGGCGAAGGCAATGTCGAGGGCATGCCTTGGCTCGGCACCTTCCACTCGATCGGCGTGAAGCTGCTTCGCCGCCACGCCGAGCTCGCCGGACTGAAATCGGACTTCACCATCCTCGACACCGATGACGTGGTGCGGCTGATCAAGCAACTGATCCAGGCTGAGGGGCTGGACGACAAGCGCTGGCCGGCCAAGACCTTCGCCCAGATGCTCGACAACTGGAAGAACAAGGGCCTTGGCCCCGATGAAATCGCGGAAGGCGATGCGCGCAGCTTCGGCAACGGCAAGGGCCGCCAGCTCTATAAGGCCTACCAGGAACGGCTGCAGACGCTGAATTCCTGCGACTTCGGCGACCTGCTCTATCACCCGATCCGAATCTTCCGCGCCTACCCGGACGTGCTGAAGGAATACCACCGCAGGTTCAAATACATACTGGTCGACGAATACCAGGACACCAACACCGCGCAATACATGTGGCTGCGGCTTCTGGCGCAGCGGCCCAATTCTAGGCGCAAAGGCGCTGACGCCGGCGGCAGGCCAATCTCCCCCCAAGTGGGGGAGATTGGAGCCAGCGCCGTTAATATCTGCTGCGTCGGCGACGACGACCAGTCGATCTACGGCTGGCGCGGCGCCGAGGTCGACAACATCCTGCGCTTCGACAAGGATTTCCCGGGCGCCACCATCATCCGGCTGGAACGCAACTATCGCTCCACCGCGCATATATTGGGCGCCGCCTCCCACCTCATCGCCCACAATGAGGGCCGCTTCGGCAAGACGCTGTTCACCGACCGCGACGACCCCGAGGACGACAAGGTGCACGTCCACGCCGCCTGGGACTCGGAGGAAGAGGCCCGGGCCATCGGCGACGCCATCGAGGCCTATCAGCGGCAGAAGCACAATCTCAACGACATGGCGATCCTGGTGCGCGCCTCCTTCCAGATGCGCGCCTTCGAAGACCGTTTCATCACGCTGGGCTTGAACTACCGCGTTATCGGCGGCCCGCGCTTCTACGAGCGCCTGGAAATCCGCGACGCGCTTGCCTTCTTCCGCGTCGTCGCCAATGGCGGCGACGACCTCGCCTTCGAGCGCATCGTCAACGTGCCGAAGCGCGGTCTGGGCGAAGCCACCATCCGCCAGATCCACGATACGGCCCGCGCCATGCGCATCCCGATGCTGGAGGCTGCCGCAACCCTCGCCGAAAGCGACGAGCTGAAGCCGAAGCCGCGCGCGGCGCTGCGCGAGGTCGCAGCCAATTTCGAGCGCTGGCAGAAGGCTCTGGAAACCACCCCGCACACCGAACTCGCCGAGACCATCCTGGAGGAGAGCGGCTACACCGACATGTGGAAGAACGACCGTTCGGCGGAGGCGCCCGGGCGGCTGGAAAACCTCAAGGAGCTGATCCGCTCCATGGAGGAGTATGAATCGCTGCGTTCCTTCCTCGAGCATGTCGCGCTGGTGATGGAGGCCGAGCAAGGCGAATCGCAAGATGCGGTCTCGATCATGACGCTGCATTCGGCCAAGGGTCTTGAATTCGAGACCGTCTTCCTGCCTGGTTGGGAGGAAGGCCTGTTCCCGCATCAGCGTGCGCTGGATGAAGGCGGACGCTCCGGCCTCGAGGAAGAGCGCCGGCTCGCCTATGTCGGCCTGACGCGCGCCAAGAAGAACCTGCATATCTGGTTCGTCTCCAACCGCCAGATTCACGGCCTTTGGCAATCGACGATTCCGTCGCGCTTCGTCGATGAATTGCCCGAAACCCATATCGATATTGCCGACAGCGGCAACAGCTACGGCGGCTACGGCAATCCCTATGGCGGTGGCTCGTTCGCTTCCGGGCGCGGTGGCGGCCGGCAAAACCCCTACGGCGCCTCGCGCTTCGACAATATCGGCGCCAAGGACCAGGGCAGCTTCTCCAACACTTATGCAACGCCCGGCTGGCAACGCGCGCAGGCGAACCGCACCGAGGCGACCGACCGCAACTGGGGCACCCGCTCCGGCCACCAGGTCGAGCGTATCGGCTATGGCGAAACCGATTCAGGCTACGGCGCCGGCCGCACCAGCGTGAAAGGCCGCACCATCGAGGGCGAGCTGGTCGCCAAATCCGTCGCCGACACGCCATCCGCCTTCAATGTCGGCGACCGCGTCTTCCACCAGAAATTCGGCAACGGCAACATCGCGGCCATCGACGGCAACAAGCTCACCATCGACTTCGACAAGGCCGGCCAGAAGCGGGTGCTGGACGGGTTTGTCGCGCCGGTGTGACCGGCCTCCTCACCTGTACCTTGCCTGGTTCCATTTATGGCCGAGCAGCGACAGGATGATGATCAGCCCGTTGAAGAACTGCACGTAGAAGCCGCTCAGGCCCGCCGCTACCACGCCGGTCTGGATGAATGACACGGTGACCGCGCCGATCGCGCCGCCGACCACCGTGCCGATGCCGCCCCAGGTCGGCGTGCCGCCGACGAATACCGAGGCCAGCACCGGCAGCAGATAGCCGTCGCCCGCCGTCGGCCACCAGGTGAAATTGATCATCACCGAGAAGGTGCCGGCGATCGCCGCGCCGATGCCGACGAAGACGAACACTTTCACCCGAACCCATTTGACGTCGATGCCCATCTGCCTGGCGCTGTCGGGATTGTCGCCGACCACTTTCACCTGCGCACCGAAGCGATGGCGGTTGTAGAGCAGCGCCGAGAAGACGACGAAGGCGATCGCCCAGAAGACCTGAACGGGGATGCCCCAGACCTGGCTGGAGAAGATTTTGTAGGCCGAGCTGTCGGCAAGGCCGGTCAGCGCCGTCGACCTGCCTTCGTTGATGATCTGGATCAGGCCGCGCAGCAGGAAATTCATGCCGAGCGTGGCGATCAGCGACGACAGGCCGCCATAGACGACCAGCGAGCCGACCAGGAAGCCGAGCAGCATGCCGGTGACGAGCGCCGCCGCGATGCCGATAAACGGATCGTAGCCTGCCTGCACGACCAGCGCGAAGACCCAGGAGGCAAAGCCCATTGTCGCGGGAAATGACAGGTCGATCTCGCCGCAGGTGACGACGAAGACCAGCGGCACGACCACGAACAGCGCGACGGGAAGCGTCGTCAGCACGGAGCTGTAGAGATACCACGTGGTGAACACGGTCGGGTTGGCGATCATGAACACCGCCATCATGACGATGAACACGCCGAGCGTGCCGAGCGAGGCGCGGTTGTCGAGGACGAAGCCGCGCAGCCAGTGATTGGACGGATGGCTCCATTCCTTGGCCGGTCCCTTGGCTACCTTGCCGCTTGCCGTTCCCAGAGGAGTTTGCAGATCGGGTTCCATCGCCTTGCTCATTGCGCTCCCTGCTCCGCGTCCTCATGCAGTCCCGGCAATCCGCCGGGGTGTGCCACGTCTTCCATGAAGTTGATGAGGTCTTCTGCCGACTTGACCTCGTTGCGGTCGGCCGCGAGCGCCACCTTGCCGCGGTCGAGGACGACGAAACGATCGGCGATGTCGAAGACATGGTGGATGTTGTGCCCGATGAACAGGATCGAGCGGCCGCTCGCCCGCACCTGGCGCACGAAGTGGAAGACCTTGGCGGTCTCGGTCAGCGACAGCGCCGTCGTCGGCTCGTCGAGGATGATCAGTTCCGCCTGCTTGTAGATGGCGCGGGCGATCGCCACGCCCTGGCGCTCGCCGCCGGAAAGCTGGCCGACGATCGAGTGCGGCGTGAACACTTTCGAGGTGAAGCCGATCTCGCGCATCAGCCGGCTCGCCTCCTCGATCTCCTTGTCGACCTTCAGCCAGCCCATGAAGCTGGTCAGTTCGCGGCCCATGAAGATGTTGCGCACGATCGTCTGCTGCACGGCCAGCGCGCGGTCCTGGAACACCGTCTCGATGCCGGCGTCGCGCGAGCGCGCCGCGCTCCACCCGGTGACCGGCTTGTCGCGCACCAGGATCTCGCCGCTGGTCGGCTTGACCACGCCGGACAGGATCTTGATCAGCGTCGACTTGCCGGCGCCGTTGTCGCCGATAAGGCCGACCACCTCGCCGCGGTCGACGCTGAGGTTGACCCCGCCCAGCGCATAGACCTGGCCGTAGGATTTCTTGATGTCGCGCAGTTCGATGATGCGTTCGCCCATGCGATCCTCGCTTGCAATGTCTGTTCGGCGGCCTCGTCGCCGGCGGTCCAGCCGGCCGGGACAAGCCCGGCCGGCTGCCTGGGAGGTCAGCGCAGCGCCTGCTTGGCGAGCTCTGAGACGATCTCGTAGTTCTGCGGCGTCACGAAACCGGCGCCGGTGTCGACATTCATCGGCGCCAGCCCCAGCACCACCTGCTGGCAGAGGCTGAGAATCGGCAGGTAGCCCTGCAGGAACGGCTGCTGGTCGGCCGTCAGCTGCACCCAGCCGCCCTTGAAGCCCTCGACGATCTGCGGACTGGTGTCGAAGCCGAAGTTGAAGATGTCGCCGGGCTTGCGGCCCGCCGCCTGCATATAGGTGGCGACATTGCCGAGCATCTGGCCGCCGGGATAGCCGACCGCCTTGACGTCGGGGTGGTTGAGCAGCGCCGCGGTGATCACCGGAATGGCGAGGTTGGGATCGGACGCCCATTCGCCGCTCGGCGGCGAGGACAGCTGGATCACCTCGACGCCGGCCTCCTTCAGCGCCGCCACCGTGCCGCGCTCGCGTGCGCCGCGGCTTTCATTCTCGAACGGACCGATCATGATCGCCTTGTCGCCGGCCTTGAGCTTGCCGAGCTTGAACGCCTCGACACCGAGCGCGCGGCCCTGCTGCTCCTGCTGCGCGCCGACATAGCCGCCGCCGAACGCCGCCACCACCTTCGGCACCGGAACGTTCTGGTACATCATCTTGATGCCGTCCTTATGTGCCTGCTCGGCCAAAGGCATGATCGCGGCATCGCCCGGATGGCCCATCATGGCGATGCCCTGCGGCTTGACCGCGACCGCTTCGCGCAATTGCTGCACCATCTTCTCGACGTCCCACTGCGAGAAGATGTAGTCGACCTTCGGCCCGAGGTCGGCCGCCGCTTGCTTGGCGCCATTATAGACGATGGTGCCGAAGGCGTCGCCCTCGGCGCCGCCGACGAAGAAGCGGATGTGTACGTCTTTGCACCATTGCGCGTCGAGCGCGTGCGCCGGCAAGGCAGAGATCGAGGCGCAGAGCGCCGTGGCAGCCGCCACGACGGTCGAGCGCAGAACAGTCCTTCTGGTCGTCATGCACGTTCCTCCCTTTTAGCCCCTCCCGATAGAGGGTTTCGAATTGATCTGCGTCCTCGGTCGGCCGGCTCCTCCCGCCGGCCAATCCACACATCGAATTTGGCCTCAAGCCGGATTGGGCAGGTAGCTGTTCCCTCCCCGGCATTGCTTCAGATAGTCGAGCGCGCGCGCCTGTCCGGTGATCTCGAGGTCGCCGCGATAGACCGGGTCGTGCCAGCCCTCGATGTCGATGGCGCCCTTGTAGCCGGCCAGCCGCAACTCGCTGATCACCCGCGTCCAGTCGCTGTCGCCGAAACCCGGCGTGCGCATCTGCACGAATGGCAGGCGGCCGAACACGCCATGCTCGCGGATGACGTCCCAGCGCACCGTCGCGTCCTTGCCGTGGACGTGGAAGATGCGCGGCGCCCATTTGCGGATCTGCGGCATCGGATCGATCAAATAGACGAGCTGATGGCAGGGTTCCCATTCCAGCCCGAGATTGTCGTCCGGCAGTTCGTTGAACATCAGCTCCCAGGCATCCGGGTTATGCGCGATATTCCAATCGCCGCTCGCCCAGTTGCCGTCCATCGCGCAATTCTCGAAAGCGATGCGCACGCCCTTGTCGGCGGCACGCTTGGCTAGCGGGCCCCACACCTCGCGGAAGCGCGGCAGGCTGTCGGTCAGCTTCTTGCCGCGGATGCGGCCGGTGAAGCCGCTGACCGTCGAAGCGCCGAACAGATGCGCATTGTCGATCACCGTCTCCCAGGCTGCCAGCACACCGCGATCGACCTCTCCATTCTCGAGCGCGTTGCCGAACACACCGATCGAGGACACGGTCACATCGGCGTCGCCGATCGCCTCGCGGATCTCGCCCGCCAGGCGCTTCAGGTCCTTGCCGCCCAGTGTCTGCCAGAAGAAAGGCTGGATGCTCTCGAACCCGAGCGGCAGGATCTGCCTGACATAGGCCGCCGGATCGTCGAGATTGGCCCGCACCATGGTGCCGATCCTGATATCGAGAAGCGGGTTTGCCGTCATTGTGCTTCCTTGGCGATTGTCACGCGCCGCCCGCTCTCCGCGCTCTCGATGGCGCCGAAGACCATGGCCAGGCTTTTGATGTTGTCGGCGCCGCGCGTCTCCGGCTCGACGCCGGTCTCGATCGCGTGCATGAAATCCCGGATGATGCCGACATGGCCGTCGACACGGTCGGCGGGATCGAGCGGCGGCACTGCGATGGGCTGGGTCTTGTCGATGATCCCGTCGCGGCCCGACGCAATCACCTCCGCCTTCAGCCCGTCATGGCCGTCCCACAAAAGGCTGCCGCGCTCGGCGACGATGCGCCAGCTTCCCTCCCAGCTCGTGCGGAAACCATCGGCGCACCAGGAGCCGGCATAGGTGAAGATCTTGCCGCCGCCGAGGTCGAAGACGGCGCTGGCCGACGACCCCTGCCTGTACCAGGAATTCACGGGTTCCCATTCCTGGCAATAGACACTGGCCGGCTCACCGGCGACCATGTAACGCGCGGCATCGAACGTGTGGATCGCCATGTCGAGCAGGAGCACATGGGCCATCTCCTCGCGAAAACCGCCGAAATGCGGCGCGACGAAGAAGTCGGCGTGGATGCTGGTCGGCTTGCCGATGACGCCGGAGTCCAGGAAGCGCCTGATGCGCCTGACATTGGCGACATAGCGGCGGTTCTGGACGACGGCGTGGATGCGCCCCGCGCGGCGCGCTGCCTCGACGATGGCGCGCGCATTGTCGGGACTGTCGGCCAGCGGCTTCTCGGTGAGCAGATGGCAATTGTGCGCGAAGGCCGAAAGCGCGACCTCGCGGCGCGCGGCGGGAACCACGACGTCGAACACGGCATCGGGCTTGGTCTGGTCGAGGACGGCGTCGAGGTTGGTGCCGATGACGGCGTTGGTGAGCGCGTATTCGCGCGCCCTCGCCTGGGCCCGCTCGGCATCGAGGTCGACGACGCCGACAACGGCGAGCTCGTCGATCTGCTTCACGGCATCGAGCCAGTGCTTGCTCATCGCTCCGCACCCGGCCAGGACGACCTTCATCATCCAGCGCTCCTCCTCCGCCGGTCCCTCCAGACCGGATGTCACGGCGTCCACGGCGTCACCGTAAACGTTTTTCCGTAAACGTTTACGAGAACACACCCGATGGCGTAGAATGTCAACCGGCTGCTTGCAAAAATCGTCCCGAAGCCTTGGCCTGAGCGGCAGCCGGTGCTAGCCAAGGCAGGGGGAGAATCCGTCCTTGGCGTCCAGCATCCACGATCTCGCGCGTCACCTGAACATCTCGATCGGCACCGTGTCGCGGGCGCTGAACGGCCGTGCCGACGTCAATGCCGACACACGCCAGCGTGTGCTCGAAGCAGCCAGGAAGCTGAACTATTCGCCCAATCAATCAGGCCGCAGCCTGCGCCAGGGCGCCACCCGCTCGATCGCCTTCATGCTGCAGCCGCATCCCGGCGACCAGCAATATGGCGAGCCGTTCTTCATCCCGTTCCTGACCGGCCTGCAGGCGCGGCTCGCCGAGCATGACCTGGATTTGATGGTCGTCATGGGTGAGCCGGGCCAATATCAGCAGGAGCGGTTGCGCCGCGTGGTCGAGACGCGCCGGGCCGACGCGGTCGTGTTGGCCAATACGCGAAGGGAAGACGATCGGATCGACTATCTCAGCAAGGCCGGCTTTCCCTTCGCCACGCTTGGCCGAAGTCAGTCCGGCGGCGACACGTATCCTTCACTCGATATCGATTTCGAGAGGGCGGGTGATGAAGCCGTCGACCGGCTGGTCGCGCGCGGCCACCGCCGCATTGCCGCCATCCGCCCTTCGCTTGATCTCAACTTCGGCTACCTGTTCCTCGACGGCTACCGCAAGGCGCTGAAGCGGCACGGTATCGAGGTCGACCCCAACCTGATCGCCGATGGCTTCATCAACGAGACCGGCGGCTACCAGGTGACGCCGCAAGTAATGCGCTCCAAAAACCCGCCGACGGCGATCATCTTCAACAATGACGCGATGGCGCTCGGCGGCTGCAAGGCGCTGGCCGAGATGGGTATCAAGCCGGGCCATGACATGGCCGTGATCGTCATCGTCGACACGCCGCTCTGCCGCTACTTCTCGCCGACGCTGACCGCCTTCCGTCCGTCGCTGGAGCCCATGGGCCGGCGGCTGGCCGAGATGCTGCTCGCTTCGCTTCCCGCCTTCGCCGGCCCCGAAGGCACGCGCATCATCCACGAGGTTTGGCCGCTGGAACTGATTGCAAGAGAGAGCGATTGAGCGGAGGCGCTTTCCCTTCTCCCCTTGTGGGACAAGGTGTCGCCGAAGGCGACGGATGAGGGGTGCTCCAGAAGACACCAGCGTTTCACTCCGCTGGAACACCCCTCATCCGTCTCGGCGCTACGCGCCGATCCACCTTCTCTCACAAGGGGAGAAGGAAACTGTCACGCAACCATCACGTTCACGTCCTAGACCGCTCGACGGGAACCGGCTCGCCGCATCGCCGATGCGCGTTCCTTCCAGGCCGCTCTGCTCGTCAAGAAGGGGATATCGATGAAACATCTCAACCGAACCGTCGCGCTCGGCGCGGCACTTGTCCTGTTTACCGCCATGACGCCGGCGCTCGCCGACGGCGTCGCTTACGTCAACAAGGGACTCATCGGCATCGGCCGCATCCCGGCCAACCAGAAGGACAAGTTCGGCGAGACCTTCGGTTCAGGTTCGGGCATGGCGATCGACACCAAATCCTGGACGCGTGAAGGGGCCACCTACAAGGGTTCGCTCTGGCTGCTGCCGGACCGCGGCTACAATGTCGTCGGCACCACTGACTATCGCCCGCGCCTCAACACCATCTCGATCGAGCTGGCCCCGACCGCTCCTGGCGCGGCACCCGCCGCCGGACAGGAACAGTCGGGCGTCAAGGCGACGCTCGCCGACACGATGCTTCTGACCGACGACAAGGGCGCCGACGCCACCGGCCTCGATCCGTCGAACGGCGTGCGCGCCGCCGCTGGCGACATGCCGATCCTGCCTGAGGCCAATGGCAAGCTGGCGCTGGACGACGAAGCGATCGTGCGGCTGCCGGACGGCACGATGTTCATCTCAGACGAATATGGTCCCAATATCTACCGCTTCTCGGCCGAAGGCCGTCTGATGTCGGCGACGCAACCGCCCGCGGCGCTGGTGCCGATGCGCCACGGCAAGCCGAACTTCGCGTCCGACAACCCGGGCCCGGGCGCTGCCGAGCCCGATCCGAAGGATCCCGAAACCGGTCGCCAGAACAACCAGGGCCTAGAAGGCATGTCGATGACGCCGGACGGCAGGTTCCTGATCGCCGTGCTGCAGTCGGCGCCCCGCCAGGACGGCGGCGATTCCGGCTCGACCCGCCAGAACACCCGCGCGCTGGTTTACGACGCTTCCGATCTCGCCCATCTCAAGCTGGCGCATGAATATGTCGTGCCGCTGCCGGTGTTCACGGACGCCAAGGGCAAGACCAAGGTGGCCGCTCAGAGCGAGATCGTCGCGCTCTCCGACAAGAGCTTCCTGATGCTGGCGCGCGACTCAGGCAACGGTCAGGGCGTCAAGGGCGATGAATCGCTCTACCGCAAGATCGAGATCGTCGACCTCTCCGCCGCCACCGATATCGCCAACGGCCCGTTCGACGCCGCCGACAAGCCGGTCGCGCCGAAAGGCATGCTCGATGCGTCGGTGACGCCGGCGAAGCTGACGCCGTTTATCGACATCAACGACAAGGGCGAGCTCGGCCGTTTCGGCCTGCACAATGGCGCGCCGAACGACAAGAACAACCTCTCGGAGAAGTGGGAGGCGATGTCGCTGGCGCCGGTGCTCGATCCGAAGCTGCCCGACGACTATTTCCTGTTCGTCGCCAACGACAATGACTTCCTCACCCAGGACGGCTTCCAGGTCGGCGCTGCGTACAAAGCCGAGGACGGCGCCGATGTCGACACCACCTTCCTGGTCTATCAGGTCACACTCCCCGGCCTTTCTGGAAACACCACTCAGTAATGGGATAGGATCGGCTGCCGCGGCAGCCGACGCCTTTTCTGAAGGGATGCATGAACATCAGGCCTGCGATAGCATCGCGGGCCTGATTCAGTTTCGGCCTCACCACCATGGGTGACAACATGGATGACAAACAGACCACCCGGCGGCGGACCGGCGACCTGACCAGCGGCCCCATTCCGCGCACGCTGCTGTTGTTCGCACTGCCGGTGCTGGGCTCCAACGTGTTGCAGTCGCTCAACGGCTCGATCAACGCGGTCTGGGTCGGCCGCTTCCTCGGCGAGGCGGCGCTGACGGCGACCTCCAACGCCAATCTGGTGCTGTTCCTCATTCTCGGCACCGTCTTCGGCATCGGCATGGCGGCGACCATTCTGGTGGCGCAATCGGTCGGCGCCCGCGACCTGCCCGAGGCGAAGCGCATCGTCGGTACCAGCGCCACCTTCTTCTTTCTCGTCTCGGTCGTGTTCGCCGTCTGCGGCTGGATCTGGGTCGACGTCATCCTGACCGGACTCGGCACGCCGGCCGATGCCTTGCCTTTGGCGCGCGCCTATTTACGCATCATCTTCATCGCCGTGCCGATGATGAACCTTTTGTCCTTCGTCATGACCGTGCTGCGCGGCGCCGGCGATTCGCGCACGCCGTTCGTCTTCATGGCGCTGGCGGTCGTGCTCGACGTCGTGCTCAATCCACTGCTGATCCGCGGCATCGGCCCCTTCCCCGAACTCGGCATTGCCGGTTCGGCAATGTCGACGCTTGTTGGCCAGACGGTGAGCGTGATCGCCATCCTGATCGTGCTTTATGTGCGCAAACATCCGCTGCGGCTGGCGGGCAGCGATCTCGCGCTGCTGCGGCCCGACCCGACATTGCTGCGCATCGTCGTCTCCAAGGGCATTCCGATGGGCCTGCAGATGATCGTCATCTCGGCGGCGGCGTTGACCGTGATGGGCATCGTCAATTCCTACGGCTCCCAGGTCGCAGCCGCCTACGGCATCGCAGCGCAGCTCTGGACCTATATCCAGATGCCGGCTCTGGCGATCGGCGCCGCGGTCTCCTCGATGGCGGCGCAGAATGTCGGCGCCGGGCGCTGGGACCGCATCGGGAGGGTCGCGGCATCGGGCGTCGGCTTCAACCTGGTGCTGACCGGCGCGCTGGTGGCGCTGCTTTTCGTCTTCGACCGCGCGGTGCTCAGCCTCTTCCTCAGCACCGACAGCGCCGCGATCGACATCGCCGCCCACATCAACAAGGTGGCGTCCTGGTCGTTCATCCTGTTCGGCGTCACGATCGTGCTGTTCGCCACGGTGCGCGCCACCGGCGCTGTCATGCCGCCGCTGATCATCCTGATCATCTCGGTGTTGATCATTCGCACCGGCTTTGCCTATTCCATGCGCAGCGTCATCGGCCAGGAGGCGCTGTGGTGGAGCTTTCCGGCGGGTTCGATCGCCTCGCTGGCGCTCGCCGCCGCCTATTACCGCTTCGGCCGCTGGCGCACGATGCACATGATCGAGGACCGGCCGGCGGCCGGCGAGCCGCCCGACACCGGCCTCGGCGTGCCGCGCCAGCGCGCGCAGCTCCTGTCGGAGACGCCGAACGGCTAAAATCCGCGACGACAGGAAAACGTGAAAATCCGCTACCGCGCGTATTTGGCGCCGAAGCCAAGCGCCACCAGCGAGAAGACGACGATCATGCCGGCAAAGGCCAGGCTTGCGATGGTTGCGTTCGCCAGGCTCGACAGGATGCCGATACCGATCACCGGCAGCGCGTTGCCGCAGAAGCAACAGATGAAGAAGGCCGAGACCACCTCGGCGCGGCGGTCGGCGGGCGCGATCTGATTCACCACTTGCAGGCCACCGCGATAGCCGAGCGCCGCCGCCACGCCGCAGACCGCCGTCGCAACGATCATCAGGACCATCGAGGCATAGACCTGCGCCGCCACGATCAGCGCCACGGTCGGGATCATCAGCACCAGCGCGGCAAGCATGGTGGAACGGCTGGAGAGCCATGTGGTCCCGACGATGGTGATGGCCGCCACGATCGACAGCTCGAAGAAAAGCCCGCCGGCTTCGGCATGATTGATCACATGCAGCTGCTGCGCCAGGATGCTCGGCGCCAGCGCCGCGTAGAAGCCGACCAGCGCCATGGCGCCGAAGCCGGTCACCGCCGGCGCCACGAACTGCGCGCGGATATCGTCGGGAACCGAAAGCCTCGGCCGCAGCGAGACCTCGGAGAACCGTCCGGGCCTGGAGACGGTTTCCTGCGTGCGCCAGATCAGCAGGGTCACCAGCGCAAGCAGGACGAGATAGACGGCGAATGTCAGCCTGAGCGGCCAGGGCGCATATTGGGCGAGCAGCCCCGACATGAGCGCGCCGGCCCCGAGACCGACAAAATTGGTGCTGGTGGCAATGACGGCGGCGCGTGACTTGTCCTTGCCTTCGATCAGCTCGGCCAGCCAGGCGGTGCCCGCCCCCGCGCCGACACCGATGCCGAGCCCGCTGAGAATGCGGGCGATGTCGAGCCAGGCGAGGTTTTCGGCGAACAGGAAAAATAACGCACTGACCACGGCAACGCCCATCGCCGCTAGCGCGGCGGGGCGGCGGCCGACGACATCCGACAGGCGGCCGAAAAACAGCAACGCCGCCAGATTGCCGACCACATAGACAGCATAGACCAGCGTCAGCGTGACCTGCGAGAAGCCGAAGGCCTGCTTGTAGATCACGTAAAGCGGCGTCAGCGCGGTGCTGCCGGCAAAAAGCGCAGCGATCATGGCGGCGACGACGGCCATTGCGGCGCCGCCGCCAAGCTCATTGTCACGCGTCATGGTTTGAGCGTAGCTGGTCATGGCAGCCTCCGGGGGTTGCAAGCACAACGCCTGTATAATGGCGCTGTTCCAGCCACCGAACGTCCTCCTGACAATCCTGACAGGATGGTCTTGTGCGAAATCCTCGCGTAGCTTTTGTCGGCCGACGAGGAGGAACCATGGGCAAGGGACGGGTCGAGGCATTCACCGATGGCGTCGTCGCCATCATCATCACCATCATGGTGCTGGAGCTGAAAGTGCCGCATGGCGAGGATTTCTCAGCGCTTCTGCCGCTGTGGCCGGTCTTCTTCTGCTATGTGCTGTCCTTCATCAATGTCGGCATCTACTGGAACAACCTGCACAACATGTTCCACACCGTGCAGCGCGTCGATGGACGCGTGCTGTGGGCTAACCTGAACCTTTTGTTCTGGCTGTCGCTGATGCCGGTGACCACCGCGTTCATGGGAGAGAACCACTTCGCGCCCGTACCGGTCGCCGTCTATGGCATCGACCTCGCGCTTTGCGCCGTCGCCTACACCATCCTGGTCCTCAAGCTGCGCCATCTGCACGGCGCCGACACGACCTTCGCCAAGGCCGTCGGCCGTGACAACAAAGGCAAGATCTCGCTGGCGCTCTACATCGCCGCCGTCCTGCTCAGCTTCCTCAACCAGTGGATCAGCGTGGCGATCTATGTGGTTGTGGCTGCCATCTGGTTCGTGCCGGACAAGCGCTTCGAACGGTTGGTCGAGAAATAACGCTTACTTCCGCATGGTTTTCAGCTTTTCTGCCGCGGAGGCAGCAAGGTCGGCATAGCGCTCCTCCAGCCTCTCGGCCGCCTTGATGATCGGAAAGTCATGGCCGAATTTTTCCAGCGCCAGCCTTAGCTTCTCGGCGAAATCCGCCTGCTTCTCCAGCGCCGCAAACAGCGTCTTCACCTGCGTCTCGCTGATGTCGGGATTGGCGAGCATCTTCGGCACCTCGCGGCTCATCTGGTCGCCGTTGACGGTTTGCTCCTTCAGGATTCCGATCCAGTCGGTCAAATGCCGAACTCCTTTTTGGGACAACATGCGCGGCGAGCGCTGCGATGGTCAACCCGTTGCGGCTCTTGCCGTCAACCCGTTGCGGCTTTTGCCGTCAATGATGGGACCAACCGGCCTTGCCTCGGCTGCGCCCGGCGTTAAGTTCGGCCCGACCCGAACAAGGATGGAACTCATGACCAGCGACGCCCAGATCCAGACCGCCCTGCCCGCCTTCGCCTCCGGCAATGTCGCCGTGATCACCGGCGGCGCCAGCGGCATCGGCCTTGCAGCCGCAAAACGGTTCGCGGCAATGGGCATGAAGGTGGTGCTTGCCGACATCGGCGGCATGCGCCTCGACCAGGCGAAGCAGGCGGTCGCCGCGATCGGCGGCGAGGATGCCATCCTCCCAATCCCGACCGATGTCTCAAGGGCGGAAGAGGTCGACCGGCTGGCGGACCTCGCTTACGGCGCCTTCGGTGCGGTGTCGGTGTTGATGAACAATGCCGGCGTCGGCAACAATCCGGGCAAGCCGTGGGAAAACCGCGACGCCTGGAAGCGGCTGCTGGACATCAATTTCTGGGGCGTCGTGCATGGCGTCGAAGCCTTCGCGCCGCGCATGCTCGCCGCCGGAAACCCGGGCCTGATCATCAACACCGGGTCCAAGCAGGGCATCACCACGCCGCCCGGCAACCTCGCCTACAACGTCTCCAAGGCCGGCGTGAAGACTTTTACCGAAGGGCTGGCGCATGCGCTGCGCAACGAGCCGGGAGCCAAGGTGTCGGCGCATCTGCTGATCCCGGGCTTCACCTATACTGGCCTGACCGAAGGCGCGACGGAAAAGCCCGCCGGCGCCTGGACCGGCGAGCAGGTGATCGACTTCATGCTGACATCGCTGTTGGACGACGACTTCTACATCCTGTGCCCCGACAACGAGGTGGCACGGTCGACGGATGAAAAACGCATGGCCTGGGCGATCGGCGACATCATCGAGAACCGCCCTGCCTTGTCGCGCTGGCATCCCGACCACAAGGACGCCTTCGCGGCCTTCATGTACCGCTGACAGTCCGGTCACGCGGCGGCTTTCTTCTTGGAGCCGCTCTTGCCCCCGACGGCTTTCTTTGCAGCCGTCTGGGCGATCTTGCGATTGCCCTTGGTGCCGTTCTTTTCGGCCACGGCCTTGTTGGCCGCCGCTTCGGCGATTTTGCGGTCGTGCCGCTTTGCCGCCGCCTCGCATTTGGCGCGTATTTCCTCGACCTCGGTCTCCGTCAGGTGCTCGATGCCGATGAAACGGTTGTGGGCGCGGCTGACGCGGATCAGCTCGTCGAGCTTAGCCTGGATCGCGGCGCCGTCGCGGTTCTGCGTGTTCTGGATCAGGAACACCATCAGGAAGGTGACAATGGTGGTGCCGGTGTTGATGACCAGCTGCCAAGTATCCGAAAACCCGAAGATCGGCCCACTCAACGCCCATATAACCACGATCAGCACACAGACGGCAAAGGTGGGCGGCAGACCCGCTAGATGGGCCACATGGTTGGCTATCCTCGTAAAAACCTTCTCGATCATGCAATTCCCTGGACCGTGGATGCTCAGGCATTTGCGAAGAAACAAGCTGCCGCCTTCTCCGGTTCCCGAGGATTGAATTTTCGCCTTCGCAGCCGCAATCGCATACACGCAGAAAGCGCAGGCGCGCGAAGAAACACCTTATCCGATTGTGCGTCATAGTGCGGTTGCAGGCCGAAAGCCTGTTCCTTCCGCTTCACGGCGGTTTACCTCCAGCCCCTTCCGCTGCGCCACCCCCGCATGGCGGAAGGGGCATTTGATTCCCGGAAGGGGACCGGTCGGATAGCGCCGGTCATGTGCTCGACGGCGTTCTGCCCGCGTCAGTGAGCGTTTCTTCCCAACGATCGAGAAAGGCTTCGATCGGCATGGCCTGCATGTCGGGGATTGCGCTCGCCAGTTTCTCGGGCGCCCAGTCCCACCAGGCGAGGGCTTCAATGCGCGCCGCGACAGTGGCCGAGAACCGCCGGCGCAGCGGCTTTGCCGGAACGCCTGCGACGATCGTGTAGGGCGCGACGTCGTGTGTCACCACCGCATTGGCGCCGATGATCGCGCCGTTGCCGATCGCGACACCCGGCATGATCACCGCGCCGTGTCCGATCCAGACATCATGGTCGATTCTGACCGATTTTGCTTGCCGCCGCGCGCGAAAAGCCGTGTCGACGCCCAGCCAGCGAAAATACTCGTTCGGCCGGTAGCTGACCTTGTGCTGCGTCAGCCGCTCGATCGGATGCTCGAGCGCGTTGATGCGGCTGTTCGCGGCGATCGAGCAGAACTTGCCGATCGTCGTATAGATCGCCTCGCAATGGCGTTCGAAATAGGAAAAATCGCCGACGCTCACCTCGCGCAGGATCACCCGCTCGCCGATCGAGGCATAGCGGCCGAGCTTGCATGCCTTCAGCTCCGCGGTCGGATGGATGCGCGGCTCGGGATCCTTGAGGACGAGATTTTCAGGACGATCCATGAGGGGGCTTTACGCCGGCGGGGACGGCCCCGCAAGCGCGGCCTGTCCCGGCAAGGCCTGTTGGAAGCTATTGCGGCTTGCCCTTGGTCCACACCACGTTCTGGCCGTAAAGCGGCACGGTCGTGACCGACATCTTCGCCGAGCCGTTCTGCACCTGGCGCGAATGCGACAGATAGATCAGCGTCTCGTTCTTCTTGTCGTAGATGCGGTTCACCACCTGCTGTTTCCAGATCAGGCTGAGGCCCTGCTTGAACACCTCCTCGCCGCTCTCGCCCATGTCGATGTCGCCGATGGTGATCGGCCCGGTCTGGCGGCAGGAGATCGACGAATCGGAAGGATCCTCGAACCAGTTGCCCTTATGCAGCCGGTCGATGATGCTGCGGTCGAAATAGGCGACATGGCAGGTGACGCCGTCGACCTTCGGGTCCTTGATCGCGTCGACCATGATGTCGTTGCCGACCCAGTCGACACCCACTTTACCCACTTCGTCAGCCATGGCCGCGCCGGCGCTCAGGGCAAGACAGGCGGCGAACAAGCCGATCAATTTTCGCAAGGAAGCCTCCTCGGTTCACGTTTGCCGATGTCAGGTGGGACAGGATCGTGGCGTTTGCAAGCCGATCGGCCCGCCCGGCCGCTTGCGGCAACGCGACATCTTTGCGCGCCCGGCGCCGACCCGCTAAGACTGTCGCCTAACTGGCTTCCAGCCAAAGCAACGGACATTCACTGATGATGCGCTCAATCCTGGTCGGCATTCTTGTCCTGATGGCGGCGGGCGTCGGCTGGCTGACATTCGACTGGTACCGGGGCCACTATGGCGGCGAGCCCTTCGGCGCGCCTTTCACGCTGGTCGACCAGAAAGGCGCGCCGATCACCGAAGCCGCCTTCAGGGGACACCCCAGCGTCGTGTTCTTCGGCTTCACCCATTGCCCTGAAGTCTGCCCGACGACACTGTTTGAGCTCGCCGGCTGGCTGAAGACGATGGGCGACAGCGGCAAGGACCTCAACGCCTATTTCGTCACCGTCGATCCCGAACGCGACACGCCGGAGACGATGAACACCTATGTCAGCAACTTCTCCGACCGCATCACCGGCATCACCGGCGATCCGGACAAGGTGCACGCCATGGCCAAGGCCTTCGGTATCTATTGGAAGAAGGTCGACACCGGAGACGGCGACTACACGATGGACCACACGGCCTCGGTGCTGCTGCTCAACGCCAAGGGCGATTTCGCCGGCACCATCGCCTATGGCGAGAGCGCCGACACCGCGATAGCCAAGCTGAAGCGGCTGGCTGCGGGTGGGCAGACCTGATGGGCCAGACTAGGCTCCACTTCACCGCCAACAAGCTCGAGGCCGACCGCATCTTTGCCGCACTGGACGCCGCCTTCGAGGAGGACGGCCTGCCGATCGCCGTGCTGGAGCTCGACGAGGAAAAAGATATCCACGAAGTGTCGCTCTATGCCGATGGCGACGTCGATCCCGTCGAGGTCCGGGTCAAGGATATCCTCGCCGGTCTCGGCCTGCCGAACGCGATCGAGCGCGAGGTCCTTCCCGACGTGGACTGGGTGTCGCGCTCGCTGGAAGGCCTGAAGCCGGTCCGCGCCGGACGCTTCTTCGTCCACGGCTCGCACGACCGGGCCAAGCGTCGCAGTGGCGACCTCGCCATCGAGATCGAGGCGGGCCTTGCCTTCGGTACCGGCCATCACGGCACCACCGCCGGCTGCCTCGAAGTGTTGGAGCAGGTGGTGCTGCGCGAGCGGCCGCGCAATGCGCTCGACCTCGGCACCGGCAGCGCGGTGCTTGCGATTGCTGTGGCCAAGCTCGCGCATATCCCGGTGCTGGCGACCGATATCGATCCGGTCGCCGTCCGCGTCGCCGCCGCCAATGCCCGCCTCAACCACGCCAAGGCGCTGGTCGAGACGGTGACGGCGCCCGGCTTCCATCATCCGATCTTCGCCAGGCGCGCGCCTTTCGACCTCATCGTCGCCAACATCCTGGCCCGGCCGCTGATGCGGCTCGCGCCCGAAATGGCCAAGCACATCGGCCTCGGTGGCTCGCTGGTGCTCTCCGGCATCCTCGACCGGCAGCGCGACGCGGTGATCTCGGCCTATGTCGGCCAAGCCTTCCGCCACGTGCGCACCTTGCATCGCGAGGGCTGGGTGACCATCCATCTCAAGCGCTGAGGCCGGGTTGCATCCAGCCGATCTGGCCCTGCCGAAATCGATTCCGATTTCCGGGGTCATGCGCTACGCTCGCAACAAGTATCGAAGAGAGGCCAATAATGTTCCAGACCTTTGATTCCGCTGGTGATCCTGCCGTCGGTAAGCCGCGTGTGGCGCTGCTGCGGCAATGGCTGGCTGAGAATGGTTTGGATGGCTTCCTTGTTCCCCGCGCGGACGAGCACCAGGGCGAATATGTCGCCGACCGCTCGGCGCGGCTGAAGTGGCTGACCGGTTTTTCGGGTTCGGCCGGCGTCGCGATCGTGCTGCGCGACCGCGCCTTCATCTTCGTCGACGGCCGCTACACGCTGCAGGTGCGGGGCGAGGTCGATCTTTCGATCTTCACCGTCGAAAGCCTCATCGACAATCCGCCGGCCAGCTGGATCAAGGACAATCTCGGCAAGGGCGCAAGGCTCGGCTTCGACCCCTGGCTGCACACGATCGGCGAGATCAAGGCGCTGAAGGCATCGGCGGAGCAATCCGGCGCGACCTTGGTGCCGCTCGACAGGAATCCCATCGACATCATCTGGACGGATCAGCCGGAACCGCCCCGCGCGGCTGTCGAGATCCATCCGCAAAACCTTGCCGGCGAGCTCGCCAAGGACAAGCTCAAGCGGCTGGCAGGCGCGATCGAAAAGGAAGGCGCCACCCATGCGGTGCTGACCGATCCGTCCTCTATCGCCTGGGCCTTCAACATCCGTGGCGGCGACGTGCCGCATACGCCGCTGGCGCTCGGCTTCGCCATCCTCGCCGCCGACGGCAAGCATCAGCTGTTCATGGACCAGCGCAAATTCCCGCGCCAGGTCGCGGCCTATCTCACCCAGCTTGCCGATCCGCATGACCCGGGCGAGTTCGAAGCCGCGATCATCGAGCTCGCCAAGGGTGGCGCGAAAATCGCGCTCGATCCGGTGCTGGCGGCGGAGAAGCTCCGCCTGCTGGTCGAGGACAATGGCGGCACGGTCGTCCTGGCGGCCGACCCGGCGCGTATTCCGCGCGCGACCAAGAACCAGGCCGAGATCGCCGGCAGCCGCGCCGCGCATCGCCGCGACGGCGCCGCGGTCGCCAGGCTGCTGTGCTGGCTCGACCGCCAGAAGCCCGGCACGCTGGACGAAATCGCCGTCGTCACCAAGCTTGAGGAAGTGCGCCGGCAGACCGGCGAGGAAACGCAGATGCCGCTGCGCGACGTCTCCTTCGACACGATTTCCGGCGCCGGCCCAAACGGCGCGATCATGCATTACCGCGTCTCGCGCGCCACCAGCCGCAAGCTTGAGAGCGGCGAGCTGTTCCTGCTCGATTCCGGCGGTCAGTATCAGGACGGAACCACCGACATCACCCGCACCGTGCCGATCGGCCAGCCGAGCGAGGAGATGCGCGAGCACTTCACCCTCGTGCTGAAGGGCATGATCGGCATCTCGACGCTGCGTTTCCCCGCCGGCACGCGCGGTTCGGAGATCGATGCCGTTGCCCGCGTGGCGCTGTGGAAGCATGGCTGCGACTTCGCCCACGGTACCGGCCACGGCGTCGGCTCCTACCTCGCCGTGCATGAAGGGCCGCAGCGCATCGCCCGCACCGGCACAGAAAAGCTGCTGGCCGGCATGATGCTATCCAACGAACCGGGCTACTACAAGGAAGGCGCCTACGGCATCCGCATCGAGAACCTGATCCTGGTCACGCCGGCGGAGCAGATCGAAGGCGGCGACATCGCCATGCACGGCTTCGAGACGCTGACGCTGGCGCCGATCGACAAGCGGCTCATCCGCACCGACCTGCTGCATCGGGACGAGCTGCAGTGGCTCGACCGCTATCACGCCCGGGTGCTGGCCGAGATCGGCCCGATGGTCGACGGCGAAACGCTGGCCTGGCTGGAGAAGGCCACCGCGCCGCTGCCCCACGACGCCAAGATCTGAGACTGGCTTCTTTCTCCCCGTTCACGCTCGCTATGCACACATCTTGTGCGACTGGCGTGACTGATCGGGCCGAGGCTTGATTGCCACGTGGTTCCCCCAATCCGTCGCTGCTTCGCAGCGCCACCTTTCCCCCTCCGGAGGGAAAGGAAGGGAGCGTTGCTGGA